>CAVYPI010000025.1:0-38536 GCA_963770125.1 uncultured Actinomycetota bacterium | reverse complement strand
CACCGCCGGCGGTGACCCACGGTTCGGCACCCGCGTCACGTACATGATTACTTTCTACCACGGTGCAAGCGTGGGGATAACTGAATGGAAAGAAGACACGCCGAGACAATCCACACGCTACATGACTACGCATGTACGCCACATATGAACGCAGAACACCTGCCCACAAAGCACATCAGGGATTCAGACCCCACCTAACCGGGGGGAACTTCGGATTAGAGCAACAACGCTAACCGTGGCGACCTCAATCGCGGCAAGCACCGTCATGAACCGTTCCGGGTTTGATGCCGGCTTCATAGTTGAGACGTCGCCGGCTGGCTGGGACGCCTGGAGGTGAGCGTATTAGGTTCTCGCCAGTTCGCGCCGTACTCGTCGGTTCAAGAGGCTTAACCCGACCGGCGAGAGCAGGTTGAGCCACCAGGATGTCCCATTGATGTACTCATGGACTCGATCAAACTTTCCGTCTCGGATGTGGTAGGTGATGAGAACCTGATATGTAGGCGGATCTGTCAAGTGGGTAGGTGAAAGCCGCCCCGGTGGGAGCCGGGGCGGCTTTCGTTTGGCTGACCCGGTGATGGCGTCGGCGGTCGTTGCTCACGACGGTGGTGTCAGACTGAAATGCGCGGGTTGGGTACCGCATGACGATGATTCGGATGCGAACGGTACTGCTGTCTACAGACGAGCGTCACTCACGATTACCGTGCGAATCGCGTTGTGGCTCATAGGTTCTTTGCAGGTTTGTTCGCTCACCGCGCCGACGTCTGGTCACCTGGATCAGCCAAGTTTGAGTGCTGGCTGGCTTATTGCATGGTCGCCAGAGACCAGCACCAGCCGGCGAGTTCGCGGGCGATGGCGACGTTGGCGACCAATGGGTTCTTGCCGCGTTCGGTGAAGCTGCGCCACCGCTTGTTGAGGCGCCGGTTGCCGGCGTGCCCGCGAGCCCGAAGCGCCGGGTCGACCTTGGCCCAGCGGGCCCGCAGGGTGGGTCCAGAGGTGCTGTAGGACTTGCGGTGATGCCAGGCCGATTCGATCAGCAGCCGACGCACATGGGTATTGCCGGCCTTGGTGATCGACCCCTGCACGCGGGAGTTGCCCGAGGAGTACTCACAGGGCACCAAGCCGACGTAAGCGCCGATCGAGGACCCGGAGAACCGGGACCAGTCACCGATCTCGACCGTCAACGCCAGACCGGTCAGTGCAGAGATGCCGCGCAGACAGCCCAGCCGGTTGACCGGGTCGGCGAACCGCGGCGAGGCGGCCACCACCATGATCTGTTCATCGAGGCGATCCCGCGCCGCAGTGGCCGCCAGCACCGCATCGAAGCTGTGATCAAAGGCCGCCTTGAGATGGATGTCGTCGAAGCGGTGGCGACGTAACCACTCCTCGTGCACGCACGTCCAGGGTGTCCCACCGGAGTACACGATCCCCTGCCGCAGAAGCAGTTTCGATAACCGGTGCCGTACCCGCATCAGATCGGCGCGGGCATCTTCACGGGCCCGCACCAGATCGCGCACCGCCTCAATCTCCCGCTCGGGCACCCGCACCGCGGTGATCTCACCAAGGCGTAGCAACCTGGCCAGATGCGCGGCATCACGGGCATCGGTCTTGACCCGATCCCCGGCCGGACGCTGCAACTTCGAGGGTGCGGCAACCAGGCATTCCATCCCGGCCTCGGTGATCGCCCGCGCCAACCCGAACCCGGTCGGACCCGCCTCATAGGTCACCCGCACCGGGGCGCGCAGCTGATGCAACCAACCCAGGACCTCGCCGTGATCCGGGCACAACCGTGCCCGGGCGACCTTGCCTGTCTCCTCATCGACGGCGTGCGCCACCACCGAAAGCGCGTGCACATCCAACCCGACACTCGTACCCTGAACAATCACCGGAGGCCTCCGTAACTGCAAATGTGGCTCTACCAGCGCGAGTGTTCACCCACGCCGGCAACCCACGAATCGTTTTGCAGCACGAGGCCTTCGGCCTCAGCTAGCCCCCATATCGTCTACTCGACTCCGCTTTTATCTTGACTCTGATGCCGGCGGTGTAGCTTCCCGTCGTCACCGCACCGTGCCCGTACTCGACGCACAGGTTTTCATCGTCGGCGAACCAATTGGTGATCTCGATCCTGTTGCTTTGGTCATGGGTCCGGCCAGCCATGGCAATGCGCACAAATGTCCGTATCTCCCGCGCGCCGTGGTACTCAATGCCACCTGGCTCCAAGATCCAAACGGCATCGTCGGTTAGCAGATCCATTGTGCGCTCAAGGTTTTCACTGTCATTAACCATGAGATCGAGCAGCTCGGCCACAAGAGCATCATTCGCCATGTCTCCGCCTACCGCCGGCCCGCCGAGTGTCGTGCAGTGCGTGTTGAGCGGTGGCCCGTAAGACGGTCTGGTCGCATGTGCGGCACGTCCAGGTGGTGTGCCCGCCCCTCGTGGCCGAGGCAGGCTTGATGGCCGACGAGGACCTTGCCGGGGCCGAGGGTATGGCCGCTGGGGCAAAGCGTGAGGGCGGGTGGGTGATCCACTTCCCGGCCGTCGTCTGCACCAGCTCGCCCACACGGCTCCAGCCTTTGACTCGCTCTGTTTCTTCTGCACGTGCTCTCGTGCCGGCATACGAAATCCTGCGCCCCTCCGCCAGTAACGAATGGTCATCGTCACGGCAATTTTTATCGTCTTATGCTGCGCAGAGTCACGCCAGAATGCTACGGTCAAGTTCGCTGAGGGGGTCTCACCTAGGTACAGATCAGCAACGGAGACACGGATTGAGATCTTAGCTGATGTTGATAATCAGGCTTACGCGGCTTGCCGGGCGGACATCCAATGTCCGAAGTAAGCTTCGCTATCTTCTGAGGCAAACCGGCCGGTGCTCGTGCACAGCTGCTGTCGTCTCGGCCGGACCGCCAGCCCACCCAGCTTCTGGCTGTCGTTCACCGACTGGCTTCGCCGCGCGAGCGCAGCCATCGTTAGCGCGGCCTGATCTTGCGACTGGCCATCAAGGCATGGTAGGAATGGTTTGCTTTTGCCCGTTCGCGCGGATTTAGCTTGCAAAGCCTTACACCCAATGGTCGGACTATGCCAGAATATGGCAAACGTTGGGCTAGTAGCGCTTCCTCGGCTGGGGGCAGATCGTGGTTCTGTCGCATTTGCGCTTTGCGGCGGGTGTTGGCGTGCTCGCAGCGGGCCTGCTGATGGGTAGTGCTGCGGTCGCTGTTGCCGAAGCCGATTCCAGCAATTCTGCTGCGTCCGGACATGGCGGCGCCAACGGTTCAAGACAGAGCAACGCACGGCAAACAGCCCGGTCGGCGACGTTACTGGCACTCACCGGAACAACGATTCAGCGCGTAACGAGCACGCTTGGCTCGGCCGGCATCCAGGGCGGCGGCCCTTCCCCGGGCGCGAAAAAGCCGACGCAACAGCCTGCCGGCACGGACACCAAAGACGCGAAGAAAGACTCGGACCCCGCCGCCGCGATTCCGAACGTGGTGGCACCTGTGTCTGACCCGGCACCGATTTCTGATGTGGCACCGATTTCTGATGTGGCACAGGTGTCTGATGTCGTATCGGTGTCTGGCTCGGCGTCGGTGTCTGGCTCGGCGTCGGTGCCTGGCTCGGCGTCGGTGCCTGGCTCGGCGTCGGTGCCGGCTCGGCGTCGGTGCCTGGCTCGGCGTCGGTGTCTGACTCGGCGTCGGTGCCTGGCTCGGCGTCGGTGTCTGACTCGGCACCGGTGTCTGACTCGGCGTCGGTGTCGAACTCGGCGTCGGTGCCTGGCTCGGCGTCGGTGCCTGGCTCGGCACCGGTGTCTGACTCGGCGTCGGTGTCTGACTCGGCGTCGGTGTCTGACTCGGCGTCGGTGTCTAACTCGGCGTCGGTGTCTAACTCGGCACCGGTGTCTGACTCGGCACCGGTGTCTGACTCGGCGTCGGTGTTGAGCCTCGGCACCGGTGTCTGGCTCGGCACCGGTGTCTGACTCGGCACCGGTGTCTGCGCCGGCACCGGTGTCTGCGCCGGCACCGATTTCTGGCTCGGCACCGGTGTCTGGCTCGGCACCGGTGTCTGCGCCGGCACCGGTGTCTGTGCCGGCACCGATTTCTGGCTCGGCGTCGGTGTCTGGCTCGGCACCGGTGTCTGCGCCGGCACCGATTTCTGATGTCGTCGCTCTCGGTTCTGAGGTGATGGTGTGGGTTCAGAACATGCTCACCTCGGTTGCCGTCCCGCTGACGCAACTGCAGTCCGACCTTTACTCTTTCCTGTCGGGCCTCGCGGGCGTGGAGCCAGTAGAGAACGGATTGGGAGGCATCGACAGGGCTAGGTGGTCGGCGGCCGCGGATGCGTCGGTGGATCCGCAATTGCGGCTGGTGCTACTAGCTGCCCGTGTCCCGGGCGGGCCGGTGGCCGGCAACACCGGGGCTGCCACGCTCGGGGGGATTGCGGCATCCATTTTCAGCGCGATGAGCGAGGAAGGTTTCGGCGCGATGGGTGAGGTAGGTCGAGCGTCATCGGTGCCCGGGATGGCACCTCGCTAGCGCCCGATGGCGCCATTCCGATGGGTGTGCGGTCGTTTCTCCGGCATGCCGTTAGCGACCTCCCGGTAGCCGTTTCGGTGGCGGCGCTGGCCGCTGTCGCTCTGCCAGGCGTCGGCGGGCTGGTGATCCTTACCCTGGCCGGGGTGCGTATCGGATACCGCCAGGCGAAAGCCGGTTTCGTATTGCGGGCAGCGGGCATCGCGCGCTTCGCCCGTCCGGGGCCGTTAGGTGTCGTCCGATCGGGGTCATTGGTTGTCGTCGGTCCGCGGGGATTGCGCTTCGCCCGTGCGGGGGCGTTAGCTCCCCCATCTCTCCCCGAAGTCGCCTAAGCGGCCTGGCTCACCCGGGATTCGATTGTCGACGCTGGCGGACGCGAGGGTTTGGCGGGTTACCGACGGCCTGGGTGCGGAATCTGAAAGAAATGGGTCGGGCACGTCACCCAGGCGGATGAAAGGCCGAAGTGGATTTGAGCAATCAGATTAAGGGTGTATCGGCCATACATTCTTCGGGGCTCGTCGAGGCACCGCGCTAAGCGGACGAACGTAGGTCGCGTAGTGATCGGCCCGCCACCCAACCAGGATGACGGGCCGATCTCGGGGAGCGCGTATCAGACGGCTACGGCGCTCGCTTGGTTCACCGATCAACTTGTGTCGGCTGCCACGGCGGGGGCCTCTGCCGTGCAGGTTTACGTCGCCTCCAATAGATGACCTGACGGCTCCGGCTGGCTGGCGCGGACTTGGCAGTCAGGCCCCAGCCGTGACAGCTGCACATGAATAATTCACCACCACGCAAGTGTTAGTAACCGTTTTCGCTGGGTGATTTTGAGCAATGTTTGTATTCGCAAGAATACGCAACAGGTTCGTTGCCAACGATGGGCTATTTATGGTGATATTGCTGTATCGGGTGGGCCCACAGTTGCGTCTTTCCCGGTGGCCTTGGTAGCCAGGGGAAACCCCACCCTTTTCCCGGCAACCTCGGTCGCCTTTGCCTGCTCGGAGCAGCGGTGAGTTTTCCGGATCGACCCCGACGCGTTCGGTCCGCCACCCAAGCAGGATGACGGGCCGATCTAGTGGTGTGTCTCCAAAATAATAGGCTAGTTGTTCGATAGACTTCGTCCGTGATGACACCAGCTGCTGCTTTGGTCATGTCGGACGGTCAACGAGAAGCGTTGCAGGCCTTGTCGCGGTCGCAGACCGCGCCGCATCGGCAAGTTCAGCGGGCCAAGGCGCTGTTGCTGGCGGCCGATGGTGTGGCGAATGTGAGGATCGCCGCGCAGGTCGGGGTGAAGCCGGCGACGGTTCGGGCGTGGCGGGCCCGGTTCGCCGAGGAGGGCTTGGCGAAGCTGGGGAAGGTCCGGGCCGGGCGTGGGCGGAAGTCCACAATCCCTCAGCAGAAGATCGACAAGATCGTGCACCTGACAAGGCATTCCACGCCGGACGGCCAGACCCACTGGTCGTGCCGAACGATGGCGGCGAAGGCGGGGGTGTCCCCGGCGACGGTGCAGCGGGTGTGGGCCGCGCGCGGTTTGAAACCGCACCTGGTCGAGACATTCAAGCTGTCCACCGACCCGAAGTTCGAGGAGAAACTGATCGACGTGGCCGGTCTGTACCTCAGTCCTCCCGAGAAGGCGATCGTGCTGTGCATGGACGAGAAGTCCTCCATACAGGCGCTGGACCGGACCCAGCCGTCGCTGCCGATGAAGCAGGGGCGGGCGCAGACGATGACCCACGATTACCAGCGCAACGGCACCGCCACGTTGTTCGCGGCGCTGGACGTGCTGACCGGCAAAGTTATCGGACAATGCCTGCCCCGGCACCGCCATACCGAGTTCCTGAAGTTCCTGCGCACCATCGACCGCGAGGTCCCCGAAGCACTTGCGGTGCACCTCATCTGCGACAACTACGCCACCCACAAGCATCCCGACGTGCAACGCTGGCTGGGCCGCCACAAGAGATTCGACCTGCACTTCACCCCAACCTCGTCGTCGTGGCTGAACCTGGTCGAACGCTGGTTCCGGGAACTGACCGACAAGGCGCTGCGGCGCGGCAGCTTCAACTCCGTCCCCGGGCTCATCACCGCGATCGAGGACTACCTCGCCGCGCACAACAACGATCCCAAACCATTCGTATGGACCGCCACCGCGGAGGACATCCTCGCCAAGGTCGCCCGCGGACGCGTCGCGCTTCAAGCGGTCAACCAATGACGAGACACACCACCAGTGAGGCTTCGCCTCTGACCGCCGAGCGATGTGGTCTGGTCATGCGGTTTTGTTGCGGTCAGGCTGTGGAGATGGCTGCGACAGTGACGATGTGCTCGATGGGCATGTAGCGCTGGATATTGAGTGTCTGGATCGCATCTACCTGAATGGCTATGTGCCGACTCTGCAGACGGGTGGGGCGGTGGTCTCGTTCCTGACCGCGCATCTGGATTATGAGATTCCGTCGCCGGCCATCTTCGAGAAGATCGGCACCGCGTTTCGCCGCGCGGTGGCGTCGTTCGCCGAGGCCAACCACATCCCGGTGGTGCGCTTCGGCAAGAACGACCGCAAGATCGATGTGATGCGGCCGTATCTGGCCCGGCAAGCGGCGACCGGCCGGGCGGGGGTGGCCGCGATCGGGGTGGCGCAGGAGTTCGCGCCGGTGTTCACCGCCACCAAAAAACAACGGGGCAACACGGTGTGGTTCTCCTTCGCGGTGTCCCAGCGGCGGGTGACCTGTTACTACTTCTATGTCTGGTTGCGACACGAGGTCGCGCGTTGTGAGTGGTTACGTGTGGGAGGTCGGCTGATGCCGGAGACGTAGCTCGGGTCAGTGTCGAAGACCTGTCCCTGCCCTGACATGCGCTCGGGCACCTGGTGTCTGGGGTGTGAAGCTCAGGGGGAAAGCCCAAGGGCCGCCCGCTCCGTCTGGGGGTCACAGGTGAGGGGAAGGCTGGACGGGCGAATGGAGTGAATCCTTGTTGATGCCTCGTGATAGAAGCATCCCGGGACGGAATGCAGCGCCGGGGTGACAGGGGCGGGCCGTTGTGAAGCGGCAGCGGCGACCGGGCACCATACTTCGGTCGCGTCGACACCGTCGCCCTCGGGGTACAGAGGACGCCCTATCCCAGCCGGGTCTCGCGCGTGCGGAACGTGGAAACCCCGTTCGGGTCCGTGTTGCCGGTGGTGGCGCGGTAGGCCGACCGTAAGGGGGGCGGAAGCCCCGGGCGGGACAGGATGCCCAAGAAGCGAATGCCGGTGGCCGAAAGGCGACGGGAAAACGCGGCTCGATGACCGGCCCCTCCGCCGGTCGCCGCGTATAACTGGCCGGATACCAGGCCTGGTGCCTGGCTGCGAAAGCAGGCTGACGTGTGGCAGGTGAGCCCTTGACGACGAGCAGTCCGATCCACCGGAACCGAAGGACAAGTTAGACATGACGGCGCACGCGTTCGCGGTTGCGATGGCGCGACTCGGAGTGAACGGACCGGAGGACCAGCGCTTTGAGCAGGACGTCGATGAGTGGGAGACCATCAACTGGCGGTCCTGTGAGGAGCAGGTACGGCGGCTACGGCAGCGGATCTTCAAGGCGACGCGGGAAGGTGACTGGCCGAAGGTCAGGAACCTGCAGAAGTTGATGCTGCGCAGCCGGGCCAACACGCTGGTTAGCGTGCGGCAGGTGGCGCAGCGCAACGCTGGGCGCAAGACGGCGGGGATCGACGGGGAGGTCGCATTGACTCCTGGCGCGAGGACGGAACTGGCTGTGCGAGTGCATCGTTCGGCTCGGTCCTGGCAACCCCGCGCGGTCAAGCGCGTGTACATACCGAAGGCCGGTGACAGAACCAAGCTGCGTCCTCTCGGCATTCCGGTGCTCATGGATCGGTGCCATCAGGCCCGGGTCCGCAACGCTCTGGAACCCGAATGGGAGGCCCGGTTCGAGGCCCGCAGTTACGGGTTTCGGCCGGGACGCGGCTGTCACGACGCCATCGCCGCCATCTTCCAGACGCTGTGTCGCAGGAACGCCACACGGGTGTGGATCGTGGACGCCGATCTGGCGTCGGCATTCGATCGGATCGACCACGACCGGTTACTCGCCGCGATCGGCGACTTCCCCGCCCGGGGGATGATCGCCGACTGGTTGAAGGCGGGCGTGTTCGAACCCGGCAAGGGCTTCGCCCCGACCGAGGAGGGAACTCCGCAGGGCGGTGTGATCAGCCCGTTGCTGTTGAATGTGGCGCTGCACGGGCTGGAGGAGGCCGCGGGAGTCTCGTGCTATTCGTCCGGCGCACGTGCCGGGCGATCACGACCGGGTTCCCCGGTCGTGATCAGGTACGCCGACGACCTGGTCGCCCTGTGTCACTCCCGTGACCAGGCCGAACGGGTCAAGGCTGAGCTTGGCGAGTGGCTGGCGCCGAGAGGGTTGAGGTTCAACGAGGACAAGACGCGGATCGTCCACGCCTCGCACGGATTCGACTTTCTCGGGTTCAACGTCCGCCGCTATCGCGATAACAAGCTACTGATCAAGCCGAGCGCCAAAGCGGTCAGGCGGTTCCGGGAACGGCTCGCAACCGAGATCCGCGCCCTGCGCGGCTCGAATGCGGCGGCGGTCATCGCCCGGCTCGCCCCCATCACCCGGGGATGGGCCGCTTACTACCGGGGCGTGGTGTCATCCAAACTGTTCGCCAGCCTGGATCACTATCTGTTCAAGCTCACCTACAAGTGGGCCAAACGCAGCCACGCGAACAAGCCGACGTCCTGGATCGTCGACCGGTACTACGGCAAGTTCAACAGGTTCAGGAACGATCGGTGGGTGTTCGGCGACCGCGACAGCGGCGCCTACCTGCCGAAACTCGCCTGGACCGGCATCGTCCGGCACATCCCGGTCAAGGGCGGGGCATCCCCGGATGACCCCGACCTGGCCGAGTACTGGGCTGAACGGCGACGCAAGGTCAAACCCCCGCTCGGTGAGTATCGATTGCGCCTGCTCTCCAAACAGGGCGCGCGCTGCGCGTTGTGCGGGGACCACCTGCTGCCCGCCGACGAGCCGCCCCAATCCCCGCCCGACTGGGAACGGTGGTGGCGCAACGTCACCCGCACGGCGATGGTCACCGACCATTCCGTCGCTCGCGGGCGACCCGGCCCAACCGGCGATGTCCACAATCGCCTTGTACACGCCATCTGCCACCGGGCGCACGTTGCCCGCGTAGGCAGACCGCCCGCACTGCACCCCGCGTCGCCCTAGCGGCTTGCTTGAGCCGTGTGCAGCGACGAGTTGCACGCACGGTTCTGAGGGGGCCCCGGCGCAGCAATGCGCTGGGGCTACCCGGCGACGACGATTTCGGGCCGGCGTTCGTCAAGGTGTGCGCCTACTTCCCGTACCCGATGAAGATCTGGGTCAACGGCCACGAGTGGGCCAAACGGCAGGCAACCAAGGCCGGGATCGGGTTCACCGAGCTGTCCAACGGGTTCGCCACCTGCGCTGATCCGGCTGCGCTGCAGACGATCTGCGACCGGCTCGGCCCGGGCGCGATCCAGGTGTTCGCCGAACGCTGGTGGTCGATCCTGCCGCTGCCGCTCACCGACCACGACCGTGCCGCCGGCTATTGGTGGGAGCTGTCGATGCGCCAAGTCGAGACCTCGCGCACCCTGGTGTTCGACGCACCGCGGCGGGCCCGCGGGTTCTTCGAGGCCCTGGTCACCGACAACCTCGACATCGGCCGCCCGGAACTGATCGAGCTGACCTTCAAACGCGGCCAACGCCGCGGCGCCAAGGCCAGAGGCGAATACAAGACCAAGATCGTCACCTACGGCACCGAGGTCAACGTCAACGCCTTCTACCGGCACTCGCGCATCAAACAGTATTTGAAGGACGGGCGGGCGCTGCGCATCGAGACCGTGATCAACAACCCCGACGATGTGGGCTGCCGGCGTCGGCTGTGCCATCTCGACGAACTGCAGGCCCGCGCTCGTGCGATCAACACCACCCTGCTCGATACTGAACGTGTCGGTCAGGGCTGCGTCCTGGCGAGTCCAGCCTTTGAGCGGATCGCACAGCCCACCCTCACCGAGGATGGCAGGAGGGCCCCGGCCTTGCGGTTCGGCGACCCTCGGGTCCAGGCCCTGGCCGGCGCCCTGTGCACCAGCGTGCTCGCCGTCACCGGCATCACCAACAAGAGCCTCCGCGCCTTGATGACCGGCCTGCTCGGCGGGGCGACCTACACCAGGAACCAGGCCAGCTACGACCTGGCCCGACTCCGCGTCAACGGGCTCATCGCCCGCATCCCGGGCAAGAACCGCTACCGGCTCACCGGCGACGGGCTGCGGTTCGCGATCTTCTACACCAAACTGCACGACCGACTGCTACGCCCGCTGCTCGCCGCTGATCAACCACCCGCCCCACCACAACTGCAAAAAGCACTGCACACCATAGACATTCATCTCGAACAAACCCTTGACCACGCCCGACTGCTACCCAACGCGGCCTGAAAACTCAAGACAACTCTCACAGATCTCGCGACCAAGGACACTAGAAGGAGAGGTCAAGGTGGATGCTGTCGTCGGGATCTACCGTCGCTATGACTGGCAGGACCGTTCGACCGCGACGCGCAGGAACCTTCAGGAGTTTTTTGAGCGAGTCGTAGTGCGGCGCAGTCAGTCTCGTCATCCGGAGGTCTCTGCTGCCGCGAGCCCGTCGGCGCGCATCCACCAGGATGCACCACCGTTCTTCCTCATTCACGGTGAACACGACACCTCATTCCGGTCGATGAGGCACGGCAGTTTCACGCTGCTCCCTTCCGTCATAGGAGTTGAGTCCGCGCATCGACGGGTGGGGCGCTGTAATCGCAGGGGACGCCGAGCCGGACATCGCGCGAAACGGCTTCGCGGAGCGCACCGAGGTTGTCGGCGGCGACTTCTTCGAGTCGGTTCCTGCCGCTGACCTCTATCTGCTGAAGTTCATCCTGCATGACTGGGACGATGAGAGCTGCGTGAAGATTCTGCGCAAGTGCCGAGAGGCGCTGGAACCGGGCGGCCGGATCGCGATCTTCGAACTCGCGATGGGCGCTGAAGGCGATGCCGGCCTGACCGCACTGATGGACCTGAACATGCGTGCGCTCGTCAACGGGCGCGAGCGCTCGCTCCCGGAGTTCGACGCCCCGCTGCAGCGGGCCGGGCTGCGACGCACTGCGTTGCTGACGACGGATTCTCCGTACAGCGTGATCGAGGCCGTCGCCGCGTAGGGCTGTGGATAACCTGCGGGGCATCGCGTGCGTCCGTGGCATCCTCAGCGCATGGGGCGCTACATGCTCAACCCGGCGATGCCGGTGTTGCTGCGTCCCGACGGGGCCGTGCAGGTGGGGTGGGATCCCAAGCGTGCGGTGCTGGTGCGGCCGCCGGAAGGGTTGAGCGCCGCTGCGCTGGCCGAGCTGCTGCGGGCACTGCAATACGGCGCGACGCTGGCGGATCTGCGGGCGCGCTTCGAGGTGGACGCCGATGAGCTGGTCGCATCGCTGGTCGGCGCCGGTGTGGTGACGGCCACCGAGCGCAGACGGACGCGGTCCGCGTCGATCCGTATCCACGGCCGCGGCCCGCTGTCGGACCTGTTGGCCGGCGCCCTGCGCTGCTCGGGTGCTCGGGTGACGCAGTCGAGCGTCACGCAGGCGGCCCCCTCCGAGATGACGGATCTGGTGGTGCTGTCGGATTTCCTTGTGGCCGATCCGCGGGTTATCCGCGAACTGCACACCGCCAGGGTGGCGCACCTGCCGGTGCGGCTACGCGATGGCACCGGGCTGGTCGGCCCGCTCGTCATTCCGGGTGTGACGAGCTGTTTGGGTTGTGCGGATCTGCACCGCAGCGAACGCGACGCGGCGTGGCCGGCGGTCGCGTCGCAGTTGCGCGACACCGTCGGCAGCGCCGACCGAGCCACCGTGCTGGCGACGGCGGCGCTGGCGCTGAATCAGGTCGACCGGGTCATCCGGGCGGTGCGCAGCGGCGAGGCCGTAGGGACTTCCTCGGAGCCGCCGCAGACGCTGGACACCACGCTGGAGTTCGACGTCAACGCCGGTGCGATCGTGGCACGGCGGTGGTCGCGGCATCCTCGTTGCTGGTGTTGAAAACGTTTGTTGCCAAGTCGTTGCAGTACACCCAGCAAGGTCATGGATGATGGTCTGGTGACTGACATCAAGCGGGGTCGGGTCGCGCGTAACGCCAAACTGGCGAGCTTGCCCGTCGGCATGGCGGGCCGGGCCGCGTTGGGATTCGGTAAACGGCTGACCGGCAAGTCGAAGGACGAGGTCAACGCCGAATTGATGGACAAGGCGGCCAGCCAGTTGTTCACCGTGCTCGGGGAGCTCAAGGGCGGCGCGATGAAGGTCGGCCAAGCGTTGTCGGTGATGGAGGCCGCGATCCCGGACCAGTACGGCAAGCCCTACCGCGAGGCGCTGACCAAGCTGCAAAGGGAGGCGCCGCCGCTGGCCGCGGCCAAGGTGCACCGCGTGCTGGACGCGCAGCTGGGCACCAAGTGGCGGGAGCGGTTCGTCTCGTTCGACGACAGGCCGGTGGCGTCGGCCAGCATCGGCCAGGTGCACAAGGCGGTGTGGTCGGACGGCCGCGAGATCGCGGTCAAGATCCAATACCCCGGCGCCGACGAGGCGCTGCGCGCCGATCTGAAAACCATGCAACGCATGGTCAGTATGCTCAAGCAGCTCTCCCCCGGCGCCGACGTGCAGGGCGTGGTCGACGAGCTGATCGAGCGCACCGAGATGGAACTGGACTACCGGCTGGAGGCCGACAACCAGCGCGCGTTTGCGAAAGCCTATGAGGGACATCCGCATTTCGTCGTCCCGCACATCGTGGCCAGCGCGCCGAAAGTCGTGATCCAGGAATGGATTGAAGGCATCCCGTTGTCCCACATCATCCGCGATGGCACGCGAGAGCAGCGCGATCTGATGGGCCGCCGCCTTTTCGAGTTGACCTATGACGCGCCGCGGCGACTCGAGATGATGCACGGCGACGCGCATCCCGGAAACTTCATGCTGCTGCCCGACGACAAGATGGGCGTCATCGACTTCGGGGCGGTGGCTCCCCTGCCCGGGGGAATACCGATCGAGCTGGGTCTGATGGTGCGCTACGTGCAGGAGAAGAACTACGAGCTGCTGCTCCCGACCATGGAAAAGGCCGGCTTCATCCAGAAGGGCGAGCAGGTGTCGGTGCGCGAGATCGACGACCTGCTGCGCCAGCACGTCGAGCCACTCGAGGTCGAGGTGTTCCACTACACCCGCAAGTGGCTGCAGAAAATGACCGCGATCAACATGGACCGGTCGGTGGCGCATGTCCGCACGGCCCGGCAGATGGACTTCCCGGCGAAGCTGGCGATCCCGATGCGGGTGATCGCGTCGAACGTCGCGATCTCCTGCCAGCTCGACGCCCATGTGCCGGTGAGAGCCCTTGCCGCGGAACTGATTCCGGGTTACGCAGACGAAGCGGCCTGAAACGGAGGCTTCCGACTCAGTTCAGGAAGTCGGCTAGTAGCTTTTCCACGACCTGGGGTTGGTCGACAGGAATGAGGTGGTTTGCCTCGTCGACGAGCTCAATGCGCGCGTGGGGCAGTCGGCGGCGGAAACGGTCTGCCGCCTTTGGCCCATCGTGGAGCGATTCCTCTCGGCCGACGATCACGAGGACCGGAAATTGGCCGGAGGCGAGCCGTTGCAGGTCACAGCGCGTAGGTCGCACCGAGAGAATCGGCTTGTGAAATCCGATGGTGCCCGTGACGTATTGCTGAATGATCGGCCGCCACGGGTCCTGACGCAGGCGTTGTCGGCCCGCCGCTGTGGCCGTGGTGCCGATGAAAGTTTGTAGGCGCGCCTCGGTCGGTCGAAGATAGTTGGCGTAGTAACCGGAAAGCAACCAACCGAGATGCTGTCCGCTTACCAGTCCGACTGGGGCGATGAGCGCGAGGCGTTCGACGCGGTCGGGGAAGGTCATGGCGTACTGCGTTGCCATCCAGCTCCCCATCGACATGGCAACCATGGCGGCTCGTCCAATTTCAAGTGCGCTAAGAGTCTCATCGAGCCATGCCGCAATGTGGCTGGCGCGGGTGATCGGCTTCCTCGCGACGCTCTTGTTCAAATCGCCGATTGCATCGATCATCGTGACGCTGTGGTTCGCCGCGAATGTGGGCAGTAGCGGTAACCAGGAGGTGGAGCTGAACGCCAAGGGGTGGATCGCTACGAGCGGAGGCCTGGATGAATCTCCGGCGGCCAACACGTGCGTGCGACCGAATGACGTCTCGACATCGGTCTCGGTTACCGGCGTGGGGCTAGCGGCCAGCGCTGCGTCGTAGAGGTCGTAGTGCACGGCACGTGCGTCGTCCGACCGAAAAGCTGAGACCTTTGCCATCGCGCCTCCTCGACCGCCCGACGCGGACAGACCTAGCCATCTTCCCTCCACCGCAAGGGAAAACCCGGTAGCGCCTACGCGGCTGCCGGGCTTTCCACCGTGTTCTTGCGTGGCCGTCCACGCGGACGCTTACGCGCGATGATGGTGCCGCGCTCGAGGATCTCGCCACCCCAAACACCCCACGGCTCCTGGCGTTCCAGCGCCGCGGAAAGGCACTCGCGGCGGATCGGGCAATCCGCGCACAGCGCCTTGGCGCGCTCGAGGTCGAGCGGGTTCTCGGCGAACCACAAATCGGGGTCACCGACATGACACGGCACCGACAGCATCGTTCTTTCACGGCATGTCTTCGATTGGACGCTCTTCGCGCGAGCGCTCATCGCAACTGACATGACTCGTACCCCTGCTTCCTGGTCGTTGGTTTCGTCGGCCATCTGTCTTCTGATGGGTCCGTGACCAGGTCTTCGGTGTCCGAATGACTTAAGGCCACGGATCCTTGACTGCGGGTCCGTGGCCTTTCGGCTCCGTTCGAGGCTCTACCTAGGTGGTGCCCCGATCCACGGACTGCGTCCAGTCGCGGTGGCGGTGCGGCGCTTGCGCTGCGGCGGAATGGCAGCTGCGGCACCCGCGGCGGCGTACGCCCAAAAAGTGGGATGCGCCGCGGCAGCGGCATCGGCGGCGTGGAGGGTCCGCGACATGCCGGCAACGCCTACGCCGGTGAACGCGTTGATGTTCGCCATGATCTCGGCACCCTCCTTTCGTCGATGAGTCACGTCACTCTCGTGATCTTGAGGCTAAGCCTAGCAGCCGGGCGTGACAACCGATTTTCTGACCAGCGGCTTTGGCATGATCTTTACGACGATTGGCGGCCTTTGACCATCGCCAGCACGTCCGGGCCGTACTGCTCGAGCTTGCGCGCGCCGATGCCGGGGATCGCGACCAGCGCGGCATCGTCGGTCGGCAGCGTCTCGGCGATTGCGATCAACGTGTTGTCCGTGAACACCACATAGGCCGGCACGCTCATCTCCTTTGAGGTGCGCAGCCGCCAATCCTTGAGCTCGGCGAGCAACTCCTCGTCGATGTCGGACGGGCAGCTTTCGCAGCGACGCAGCATGATCGCGGGCGGCGTGGTCAGCGTGTCGTTGCAGACGCGGCAGCGGGGTGTGGCGCCGCGTGGTCGTCGAGGTCGATTCGGGTTGGCGTCGCTGGGCGATTGCGGGGCGATGCCATTGAGGAAGCGTGACGGCCGTCGGCTCTGCCGGCCGCCCGGCGCCCTTGCCAACGCCCAGCTGAGCGCCAAATGCGTTCTGGCCCTGGTGATTCCGACATAAAGCAACCGGCGTTCCTCCTCGACCGGTTCGCTGTCGGGGCCGTGCGCCAACGCGTGGGAGATGGGCAACGTGCCGTCGGCCAGCCCGACCAGGAACACTGCGTCCCACTCCAGACCCTTGGCGGCGTGCAGCGATGCCAGGGTGACGCCCTGCACGACCGGCGGGTGGCGCGCGTCGGCGCGCTGACGGAGCTCGCCGATCAGGGCGCGCAGGTCCAGCGACGGCCGCTGCGCCACCTCCTCGTCGACGAGCTCGGCCAGGGCGCTCAACGCCTCCCACCGCTCACGGGCGCGGGTTCCCGGCGGCGGCTCTGCCGTCAGCCCGAGCGGCTCGAGCACCGCGCGCACGATGCCGGGCAGGTCGCCCTCCACGTCGCGTTCGGCTGCTCGCTGCAGCGCCAGCAGCCCTTGGCGGATCTCCTGGCGGCTGAAGAACCCTTCGCCGCCGCGCACCTGGAACGGGACTGCGGCCTCGGTGAGCGCCTCTTCGTAGACCTCCGATTGCGCGTTAATGCGGTAAAGCACTGCGATTTCCGAGGCGGCAGTGCCCGACTCGATCAGGTTCTTGATCTTCTTGGCCACCGCGGCGGCCTCGGCCACCTCGTCGGGGTGTTCGCTGAACGACGGCGCTGGCCCCGGATCGCGCTGGCCGACGAGGTGCAGCTTGCTGCCGGCCATCCTGCCGCGGGCGGCGGCGATCACACGGTTGGCCAGCGACACGACCTGCGGGGTGGACCGGTAGTCGCGCTCGAGCCGCACCACCGCGGCGTCGGGAAACCGCCGCGAAAAGTCGAGCAGGTAGCGCGGTGTGGCGCCGGTGAACGAGTAGATGGTCTGGTTGGCGTCGCCGACGACCGTGAGGTCGTCTCGACTGCCGAGCCAGGCGTCGAGCACCCGCTGCTGCAACGGGGTGACGTCCTGGTACTCGTCGACGACGAAGCAGCGGTAGCGGTCGCGGAATTCCTGTGCGACCGTGTCATCGTTCTCGATCGCGGCCGCGGTGTGCAGCAGCAGATCGTCGAAGTCGAGCAGCGCCGTGCCGTCACGACGGGCCTTGAGGGATTCGTATCCGGCGTAGACCGTCGCGATCTTCGCGGCGTCGAGCGGGATGTCACGGCCGGCCTGCGCGACCGCGGCGGCGTAGCCCTCGGGGCTGATCAAAGATGCCTTGGCCCACTCGATTTCGCCGGCGAGGTCGCGCACGTCGTCGGTGCTCGTTGACAGGCCCGCGCGGTTAGCGGCCTGGGCGACGACCGCGAACTTCGTGTCGAGCAGCTGCCATCCGGTGTCGCCGACGACGCGTGGCCAGAAGTACGACAGCTGGCGGCGGGCCGCGGCGTGAAACGTCATCGCCTGCACGGATTCTGCGGAGACGCCGGCCTCGCTGTTGCTGAGCGCGCGTAGCCGGCCGCGCATCTCGCCCGCGGCGCGCTGGGTGAACGTCACCGCCAGTACCTGATGGGGCGCGACGTGTCCCGCCGCCACGAGGTGTGCGATGCGGCGGATGATGGTGCGGGTCTTGCCGGTCCCAGCGCCGGCCAGAACGCACACCGGACCACGGGCGGCCAGGACGGCTTCGCGCTGTTCGTCGTCGAGATCACCGATGAGTTCGTCGCGCGACGTGGGTGCCTCGACCGACATGCGGTCCATCTTGGCAGGGCGCTGTGACAAATGCCGGGCGTGGCGCGGGCATGTTGGCGGTATCAGATATGTTGACAAGCTTATGAGTGCTGTGACCATGTACACCACCTCGTGGTGTGGCTACTGCTTCCGCCTGAAGAAGATTCTCAAGGCGGAGGGAATCTCGTTCGCCGAGGTCGACATCGAAGCCGATCCCGCCGCGGCGGAATTCGTGGCATCGGTCAACGGCGGCAATCAGACGGTGCCGACGCTGAAATTCGCCGACGGCTCAACGCTGACCAACCCGAGCGGGGATGAGGTCAAGGCCAAGCTGGCTTAGCAATCTCCACGCCGAGATCGACGAAATGGTGTGACTTACTCGTAATTTTGCGCCCAAACGTTGGTTTGGGCGACAAGAGTCAGTCCTGCGCGGCCCAGGATTCGATGATTTCCCGGGCGATCGAGATCGATCCCGGCAACAACAGCCGCGACGGTGAGTCACTGCTCCAGTCGCCGTGAGCGAGCGCTTCCCGAACCTCGGCGCGGGTGAACCATGCCGCCTCGGCGATCTCTCCGTCGTTGAACGAGAACTCCTGCTCCGGGTCGCCGAGAGCGTGGAAGCCGACCATCAGCGACCGCGGAAACGGCCACGGCTGGCTGCCGAGGTAGCGGACGTCGGTCACGGTCAGCCCGATCTCCTCGGCGATCTCGCGGACCACGCAGGACTCGAACGACTCGCCGGCCTCGACGAAGCCTGCCAACAGCGAGAACAGCCGCTCGGGCCACACCGTCTGCCGGGCCAGCACCGCGCGGTCGTGGCCGTCGTGCACCAGGCAGATCACCGCGGGGTCGATGCGGGGAAACTCTTCGTGCCCGTTGACCGGGTTGACTCGCGACCAGCCACCCTTGATCGACTTGGTCGGCGAACCATCGACCGCGCTGAACCGCGCGTTGTCATGCCAATTCAGCAGTGCGGTGGCCGTCGCCACCAGTTGTGCGCTGACGTCGTCGAAGATCTGCCCGGCGCGGCGCAAGTCGAGTACCTCGCTTTCGGTATGGGGATCATCGGGTCCCTCCAGCGCGGCGCGAACCGCCCACACGTGCCGACCGTCGGCCAGCCGGCCAAGGAACACAGCGTTCTCCGGTGGCTTGTCGCCCAGTCTGGCGGCATTGCCGAGCACCACTCGACCGCCGGAGATCAGCACCTGGTTGCGCCGGTCGACCCGCAGCACCAGAGCCGCTGGCCACCCGGCGACCGCCGCATCGACGTCGGTGCGGAGGGTGTCGGCTCGGTCGGCGCCGACGCGGGACAGAAGTGGGATGTTGCGGAGCTCGAACCCGCGCGTCATCGCTCGGCTTCCGCGCTGCGGATGTACAGCAGCCGGTCACCGAGCTCCAAGGCGTCGACCTCGGGATCGTCGACGCGCAGCAGCTTGCCGTTGCGAACGACGCCCAACACGATGTCGGCCAAGTGCCGCGGCGAACCGCCGACTTCCATCGGGCTGACCTCCCGTTCGGCCAGCGCGAACCCGGCGTCGGGTGTCAGTAGGTCTTCCATCATCTCGACAACACTCGGGGTCTGCGTCGCTATGCCCAGCAGCCGGCCCGCAGTCTCCGACGACACCACCGTCGAGTCCGCACCGGACTGGCGCAGTAGGTGCTGATTCTCGGCTTCGCGGGCCGCGGCGATGATCTTCGCCTTAGGCGCGAGCTCACGGCCCGTCAGGGTGACGAGCACCGCGCTGGCGTCGTTGTCGGTCGCGACGATGATCGACTTCGCGTGCTGCGCGCTTGCCAGCCGCAGCACCTCGGACTTGGTCGCGTCGCCGTGCACGGTGACCAGGCCCGCGCTCTTGGCGCGGTCGAGTGCCGTGGCGTTGGTGTCGACGACGACGATGTCGGCGGGTGCCACCTCGTCGCCGACCATCGCGGCGACCGCCGTCCTGCCCTTGGTGCCGTATCCGACGACGACGGTGTGGTTGCGCACTCTGCTCCTCCATCGCTGGATCTTCAATGCCTGGCGCGACTGGGTGGTCAGTGTTTCCACTGTGGTACCGATCAGGACGATCAGGAACGCGATCCGCAGCGGCGTGATCACCAGGACGTTGACGAGCCGGGCTTCGGGGGTGAACGGGGTGATGTCGCCGTACCCGGTCGTCGACAGCGACACGGTCGCGTAGTACAGGCAGTCCAGGAAGGACAGCGGGTTGTCCTGTACGTCGCGGTAGCCGTCGCGGTCCAGGTACACGATGAACACCGCCGCGAACAGCGCCAGCGCCGCGTAGATGATCCGCCGGATAATGCGCTGCGTCGGGCTGACGAAGGGCTCGGGAATGCGCAGGATGTCGACGAGCGCAGCATCGGGGCGGGCCGACAGATTCTCTTCGATCGCCGCGAGCCGCCGCCGCAACTTACCTCTGGCCACGGCAACCCGTCATCGATCCGATTGGGCGCACGTCACAATGTAACCATGACCACTCCCGCACCCGAGCTGCAACAGATCGCCACCCCGGCACCCGCCTATCGCCTGGCGGCGCTGCTGCTCGGCTCGGGCGTGGCCCACTTTGTGATACCCAAGCCGTACGACGCGATCGTGCCCGCCGAGCTGCCCGGCAGCCAGCGGTTTTACACCTTTGCCTCCGGGGTGGCGGAGCTGGCGGCCGGAGCGCTGCTGTTGTCGCAGCGCACCCGCAAGCTTGGCGCGCTGTCGGCGGTCGCCGTGTTCCTCGGGGTGTTTCCGGCCAACGTCAACTTGGTGCGGCTGTGGCGGGACAAGCCGCTGATCATGCGGTTGGGCGCGATCGCCCGCCTGCCGCTGCAGATCCCGATGATTACCGCGGCGCTGAAGATCTACCGCAAGTCCTAGGCACCCCGCGCTAGTCGTTTGTGGCGGTTTCGACGAGCGCGCTAGCCGTGCTTCGTGCGGATTTAACCGATGCCGTTATGGATTCGCTGTCTTCAGGCATGCCGCGCGAGATGACGATCGCTCCAACCATCAACGCGACAACGCTCCAGGCGCGTCGTACCCGGTCAGACCGTTCGCCCTCGAGCAGGCCAGCTATCCGGTCCACCAGCGCGGCGAGCTTACGCTCGTACGCTTCCTTAACGGCGGGGTGTGCCCGCGAGACATCAGCACTCAACGCGGGCATCACGCAGCCGTCGGCCGGGTCCGCGCTGTGCTGCGTGCTGATGTATTCGTCGAGGAAGCTCTGGAGGCGTGAGCGTTTCTCCGCGAGGCTCCCGGAATCGGTCCCGGAGAGGAAGGGCTCGCCGACGCACGCGTCGATCACCGCCTCGAGCATTGCTTCTTTGTTCGGGAAGTTCGAATAAAACGCACCCGATGTCACGCCAGCTGCGGCCGCGAGTCCGTCGACGCCAATTCCGTTGAAGCCACTGGTTTTCAGTGACCGCGCGCCGGCATGAACCAGTGCTCTTCGCGCTCTTGCCTTCTGATCCGGCGGATATCTCATCGCTTCCTCCGTCTGCGCCTTGCCACTTCGGTAAGCGTAGGATAGCGTACGTTATATAACGATCGCTATCCTACGTCTCGGCAGGATCCTGCCCGCCGAGACAGCCAGACAGAAAGGCGGCACGTGACCAGCCAACAAGCAGTGGAGTTCGCAAACTTCTTCGCCGATCTACGAACGCGCTCCGGGAATCCCCAGCTCGACCTGTCAACCGTCCGAGACGTCGTCGAGACGATGCACCTCGCAACTAAGGAACCCGAAGGCGTCAGCTACGCCGAAGTGGATGCCGGCGGAGTCGAGGCACTCTGGTGCCTCCCGGCCGGCAGCGAACCGGATCGGGTCCTGCTGCACAACCACATGGGTGGCAGTGTCGTCACCTCGATGCACTCCGACCGCAAGGCCGCTGCACACATCGCCAAGGCGGCCGGCGATCCGCGCCCTGGTGCTGAACTTCCGGCGGGCGCCGGAGAACAAGTTCCCCGCGCAGCTCGAAGACGTCGACAGAGCCTATGGCTGGCTTCTCGACAAGGGTTATCGACCCGAGAACATCGCCAGTGTCGGGCATTCGATCGGCGGCAACTTCGCGGTCAGCCTCGCCCTGAGGCTGCGCGATAAAGGAGCCGCACTGCCCGGAGCAATCCTGTCCATCTCTGGATGGTTCGACACCACGCTGACGAACGAAACCATCGACTGTAATGCCGATCTGGACAAGCTCCTCTCCCGCCCGTTGCTGGAGTTCTTCCGGTCGTGCTGGCTGGACGGCACCGGAGTTAATTGGAGTGACCCACGGGTCAACCTGCTCGCCGCCGACCTCGCCGGTCTGCCTCCAATCGCGGTGTACTACGGCACCGACGAGCTGCTCGCGGGTGAAGCGGTCGAGTTCGCGCGACGGGCCAAAGCCGCAGGCAATGACCTCACACTGCGATCCGTTCCCGCTGGTCAGCATTCGTTCATCATCGGCGCCGGCCGCGTACCCGAAGTAGACCAAGCGGTCACGGAGATGGGCGGTTGGTTACGTTCGAACCTTGGCCTCGAGCCGGTTAAGGCGCAATCGGATCAGCGTGTTGCTGCTGGAGGCGGGTAGCGACGACGTTCGGCGCTCGTAATCGCTTAAGCGGCTTGCGCCTCGAGCAGCGCGATCAGGTCGTCGACGCCCGGCAGTGTGTCGGGGCTCACGGTTAGCCCGGACCGGACGTAGTGGAACGCCGCGCGCACCGATTCCACCGGGCAGCCGTGCAGTTGCGCCCATGCCAGCCGGTACACCGCAAGCTGAATCGCCGTATGCTGCTTGGCTTCTCGAGCGTCGGGGGGTTCGCCGGTCTTCCAGTCCACCACCGTGGTGCCGCCGTCGTCGTCGGCGAAGATAGCATCGATGCGTCCCCGCACCACGCGCCCGCCGATGACCATGTCGAACGGGACCTCCACATCGATCGGCGTGCGCGCGGCCCATGGAGACACCACGAATGCGGCCTGCAGCTCTGCGAGATCTTCGGCGTCGCCGGCATCGCGGTCGACGGCGCCGGGCAGGTCGTCGAGGTCGAACAGTCGCTCGGCGTGGAAGAACCGCTGCACCCAGTCGTGAAAAGCGGTGCCCAGCAAGGCATGGGGGTCGGGCCGGATCGGCAGACGACGACGCAGCCGCTGCGCGACCCCGTCGGGGTCGCGGCCGAGCTCCACCAGCGTGCTGACCGACAGTCCCCCGCAAGCGGGTCGGGCCCCAGCTTGCGAGGGGAGTGCCCCCAGCGCGGGCAACGGCGGCACGGGCGGGCCGGCCGCGCGGTCGCGCTCCGCCAGCAGCGCTTCGACATCGGCCGCCCATCCCTCGACATCTGAGGTGTTCGCAACAAGACTGCCCTCCATCGCCTGGGTCACCATCGCCGCGCCGTAGTCCACGTCTCTTCTACGGGCGCCGACGGGGTCGGCGGGCCAGAGTGCTTCGATCGCCCTGTTGCGCAATGGGTTCGGCTCACCGTCGGGCGGCGCCGGCGCCCAATGTTCGACGACGCCGCAGGGATCGCCTGCGGCTTCGGACGTCTCGATGATGTCCTTGAGCTCGCAGAGGAAATCGGAGGGGCCACGGGGCTTGGCCTCCGAGGCGCCCCAATGGTGACCCGACAGCAGCAGGGTGTCCTCGGCGCGGGTGAGCGCCACGTACAGCAGCCTGCGCTCCTCGTCGATGCGGCGCTGCTCGAGGCGCCGCTTGTGATCGGAGATCTTGTCGGACAAACGCTTTCGATCGTTGACGTCTGACGTATCGAGCACCGGGACGCCGTGCTCGGAGACTGTGGCGCGGTCGCCGCGCAGCAGCGGCGGCAGATCGCCTGCGTCGGTCAGCCAGGTCCGCGTCGACGCCGTCGACGGGAACACCCGGCCGCTCAGGTGCGGCACCGCCACCACCTGCCACTCCAACCCCTTGGCGGCGTGCACGGTCAGGATCTGTACCCGGTCGTTGGCGACCGACACCTCGGCGGGCGCCAGGCCGTTCTCTATCTGCTCGGCGGCGTCCAAGTACGCCAGCAGACTCGGCACCGTCGCGCCCGGCCGGGCGGCGACGTCGGCCACCACGTCGGCGAACGCGTCCAAGTGCTCGGTGCCCGACCAGCCCGATGCCACCGGCCTCGCCGCCCGGACCTCGATGTCGACGCCGAGCAACCGGCGCACCTCGGCGACGAGGTCGGGCAGCGGGTGCGTCAGATGGGCGCGCAGCGCGGTCAACTCACGACCGAGCGCGACGATCCGGCCGTGGCCGGCCACCGAATACGCTTCCGCAGGCCCGGGATCGCAGATCGCGTCGGCCAGGCAGGCCGAGTCGGCGTCGGTGGCGGCCTGCGCGGCGATCTCCTCGATGGTGGCTTCGTGGGTCGGCCGGTCATCGAGTTCGACGGCGCGTCGCCACAACGCGGCGATGTCGCGGGCACCGAGTCGCCACCTTGGCCCGGTGAGCACCTGCATCGCGGCGGCTCCGGCGGTGGGATCGGCCACCAGACGCAGCGTCGCCACCAGGTCGGCGACCTCGGGCACGGCGAGCAACCCGGCGAGGCCGACGACCTCGACGGGGACGCCGCGTGCCGCAAGCACGTCGGCCATCGGCGCGGCATCCGCGTTGCGGCGCACCAGCACCGCCGCCGTCGGCGCGGCAGAACCGTCGCTGCGGGCCCCGTGATACATCTTCGCCAAATGGTCTGCGACCCAAACCCGTTCGGCCGCCACATCGGTCATCAGTGCGCAGCGGATGACGCCCGGCTCAGCGCCGGGCCGCGGCCGCAGGGCCCGCACCGCGACGGAACGGCGTCGCGCCTCGGCGGACACCGCGTTCGCCAGATGCAGCGCCCGCGGCGGATTGCGCCAGCTGGTCCGCAGCTCGAGCGTGGGCGCAGGTGTTCCGTCCGCCCGCGGGAAATCGGTGGTGAACCGCGGCAGATTGGTCGCCGACGCGCCCCGCCATCCGTAGATCGACTGGATCGGGTCGCCGACGGCCGTCAGGGCCAGCTGGTCGTCGACGCCGCGGCCAAACAGGGACGACAGCGCCACGCGCTGCGCGTGCCCGGTGTCTTGGTACTCGTCGAGCAGCACCACCCGGTACCGCTGACGCAACTGCTCGCCGACATGCGGAAAGGTCGACGCCAGCCTGGCGGCCGAGGCCATCTGCATGCCGAAGTCCATGACCTTCTCGGCCCGCATGCGCGCGTGCAACGCGTCGATCAGCGAAACCAGCCCGGTGCGTTCGGTCTGGGTGGCCAGCATGCGCAGCAGCCACTGGCTGGGCCCGCGGTCACGCTGATACGGACCCGCCGGCAGCGTGTGCACCAGCCGTTCCAGTTCGACGTGGGTGTCGCGCAGTTCTGTGGTGTCCACGAGGTGTTCGGCCAGCTGGCCCGCGAGCCGCAACACTATCGCGGTCACCGCCGCAGGGGTCTTGTCGGTGTCGAGCTGCTCTGGGTGCTCGCATACGACGCGAAACGCCAACTGCCACAACTCGGTTTCGCCGAGCAATCGGGTGTGGGGCTCGACCGGCAACAGCAGGCCGTGCTCACGCAGCAGGCACCCGGCGAACGCGTGATAGGTGCTGACGGTGGCGGGATCGTCGGCCATGTCGCCGCCACCGGAAACGAGGCCGGCGCCGGCCAGCCGCGCCAGCCGGGTGCGGACCCGGCGCAGCAGCTGGCCCGCGGCCTTGCGGGTGAACGTCAGCCCGAGCACCTCGCCGGGGCGCGCGTAGCCGTTGGCGACCAGCCACACCACCCTGGCCGCCATCGTTTCCGTCTTGCCCGCGCCGGCGCCGGCGATGACCACGAGCGGTCCGGGCGGCGCGGCGATCACCGCAGCCTGTTCCTCGGTGGGCGCGAAAAAGCCAAGTGCGCAGGCCAGTTCGGCCGGACTGTAGCGCAGCGTCACGATCGTCCTCCGGTGGCGGCCTGGGCCGGGCACATGGCCCGCACCGGGCAGTGTGCACAGCCGTCGTTGATCCGGGCGAGAAATTCCGGTCCCTTGGTGGCGGCCGCCGCTTGCCCAACCAGCTCGAGCCATTCCGCACGGGTGTCCGCGGTCTGCGCGTCCTGCTCTCGCTCGGTGGCGCCGCCCGCTGCGGTCTTGCCGAGATAGACCAATCGGCCTCCCCCTGACGTATCACCTTGTGGCAGCAGTCCTTCCGCGACGGCAAGCTGGTACATCGCCAGCTGGGCGTGGCGTTGCGCGTCATCCTTGCTGACCGGAGTCTTGCCGGTCTTGATGTCGACCACCACCAACCGTCCTGCACCGTCGCGTTCGAGCCTGTCGAGGCGGCCGCGCACCCGCACCCCTGGGCTGACCGTGCCGTCGACGTCGATCTCCGTGCCCACCTCGGTGAGCTCGTTGCGGGTCTGCGCACACCACTGCGCGAATGTCGACAGCATCGCGCGATGGCGCGCCAGCTCGTTTTCCGAATACCACTGGGAATCGAACGGCAGCTTGCGCCAGACCTTTTCGAGTTCGTTCAGCATCTGGCGCTCGGTCTTGGCCGGCTCGGCGACCAGGGCGTGCAGAAGTGAGCCGACCGCGGAGCGTACATCCCATCGCTCGGTGCCGCCGTGGCGTTCGAGGAGCCAGCGTAGCGGGCAGTCGGTCAACGTCTGCAGGGTCGACGGTGAGAGCGTGACGACGTGGTCGTCGCCATTCCAGAGCGGCTCGTCGGTGGACAACGGCTTCATGCCGTACCACTGCGCCGGGTCGGCGCCGGCGACACCGGCCCGCGCGAGCCGCGCCAGTTGTGTTGCCGCGCAGACCCGTACCGTGTCGTCGACCGCTTCCGGCGCGGCGCACACCACTGCGCGCAGCCGGCCGACCATTGCCGGCGGAGCCAGCACCCGGGGTGCCTGGATCGGTTCGGGCGGGTCGGGGTCGGGATTGGTCGCCAGGGCCGCCAGCTCATAGCAGAACGGCGACGGCAGGATCGACTCCTCGCCACAGTCGCTGTCAACCGCGGTCACCAGCAGACGACTACGGGCGCGGCCCATGGCGGCGATCAACAGCCTGCGCTCCTCCGCCAGCAGCGGCGCCCTGCTCGACAATCCACGGTCGACCTCCGTCGCGACGCCGTCCATCACGTCGACCAGCTGCTGGGTGCCCAGCACGCCACCGCGGGGAATAGTGTTGGGCCACAGCCCTTCCTGCAGGCCCGCGATGACGACGAAATCCCATTCCCGGCCGAGCGCCGCGTGGGCGCTGAGGACCGCGACTGCGTCGGGCTCCGGTCGTTGATCGCGGGAAGTCGCGGGCAGCCCCATCGCCTCGACGTGGTCGACGAGGCCACGCAGCGACGCGCCCGTCGTCCGCGTCACGTACTGCTCGGCCACGTCGAACAGCGCGGTCACCGCGTCGAGGTCACGGTCGGCCTGCGCGCCGGCGAGGCCGCCGCGCTCGCTGGCGGCCAGCCAGCGCCGCTGCAGGCCGGACCGGTGCCAGGCCCGCCACAGTGTGTAGCGCGGGTCTTGCCCATCGGCGAAGCTGCCGCGCGCCGCCGCGAGCACGGCGCGAACCCGCCGCAATGGGCGGCCGAGATCGGCGGACAATCTGTCGGTTTCGTTGTCGAGCGCCTCGACAAGCAGATCGGTGAACTCCCGCGGCGGCTGGCAGCCATCGGCGCGGCGCAGCGCCCGTCGTAGCTGACGCAGCGACACCGGATCGACCCGGCCGACGGGCCCCGTCAGCAGCGACAGCGCCCGGTCGCCGTCCAGGCCACGCGCCGTCGCGTCGAGCACCGTGAGCAGCGCGCGCACCGCGGGCTGATCGGTCAGCGGGCCGCTGGGCACCGGGGACTCCACCTGCACCCCTGCGGAGACAAGGGCGCGCGCAAGCGCCGCGCCCAGCCGGGGCACTGACCGCACAATCACCGCCATCTGTGACCACGGCACGCCGTCGACCAGGTGTGCGCGGCGCAGGGCGTCTGCGATCAACGCCGATTCGGCGTGCGGCGTCGCGGCGATCCGCACGGTCAGCGAGCCCGGCCGTTCCTCGGCACCGGTTACCTCACGTGCCGCGTCGACGCCCGGCAGCCGCCGTGCGACTGCGGTGACGGCGTCGGCGATGACCGGTGCGCAACGCAGCGACCGAGTGAGGGTGATGGCAGGCTCGTCGCCGCGCAACAGCGACGGATCGGCACCGCGGTAGCCGAACACCGACTGGTTCGCGTCTCCGGCGATGACGGTCAACTCGGCGCCCGCCGACAGCACGCGAACAAGCCGAACCGCCTGCGGGTCGAGGTGCTGCGCGTCGTCGATGAGAAGCAGCTTGATCCTGCTGCGCTCGGCCGCCAGCAGGTCGGAGTCGGTCGCGAACGCTTCCAGCGCGGCACCGACGAGTTCGGCAGCGCCGAGCGCGGGCACTGTGGCCTGGGGCGCAGCCATGCCGACGGCGGAGCGCAGCAGCATGATCTGCTCGTAGGCCTGCGCGAACCGGCCGGCTGCCAACCACTCGGGTCGGCCGCAGGTTCGCCCGATACGTTGCAGCGCAACGTGATCCACGCCGCGTTCGGTGCAGCGTGCCAGCAGGTCACGCAATTCGTTGGCGAATCCGACGGTGCTCAGCGCCGGCCGTAGTTGGGTGGGCCAGGCCACTGGTGAGTCGTCGCCGTCCTCCAGGTCGCCTGCGAGCAGTTCGCGGATGATGCCATCCTGCTCGGCGCTGGTGATCAGCCGCGGCGGTGGGTCGCCGTTGCGCTGTGCCGCCAACCGCAGCACCGCGAAGGCATACGAGTGCACGGTGCGGACCAACGGTTCGCGGACCACCGCGCGACTGCCTGCGGACAACAAGGCCGACGTGATCGCCGCGCGGGCCTGACTGCCGAGCCGCGCCGAACCCGTCAGCAGCAGAACCGATTCCGGTTCACAACCCCCGGCGATGTGGGCCGTCGCGGCCTGAATCACCAGGCTGCTCTTCCCGGTACCCGCGCCGCCCAGCACGCGAACCACACCCCGAATGCCCGGTTCGGTGAGGGCGGTGGGCGTCAGTTCGGTGTGCGGTGCGGACATGAAGGCATGACATCACGGGGGTCCGACAAGCGGCGTCATCACCTGCTGGCGGCATCTGGCAGCATCGACGCCGTGACCGACCTGCTGCACGTGCATCGTTACGGACCGACCCGCCCGCGGCAGATCCTGGCCGTCCACGGCTTGACCGGGCATGGTCAGCGCTGGCAGACGCTTGCGACGCGGCACCTGCCCGAGTTGGCTATCGTCGCACCGGACCTGATCGGGCACGGACGGTCGTCCTGGGCGGCGCCCTGGAGCATCGACGCGAATGTCGGCGCACTGGCCGGCCTGCTGGACGCCGACGCGGACGGCCCGGTGGTGGTTGTCGGGCATTCGTTCGGCGGCGCGGTGGCGCTGAATCTGGCTGCCGCGCGCCCCGATCTGGTCGCGGCGCTGGTGCTGCTCGATCCCGCGGTCGGCCTGGACGGCGGCTGGATGCGCGAGATCGCCGACGACATGTTCGCCTCGCCGGACTACACAGACCGCGAGGAGGCCCGCGCCGAAAAGATGAACGGCTCGTGGGGCGAGGTCGACCCGGAAGAACTGGACCGCGAGCTCGATGAGCACTTGATCGACCTGCCCGGCGGGCGCGCGGGATGGCGGATCAGCATCCCGGCGATGTTGTCGTACTGGAGTGAGCTGGCGCGACCAATTAGTTTGCCGGGCATTGGAATACCCGTCACATTGGTGCACGCCACAAAGACGGATCCGCCGTACGTCACGGATGAATTGCTCGCCGGACTGGGCGGGCGCCCCGACTTCACACTCTTAGAGTTCGACTGCGATCACATGGTTCCCCAGGCGCGGCCGGCCGATACCGCGGCGGTGATTCGCAAGCAGCTGGAACGGATCTGAGATGCCTGCGGTCACCGACGAGCAGGTCGAAACCGTGCGCGCATTGGTTGCGTCGATCCCGGCCGGACGGGTGTCGACCTACGGAGATATCGCCGACGCCGCAGGGCTTTCCAGTCCCCGCATCGTCGGCTGGATCATGCGCACGGATTCGTCCGATCTGCCGTGGCATCGGGTCATCACCGCGTCGGGTAAGCCTACGCCGCACCTGGCCACCCGGCAGCTGGAGCTGTTGCGCGCTGAAGGGGTGCTCGCGAATGGCGGCCGGATCAGGCTGTCAGAGGTTCGTCATGAGTTCTGACGCGCATCAAAGCACCAGCCGCACTAGCGCGGCCGTTCGCGCCAGGCCCGGGAACGCTGCCGCGGTCGACCGTGGATGCAGTGCGTGCACGGCGAGCCGGAAAATCAACGCGCGCAACAACATCTGTGGCCACTCCGGCAGCGGGCTCCAGCGCTCGATCAGCCCGTCGTCGGCCTCGCCCCATGACAGCGCGTCGACGACCACCACGCCCGCAGCCCACGACGCGGGCCGCCAGTACGGGGTGATGTCAGTGATACCGGGCGCCGCGGTGCCGGCGAAAAGCACTGTGCCGTAAAGATCGCCGTGCACCAGCTGGTTGGGGCTCTTGGTCGGTCGGCGCAACGCCGCCAGCTGGTTGATGAGCTCGACCGAGCGCTGCCCGTCCGCCGAACCCGGCGACACCCTCGCCCCCGGCGGGAGGGAGTGCAGCGGCCGCTCCTCCCACGCGGCGCGGTCGGCGGCGATGAACACGTCGACGTCCGCCCACGGCGCGACCGGCGGCTGGGTCAAGAAGCGGGGCCGCTCCAGCTTGGCCGTCGCCTCGTGCAGCCGCACCGCCGCCGAGACCACCTCGTCATGGCGCGGTTCGGGCGTTCCCGCGACGAACGTGTCGGCCCGCCAACCCGCCACCACGTAGCGGCCGTCGGTCGACCGGACGGGCCGGGCCAGCCGCACACCGTCGACGAACAACGTCTCGCGAACCTTGGCCGACCACGCGGCGCGGGCATGGTCGGCCACCATCGACAGCACGACCTCGCCGCAGCGCCAGCCGCCCTCCCAGCTCGAGCCGAGCGGAACCGGCCGCACACCAGTCAGCCCGAACGCCGCCAACACATGATCAGGCGGTGGTTCGACAGTCACAAACTGAGCCTAAGGCGAGTTACGGCAAACGAGCCGTTAGTACATCACCATGTCGGGTTCGAGTTGCTTGCCCCACGCGACGATTCCGCCCTGCACGTGCACCGCGTCGGAGAAGCCGGCCTTCTTCACGATGGCGAGCACCTCGGCCGAGCGAACCCCCGTCTTGCAGTAGAACACCGGGGTGCGGTCGACCTGCAATTTGGCTAACGCCTCGCCCGATTCGAACGCGGACTTCGGGATCAGCTTTGCGCCCTCGATGTGGTTGATGTCCCACTCGACCGGCTCACGAACGTCGATCAGCGCCAGCGGCTTGCCGGAGTCCAGCAGCTCACGTAGCTCGCGAGGAGTGATCGTCGAATCGGCCGCGGCTTCGGCGGCCGATTCGGACACCACGCCGCAGAATTCCTCGTAGTCGATCAGCTCGGTGATCTTCGGCGTGGACGGATCCTTGCGGATCTTGATGATGCGGTACGTCATGTCCAGCGCGTCGTAGACCATCAACCGGCCGAGCAGCGACTCGCCGATGCCGGTGATCAGCTTGATGGCCTCCGTGCCCATCACTGAGGCGATCGACGCGCACAGGATGCCCAGCACGCCGCCCTCTGCGCACGACGGCACCATGCCGGGTGGCGGCGGCTCCGGGTACAGGTCGCGGTAGTTCAGGCCGAGCCCGTTGGGCGCGTCCTCCCAGAACACCGACACCTGGCCCTCGAAGCGGTAGATCGACCCCCACACGTAGGGCTTGCCGGCCAGCACGGCGGCGTCGTTGACGAGGTAGCGAGTCGCGAAGTTGTCGGTGCCGTCGAGGATCAGGTCGTACTGCTTGAACAGGTTGACGGCGTTGTCCGGCTCGAGCCGCAGCTCGTGCAGCCGAACCTCGACAAGGGGATTGACCTCGCGGATCGAGTCACGGGCGCTCTGCGCCTTGGACCGGCCGATGTCGGATTGGCCGTGGATGATCTGGCGCTGCAGGTTGGACTCGTCGACCACGTCGAACTCGACGATGCCGATGGTGCCCACCCCCGCGGCGGCCAGGTACAGCAGCGTCGGCGAACCCAGCCCGCCAGCGCCGATGACGAGCACCTTGGCGTTCTTGAGCCGTTTCTGCCCGTCGACCCCCAGGTCCGGGATGATGAGGTGACGGCTGTAGCGCGCAACCTCCTCGCGCGTCAGTTCGGCCGCCGGTTCTACCAGCGGTGGCAACGGTGTCGACACCGAAATCTCCTTGATTGACGTCTAGTGACCATCACAGCAGGTACTGCAGTCAACAGCAACGAGCCTGGTCTGCTTCCCCACGGACGGCCCATGCGCGAGCGGGGGTGGTTCCCGCGGCGAAGCTCAGGCGATCGGGTACGGCCAGGGGTTGAATCGGCAAGTCTTGCCGTCGGGTTTGACCGAATCCGGGTCGAATCGGGCGGCGTCGTTGTTGTTGGTCGAGAACGTCTGCTGCATCATCACCGGCGCTAGCTCACCGTTGTCACCACATGGCTCGTGGCGCGGATAGCCGATCGCGTGGCCGACCTCGTGGTTGACCACGTACTGCCGGTAGGAGCCGACGTCGCCCTGGAACGGCACCGCGCCGCGCACCCAGCGGGCCTCATTGATGAACACGCGGGGCTGGTTGTCGGCGTAGGCGGGGTTGTAGCAGGACGCCTCGAGCTGGATGTCGTAGCCGCAGCCCTCTCGCACGGTCATCGGCGAGGTCAGCGAGATCCGGAAGTCCGGTGCACCGCTGTCGACGCGGGTGAACCCGAACTGCGGGTTGTGGGTCCAGCTCTTGGGATTGGCCAGCGTTTCGCCGACCATCCGGGCGAATCCGTCGTCGCCGCCGAACGTCGTGGTGTCGACGCCGTCCTCGACCTCGACGGTGTAGGTGAACACCTTGGCGGTGCCCTCGCCGACCTTGGGTGTGGTGCCCGGGACGATGTGCCACGTCTTGGCGCCAGCCTCGGTGAACGGTCCGCCGTCGGGCAGGATCCCGGTGGGCAGGTTCACATCGAACTGCGTGAGCCCCTTTGGTGGCGCACCGATGATCTGCGTGCCGGCCACGCCGATGGTCGGCGGTCCCTGCACCGGTCCCTCGATCGCCTTGGGTGCGGGCGCGCTGGTTCCGGTGATGGTCTGGTACACCACGACGCCCGTCAGCGCGATCAACGCGGGCAATGCGTAGGCCCGCCAGCCGTAGGAGGAGATGAAGCGGCCCAGCCACGACTGCTTGCGCACGCGCCGATGTTCGTCTCGATTGGACCTGACCCGGCCGGAGTCCTCGGCCAGCGGGTCGCGCTGCGCGCGCAACGGCTCTCGCCAGTCTTCGCGCAGCACGGGCACGAGACCGCCCCCGCGACGCCCCGGGTCGTAGGTCACCGAAACAGGATGGCACAGTCTGCTGCGCTTGCACTTCCGGCGCGCCACCGTCACGGCACGATGGCATGCGTCCGCCTCGCCGCGGCAACGGTAGTAGTGTCGTTTGCGAACCGAAGCCAGATGAAGGACACAATGAGCGATCTCGCCAACACCGCAGCGCGGAGAGGTGCGCAACCGGCCAAAGACGGCGCGCTGACCGGCGCGGGCCGGCGCGGGAACAGGCTGCCCCGTGACGAACGCCGCGGGCAGTTACTCGCTGCTGCCAGCGAGGTTTTCGTCGACCGCGGCTACCACGCCGCAGGAATGGACGAGATCGCCGACCGCGCGGGCGTGAGCAAACCCGTTCTCTACCAACACTTTACGTCCAAACTCGAGCTTTACCTGGCGGTGCTGCAGCGGCATGTCGACAATCTCGTCTCGGGTGTGCGCCAGGCCTTGCGCACTACCACAGACAACCGCCAGCGGGTGCGGGCCGCGGTGCACGCGTTCTTCGACTTCATCGAGCACGACGGCCAGGGCTACCGGCTGATCTTCGAGAACGACTACGTGACCGAACCTCAGGTGTCCGCGCAGGTCAAGGTGGCCACGGAGGCGTGCACCGACGCCGTGTTCGACCTGATCAGCCATGACTCCGGGCTGGAACCGCACCGGGCCCGGATGATCGCGGTCGGGCTGGTGAGCATCAGCGTCGACTCAGCACGGTACTGGCTCAACAACGACCGGCCGATCTCCAAAGACGATGCCGTCGAGGGCACGGTGCAGTTCATCTGGCGCGGCCTGTCCCACGTGCCGCTTACCCGGTCTTAGCGGTCTCCGCGCCGACGCCGAAGCCAACCCGCCGCACGTCGGCGGCGCCGATCTCGACGTAGGCGATCTTCGCCGACTGCACCAGGAACCGGCGGCCCTTCTCGTCGGTCAGGGTCAACACGCCCGAATCCTTACTCAGCGCGTCGGTGATCAACTTCTCCACCTCGCTGGGTGTCTGCGCGCTGTTGAAGATCAGCTCGCGCGGGCTGTCGGTGATACCGATCTTGACCTCCACGCTGGACCCTTTCCGTTCGTGTGTTCCTCGCCAAGAAGGCTAGTGGACGCCTGCGGTGCGATGCCGCGCCGGCCACTTCGCGGTTAGCGAACCGATAATCCAGCGCGAGTAGCGAAACCGCGAAGCGGGGCGCCCGGCGAAGGCCAGCGCGGATTCTCGACCGAACCGAGTCCGGACCGTGATCAAAGCCCCAGCGCGTCAACCTCATTCGTCACATCTGTCTCTATAGCATCGACCCCGGCATTGGACGAAACGACTGGGATAGCTGCATGAACAGGTCATACACCGCACATTCACCGTATTCCTCGAGCCCGACCGAACGGATTCCCAGCCACGGGGACGACGGCGGCGAAACCGTCGACGTCGACCGCGGGCGCTACGAGGACGTCGAGGACTACGAGGACCTCGAGGACTACGGGGACTACGAGGACGAGGATTACGACGACTATCAGCCGATCGATCGCCGGTGGATCTGGATCGCCGGCGTTGCCGGCGCGATTCTGCTCGTCGCAGTGATGTGCACAGTGGTCATCCTCGGTGGCGGCGACAGCGGCTCAGTGTCCACCACCGTCGCGCCGCCGACCACCTCGCAACCAGCCGCCACCACGTCGGCACCGAGGGTCGCCACCACAACGGCGGCCCCCCCGCCCGCGGCGCCGTTGCCGTCCGAAACGGTCACCACCGTGACGCCGACCGCGAGCGCCACGCCGACCGCGAGTGCCCCGCCCAGCGCCCCGCCGACCGATGCGGCTCCCGCGCCCGCGCCGAACACGATCACCTACCGAGTGACCGGCAACCGCAATCTCATCGACCTGGTGACAGTCATCTACACCGATGCGCAAGGAGCGCTGCAGACCGACGTCAACGTGGCGCTGCCGTGGTCGAAAACCGTGGTGCTCGACCCGGGCGTGACCCTCAGTTCCGTCACTGCGACGAGCGTGACCGGTCAGTTGAACTGCAGCATCACCGACGCGTCGGGCACCGCAATCGCCGCGCAGAACAACAACACGATGATCGCGAACTGCACGAAGTAGCTCAGGCCAGGCCCAGCTCGTGCATGCGGGTGCTGTGCGTGTGTTGGAGCCGATCGAAGAACTCAGTCATCTGGGTAAGGCCCTCGCCGCTGCTCATCACCAGGTCGACGAGCTCGTCATGGTCGGCGAGAACATACTGGGCCTGAGTGATGGCCTCGCCGAGCAGCCGGCGCGACCACAGCGCCAGGCGGTGGCGCTGCTTCTCGCTGGCCGTCACCGCGGCCTGCACCTCGGCCACCACGAACTGTGAGTGTCCGGTTTCGGCCAGCACCGCGCGCACCACGTTGCCCACCTCGTCGGGCAGCGAGTCGGCGATCTCCAGGTAGAAGTCGGCCGCCAGCGCGTCGCCGACGTAGGTCTTTACCAGCGCTTCCAGCCAGGTGCTGGGTGTGGTCAGCCGGTGGTAGTTCTCAAGCGCCGAGGCGTACTTCGTCATCGCGGGCACCACGTCGACTCCCCTGCGCTCCAACGCATCCCGGAGCACCTCGTAGTGATTCATCTCCGCGGCGGCCATGCTGGCCATGTTGATTCGGCCCCGCAGGTTCGGCGCCATCCGCGCCTCGTCGGTGAGCCGGTAGAACGCCGCCACCTCGCCGTAGGCCAGCAGCGCGAAGAGCTCGGTGACGCCGGGATGGTCGGCCGACACGCCCGACGAGGTCTGTTCGGGAGAGGGCGCGGGCGGCGTCGAATTCATGTCCCAACTCTAGACGGCGATTGGCGCACCGACCGCGAGGCAAACCCGGCCAGCTATCATGGATGTAGGCAGTGGCATTGGAAGCACTCAACAGTGATTCCGAATAATGCGCCGCTACCTAGGAAATGTGCGTGCACGCAGTCGGCCCGCGACGTCAACGCAGGGCCCCCGGCCGTAGCTTCGTCGAACTCGTGCGCGCGTGGACGCTACGAGAAATGACACTGAAAGGCTACGTCTACCAAGCATGACGCATCTCAATCCAAAGTTTGCCGAACTCGGAGTTCGCGACGAAATAGTCCGCGCACTGGCCGAAGACGGCAAGGAACATCCCTTTGCTATCCAAGAGCTGACGCTGCCCATGGCACTTGCCGGCGATGACCTCATCGGCCAGGCGCGCACCGGCATGGGCAAGACCCTGGCCTTCGGGGTGCCTTTGCTGCAGCGCATCACCACCGACGAGGAGCGCCCGCTGAGCGGTATCCCCCGCGCGCTCGTCGTGGTCCCCACCCGCGAACTCTGCCTACAGGTGTCGGGTGATCTCGCCGTGGCGGCGAAGTACCTCACCACCGGAGGCGCGCCGGCGGCGACATCGGACACAGCTGAGCGCAAGCTGACCGTGACGTCGATCTACGGTGGTCGGCCCTACGAGCCGCAGATCGAGGCGCTGCAGAAGGGCGTCGACGTCGTCGTCGGCACGCCAGGGCGCCTGCTCGACCTCGCGCAGCAGGGCCACCTGCAACTCGGCGGGCTGTCGATGCTGGTGCTCGACGAGGCCGACGAAATGCTCGACCTCGGCTTCCTGCCCGACATCGAGCGGATTCTGAAGCAGATCCCCGACGAACGGCAGGCCATGCTGTTCTCGGCGACCATGCCGGACCCGATCATCACACTGGCCCGCACGTTCATGAACCAGCCCACCCACATCCGGGCGGAGGCACCGCATTCGGCGGCCATCCACGACACCACCGAACAGTTCGTCTACCGCGCCCACGCGCTGGACAAGGTCGAACTGGTCAGCCGGATACTTCAGGCCAAGGGCCGCGGCGCCACGATGATTTTCACCCGCACCAAGCGCACCGCCCAGAAGGTCGCCGACGAACTGGCCGAACGCGGCTTCAAGGTCGGTGCCGTCCACGGCGACCTGGCACAGGCCGCCCGCGAGAAGTCGCTCAAGGCGTTCCGCACGGGTGACATCGACGTGCTCGTCGCCACCGATGTCGCCGCCCGCGGCATCGACATCGAGGACGTCACCCACGTCATCAACTACCAGATCCCCGAGGACGAGCAGGCCTACGTGCACCGCATCGGCCGCACCGGCCGGGCCGGGCGCACCGGCATCGCCGTCACGCTGGTGGACTGGGACGAGCTCGCCCGCTGGGAGATGATCGACAAGGCGCTGGGCCTGGCTTGCCTCGACCCCGCCGAGACCTACTCCAGCTCACCGCATCTTTACGAAGAGCTTGACATCCCGACCGATGCCAAGGGCACGGTTGGCGAGCGGCGCAAGCCGCAGGCCAAGCGCGCGCCAGCGGACAAGCCCGCCGAGCCCCGCCCGCAACCGCACCCGCAATCGCAGGCGCACCCGCGGCGGCGAGCAGGTCACCGGGCATCCCGCGGCGACGGCCGAGAAGAGCGCACCCGCCGAGGACGACGCGACCGCCGACGACTCGGAGGCGTCCCACTCCGGCCGGCGCCGTCGTCGCCGTCGCCCGCGCAAGGCAGCGGCCGCGAACGCCGGCTAACCGAGGTTCACCTCCGACGGATGGTCAAACCCGAACGCCGCACCAAGGGCGACGTGGTGGCGGCCGCGGCGATCGCGGCAGTGGTCGCCGTCGTCGCCGCTCTGATCTGGTGGACCAGCGACGCCAGGGCCACCATCAGTCGGCCCGCCGCGACGCCCGCGCGAACCCGCACGCCGCCAAGGCGGTGCCTGGCTCACTGCGGCAGCTGTGGACGGCGCCGAGCCCGAAGACCACAACGCCGTTGGTGGTGGCAGGCAGTGTCGTCACCGGCGACGGCCGCGAGGTCGACGGCCGCGACCCTGCCACCGGAGACACGTTGTGTAGGGAGCTACGCGCGTGACCTCGAGCTCTGCGGCGTCACGTATGTCTACAACTTGGCCGTCGCGGTATATCCCGACGTCCGCGGTTGCGGGCAGGTCAGCACCATCGACGCCAAGACCGGCAGGCGCGGACCCAGCCGCACCGCATACGCCGACCCCGAGGTGACGCTGTCGTCCGATGGCACCACCGTGCTGTCGGCCGGCGACAGTCGCCTGGAGATGTGGCGCTCGGACATGGTCCGGATGCTGTCCTCTCACGGCGCGCTCGACGCACGGATCAAGCCGGGCACGCCCGCCTCGCCGATCTGCCGGCTTGTGGATGCGCAAGCCAGTTCCACGGCGGTGTCTGTTCTGGAGGCGTGTCCCAAGCAGACCGACCTGCGGCTGACGCTGCTGCGGCCCGCCGACGAAGAAGACACGCCCAACCTGAAATACGTGCCACAGCCCGGCGTGGTCGACGACTCGGGCGCCCGCGTCGTCGCGGTGTCCGACACCACGACGGCCGTCTACGTGCC
>CAVYPI010000024.1:0-61392 GCA_963770125.1 uncultured Actinomycetota bacterium | reverse complement strand
GTTCGTGGATGCATGCGGTGTCGTAGGAGCGGCCGCAGTCGCCGATGGCGACCTTGCGGCGTTGGAAGTGGCCGACGAACTCGGCCCACTCGGCGTCGGTGGGGGTGTGGTATTCCTCGCCGGGGCGCAGCGCGCGGCGGCGGGCGATGAAGGCGCGGTGGCCGTTGATCACTTCGTCGGGGTAGACGGCCTTGTATCCCATGGTGGTGTTGATGTCGCGGTGGCCGGCGACGAGTTGGGCGATGTGCGGTGGCATGCCGTGAATGATGGCGTCGGTGATGAACAGCCGTCGGAAGTCGTGGAAGGTGTAGCGCATCGGTTGGCCGGCGGCGTCTTTGACGCCGATCTCGGTGAGCGCGTGGTCGAGGTAGGTGCGCAGCACGGTCTCGCTGACGGCGCGGTTGTCCAGTCGGCGCCGCCATTGGAACAGCAGCGGCATGGGCGGGTTGTAGACGCGTTCGTTCTTGTCGTAGGACACCACCAGCGCGCACGTCGGGCCGATCGCCGCGGATGCGGGCGACGATGGTCGACAGCACGTCGGCGAGTTCGGGCGAGATGACCAGCAGCCGTTCGGCGTCGGTCTTGGACGGGACGATCTGCAGCAGCGGGATCAGTTCTCCGGTGGTCGGCAGCCGGTATTGGATGAGGCTGTGGTGTGACAGTTCGGTCAGTTCCTCGATGCGGATTCCGGTGTGCCGCAACACCTCTACCACGGCCCAGGTCCAGAACCCGCGGTGTTCGTCGAAGCTGAGGTCGCGGCGAGCTCCGGTGTCGGGGTGCTCGGCCCAGACCCGGCCGGTGGTCTGGGTCTTCAGCACCGCCCGGCGCAGGGTCGTCCCGGCGGCGGTGAACACCTCGCCGGGTCGGGTCTGCTCGGCGGCGGCGAGCAGCTCGGCGGTGCGGGCTCGTTCGGCCGCCACCCAGGCGACCAGGGTGGGCAGCACCGGCAATCGTTCGCGGGTGCGGGTGTCCATGCGGGACTTGCGGTGCAGGCGGGCCTTCTTGTGGGAGGCGTCGCTGGCGCTGACCGGACACCGGACCGCCCACGGCCCCCAGCGGGCGGGGTCGTCGTCGGCCCACTCGGCCAGGTCGAGGTAGAAGGCCCGTACCGCGGTGAGCACGCTGCGCCCGTCCAGCCGCGGCCCGGTGAGCTGGCCGTGGTGCTTGGTGGCCTTCGGGCGGGTGAGCACGCGCTGCTTCCACGCCGCGGCGACGTCGCGGGGCAGCTGCAGCGAGTCGATGCCGGGGTGGTGCGCCTCGAGATCGGCCCAGAACAGTTTGCCGAGCAGGTAGGCCAGCCGCTGCAGGGTGGAGAAGTCCACCGCCGGCTGGCGTTCGCGCAGGTAGTCGACCAGCACGTCGCGCACCGGCCGGCAGGCGATGCGGTAGCGGTCGATCAGCTGCTCGCAGTTGGGTTGCCCACGGCCGGAGAACATTTCGATCGCGGCGGGCGCGTCCGGGCCGAGGTCGCCGTGCGCGCGCAGCAGCTGATAGAACAACGGGCTGTGGGCGTGCCGGTCGTTCGGTGGCACGCGTGCGCGCGGCGGTGGCGAGCAGTTCCAGGCAGTCGCCGACCCGCACCGCCGCGACGTTGCCGCCCTTGACGGCCGTGATGATCGCGATGTTGGTCAGCGCCTGCTGCTGGCTTTGCTGTCCGACCCGGCCCTGACACAGCGCGGCGAGCTCGGCGAACGCCGCCCGATCGCGGGTGCGGGCCATCTCGGCGGCCAGGTTGTGCCGCGCCGGGGCGAACCGCAGCAGCCAGTCCAGGCCGGGCCGGATCACCTCGGCGCAGATCAGCACCAGCAGCCCCGAGGTCAGGTGCGGCAGCGGCTTGGCGCGGTCGGCGCCGACCAGCAATCGCCAGTCCGGTTGGTCCTCGGCGCCGCTGGCGCGCCACCGCTGCTGCCAATTGTCGCCGGGCTGCGCACGCAGCCAGCCCAGCACCGCCAGCACCCCCAATCGCCGGTTGCGTTGGCTGTTGGGGTTGTCCAACGCGAACGGCGCCGCCAGCACCCGATCCAGCACTGCGGACCGTCGCGTCTCGGTGGCCGGCCAGGACGCGGCGACCGGCCGCGGCGGAAACGCCGCCACCAGTTGCGCGCCGGTGGATTTCACCGATCCCGCCACCGGCGGCGGGGCCACCGCCGGCGCCATGCGCGACGTGTCGACGGCGCTCACGACCCGGCCTCACCGAAGAGGATCTGCAGGCTCTCGGCGCGGTACCCCGGCGCTGCAGGGGTCGCCGGATCGTGGTCGCGTCGCCGGGCGTGATACGCCAGTATTTCGGCGATCACGTCCTCGGTCACCGGGTTCAGATAGCGCTGGGTGGTGGACAGATGGGCGTGGCCGAGCACCCACTGCACATCGGTCAACGGCATCTGCGGGTCGCGCGCCATCCGATACGCTGCGGTGTGACGCAGATCGTGCAACGTCCAGTTCGCCCCCAACACCGCGTTGGCCCGGTTGAACATCGCGCGGGTCGCGTCATACCGCAACGGCCGCAACGGTTCTCGCAATGTCCACCACAATGGCTGGTCTCGCCCGGCCGGGGCCACCGCGGCCAGCTGCACCTGATACAACCGCAGCCACACGAACGCATCCGGCGCGGCGGGCAACGGTTGCATCGCCCGAGTTCCCTTGCGGATCACCGTGATCAACTGCTGTCCCGGGTCGACGTCGGCGACCGTGGCACCCAGCAACTCCGACGCCCGCGCCCCGGTCGAAACCCAGAACGCGACCAGGGCCCGGTCACGATGCGAACCCAACTGCGCGAACAACTCGTCGAACCGCTCGTCCGGGATACACCGCGGCGCCCGATCCACCACCTTCGGCCGATACCGGCCGCTGCGATGCCCGACGAACGGCTCCATCGGATTGTGATGAGCATCCACCCGGCCGGCACCGCGATAACGGGCCAGCGGGAACGGGTTGACCATCGGCCCGGTGCCCGCCTCCAGATGGAAGTCGTAGAACCCGCGCAGCACCGTCTCGCAATGCGCCACCGTCGCCGCCGCGTACCGGCTACCGCGCATCCGCCTTGCCGGTCACCGCATTCACGCCCGGCCCGGTCCGTGACCGCGCCACCGCGGCACCATCGCCGTTCGGGCGCCGCCAGTGTGGCCGGACCGGCTTGTCCGCGATCTGCAGCCAGCGACAGAAATCGCGGGCCTCCATCCGAGTCGCGTGATCCCAAGCCACCCCCAACGCCCACAGAAACCGAAACCACCGCAACAGATCCATCCCGTACGAACGCTGAGTGGTCGCCGGTCGCCCACACGCGGTCAACTCAGCGAAATACGCCGCGACCGGCGCGACGACCGCACCACCGGCATCAACCAGCCGATACGGCTGGAACAGATCGCCGGTCGCCTCCAGACCACCCCGCCCCGGCACCACCAGCACCGCCAAATCCCGCGGCTGTTCTCGCATCGCCGACCACGAGCAGCGAACCTAGCCAGCCGAACCCCTCCCGGCACGCACCCGCCCCAAAATCCCTGCAGTAGTTCGGTCAACAAGTCCGTCTTCGGTCGGCCGGGCACGTTCTTCACGTCGCGGGCGTTGACCAGCTGCACCGACAGCCCAGCCGCCTCCAGCACGTAGAACCAGATGCGCCAATAGTCCGAGGTGGACTCCACGGTGACCTTCTCGATCCCCTCGGCGAGCAGGTGCTCGGCCAGCTCGGCGACCGCGCCGCTGCGGGCGGGCACGTCCCACACCTTGCTGACTCGCTTGCCCGCCCGGCTGCTCACCCGCACGCACACCTTGCCCGAGTCCTTGGCGACATCGATCGCACACACCCGCTCCAACACAAGCTCATGCTCAGTGTCGGGAATCTCCTCCGGTTCCTGCTTCAACTCGCTTGTCCTCCAATAACATCCGCACGTTCGAACAGGGTGGGTTGCCCGGGGGCCTCGGTCGAGGGGAACCGAAATTCTGACCGGCGTGCTCGAAGCAACAGTGCGTGACCCTAATGAGAACTGGCGAGTCGGTCATCCGGCAGACTCGCTACCGGTAGCGGCCGGTGGGTGAGCACTCCGTGACCCAGGACTTCGAGTCCTATGGAAGATCGTTGCCCCCGCCGGTTCGCCCGGGAGGAGGAATCGCTGATGGGATGTCGTGCCCGCCCCGGTGGTGGCGTGAGCACTCGTTCATTAGGTCGCTGAGAATTCTCCCGCTCGCTGCCGACGGAATCGATAACTGCAGATGGGAGAGGCGAATTGCTATTCGTAGGCGATGACTGGGCCGAGGATCATCACGATGTCGAGTTGATGGATGCGGCCGGGCGCAGGCTAGCCGCGGCGCGGCTGCCCGAGGGGGTGGCCGGGATCACCCGGCTGCACGAGATGATCGGCGCGCACCTGGGCGAGGACGCCGGCGCGGGTGAGGACGCCGGCGCGGGCGAGGTGGCTATCGGGATCGAGACCGACCGCGGACCGTGGGTATCAGCCTTGGTCGCGGCCGGGTACACGGTCTATGCGGTCAATCCGTTGCAGGCGGCGCGCTATCGGGAACGGCACGGCGTCTCCGGCGCCAAGAGCGACAAGGCGGACGCGCACACCCTGGCCGACATGGTCCGCACCGACGCGCATCAGCTGCGGCCGGTCGCGGCCGACAGTCCGCAGGCCGAGGCGATCAAAGTGGTTGCACGCGCCCACAAGACGCTGATCTGGGAACGCACCCGCCACACCCTGCGGCTGCGGTATGTGCTGCGCGAGTACTTCCCCGCCGCGCTGGAGGCCTTCGACGACCTCGCCGCGCCGGATACGCTCGAGCTGTTAGCCAAGGCCCCCGACCCTTCCTCGGCGGCGAAGCTGAACCGCAGCCAGATCCGGGCCGCGCTCAAACACGCCCGCCGCCGCGACATCGACATGAAAACCACCCGCATTCAGGCCGCGCTGCGCAGCCAACAGCTCGGCCGCGCTCCGGTGATCACCGCAGCGTACGCCGCCACCACCCGCTCGATCGCCGCCGTGCTTGCCACCCTCACCGAGCAGATCTCCAGGTCGGGCCCCGGCACCAGGCTCAAATACGGGCTTACGCACCCAAGAAAACGTCGGCGTCGGCGGGCAACCCGACCCCATTTTCACGCCTGCGAGGCGTCACCCGAAGGGAAACAGGGGGCTCAAATGGATTGCCATCAAACGAATTCCCGTGGCTCCCGATCTGGCGCAGAGGTGCGCATCGTGGCTGGACGCCTACGTTGGACACGAGGACGAGCGTTACCTTCGGCACCTGATCGAGGACTTTGTCTTTCCATGCGTGATTCAAGCTTCGGCAACGTTAAGGGGCAACCGGCTGTCGACATCACCGCAGCAACGAAGCCAGCCGGCTGCGCTTATCAGGGTCTGAGGCACACAGATACGCGATTGGAATTCGACATTAGGCACGGAACCGGGTGAGCGTACGCATCTTGTTCATCACGTCCAGCGCGGCGACCTTGTATGCCTCGGCGAACGTCGGGTAGTTGAACACCGCATCGACCAGGTATTCGAGGGTGCCGCCGCAACCCATCACCGCCTGGCCGATGTGCACGAGTTCGGTGGCGTTGGTACCGAAGATGTGCACGCCCAGCAGTTTGAGGTTGTCGGTGGACACCAGCAGTTTGAGCTTGCCGTGGGAGGCGCCCGCGATCTGGCCGCGGGCGAGCTCGCGGTAGCGGGATATGCCGACCTCGTACGGGATCGAGTCCCCGGTGAGCTCGACCTCGGTGGCGCCGACGTAGGACACCTCGGGGATCGAGTAGATGCCGATCGGTTGCAGCCCGGGCATGCTCGGCGCGGGCTCGCCGAGTGCGTGGTAGGCCGCGAGCCTGCCCTGCTCCATCGACGTGGCGGCCAATGCGGGAAAGCCGATCACGTCGCCGACGGCATAGATGTGGTCAACCTTTGTCCGGAACTCATCGTCGACGAAGATTCGTCCCCGGCCGTCGGGCTGGGCGAGCCCTATGTCAACCTTGTCTCTGCGGTCGACGATGACGGCACCGACGTCGATGCAGCGGTTGACGCCGCGCTCGCCGCCAGAAAGTGACCGGCACGCCGAGCCGCCCGACCACCAACAGCTCCGTGGCACTGAGCGCGTACCCGGGTCGGCTCTGACAATGTTGTAGTTCAGCATGGCTGATGGGGCGCGCAGGCCGAACCGTGCGGCCGGCGTATGTCCGCCCACTACGCTATCGGGTGCGGACCTATTCGATATGAGCTGGCGTCGTGAGGCAGAGATGGTCCCGGCCGACCGGCCGGTTGTAGTGGGGCAAAGCGTGACCTCCCCCGGCGTCGGCGCTCGCGCTCGGTTCATGTCCCGTTTGGTGCGCCCGAGCACCCTGCCGCTGTGGTTCGGGTTCGTTGTCGCCGTCTGTTTCATTGCGGCCGAGACTCTCCTGCTGTACCCGCTCAAGCGCGTTGCCCCGGTGGGCGGATTGGCTGTGGTCTATCTGGTCGGCATCGTGGCGATAGCGATCGTGTGGGGCTGGTGGTTGGCGGCCCTGACGTCGGTGGCCAGCGCTTTGACCTTCGACTTCTTTCACACTCCGCCCCTCTATTCCGTCAGCCTTTTCACCCTTCACCGGGCGGATGACTGGGTGGCGATGGTTGCGTTTCTGACCATGGCGCTGGTGGCCAGCGCGTTGACGGACCTGGCCCGCTGGCGCGCCGCAGAGGCCGATCAGCGACGCAGGGAAGCCGAGGCCAGCCGCGACCAGCTCAGCGTGCTGGCGACGCAGCAGGCTGCGTTGCGACGAGTGGCCACCTTGGTCGCGCGGGGGGCAAGCCCGCCGGAGGTTTTCGCGGCGGTTGCCGAGGAGATGGCGCGATGCCTGCAAGTGGGCAGCGCAGAGGTGTTCCAATACCAGACCGAGGCCGCGCAGATAGTCGTCGTTGCCTCCTACGCCGGGCCCGAAGTGGAAGGGCTGCGCATTGGCGAGCGTCTCCCGCTTGAAGGGGACAAAGTCGCCAGTACGGTATTCCGCAGCGGTCATACCGCCCGGATCGATAGCTTCGAAAGCGCAACCGGCGCTCGGGTGGGCGCCCCGATTGTCGTGGACGAACGCATATGGGGCCTCGCTGTCGTCGGCTCGTCGCATACTGAACCGCTGTCGGCAGATACCGAAGAACGCATCGCCGAATTCGCCGACCTAGTCGCCACCGCGATCGCGGCCGCCACCACCCGTGCCGAGCTGATCGCCTCTCGCGCGCGCATCGTGGCGGCCGCCGACAACGCGCGACGACGCCTCGAAAGAGATCTGCATGACGGCGCCCAACAACGGCTGGTCGGCTTGGGGCTGAAAGCTCGCGCAGCGCAGGCACACGCGCTGCCCGAACAAACCCTCCTGACCCAAGAGCTCTCCGACGTTGTGGCGGGATTGGACAACGTGTCCAAGGAGCTGCAAGAAATCTCGCGCGGGATTCATCCGGCCATCCTCTCCACAGGCGGATTGGGCCCAGCCCTTAAGACGCTGGCGCGCCGCTCTACGGTTCCCGTAAACCTCGACATTGCGATTGAGCAGCGCCTGCCCGACGCTGTCGAGGTCGCCGCCTATTACGTGGTGGCCGAGGCACTGACCAACGCCGCAAAGCATGCCCAGGCCAGCCGGGTAACCGTGTCTGCCGACGCGCAACAACGCAAACTTCGTCTGTCGATCTCTGACGACGGAATCGGCGGGGCAGACACCGGCAAAGGATCCGGACTCATCGGATTGAAGGACCGCGTCGCGGTGCTCGGCGGCCAGATGCACATCAGCAGTCAGCCCGGACGCGGGACATCCGTGAATGTCGCTATTCCACTCGGCGGTCGATGACGACGGCAACGAGGTGACCGCCATCCGGCTGCCAATACGCTTGTGCAGGAACGCTTCCTGCTGGCCCGCGACGTCGATGCGGTCGTCTCGGCAACGCTCGCCGACTACTCAAGACTGCTACAGGGCGCCGTCGAGTTGGCCGAGTCTGTCCGTCAGCCGTAGGTTTTCCGAGTAGTCGACGGGACACGAGATCACCGAAACGGCGTCGTCGTCGAGGGCACGCTTCAGTGTTGGCAATAACTCGTCGGCGCTGCCGATCCGATATCCCTTGGCGCCAAAACTCCCGGCGTAGGCGACGACGTCGGGATTGTTGAATGCGACGTAGTAGTGGTCGCCCAGTTCGAGGTCCATCTTCCATTCAATGAGCCCGTACCCGCCGTCTTCCCAGATCAACACCACCATGGGTATGCGTTCGCGCACCGCGGTTTCGATCTCCTGAGAGTTCATGAGGAATGCGCCGTCGCCCACCGCGGCCAACACCTTGACGTCCGGACGCGCCAGTTTCACACCGAGGGCACCGGGTAAGGCGAACGCCATGGTGGACAAGCCGTTTGAGATCAGACACGTATTTCTCACATAGGTCGGATACAGGCGCGCCATCCACATTTTGACCGCGCCGGTGTCGACGAGGACCACATCGTCGCGACCCAGTGCCGCACGGGTATCCGCGACGATCCTCTGAGGTGCGAGCGGGAACCGGTCATCGCACTGCCCGCGCGCGAACTCTTCGGCCAACAGGTCGTGGCCCGGGGCCGCGCCGCTGTCGTAGGGCTGGCCGGCGAGGGCATCGGTCAGTGCGTCCAGCGAAGCGCTGATGTCGCCGACGATTCCGACGTCGACCGAGTAGTGAGCGTCGACCTCGGCAGGAAAGCGATGGATGTGGATGATTCTCTTGTCCGCGTTGGGGTTGATGCGAACGGGGTCGAACTCCTGCAATTCGTAACCCACGGCGATAATGGCGTCTGCAGCGTCAAAGCCGAAGTTCACGTAGTCATGCCGCATGAAGCCGATTGTCCCCATGCTGTTGCGGTGATCGTCGGGCATCACACCCTTGCCGTGGAAGGTATTTGCGACGCGCAGTCCGAGCGTGTCGGAGAATCGGAGCAGTGCCTCGGTGGCGCCAGCGCGGGCGGCGCCGTGCCCGGCCAAGACGACGGGGCGCTTGACGTTTCGCAGGACGGCGGCCGCCCGCTCCACCTGGCTCGGTGACGGTGCCTCGGGACGGACCACGTTGCGGGGGAGGGGTGCCAGGTCGTAGTCGGAGTCGTCGGCATCGATGTGTTCGGGCACGGCGAGATACACCGCGGCCGGGCGTTCGGTCTCGGCCACCTTGAACGCCTTGCGGAACATCTCCGGTATCGCCCGGGCGGTTGGTACGCCGTCGGCCCACCGGGTGATCGGGCGGAACATCGCCACCAGGTTCACGTATTGGTGTGACTCCTTGTATTCGCGATCCTGGCCGACCTGGGCCGAGATTGCCACCAACGGCGTGCTGTTCGTGGTCGCGTCGGCCACCCCGAGCTGCATGTTGATCGCGCCGGGGCCCAGCGTGGCTGATACCACCGCCGCGCGCCCCGTCACCCGGCCGTACATCTCGGCCATGAACGCCGCGGCCTGCTCGTGCCGGGTCAGTACGTACCGTATCCGCGACTTGGCCAACGCCTGGACGAAGCGAATGTTCTCCTCGCCCGGGATCCCGAAAACCAGGGAAACACCCTCGGATTCCAAGCACTGGACCATTAGTTGTGCGGGTGTACTCATTGCGCCTCCGTCCGTTGCCCGACCCCTGATGAACGCACGCGGCGTGCATCCCGCGATCGTCGCCAGGAGCGGCACGTCGGTTTCGGTATGCGGGTTGGGCTGTGTTGGTCGACTGTTTCGTGCGCTCAACGATTGCCTGCAGCACCTCTTGTGTGGCCTCCAATTTTCACGAGGTGATGGTAGACACAGAAATAGCAGGCTAGGCAACTTCAGAAGAAGCGCCGTCAGGGATCGGCGCTCGAATGTCGGTAAACCGGTGCCCTATCGATCGCACGGGACCGTAGAAGGCGACGCCCTGCTGGTCGTTTCCCGACGAGTTCCAGCTAACAGGAACCCATCGGTGGCGCCAGCATCGATGACAGCCGCTGCGTCACGCGGGATCTTAAGAGCGAGAGTTCACCCAAGGCCGCGGACTATACCGACGGGATGGGCCGAGGGTAGCGCGACGAGCGGTGATGCAAACGTCACCGAAAGGGGATGCCCGATGTCCATCGCAACCGGCCGGAAAATCACCGAGGAGCTCGCCCGTATGCGTATGTGGCGCCGTCTTGGCGACGAACGCGAAGCGGAGCGGTGCAACGACCGGATCAATGATCTGCTCGACCGGGTGGTTGTGGCGCCCGCCGTGGATAACGGTGTTGTGCCAAGTAGATTAAGCGCAGTGTGAGTGGGTCAACGGCGGGAACGACTCGTACCCAACGACGCCGTCCCCGTTGGCCAGCGTGGGTACGTGAAACGTCCTGCACGCAGTCCCCACACGATGGGGGTGCTGCAAGGCCAGCATGCACCCGCAGGATCGCTGTCTTCGGCCTTGGCCCCACTGATATCCAGTTAGTCGACCCGACAATGCCGTCATAGCGTCAGGTGTATGACCCCGAATCACATTACACCGCAGAGGATTTCGTTGATCGAATCTATCCGCTTGTGCCGCTTCAGGTTTCCCATCGGCGGGAGCTCCTTGACCGCACGCGGATCGTTGGCTGCCATGCCGACCGTTGATCCCCGGCCGGGTGACCCGAGGGCGTCGTAGAAGTCTGCGTTGATCTGGATCTAGTGATTCCAACCAGCCGGTACGTCTACCACGGCTAAGCGTCGACGGCGATACCCAAAGCTCGCACCGTGCTGGCGTGGTGAATCTCGACCGCCTGCAGGGCCCGGGGGAGACTGCCGTCCCGAATAGCTTCGGCGATGGCGCGATGTTCGTCGATAATGGTGGCTATCCGCCGCGGATCGCGGACAGTCGATTCGCCGATCATGCGCATCTGGCGGTCGCGCAGGGAAGCGTAAAAGCCTGTCAGGATCGCGTTTTCGGTGTCTTCAATCGTGACGGCGTGAAACGCGCGGTCGGACTCGAGGAACTCCTCGAGATCACGTGCCCCGCCCGCTTTGCGCTGCCGTTTCAGCTCGGCTGATAGCCGGCCGTATGCTCCTTTGCGCGCGGCGGCACCGAGCCGGATCACCTTCTGGGCCGCGAACTGTTCCAGGACCAGCCGAGCCTCCATGACCTCGCGTATCTCCTCCGGAGAGACCGGCACGACGAGGGCGCCTCGTTTCGGGTACAGCCGCAGCAGCCCTTCGGCCTCCAGTCGCAGGAAGGCCTCCCGCACTGGGGTGCGCGACATGTCCAACGCCGTGGCGACTTCGCCCTCGCTGATCAGCTCCCCGCCCGCGAATGCGCCTGTCAGAATCCGCGCCTTGACGTAGTCGAATGCGCGGTCCTTTGCCGCGCCTCTCGCAGCGCGGGGCGCCCTCGGCACCACGGCACCCTCCTTGCAGCTGAGTTGTATCTGTCCTGCATTTGGACCGTACACCTGGTGCCGCCTCGGGCTGCCTCCAGCCGGCACGCGGACTCGGGCGCTATTCGGTAACCGCTTCCGTATGCACTGTGGCGACCGACGTTTCGTCGGCTCAGTGACGGGAAGTGCGGAGGTGATGGCACAAGCGGCCGGTCATCGCCCTGCTCCGCCAGGACGGTGGATTGTCGGTGAACCCTTCGTCGCCAAGCCGGATGTGTCGAACAACACTCTGCATTCATAGATGCAAGTCGCATACAATACGGATGTAACAGTCGATGTGATCGAAAGGAGATCATGATGTCCATCGCGGAATCAGGTCAGTTGAAAGGGTCGGTCAATATTGATCCAACGGTGCCGGCGCCGATGACCAATGTGGCCAAGTACGGGTTTGAGGGGCGGTTTGAGCATTGGGCCGATGATGCCCGGTATTTCGAGTATTCGAAGGCGGCCAATCCAATCGGCTCGGGGTTCACCCCGAAGGTGCCGATCAAGCAGTTCAGCCCGGAGATCTATCAGGATGAGCGCACCGGAGTGGTGCCGCTGGATTTGTCGGCCGATATGGGCATCACGTCCGGGGAGGCGACCAGCCCGGCGTTGTTGGCCAATTTCGTGCGGATCCGTGCCGGTGAGCAGATCGATACCGCCGTCAATGCCACCTCCCAGCTGTATTACGTGCTCTACGGGTGGGGTTTCGCGGCGGTCGACGGCACGCTGGTGCGTTTTGAGAAGGGTGACTTCTTGACGCTGCCGGCGGGGGCCAAGTCGGTGTTTTACGCCGACGGCGAGACGGCGATGTACTGGGTGCATGATGCGCCGCTGCTGCGCTATCTGGGCGTTGAGGCCACTGCGCCGCGGTTTCGGGCGACCAAGTTCCGCCGTGCCGACGCAGTGGCCAAGCTCGATGAGATCGCTTCGCGCCCAGGCGCTAACGACAAGAGCCGCGTCAGTGTGTTATTGGCCAACACCGAAGAGGAGCAGACGTTAACGATCACCCACACGCTGTGGGCGATGTTCGGGATTCTGCCCCCGGATCAAGAGCAGCTGCCGCATCGGCATCAGTCGGTGGCGCTGGATCTAATACTGGATGCTCAGCCGGGCTGCTACACCCTGTTGGGCGCCCATGTCGAACACGGCAAGATCATCGACCCGATCCGGGTGGACTGGCAGGCCGGCGGGGCGTTTGTCACGCCACCGGGCATGTGGCATGCCCACTTCAACGAATCCGGTGCCCCCGCGCACCTGATCCCCGTTCAAGACGCCGGACTGCAAACCTACCTGCGCAGCCTCGACATCCGATTCACCAACCGCCGCGACCTCATCGCCGGCTAAGAAATCGGCGGTGGGCCCTGGGTAATTCCGCATCCTTCCCATGCGCTGGTGAGTCGATCCGCCGCGTGCTCTACTTCTACGTAAGCCGTGAGCACCAGGGCAAGGGGCCGAGATGCGGGTCGGACTGACCACACGCTTGCTTCTCGCGACCAGTGTGCTCGCTCTGATCGTGGTCGCTGCGTTCGTCCTCCTGTTATTCGCGATGGCGGACGTGAGCCGGGCCAGGGGTGTGGCCCAGAATTCTCTGGAAGAAGGGATTGTCGCTCGCGATGTGCGGAATCTCCTGGTCGACATGGAGACAGGCCAGCGTGGCTTCATCATCACCGGGGAGCCGAGCTTCCTCGAGCCGTGGGAAAACAGCCGGCGGTCCCTTCCCGGAAGACTTGCGGCACTGCGCGAAATCGTCGACGATCCCGGGCAGACCGCGCGGGCTGAGCGGCTGGAGAGGGACGCCCTTGCCTACATCGACGACTACTCGGTGCCGGTGGTGGACGGGGCGCGCCGGGGTGACTCCTCAGTTAGAAGTCTGGCGGTCAGCGCGGATGGGAAACAACGGATGGACGCGCTGCGGCGTGAGCTGGACGCTTACCTAACGACAGAGCGGTCGCTGAGCGTTGCGGACCAGACCGCGGCGGACCGGGATTACCGGCGAGCGATGGCCTTCGCAAGCGGTGGACTCGCTGCGTCGGTCGTTATGACCGCGCTCATCACCGCTTACTTGGCTCGCGGCGTCGTTCGTCCGGTCCGACGGACCGCCCAGATGGCCGAGCGGCTCGCCGCCGGCGATCTCGGCGCTCGTGTGCCGGAGACCGGTCGGGCCGAGATCGGCGTGCTAGAGCGCACTTTCAATTCGATGGCCGAGTCGCTGCAGCGTGGTCGAGACGAGCTTGCCCGGCTCAACGAGGAGCAGGCCGCATTGCGACGTGTTGCCACGCTCGTGGCCCACGGGATGCCGTCGGACGAGGTCTTCGCTGCGGTGACAAAGGAAGTCGCGCTGCTCCTGGGCTCCGAGATCACGCGGCTCCTGCGCTTCGAGCCCGATGGCAGTGCCACTGTCGCTGCTACCTGGAATCGGACGGGCGGCGCCTTGCCCGTCGGCAGCCGCATCGCCATCGACGGCATAGTTGCCGCGCCGGTACGGGACAGCGGCAAGCCCGCGCGGCGCGTCGAACAGTCGCCACCAGACTTGCCAGGAGGGTCCTACTCCGCGGTGGGGGCCCCGATCATGGTCGGCGGCACGATCTGGGGGGCGATGACCGCCTTGTCACCGCAGGACCAGCCGTTGCCCGCGGGCACGGAAGCCCGCATCGGCGAGTTCACCGACCTGGTGGGCACCGCCATCGCCAACGCGCAAGCCCGGGCAGACCTCGTGGCGTCCCGTGCCCGGATCGTCGCCGCGGCCGATGAGTCCCGGCGACGCATCGAGCGAAACCTGCACGACGGTATCCAGCAACGGCTCGTCGCGCTCGCGCTACAGCTGCGCCTTATCGAGCCAGACGTGCCCCCTGAAGCGCTGGAGCTCGGTAGGCAGCTGAGGGGGCTCGACGTCGGGCTGGCAGACGCGTTGGACGACCTGCGGGAAGTCTCCCGCGGCATCCATCCTGCAGTCCTGTCCGAGGGCGGACTGGTGCCTGCACTGAAGGCACTGGCCCGTCGCACGCCCGTTCCGATGGAATTCGACTTGGACGTGGAAAATCGCCTTCCCCCCTCCGTCGAGGCGGCGGCGTACTACCTGGTGGCCGAAGCCATTACAAACGCTGTCAAGCATGCGCGCGCCTCGGTAGTCCGAGTCAGTGCCGCTGTCCGGGGCTCTCGCCTGTTCTTGACGGTTCGGGACGACGGCGCAGGAGGTGCCGACCCCTCATGCGGCTCCGGCCTCATCGGCCTAACCGACCGGGCCGAGGCGCTCGGCGGGACCCTGACCATCATCAGCCCGCCTGGCCAGGGCACGTCCATACAGGCCGAGTTGCCGCTCAGCGGCTAGCCTCCCGCGCTGCGGGAACGCCTATACCGAATTCCTTCACCACGGATTCGTCGACAGCTGCCAACACCTACGATGACTCCCGTTCGCGCGCATGCTGACTTACCGAATCGATTGTGCCCCAACTTGTTTGAGAGATACCGTCAGCCGAGAGCTTGCGGTCGGCCCGCGGTCACTCGTCGTCCTGCAGACGCAGACCTGAGCCTAGACCTCGATTCTGCCACCCATGACCACCGTCCGGTCGCGAGGCAGCCCGAAGAATTGGGCGGCGTCGGCGGTCAGATAGGAGGTGGCGATAAACAGGCCCTTTCGCCACGCTGCCATCGTTGGTGCCTGACCCTTCGTCAACTCGATTTTCGACAGGAAGTAGGAAGCCGCGTCGATTGTGATTCGGCCTTCGGTCTGCGCCGGCTCGAGCAACCCCAGTGCCCCAGGGACATTCGGGGTTTCCATATAGCCGAAGTGAGCCCTGACATAGATGATGCCGTCATTGCCATAGCTAAGGCGATCGACTACGACCCGCTCCGATTCGGGTACGCGCGGCACCGGCCTGGTGTCGATCGACACGATGACCACGTGTCTATGAAGCACATGATTGTGTTCGACATTGGCCCTCATCGCCAAGGGGGCGGTCTCCGCTCCGCGGTTGAGAAACACCGCCGTGCCGGGTACTCGCGTCAGCCGTGGCCGATGGTCGGCGAGTTCGGCAACGAACTCGCGCAGTGGTCCCTCCTCCTTATCGCGCGCCCGGGTCACGATCTGACGGCCGCGTTGCCAGGTGATCATGATGGTGAATATCGTCAGGGCGATCAGCAGTGGCAGCCACGCCCCATGGACCAGCTTGGTCAGGTTCGCCGCCACGAACAGCAGGTCGACAAACAGCAACGCGCCGCCGCCGATTACGATGAGCCATAACGGAATTCGCCACCTGATTCGTGCGATATAGAGGAACAGCAGTGTGGTGATGGTGATCGTTCCCGTCACCGCCATGCCGTAGGCATACGCCAGCGCCGCTGAGCTACGGAACGCGAGAACCAATATCAGGACGGCCGCCATGAGCATGCCGTTGATCCACGGCATGTAGATCTGGCCGAAGGTTGACGCCGACGTGTGCACCACCCGCAACCTCGGTAAATAGCCGAGCTGGGCGGCCTGGGACGCCAACGAATACGCCCCGCTAATCACCGCTTGGGAGGCGATAATCGTTGCGGCGGTGGCCAACAGCACCATCGGCAATCTCGCCCAACCCGGCGTGAGCAGAAAGAACGGCGCACTCATCGCGGCCTTGTCGCTGAGTACCAGCGCACCTTGCCCGAGGTAGCTGAGAACAAGAGCGGGTAGGACGACGAGCACCCACGCACGGGTGATCGCCTTCCGGCCGAAGTGGCCCATGTCGGCATACAGCGCCTCCGCGCCGGTGATCGCGAGCACCACCCCGGCCAACGAGAAGAACGCCGTCCCGAAATCCCCGACCATGAACTTCACCGCATATGCCGGCGAAAGCGCCCTCAGGATGTCCGGATGGCCGACGATGCCGTTCACCCCACAAGCGCCGATCGCCACGAACCAGACAATCATGACTGGCCCGAACAGGGCTCCCACGGCAGCCGTTCCCCAGCGCTGCACCGCGAAGAGCGCAACGATGATCACGGCGGTGATCGGCACAACCCACCCCTGCAGCCCCGGCTCGACGACCTTGACACCCTCCACCGCGGACAGAACAGATATCGCCGGCGTGATCATGCTGTCGCCGGCAAACAGCGCGGCGCCGAAAATCCCCAGCGAGGCCAGTACCACTACGGTGCGACTGCCCTTTACGCCCCAGCGGCGGACTAGGGCGATGAGCGCCATGATGCCACCCTCGCCGTCGTTGTCGGCGCGCATCACCAGGGTGACGTAGGTCAGCGTCACGATGATCATCACCGACCAGAAAATCAACGACACAACACCGTATACGTTGTCCGTGGTGATCGGCACAGGGTGAGGGTCGCTGGGGTTGAAGATCGTCTGGACGGTATAGATCGGGCTAGTCCCGATGTCGCCGAACACGATACCGAGTGCGCCGACCACAAGGGCCAAGCGGGCCGTTTGCGCGCCGCGGACTTTGCGAACGCGAGACGCGGGTTCAGAAGTTGTCAGCACGGTGAGATTCTCGATTTCTGGTTAGGCAATTGTCGTCTCCACGGCGACCACGCGGCGTACCCGCGCGCTAGGGCGTGAGCACCACCGACCCGGCGGTCTTGCGACCCTCAAGATCGCGGTGTGCCTGCGCGGCGTCCTTCAGCGGGTAGTTGCCATTGATGGTCACCGTGACGGTCCCGTCTGCGATCGCTTCGAGCAATTCTCCTGTTCTCCAGGCGAACTCGTCGGGCGTGCGAATGAAGTGGAGTCGCGATGGCCGGGTGAGATATACCGAGCCGGCGGCGTTGAGCCGCTGCGGGTCTAACGGTGGCACCGGTCCGCTCGCCGCACCGAACAGCGCGAGCGTGCCTCGGATGGCCAGGCTGGCAAGGCTGGCGTCGAAGGTTGATTTGCCGACGCCGTCGTAGACGGCTTCCACGCCCTTGCCATCGGTGAGCGTGCGGATTCTCTCGCCGAACTGTTGCGGGTCGTCGGGATAGTCCAGCACCTCGACCGCGCCGGCCCTGCGCGAGAGTTCCGCCTTTTCGGGTGTGGAAGTCGTGGTGATGACACGAGCCCCTAAGCTCGTCGCCCACTGAGTCAGGATGAGACCAACCCCGCCTGCCCCGGCATGTAACAGCACTGTGTCCTCCTGCTGCACGGGATACACCGAGTTGATCAGGAAGTGGGTGGTAATACCCTTCAGGATCGCCGCAGCGGCGACGTCGGAGGCGATATCATTCGGCACCGGCGCGACGAGAGCGGCTGGCGCAATGCAGTATTCGGCATAGGCACCGATGGCGTCAGCTGTGGCCACCCGTTCGCCCAAGAGCAGCGTCGTCAGCCCGTCGCCCACTCCTTCGACCGTGCCGCACACCTCAGTGCCAGGGATGAACGGAATTTCGTGCGGATACAGTCCGGAGCGGAAGTAGGTGTCGACGAAATTAACGCCGATCGCCTCGGCTTTGATCAGTACCTCACCTGAGCCAGGGGAGGGCTGCGGCTTCTCGACGTTGGTCAGGACTTCTGGACCGCCGGTTTCGGTGACTTCAACGGCGTACATGGTCACCGATTCCAACATGCTGCCAACGCTGTGTCGATAGAACCAGCGACAACGATTTTCGCGTGTGGGTGTCACGGTGAACAACCGCCCGCCGTGGCTCCCGCACCGCCGCGGAACGCTAGCAATGACCCAGCGTCGCGACGATGTCGAATATGACACCAAACATCACGTCGCGTTGTCAGCGACGATATCGACGCCAGTACTCGCCGCGATCCATCATCGAATAGTTGGCGCAAAGCCCATGTTCGCAACGGAATCCGTCCACTCCCAGATGGTGGTGGTTGCCAACTACAAGTTCCGAAGCTGAAGGAGCCTCCATGTATGGGGTTATCGCGCAACGCGTGTTGGGCACCATGGCGGAGACGTCAAGGCATGTGCCGTGAGCGGTGACCGCATGCACCCCGTAGCCGGGCGACACCGGGTGGTTGACTACATTGTCGAGCACCTTGCGGCGATCGGGGTGGATTTCGTCTTCGGTGTGGATGGTGCGAATATCGAAGATCTTTATGACGCTGCGTATTTCCGTTCGGATCTCACAGCAATCTTGGCTAAGCATGAGTTTTCGGCAGCGACGATGGCTGATGGTTATAGCCGCTGTGGTGCGGGGTTGGGCGTGGTGTGCGCGACGTCCGGGGGCGGGTGTCTGAACACAGTGGCCGGGCTGGGGGAGTCGCTGGCCAGCCGCGTGCCTGTGCTTGCGCTGATCGGCCAGGCGCCGACCAGCCTCGACGGGCGGGGCGCTTTTCAGGACACCAGCGGCCGCAACGGCGCGTTGAACGGCGAGGCACTGTTTTCCGTGGTGTCGGTGTACTGCCGGCGGGTGGTGAATCCGGCCGACATCGTGTCGGCATTGCCGGAGGCGATCGCGGCGGCGAAGACGGGTGGCCCCGCGGTGCTACTGCTGCCCAAGAATGTTCAGCAGTCGAAGGTCGAATTGAACAACAACGGCCAGCTTCTGAAGAGGCTGATCGGCGATCCGTATCCGGTCGCCCAGGCGTTGCGACGCGCAGACGGGCCGGTGACGATCATCGCCGGCGAGCAGGTCGCCCGCGACGACGCTCGCGCCGAACTGGAGCAACTGCGCGCAGCGTTGCGGGCCCGGGTGGCCACCGTGCCCGACGCCAAGGACGTCGCCGGAACACCAGGGCTCGGGTCATCGTCGGCGCTCGGCGTGACCGGCGTGATGGGCCACCCCGGCGTGGCGGCCGCGGTCGCGGACAGTGCGTTGTGTCTGCTGGTCGGGACGCGGATGTCGGTGACCGATCGCACCGGACTTGATGATGCGCTGGCTGCGGTGTCGGTCTACTCGATCGGTTCGACGGCCCCGTATGTGCCGTGTACCCATGTGTACACCGACGACCTGCGCGGCTCGCTGTCGCTGCTGAGATTGGCGCTGACGGGGCATGGCCGGGCGAGCCACACTCGGGTGCCCGACACGGTGTTGCACACCGAGCTTCAGATGCCGACGTTCGACGGACCCGGCGTCCGGTACCGCGACGCGATGACCGTGCTTGACTCAGCGCTGCCCGATGGCGCGGACGTCGTCGTGGACGCCGGGAACATCGGCGCGTCGGCGATTCATTATCTGCCGGTGCGTCGCGACGGCCGGTTCCTGGTGGCGCTCGGCATGGGTGGCATGGGCTACAGCTTCGGCGCCGGGTTGGGTGTCGCGTTCGGGAGAGGCCGGCGCACGGTGGTCATCGCCGGCGACGGCGCGTTCTACATGCATGGCATGGAGATTCACACCGCGCTGCAGTACCGGCTGCCGGTGACATTCCTACTCTTCGACAACCACGCCCACGCGATGTGCGTCACGCGCGAGCAGCTGTTCTACGGCGACCTCTACAGCTACAACCGGTTCGGCCCAAGCCGTTTGGGTGCCGGCCTGAGAACGATGTTCCCGAGTCTTTTCTCGACGGACGTTGACGACATCGACGAGCTGCCCGCCGCGCTGCGGGTGGCGCTGGACGTCGAGGGCCCCTCGGTGATCAGCATCGAGTGCTCGGCTGACGAAATCCCGCCGTTTGCAAACTTTCTCGGCAATGCCGTCCAGAACGCAAAGGAGACGCCGTCCAATGTCGCTGCCCGCGCTTGAAGACATTACCGCCCACAGGGGGATAGCCGATCCGATCGAGGGTGTCACCCGTATCGAGACTTCTCCCCGGGAGACGGCGACGCCGATCATCATGGAGATGATGCGGTCGGTGTACCCGCACGACCAGGTATTCGGTGAATTCTGCACCGTCAACGGCTACATCGACTGTCCACCCGATGAGCTGTTCGACTACCTGGCCGATACCCGCTGCCTGGAGGAATGGACCTACAGTCTGCGAGGGTTCACGCCGACCGAAGAGTCAGGGTTGTGGCTGGCCTACGACCGGCTGGGTTCGGAGACAAAGATCTTCACTCGCACGGTGGCCAACAGGGAGGCCATGACCGTGGACTATCACTGCGCGTGGGACCAGGGCAAGCAACTCTGGATGATCTACCTGATGCGGGTCGTGGACGCGCAGTTGGTGTTTGATAAGCCCGGCTCGGTGGTGCTGTGGACCAACTGCCACCACCCGTTCTACGACCACAACCCCTACCCCGAGACTGCGCCACCGCAACGGCCGGTCTGGGTCGGGGATTTCTGGGACATGTTCGGCGCAGGCCATCTGCTTGAGCTGCAGAACCTCAAGGCAATTGCCGAATACCGGCACCGCAACGGCCTGCCCGTGAAACCGGCCTGGATGAAATGAGGACACCATGACCGTCAGCTTGATCGACGTTTCCACCTACCTGCCGGGCGAGCCGGTCGGCGCGGACTATTACGCACAGTTCGCCGAATCCGACGACCTGCGCGACAACCTGATGTTCCGTGCGCCGAAGTTCCGGCATCACGTCGCCGAGGACGAGACCGCGATCGACATGGTCGAGCGGGCCACCAAGGGGCTGGTCGCGCGGCACGGTCATGACGCGATTACCAACGTCGACGTGCTGATCACCCACACGCAGCTGCCCGATATGCCGTTCTACGGCGGTGGCGGCGGGATGGCGCATCGGCTGGGGATGCGCCCGAGCTGCGTGCTCGACCTGCACAACGGCGGCTGCGCGGCCTTCGTGCTGGCCCTGCAGGTGGCCAAGCAACTGCTGTCCTCCGGAGAATTGAAGACCGCGTTGATCGCTATCGCGCAGAACGCGGGAGGCCAGATCTTCGACCAGCCCACGGTGCGGCGCAAGCCGCAGGCGTCGGTGCCCGGCGACGGGGCCGCGGTGGGGCTGGTGACGCTGTCGGACCGCTCGCCGATCCTGGACGTCGAAACCCGCACCTACGGCGAGTATGCCGGCGACATGACGATCGCCGTTGACCCGCCACGCAAGTGGTGGCAGACCGGCCCCGGCGAACTGCACATCGGCTTCACAGAAAGCAAGATCACCAAGGTGCTGGCCCGCGGCAACCGGGAGGTGCCAGAAGTGGTGCTCGCCGTCTGTGATCGAATTGGCATGCAACCCAAGGATCTTGACCTGCTGATCACGAATCAGCCCAACCGGGTGTTCCTGCGAAACTGGCGCGAGGCGTTGGAGTTGCCCAAGGAGAGACACGTCGATACCTTCGATGACTACGGAAACCTGTTCGCGGCGGGCATTCCGATCAACCTGGATCGCGCGATCACAGACGGTCAACTGAGGGCCGGTGACGTAGTGATGATGGCCGCATTCGCGCACGCCGGCGACTTCGCCGGTGCCGCGGCGGTGAGATGGGGCGGTCGCGACTGATGAGGTCGGTAGGCCAAGCAGACACGATCACGGCCACCGTCCAGGACGCACTACCCAAGGCAGTGGATCCACTGGCGTTGTCGCTCAACGAAAATCCGTTCCCGCCGCTGCCGGCCGTGCGCGCCGCGCTGATCGAGTCGATCGACGCTGCCAACCGCTACTCGGAGTACATGCCGGCGACCCTTCGCGGGCTGATCGCCGGTCACCTCGGGGTGCGCGATGAGCAGGTCATCCCGGGCGCCGGTGCGACCGGCGTGGTGATGCAACTGCTGCATGCGGTGACCGCGCCAGGTGACCGCATGGTGATGACGTCGCCGACATTCGAGGGGTATCCGATCTTCGCGCATTTGGCCGGGCTCGACCCGGTGACGGTGCCGCTGGACGCGTACGGCCACCACGACCTCGACGCGCTGGCCGACGCCGCGTCCGACGCGAAGGTGGTCGTGCTGTGCCGCCCGCACAACCCGACCGGGACGCTGGAATCGGCCGACGAGGTCGAGCGGTTACTGCGGCGGGTGCCGTCGGACACCGTGGTATTGCTCGACGAGGCCTACATCGAGTTCGTCGCCCCGCAACACCGCCTCGACGGGGTCGCGCTGGTGCGGCGTTTCCCGAATGTAGTGGTGCTGCGATCATTCTCGAAGGCGTACGGCCTGGCGGGGCTGCGGATCGGCTACGGGTTTGGTGCGCCTGAGCTCACCCGCAGCTTGTGGACGATCCAGCTGCCATTCGGCATTCCCATCACGAGTGCAATCGCCGTCGCGGCTTCCTACGACGCGGACACCCAACTGCGGCAACGTATTCAGCTGATTACAGGGGAGCGCCACAGCCTGCGCAGGCGGCTGCGGGCGATGGGCATCTACAGCACCGACACTCACGCCAACTTCGTGTACCTGCCCTCGGCGGGCCGACCCTGGGACGAGGTGTTCGACCCGGCCGGTCTTCACGTCCGCCACTTCGCAGACGGCGGCGTGCGGATCACGATCGGCACACGCGACTCCACCCGTGCGGTGTTGGCTGCGGTCGAAAAGGCGATGGTGTAGCTGAGTACTCGATGAGAATCCACCGAAACGGAAGCCAGGGCTGCTATCTCACGGATTCAACAGCCCTGGCTTCTGTCTCGGCGTGGGCGGTGTCGGTCAGCCACCGTTGCCGTTGGAGACGTGGCCGATGATGTTGTGGGCCAACCGTTCCCGTCCGGCGTCATCGAGGACCTTGGCGCACCAGGGCGCCGGCCTGGCCCCAGTCGTCGTGGTCCTTCCGCAGGGTATAGGCCGCCCGTACCATCTCGCCGTCGGCCACCCAATGCACTTCGGCGGCATGCGCCAGATCGGCGTGCGGACCGCCGTAGGAGTTCGGCGTATAGACCGGGTCGGTGGCGTTGCGGATCCGCATCACCCGTCCTGGGTGAGAAAGTCGACGCCCTGGTTGATCTTGAAATGGGTATTTCACCCAGAAGATCTCGCCATCGGCGTTGATCCAGCTGTAGGTGTGCGAGCTGAAGCCGTCCATGTGCCGCCAGGTCTTCGGGATGCCACGATCACCCATCAGCCAGGTGACTTGATGCGCCGATTCCGGTGAGAGGGTCCAGAAGTCCCACTGTATATTGTTGTCGCGCAGGTTGGTGGCCTGCATCCGCTTCGGGCTGCGGATGAAGTTCTGAAACTTCAACGGATCTCGAATGCAGAACACCGGAGTGTTGTTCCCGACCATGTCAAAGTTGCCCTCGGTCGTGTAAAACCGCAGCGAAAAGCCGCGCGGATCACGCCAGGTGTCTGGGCTGCCCCGCTCCCCGTGCACCGTGGAGAACCGGATCAGCGTTTCGGTCTTGGTTCCTGGCTGGAATACCGCCGCGCGGGTGAAGGCGCTGACATCGTTGGCCACCTCGAAATAGCCAAACGCGCCACCACCTTTGGCGTGGGGTTGGCGCTCCGGGATGCGCTCCCGGTTGAAGTTGGCCATCTGCTCGATCAGGTAGTGTTCTGCAGCAGAATCGGGCCGTCCGGACCAATGGTGAGCGAATGCTCGTCACTCGGTACCGGATTACCGGCATCGTTCGTCGTGTACTTTTCGGTCATCTCAGTTCCTTCCGGTGGTGCGTTGGTCCGGGCCGGTGGTGCGTTGGTGCGAGCTGATCAGGGCTCGGCGAATCTGGTGTGTCCATTCGGCGTTCGGATCGCTCTGCCCTGTCATCGAAGGTCTGCCGGACGGTGGCGACAACGGCTCGTTGAGCTCTGGCACCGTCAGCAAGCTGCGGTCGAGCGCTTCAGAAATTCGCATCATCAAATGCCAGAGCAGCCTAAACATTTCGGTTCCCTTCGTTGTGCCGTCCGACCCCCAGCGGAGGCTGGGTCATCGGAATACCGGGACGCATGTTCTCGGCGGTCATTTGTCGTCCGGATTCTGCGCGAGGAAGATGACGCCGGCGGCGAGCACTTCACCGCGGCCTTCGGGCCGCGGTGACCTCTGGAGCTACGCGGTGAACCGCCCGAGATGCGGTTTGGGATGCGACCATGACTCCAGAATTCCGGTGCGGGCTCGCCATGTCGTCAACGCTGCCGCCCAACCCAGGCACCGGCCAGCGCCACTGTGTGTATACCGGCCACCTGCAAAATCCCGAGACTTGGGGTGCGCTCGCACGCAGTCGTGCAAGATAGTGAGATTGCAGGGGTGTCGCGTCGGTGACGACGTGCATCAAATCGGAGTCGAAACGAACGGTACGGCGGTGCACGAAGACGGCGGACAGGCGGCGATGCGAGTCGTCGTCGCCGAGGATGACGTCTTGCTCCGAGAAGGACTCGCCAGCCTGCTGGATCGGTCGGGTTTTGACGTCGTCGGACAGGCCGCCGACGGCCCAGAGCTGCTAGGACTGGTCCGCGACAGGACGCCCAAACTCGTGGTGACCGACATCCGGATGCCGCCGACCAACACCACCGAGGGGCTTGACGCCGCGAAGGTGATCCGCGACGAGTTCCCCGGTACGGGTGTCCTGGTCCTGTCGGCACACGTCGAAGTCGAGCACGCGATGGATCTACTGGCCAGTGGACACAGCATCGGCTATCTCCTCAAGAGCCGGGTCACCGACGTAACCGACTTCATCGACACACTCCAGCGGATCGGCAATGGGGCTTCGGTCGTGGACCCCGCGTTGGTGCAGGAGCTGGTGTCGGCTCGGCGGCGCGACGATCCGCTGGCAGCACTCAGCGCGCGCGAGCACGAGGTGTTGGCACTGATGGCCGAGGGTCGCTCAAATGCCGGTATCGCCCAACGACTTTGGGTCACAGAGGGTACGGTGGAGAAGCACGTGCGCAGCATTCTCACCAAGCTGAATTTGCCCGAAACGAGTGATGATCACCGGCGGGTGCTAGCCGTGCTCGCCTTTCTTGAGTCGCGCTGACCCGTCGACGAGATCACGGATGGCATCAACTGTCAGGGCGGATTTGGACAAGAATCCCATTGCCGGGCTGACCTCGATCAACTCGGCGAAATCCTGCTCGTCGTGCGTAGAGATCAAGATGACGGGTGACGACGTCGCCGACGTTGCACAGTGAAGTTGCTCGGCGACATCGAAGCCGCTCTCGCCGCCGAGGTCGATGTCAACCAGCGTCACGTCGGGCTGTAGCTCCTCGTAGCGCCGCAGCGCGTCAGCGGCGGTCGATGCCACGCCGACAATGGTCATGCCGTGGCGCTCAAGCAGGCTTCTTGCAGCGTCGACGAAGTCGGCGCTGTCATCGACGATTAAGCAGCGCACAGCGCAACCCGATGTTTCACGACCTCAGTTTGCACTTCTAGAGCAGCTATCTGCATTCCCGCTAACCGGAATTCCACGTGCGGCCAGCCAGGGCCATGCAGCTAGCCGGTGTAGTTGCAGGTCGCGGGGACGATAGCCGGGGGCCGAATCGCGATCCTGACGGTCAGCTCGTCGGAACGAGGATTTGAGCTGACCTATCGCGGCAACGGTCGCCTCACCAACACCGTCCCCTCAAGAGCCAGCGGTGGGGCGGGGCCAGTATTGCTGTTCGTGGGGTTGGGCAGCGTGGGCGCGGAGCCGGTCGAGGATGAGTCGCAGCGGAGGCCAGCGGGACCGGCCGTGTCGAGTGACGGCATAGGCGGTGAGGATGACAGTTGGGTCCGACAGCGGCAGGACGCGGATGCCGTCGCGGGTGGGTCGGTTGATGGGCAGCAATCCCACGCCGTAGCCGGCGAGGATGAGGTCTTCAACGAGGTCGAGGCTGTCGATCTCGTGGGCGATGCGGGGAGTGAAGCCAGCGAGGGCAGCTAGTGTGCGGACAGCGTCCTCGTCAGCGGTATTGCGCGAGTTGACAATCCACGCAGAGTCGGCGTATGTGCTCAGGTCGGCACTCGGCCAGTTGTCGCAGACACCCAGCCCCCAGGCAGTCGACCACAAACCGACGGCTTCGAGCACCGGGTCGGGGGAGGCGGGCGCAAGGTTGTAGTCATAGGTCAGCGCCAAATCGAGATCATCATTGACCAGCAGATCGAACGCCTCGATAGGTTCGTACTCGCTGATGCTGACATCGACTTGCGGGTGGGCGATGGACAGGTCATGCAGGATTGGCAGCAAGGAAACGCGAATGCCGGTGGCGAAACCGCCAACGCGCACGGTGCCGACAGGTTCGGCGTCGGGATTTAGGTCGAGCCTGGCTGCGTCGACGGCGGCCAAGATGGTTACCGCGTGATCGGCCAGCCGGCGGCCCGCCGGGGTTAGTCGTACCCGTCGGCCATCCGGCTCGATCAGTTGCTCGCCGGTCTCGCTGGCGAGCGCAGCGATCTGCTGAGACACAGTCGACGTAGTCAACGAGAAGGTCTCGGCCACTCTTCGCATCGAGCCCAGCCGCGACAACGCCAACAGCAAGGCCAAACGTCGGGTATCCACCTCACCGATTGTCCTATGAAGCTGAACACAGAACGTCTAAGTCACCGCAACACGTGAATGGTCAGCATGCCATTCCGCAGCGCTGACGCTCGATGTCGCGTTGACCGCCGATCGTCGTCAGCGTCCCGGCGTGCCGTGCGGTCTAGCCCAAAGCGCTTAGGGCGGGGATGAGAACTTCCCCGCCCTAAGCGCACGGTCGTTGTCAGTGGCCGTGGTGGAACAGCAGGGCACCAGAATCCCCGCCGAACGGCAGTTGCGATTGCGCGGCCTCTTGTGCGGCTGCGCCGGGAGTAGCAGTGATTTGGGCATTGCCCGGGCTCTGTTGCACGTTGACATCGGCCGCGGCGATCGGTGCGAAACCAATTGCTGCCGCGGAAGCGGCGATGGCCAGTGTCGCGACATAGCGCAGTTTCATTTCTTTTTCTCCTTTTGTTTATCGGTGACACCGGTTAGAGACGATGTCGGCTGAAAATCGGGTTCCGGCAGCCTGCTCGCTTAAGTGGTGCCCAACATGGCCATCGGGTCAGAAGGCGCCGCCGCTGTGCGAGCCGGAGACCGGTCCAGACACCGCCGGTCCATAGGGGACGAGCGGGTCAGGTCCATACGGGACGAGTGGATCCGTGCCGGACTGCAGGCACTGGTAAGCCCCCGGGCAGTATGGCGAGTTGTCTGCCGGCGGCCTCGTCGATCCAGTCGTGCTTGTCGTGCTTGCATAAGACGCAGCGCTAGCCGGCGGAGTGACACCAATGAGCTGTGCGCCGACAACGACTGCAGCCACACCCACCATGGCGGCCGCGGCAGTTCCTAGCGCCGCATGTGCCCGCCGCCGGTTGGGCGTCGAGCGGCCTGGGCTGACGGTAGTCATCGCTCCTCCAATTGCTTTTGCTGGCCTTGGCATATCTCAAGGCTGCTCGCCGCGAGCGTGTTTGTCGTCGGTGCTAGCCACCAAACCGGCGGAAGCAGGCCGCCAATCCCGCATTCCGGCTAGTAGGAATGCTGATCGCCGCCCCATTGCCGAGATCTCATCGGCGGTTACCAGCGAGAATCCATGCTGCAGTTAAGACGGTGACGCAGCAACCGAGAAAAGTTCATTGGCTAGGAAACCTTGCGCCCTGGCCTTCTTGTTTCGAACGCCTGAATGCATTGCGTGCCAACATGTCCGGGAGCCAGTCATCGCGATTCACGCCAGCGACGGACCCATCGCAAAGCGTTTGTAGTGAAACCCTCGGCCATGATCTATCGGTTGGCACAGATTTGGGGGATGCCGGGCGGCCCTGTCAACGCGGGCGGTTTCCGAAGCTCCACCGCTACGGGCTCTGACCGACCGGTCCTGCGCCGAGAACGATTACGCCACAGGCGTTTTCCCGCGCCGCCCGGTCGGGCACGGTGTCTACGCAGAACTGCACCGCCTACAACTCGATCAGCGCACACCGCTGCCGACCTGGTGAACGTTCATGATTCATGGACGGTATGTCCAGGATAATCATGTGGACGTGAACGGTCGTAGTGCCGTTCAATGCAGATGTGACGACAAACCAAGCGCGCACCGGCGCCCTGATGGCGATGGGCTCGATGATGTGCGTGCAGGTCGGTCTCGCGATCGCAGTGACGTTGATCGACCGCATCGGCGTTGAGGGCGCGGCCTGGTTGCGGCTGGCATGGGCCGGCGTGCTGATGCTCGTCATCGTCCGGCCACGAGTAGCGGCGTTCACTTGGGCCACTTTCCGGGTGTGCGTGGTCCTCGGCGTGGTCACAGCGACCGTCACGCTGCTGTTCATGGCCGCACTCGACCGCATTCCGCTTGGCGCCGCCAGCGCGCTCGAATTCCTCGGGCCGCTTGGCGTGGCGGTGGCACACGGCAAGGGCGCGCACCGGTTGGTGTGGCCGGGGCTCGCAGCGCTCGGCGTCGTGTTGCTGACCCAACCGTGGGCCGGTGCCGTCGACCCGATCGGTGTGCTCTACGCGCTGGGCGCGGCGGCGTGCTGGGCAGGCTACATCCTGCTGACCCAACGCGTCGGAGACAAGGTCGCGGGCATCAACGCGCTCGCGGTGTCGATGCCCGTCGCCGGCCTGGTGGCCACGATCGTCGTCGGCCCGTCGGTGCTGCCGCGGATCACCCCCGAGATCCTGCTGATCGGTGTCGGGCTGGCGATCCTGCTGCCGGTAGTGCCGTTCGCGCTCGAACTGCTGGCACTGCGCCGGCTGACCACTGCCGCGTTCGGCACGCTGATGAGTCTCGAACCGGCATTCGCGATGATCGTCGGGCTCGTTGTGCTGCACCAGGTGCCCGGTCCGGCCGGCGTGGTCGGCATCTGCTTCGTGGTCGCCGCCGGCATCGGGGCGGCCCGCACCGGTGCCCGCTCGTCGCCGGTGCCCGCCGAAGTCGGCTGACGACGCGCCGAGTCTCCATGACGGCTGTGAGTCAGCGAAAACCGCATCCGTGGTGCAGATCTCGATGAGCTACGCTCGGCTCATGGCACGCGGCATCTTCGATTCCCCCCTCGTGGGCATCGTCAACAGAGGGTTCGTCGGACTTATCAACGCTCCGCTCATCGGGCGACTCGTTGGCCGCGGTCTGGTGGTGATCCGCTACGTCGGCCGTCGCTCCGGCAAGACGTTCGAGATCCCGGTGGGCTATCGACGATCGGGCAACACGCTGACCATCAACGTCACCGCGGCAGACGCGAAGAACTGGTGGCGCAACTTCCTCGGCGAAGGTGGGCCGATCACGCTACTCAACCTCGACGGTGCCGACCGCACGGGGCACGCGGTCGCCGACCGTGACGAGAAGGGCCGCGTCAAGGTCGCGGTCCAACTCGACTAGCCCACGATTCGCCTGCGCCGGTACAGCGTTCCTACAGCGAGCAGGATCAGGCTGATCACCAGGATCGCTGTCGCCAGCACATTGATCTGCGGGGGCACCGCGGCCTTCACCGCCGCGTTCACGTACAGCGGATAGGTCACCGTCGACCCGCTGACGAAGTACGTGATGATGAAGTCGTCGAGCGACAGCGCGAACGACAACATGCGCTGCGGCCACGATGCCCGGAATGATCAGCGGCAGCGTCACCTTGAAGAACGTGCGGGCGGGGCTGGCGCCGAGGTCCATCGAGGCGTCCTCCAGCGTCCAGTCGAACCCGCGCATGCGTGCCCGCACCGTCATCGCGATGAAGCTGATCTCGAACGCGATGTGTGCGATCAGGATCGTGACGTAGCCTGCGGCCCAGCCGAAATCGAGGAAGAGAGTCAACAGAGCTGCGCCCATCACGACCTCTGGAGCCGTCAGCGGAAGCACGAGGAATGTATCGACCGCACTCTGGCCGCGGAACCGTTGGCGCACAAGGGCTATCGCCACCAATGTGCCCAACACGAGAGCGACCGCGGTGGAGACCGCGGCGACGTTGAGGCTCAGCTTCATCGCGTCGGTCAATGCCGGGTACTTGAAGGGGTGGGCCCAGTTGTTCAGGGTGAAGCCCTGCCAAGAATAGTTGAACTTGCCTTGCGGATGGTTGAACGAGAACAACACGATCACGAAGATCGGCAGGAACAGATAGAGCAGTACCAACCCCGCGACGACGCGCAATATCAGATCGCCCCATCTGGGGCTGCCCTTAATGGTTTTGGGCTTTGGCGGCTGCTCGGAAGCGGCTGCGACGGCGGCTCCTGCTTGCGTCGTCATACCAGATCCTCCGTGCCGAGCGCCCTCGTGTAGAGCAGCACGCCGACCAGGATGATCGCCATCAGGACCATGCTCAGCGCGGCCGCGGCGGGATAGTCCTTGACCACGAGGAACTGCTTCTGAATGACATTGCCAATCATGGTCGTTTGGGTGCTACCCAGATAGTCGGCGTTGATGAAGTCGCCGGAGGCAGGGATGAAGACCAACAGGCTGCCGGCCAGGACGCCGGGCATCGACAACGGCAGGATCACCCTGGTGAAGGTGCGGCGGTTCGACGAGTAGAGGTCTTTTGACGCCTCGATGAGCCGTGGGTCGATCTTCTCCAGGCTGACGTACAGCGGCAGGATCATGAAGATGATCCAGTTGTATGTCAGGCCGCCGATGACCGCCCAGCTCGTCGAGAGCAGCCGGCCCTCGCCGGGTAGCAAGCCCACCGCGCCCAGCGTGCTGACCACCCAGCCATCGTCGGCCAGAATGGTTTTCCACGCGATCGTGCGGATCAGGAAGGTAACGAAGAACGGCAGGATCACCAATCCAAGGATCAGGTTCTTGTACCGGCCCGCCTTGAACGCGATGACGTATGCCAGCGGAAATGCCAGCAGTATGCACAGCACGGTGGCGGTCAACGCATACGTAAAGGTCCGGATGATCTGATCCTGGTAGTGGCTGAACGCGTCGACATAGTTCCCGAAGTCCCAATTAAAGGTCAGCGTCGGCAGGTACACCGAACCACCCGACGACGACAGCGACGTGCGGGCCAGCGAGAAGAACGGCACCACGAAGAAGATCCCGAGGTACACGAGCGCAGGCAGGATCATCAAGTACGGCGCGATCTTGCTCCGCTGCCGACTGCTACTGGCTACGCCGGCCATCTGATCAGCTGCCGGTGACTGCGGCGAAGAGCGTGTTGAACTCTTGCGTCTGTTGGTCGTTGAGGTTGGCCCAGGTCTTCAGGTTGTCAATGGTCGACTGCGGCGGGTTGATCAGGGGGTTGCTGGCCAGCTTCGGATTGATCTTGTTGAGCTCGTCCGCCATATCCGACAGCACCGGGACGTACTGGGTGAATGCGACAAGCTTGGCGTAGTTCGGCCGGTCGTAGACGTAGTTGATCCACGCCTCGGCGGCGTTCTGATTCTGCGTGGTGTAGGGGATCACCATTGTGTCGATGAACCAGTCGCCTCCGGACTCGGGGACCACGAAGTGCAGATCCGGATTGTCAGCCTGTAGCTGCACCACGTCACCCGAATATGCCTGGGCGACAGCGATATTGCCCGCCGCCAGATCGTCGGCGTAATCGTTGCCGGTGAAGCGCCGGATCTGCCCCTTTTCCTTTTGCTCCTTGACCAGGTCGACCGCCTTCTGCACGGCCTCCGTTGTCGGCTTCTCTGGTGAATTGCCCTGTGATTGCATGATCATGCCGAGCCCGTCCTGAGTGTCGGAGAGCAGGCTGACCCGACCCTTGAATGCGGGATCCCACAGGTCATCGATGGTCTTGATGTCGCGACCGGTGGCGGCCTTGTTGTATGCCAGCCCCACCATTCCGGTCATGTACGGCGCAGTCACCTTGCGTCCCGGATCGACCTGTGAATTCAGCAGATCCGCGCGCAGATTCTTCCTGTTGGGGACGCGTGACTCACGGAACTCGTTGAGCCAGCCGAGCTGATGAATGCGGGCCGCCATGAACTGGGTGGGCACCACCAGGTCGGCGCCGATGTCCTGCTTGCGCGACAGCGGTTCCTTGACCTTGGCGAACCACTGCTCGTTGTCGTTGAAGTCTTCCTTGTAATCGACAGTAAGGCCGCTGGCCTTCTGGAAGGCGGCCACGAAGCCGTCCGCCATGTAAAGAGGCCAGTTCGACACTCGCAGAACGCCGGTGGCGGGCGAACCGTTGTCGGACGGTGCGGAAGACGCCGGGCTACTGGACTTCTGTTGGGAACCGCACGCGGCCAGGAAGGACCCGCCCAGGGCCACCGCCGCGGCGGCCGCTGCGCCGCCGCCGATGAAGCGCCGGCGCGAGGTCCGGTTGGCCGCGAGGCGGGCCATCTGGCGGAGGTCGATTGCATCAAAGTTCTGGGAGGGCATGGCGACTGTGCCTTTCGTGGATTTCCGAAGGGAGGGGAACGGACTACGGCCAACGGTTAGGAGTCGTCGAGCATCTCCTCGAGATCCTCGGTGGTGGGGATGTCGGCGGCGGGCAGCACCAGCGACGCAGCCGGCGCCCAGCAGACATGTACCTCGTCGCCGGGACGCAGCAGCGGCAGGTCCTGCTCGGGCCCGACGTGCGCAACGATTGTGGAATCGTCGGCAGCGGCCAGCAACAGCCGCACCACCGGGCCCTGGAACGTCAGATCGGTCACCGTCGCGCGCACCGTGGCGACGTCGCCGGTCGGCGCGTCCATCGAAACCCGCACGCGTTCCGGCCGAACCATCAGCGTCGCCTGGCCGCCCGGCTCGATCGTGGTGTCGCCCGGTCGGGCCTTCAACGTCGTCCCGAGCACATCGACTTCGACGAAGTCACGGTTGGTACGGCCGGTCTGCCGTCCGGCCCACAGGTTGGCCTGCCCGATGAAGCTGGCCACGAACACCGTCGACGGGCGGTCGTAGATCTCGGTGGGGGTGCCGATCTGGTCGACGTTGCCGGCATTCATGACCGCGATCCGGTCGCTCATCGTCAGCGCTTCCTCCTGGTCATGGGTCACGTAGATGAACGTGATCCCGACCTCGCGCTGGATGCGCTTGAGCTCGAACTGCATGACCTGGCGCAGCTTGAGGTCCAGCGCGCCGAGCGGTTCGTCGAGCAGTAGTGCGCTGGGGTAGTTCACCAGTGCCCGGGCCAGCGCCACGCGCTGCTGCTGGCCGCCCGAGAGCTGGGCGGGCCTGCGCTCGGCGAAGTCGGTCAACCGCACGATCTCCAGCAGCTCGTCGACCCGCTTGCGGACCTCGGCCTTGTCCTTCTTCTGGCTGCGGGGTCCGTACGCGACGTTGTCCCACACCGTCATGTGGGGGAAGAGTGCGTAGTGCTGGAACACCGTGTTGACGTTGCGCTTGTGCGGCGGCACGCGCGACACGTCGGCGCCTTCGAGCCGGATCGCGCCCTCGGTCGGCGTCTCAAACCCGGCGATCATCCGCAGCGTTGTCGTCTTCCCGCAACCGGACGGGCCGAGCATCGAGAAGAACTCGCCCGATGCGATGGAAAAGTCGGCTTCCGATACGGCGACATAGTCGCCGAAGCGCTTGGTGACATGGTCGATCTCGATGACTGGGCCGCCCTTGGCGCGGGTGGCCCCGTCCTGTCCCGCCGCGTGATCGGTGGCGGTGGTGTGTGTGCCGGTCAGGACAAATCCTCCTCAAGACACAGCCGTGAAGCTGTGGATAAACAATCGCGGATCAGACGGTCCTTCGCAAGCGATTCCGCAACGAATTTACATTCTTACAAAGGAATCCTTCGTCAACCATGCCTGAGACTGAGAGAATCCGCTGAATCGGGCGTAATCGAGTACCGCCTGGCCGCCGCAGTCGGCCGGGTGTGACTTCAGAGCGCGCCTACTCAGTTTCGCAGGTGGGTCGGCGGCGGTCGGTGGAAACGGCGACGTCGTTTACCCGGCCCGCGTCGCCGGGTAGTGCTCTCTGATGGCAACGGTAGACGTGGCGGTGTCGTCGGATCTCACTCCGGAACGGGCGTGGAAGCTCGCATCGGATCTGAGTCGCTTCGACGAATGGCTGACGATCTTCGGCGGCTGGCGCGGCGAGGTCCCTGACCACATCGAGGTCGGAACGTGCGTGTCGTCGCTGATCAAAGTGAAGGGCTTCCGCAACACCATTCATTGGTGTGTCACCCGCTACGACGAGCCCAAGCTGATCGAGATGGTGGGCCGAGCACGTGGCCGCATCTGCATCCGCCTGTGCCTGCACGTGGAAGACGACAAGCCGGGTACGACGTTTCGCGTTGTCGCGGAGCTGACGGGAGGTCTGCTCAACACCCGGGTGGGCTGGCTCGTCGCCAAGGTGCTCGAGTCCGACGTGCGCAAGTCGGTCTGCAAGCTCGCTACGCTTCGCTAACCGTTACCTGAAACCGCGAGGGATCCAACGCGAACCGATAGGCTTGCACCGTCCATCCGTCGGGAACCTCAAACCGGGCCATCAGTCACCGCCAGCGGACGGCAACGGTGTTGTCCCGTGCACATGACCATCAGGCTGGCACACAGATCCGACGAGCCGAGCCAGCACAACGCCAAAGCGACCTTAGACGTCGTGCAGCGAGCCACCCATATCCGGGCACAATCGCCAAATGTCGACGAACCGTGGCTTAACCCCATTCGTGGTTCATGGCACGAGATTCATATCGCGCCTCGACCGATTCGGTAGCTCGCGCGCGTGGACGCGACACCGCGATCAACGCCATCGCGAGCGCCGCGGTTGCGGCGCCGCAAACGAAGATCGCGACGAAGCTGCTCTCCATCGGCACACCGGCGGTCGTGCGGCCCAGCAGGACCGCGACCAGAGCCGCGGCCATCGAGCTTCCGACGGTCCGTGCGATCGCGTTCATGCTCGTTGCCACTCCGGTCTCGCCGGCGTCGACTTCCGCGACGACGAGCGCAGGCAGCGCGCCGTAGCCCAGGCTGATGTACGCGTTGGCCAGGATGCTGGCCGCGATGATCTGCCACGGCGCCGAATGTTCCAACGCGATGAAAAGGAAACCGACGATGCCCGCGACCGCCGCGATTGTGAGGACCGGTCGGGCGCCGAATCGGTCGATGAAGCGGCCACTGACCACGGCCACCAGGAATCCGGTGAGCGCACCGGGCAACAGGTAGACGACGCTGGCTTCCAGCACGGTCGCCCCGAAGCCGTATCCCGCTGCGCCGTGGGGGATTTGAACGAACTGTGTCAGGCCCAAGAACGCGAAGTATAGTCCCATGCCGACGAACACGGTGGCCAGGTTGGTGAGCATGATCGGTCGCCGGGTCATCATCTGGGTCGACACCAGCGGATGCTTCGCGCGTAGCTCCCAGCACCACCAGGCGCCGAGGACGACCAGGCCGCACAGCGCGCAGCCCAGCGTCGCCGGGGACGTCCAGCCCCACGACTTGCCCTGCGTGATCGCCAAGAGCATGGCGGACAGGCCCGCGGCGAAGCCGGCGGCCCCGAGCCAGTCGATGGTCCCCGTCGAGCTGCCGGGCCGCGCGGGCACGATGAGCACCACGACCGCGATGACGACGACCGTGAATCCCGTCGTCAGCCAGAACACGCGGTGATATCCGGCGCCGCCGCTCATCAGCAGGCCGACCACGACGAGTCCCGTACCGCCGCCGAAGCCCAATGTCCCCGACAGCACCGACATCGCCGACACCATCCGATCCGGATCCAGTTCCTCTCGCAGGATGGCGACGCCGACCGGGTAGAGCGCGAACGAAGCCGCCTGCAACACGCGCGCGACGATCAGCAGCGCCAATGACGACGTGGTGGCGGCAAGCAGTGAGCCGATCAGCACGACGACGAGCACGATCAACAGCACGTGCTTCTTGCTGTGCAGGTCGGCGAGTCGGCCGATCAGCGGAGTGGCCGCGGCCGCGGCGAGAAGATTCGCGGTCACCGCCCAGCTGGCCGCGACCGTCGATGCGTTCAGTTGATGGGCGATGATGCCGAGCACTGGAACCACAGCGGTCTGCAGCACGGCGACGGTCAGGACCACTACCGATAGGCCGGCGACGAGCAACCCGGGCCGACGAACGGCGTCACCGCCGAGGCCGGACCGCGGCGCTTCGGTCTCGACCACGGCCCGCTCCGATCATTAGCCCATCTTCGGTTCTCCCGATTATGTCTTGTGGCCCAGAAACGCCAACAACCGCTCGTGCGGAAGTGCCGGGGAGCGGTGCCCGTCGCGGCCGACCATGTCGTCGTTGACGACCAGCGCGTTGAGCACCGCTTCCTCGACTGCCTGCACGACGGCGGTGTAGAGGTCGTCCATGCGGCCCCACGGCACGAAGGTGAGCGTGCCGAACTCGTCGTCACCGAATGGCCCCACGGGAAACCCACTGGCCAAGCCGGGCACCTCCGCGGTGGAGAAGGCGAGGAAGATGTCGCCGGAGAAATGGCTGCCCGCCGTCCCGGTTCGGGCCAGGCCCAGCGGAACGCGCCGCGCCAGGGCTTTGCACTGGCCCGGTAGCAGCGGTGCGTCGGTGGCCACGATCGCGATGACGGAGCCGGCGCCGGCAGGCGGCTTGAGGCCGAGGTCGACCTCGAACCAATCGCTTGCCAGTGGATTGTCGTCGAGCAAGTCGGGACCGACATGCCTTCCGGCAACGGTTAATTCGACGCGTGAGCCGAAGTTCGCCTGCACGAACGCTCCAACTGTGAACGTCCGTCGCCCGTAGCTGACCCCTCGGGACGCGGTGCCGTTGCCGCCCTTGAATTCGTAGCAGTTCATCCCGGTCCCGCCGCCGACCGATCCTTCGGCCACCGGACCCGGGGTCGCCGCGTCGAGCGCCGCCTCGACATGCTCAGGTTGGACGTGGCCGCCGTTGATGTCGTTGAGGTAGCCGTCCCACGTCTCGGCGCAGACGGGCAGCAGCCACTGCCGGGCCAGCCGTGGATTGATCCGGTTGACCCAGCCGACGACGCCGGTGTGGCAGGCGCCGATGGCGTGCGTATTCGACAGCACCACAGGCAGATTGAACGATCCCGCCTCGTCGATCCAGGTGGTGCCGGTCATCTCCCCGTTGCCGTTGAGCGAGTACCAGCCTGCGGCGCACGGCTGTCCGACCCCGCTTCGGCCGCGGGGCAGAATCGCGGTGACGCCGGTGCGGACCGGGCCGGCGCCGACGACGAGTGGGCCGTCGCCGCCGATCAACGTTGTCACGCCGACCTCGACGCCCCCGACGTCGGTGATCGCGTTGAGCGGTCCAGGTTCACCGGGCAGCGCGATGCCGAGACCGCGCGCCCGCGGCCGACCATCGCTCGTGTGGGTCGTGGTCACCACACGAATCCTCGCCGAGTGGTGTGGGCGCGTCGACTCCAACGATCCGTGATCGAATGGGCGGATGGCTTCCAGTGCACTGACCGAATCGACGTTCGCCGGTCACCGGCCCTCCGGGGCCGGGGATATGTCCGTCGAGACGCACGGCATCGCGCCCATCGCAGAAGACCAGCGGTACGGCACGCCCCGCCGGCTGTTCACGGTGTGGTTCGCCCCGCAGGTGAACATGACCGGGGTGTTCACGGGCACGCTTGCGATCGTGCTCGGCCTGGGCTTCTGGCTGGGACTGCTCGCGATGGTGATCGGCACGGTGCTCGGTTCGCTGGTGGTCGGATACCTGTCGACGTGGGGTCCGCGGACGGGCACCGGTCAGCTGCCGAATTCGCGGATGGCATTCGGCGGCGGGGTCGTGCTGCCCGCCGCGCTGCAGTGGCTGTCGTCGATCGCGTGGGACGCCTTGGTCGGGTTGTTCGGCGGGGAAGCCCTTGCCGTGCTGTTAGGCATTCCGTTCTGGGTGGCGGTGTTGATCGTGCTCGGTGTGCAGGGGGCGGTCGGCTTCTTCGGCTACGAGTTGATCCACCGGCTGCAGGCGGTCCTCACCGTCGTGCTGTTCACGACGTTCGTGGTGTTTGCGATGAAACTCGTTGGGGGACACGAGATCGTCACACCGGCAAGCGTGCACGGCGCTGACCTCGTTGGCGCGTTCGTGCTCGAGGTGACCATCGCGTTCAGCCTCGCGGTGTCGTGGGCCAGCTACGCCGCCGATTTCAGCCGCTACCTGCCGGCTGACTCTTCGCGAGCGCGGGTGTTCGGGTTCACGTTCGCTGGCATCGTGTTGGCGTACATCTTCGTTCAGGGCATCGGCATCGCCTCGGGCGACCTGTTGTCCGAACAGACCGCCGAGGGCGTCCGGTCGGTGATGGGTGGAGGGCTGTTGGGCGGGCTGGCGCTGGTCGTCATCGCGCTGGCATCGATCGGTTCCGGCGTCATGAATGACTACAGCGGCTCGCTGGCGTTGCAAACCATCGGGGTGCGGGTACGCAGGCCGGTGTCGGCCGTGATCGTGACGGTGCTCGCCTTCGGGTTGATCTTGTGGCTGCACGCTGCCGACACGGCGACCCGCTTCCAGGACGTGCTGCTGCTGGTGAGCTACTGGATCCCGGCGTTCGTCTCGATCGTGGTCATCGATTGGCTGCTGCGCATCCGAGGCCGGCCGAGCTTCAACCCGGCCGAGGAACCGACCGACCGCCGCGACGCGGCGGCCGCGGTGATCGTGTTCGTGCTCGCATACGCCGCAGCGATCCCGTTCATGAACACGTCGCTGATCGAGGGTCCGGTTGCCAAGGCGTGGCACGGAGCCGACGTCGCATACTTCGTCAATCTGCTTGTGGCTGCGGTGCTGTACGGCTGGCTATCGAGTGGTTCGTTCGCGATCTCGCTCGTCGAGGTGATGAAGTCGTCGATCAGGTCGACCACCTCAGTGGGGCGCTCGACGTGGGGAAAGTGGCCGACACCCGCGAGGATTTCGAGCCTGCTTTCCGGTCGGGCGGCGTGGGCCGCGTGGGCGTGAGCGACGGGAATGATCTGATCCTGGTCGCCCCAGATGGCCATGGTGGGCAGTTCGGCGGCCATGTGAAGCCTATTGAGTGCGCTCACGGCCTGACCGCGGTAGTCGACCACCGACCGCAGCGTCCGCAGGAAGGCTTGCCGTGTCTGCGAGTCCGCCAAAGACGAGTAGGCACTCCATATTTCGGCGCCGCGGGGCGACTGGATGCCGGCTGCAGTGAACCACGAGCGCAGCTTGTTACCGACCGTCAGGACCGGTCGCGGTGCGATGACCGGCAGTATCAGCTCGGCCCCGGGAGCCGACAGTAGACGCAGCGTCCAGCCGACATCCGGACCCAGGCCACCACTGCTGATGAGAATCAGCCGCTGGCAGTAATCCGGGTGCTGGTAGACGAACTGCATGGCCACGCCGCCACCGAGCGATTGACCGACGATCGTTGCACGCGAAATTCCGAGCTCGTCGAGCAAATCACGCAGCCACACCGCGAACGCGCCCAGCGAGTAGTCGCCCCGGGGTTTCGCGGACTGACCATGTCCCAGCAGGTCGGGTGCGACCACCCGATACCTGCGCGACAGCCGCGGGATCACCGCCCGCCACGTCTCGGAACTCCCGGCCATTCCGTGGATCAGCAGCAAGACGTCGTCACCGCCCCCGACATCCCGATAGGCGATGCTATCGCCGTGTAGCTCCAGATACTTCATCTTGCTCATGTGGAGCGGACCCCCTTGTATGTCCGAATCACTACCCCCATGGTTGCACGCTAGGGCGCGAGCGGTTGTTGCGGCCTTTGAAGCGCGACAGGTACAGCCAGGACCGCCGCCAGCGCGGGCCGACGTGGTCTAAGTCCGCGGCACTGCCGGTGCGCACCTGCCATTCGGTGGTCATCACGCCACGCTAGATCCGCTTCACGCCGTCGGCGACCGCGCGCAGTTTGTCCGGGTTGGCCACGTTGTGGACTGTGGCGATGCGGCCGTCGGCGTCCAGGTCGACGGTCAAAGTGGCGATGACGCGGCCGCCGCCGCGCAATACGATGCCCGGTCCGCCGTTGATGTCGACGACTTCGGCTGCCATATCGCGGATTTCGACGCCCTCGTAGGGGCGCTTGATCGCACCGGCGATCCACCGCGCAACCTTGTCGATGCCGACGATCGGGCGCATCGCCTGCCGGACCTTGCCGCCGCCGTCGGTCCACAGCGTGACATCAGGGGCGAGCAGTTCCATCAGTTCGTTGATGTCGCCACCGGAGATGGCCGCGAAGAACCGCTCGGTGGCTTCGCGCTTCTTGATGCGGTCGGTCTCGAACCGGGGCCGCCGGGCACGGACGTGTTCGCGGGCGCGATGGGCGGCCTGACGCACCGCGGGCTCGGACCGCTCGACGGCGTCACCGATTTCGGCGTAGCTGAAGTCGAACACCTCCTTGAGCACGAACACGGCGCGCTCCAAGGGGCTGAGGGTCTCGAGCACGACGAGCATCGCCATCGACACCGATTCGGCCGCGGCGACGTCATCGGCGGCGTCGGCCTGGGTGAGGATCGGCTCCGGAAGCCACGGCCCCACATAGGTTTCGCGTTGGCGGCGCGTCGAGCGAAGCCGGTCCATCGACAGGTTGGACACAATGCGGGCGAGATAGGCCTTCGGGTCGGAGACCTGTGAGCGGTCGTCCGCCGACCACTTGAACCATGCGTCCTGGACGACGTCTTCGGCGTCGGCGGCCGAGCCGAGGATCCGGTAGGCGATCGAGAACAACAGGTTCCGGTGATCGGCGAACGTCTGCTGGTCGGGGTTCATCGCGGACGCGAGGAGGGAGAAGAATCACGCGTCGACCGGCCGCCGCGCCGCCAGGTCGCCGCTCCCAGCGCGGGCAGCGCCTTGAGCAGTCGGTATGTGGTCCACGGGCTGGAGCTCACCGTCTCTTTGTACGCGACGGCCAACCGGCCGGCCAAGTAGAACCGTCCCGGGCTGTCGTCGGCGTGGGTGAACTGGATGACGGCGTCGTTGCGGCCCAAGCTGACCGGCTGATGGATGTAGCCGAAGCGGAACTTCTTGGGCTGCTTGCCTTTCAGCTCGCGATCTATCGACGCGGCCGCGTGCAGCGCGGTCGGGATGCCGCTCTGGCAGGTGCCGTGCATGACGCCGTAGCCCTGCCGGATCGCGGCCGCGTCGCCGACGGCGTAGACGCCTGCGTGCGACACCGAGCGCAGCGACTCGTCGGTGACGATTCGGCCGCGCTCGTCGACCTCGAGTCCGGCCGCCGCCGCGATCGGCGACACCCGCACACCCGTCGTCCACAGGACTGCCTGCGCATCCACGACCTCGCCGTCGTCGAGGGCGACACCGTCGGACATCACCTTGACGATCTCGACGTCGGCATGCACCTGCACACCGAGCCGATGCAGGCCCGCATGCAGCCGGGCCCGCGCCTTCTCGCCCATCATCGATCCGGGCACCGGACGGCTCAGCAGGACGACGTCCAGTTCGGGATGCTGTTCGGCGATCTCGGCCGCGGACTCGATGCCGGTCAGCCCGCCACCGGCCACCACTACCGTCCCATCGGCGAGTCGGTCCAGGTGGTCGGCCAGAAGCGTCGCGTCCTGCGCACTGTTCAGGGTGTAGGCGAATTCGTCGACGCCAGGGACCGTCTCGGTGTCGGCCACACTGCCCAGCGCGTAGATGAGGGTGTCGTAGCGCAGCGCGTAAGCATCGTCGATGCGGACGGTCTGCGAGTCTGCGTCGATCGCGGTCACCCAGCCCTGTACGAATTCCACACCGGTGCCCTCGAGCTGATCGGGAATTTGCAGGTCGGCCAGGTCTTGGCCGGAAGCAGTCTGGTGCAAGCGCAGTCGTTCGGTGAACCGGGCCTGCGGATTTACCAGGGTGATGTGGACGTCGCCGCGACCCTTCAGCCGGCCCACCAGCCCGGTCGTGGCGGCCATGCCGGTATATCCGGCGCCGAGAATCAGGATCTCGTTCATCGTTCTGCCTTTCTTGTCGGCGGTTGACACCCCCCAGACGCAAGTAGGCCCGCGATTTGTGACATCGAGTTGCGGGTACATAACGTCATGCGCCCAAAGACACTGGTCAGCACGCTTGGAGCCGTGTTCGTCACCGCGCTGGCCGGCGGACTGGCAAGCCGGCCGGCGGAATCGACCTGGTACGCGGCGTTGAAGAAGCCGAGCTTTCAGCCGCCGAGTCAGGCCTTTCCGATCGTGTGGCCGATCCTTTACGCGGACATCGCCGCCGTGTCGGCGTCCACGCTCGACCACCTCCGCAAGCAAGACCGCGCGCAGGCTCGCACGTACACCGCATCGCTGGCCGCGAACCTCGTTCTGAACGCCGGCTGGACGTGGCTGTTCTTTTCTCGCCGCCGACTCGGTGCATCAGCGGTGGCGGCGGCGGCGTTGACGGCAAGCAGTGCGGATCTCACTCGGCGGGCAGTCGTCGCGCGCGGTCCCTCCGCTGGCGCCCTTGGCCTCTATCCGGCGTGGTGTGCGTTCGCGACGCTGCTGTCGACGCGAATCTGGCAACTCAATCGCGACCATTGAGGGGCCGAGGAGGAGATCGTGGTGCTGCCGGTCGAGGCGGCGGCTCAGGAACAGGGTCCAGGACCGGGCTAAACCTGACACCTCAGGCCCATTACCTGCGATTATGGGGGTGTGACCCCCGTTGCGCGGTGCGGTCGCGGCGGCTTGCGTGGGAGGGGCGGATCGATGGCCCGAATGTCCTTTGCGTACATCCTTTCGGTGTTGATCATTGCGGTCGCGGCATGTTCGGGCGGCGAGCGCGGTGCGACGACGACCACGTCGAGTGCGCACAACGCCGGCGCGCCGCGCGCGACAGTCGCGCTCATCACCCACCAGGCACCTGGCGACACGTTCTGGGATCTGGTCCGCCGGGGCGCCGAAGCCGCGGCCGCCAAGGACGACCTCGATCTGCAGTACTCCCACGACCCGGACGCCGCGGCCCAGGCCAACCTCGTGCGGTCGGCGGCAGGCGCAAAGGTCGCAGGCATCGCCGTCACGCTTGCCGATCCCGCGGTCATGGCGCAGGCTGTGCAGACCGCAGTCGCCGCCGGAATTCCCGTTGTGGCAGTGAATTCCGGGATAGCCGACTGGAAAGCATTGGGGGTGATGGAGTACTTCGGACAAGATGAGACGATCGCGGGTCAGGCCGCAGGCGAACGCTTCACCCACGAGGGCGCGAGGAACGTGCTGTGCGTGATTCACGAGCCGGGCCACGTCGGGCTCGAGGCGCGATGTGACGGGCTGGCAAGGGGATTCAAGGGCAAGACGCAGAAACTCTACGTCGACGGGGTGGACCGAGCGACCGTCAAGCGTGCGGTGATCGCAAAGCTGCAACAGGACTTCAGCATCGACCGCATCCTCACGCTCGGTGCCCCAACGGCATTGGCCGCGCTGGAAGGGGTCGGCGAAGCGAACAGCTACGCCAGGGTGGCGACGTTCGACACCAACGCAGGCGTCGTCTACGCGATCAAGAACGGAATGATCGAATGGGCCATCGATCAGCAACCGTTCCTGCAGGGGTACCTGGCGGTCGACACGCTGTGGCTGTACTTCACCAACAAGCTCGTGATCGGTGGTGGCCAGCCGACATTGACAGGACCGTCGTTCGTTGACGAGACGAACATCAACTCGGTGGCCGAGCTCGCTGAAGCCGGCACTCGCTGACCCGCCGTGACGGTCATCTTTCTCACCGGCGACGTGATGAGCGGCCGTGCGATAGATCAACTACTGCCGCACCCGGGCGATCCGACGCTGCGCGAATCCGTTGTGTCCGACGCCCGAACCTACGTCAGGCTTGCCGAGCAGGCGAACGGCCCCATTCCGGCGCCGATCGACTTTGCTTGGCCGTGGGGTGAAGCGCTGGAGATCGTTGACCACTTCGCGCCCGATGTCCGGTTGCTCAATCTGGAGACCAGCGTCACCGCCCGCGGCGAGTTCGCGAAGGGCAAGGTGGTGCACTACCGGATGCATCCGGACAACATCGGATGCTTGGCCGCGATCCGACCGGATGTCTGCGCGCTCGCCAACAATCATGTTCTCGATTTCGGGTATCACGGACTGATCGACACCCTCCGAACGCTCGAGGGCGCCGGAATACGCAGCGCCGGTGCCGGATTGGATGCGAAGAGCGCCGAGCGCCCGGCTGTCGTCGGACACGTCGTGATCGCGTCCTGCGGCATGGGATCGAGCGGCATTCCGCAGGGGTGGGCGGCGACGGGACGTCGCCCTGGCGTCGCGTACGTGCCCGACATGTCCGACCGCAGCGCCAGCAGGGTCGCCGAGCGGGCACTGGCATTGAAAGGCCCGCACGATATTGCGGTCGTATCCGTGCACTGGGGCTCGAATTGGGGCTACGACGTCGACACGGCGCAGATCCGCTTCGCGCACAGGTTGATTGACGCAGGTATCGATGTGGTGCACGGTCACTCGTCGCACCATCCTCGGCCCATCGAGGTGTACCGCGGAAGGCTGATCATGTATGGGTGCGGCGACACCATCGACGACTACGAGGGCATCTCCAGGTTCGAGGCCTTCCGGCATGAGCTGCGGCTGCTGTACTTCGCGTCGGTCGACGTCGAGTCCGGCAGCGTCTTGCGCATGGTGCCGATGCGGATGAGGAGAATGCGGCTCGAGCGCGCGCCCGATGAGGACGCCGAATGGTTGCGTGCGACCGTGGCAGAGATGAGCCGGCGGTTCGGAACCCGCGTCGACAACGCGTCCGACGGCGTCCTGACGGTCAGCGCAGTTTAGAGTGTGAACTCGAGATGCAGTTCGGTCAGGCCGCGCAGGATGAACGTCGGGACGTACTGATAGCGACGGTCTCCGGCGGGGCCGTGCTTGTCCTCGGCGATCCTGATGTCGGTGGTGCGGTCGAGAAGGCGCTCGATGCAGACCCGGGCCTCGGCGCGCGCCAGTGAAGCGCCGGGGCACGAGTGCACACCTCGGCCAAAAGCGATGTGACGGCGGGCATTTGGACGCACTGGATCGAACGTGTCGGGCTCGTCGAAATGCTTCGGATCGCGATTCGCGGCACCGTTGAGACCATCAGAATGGAGCCGGCCGGAATGTCGAGGCCGCCAACGGTGCTCGGTACCCGCGACACCCGGAAGTCGCCCTTGACCGGGCTCTCGATCCGCAGGGTCTCCTCGATGAAGTTGGGGACACGGTGGCGCTCACGGCGCAGCAGCTGCTGGATGTCGGGGCGCTCCGCGAGAATCTTCAGGGCGGAGGTCAGCAGGCGCACCGTTGTCTCCTGTCCGGCTAGAAGACGTTGGTGGCCACGCGCACGACGTCGATGACCTCCGGCGTCGAGCCGTCCGGAAACGTCGCGGTGGCAAGACCGGTGAGCACATCTTCGCGCGGCTCGCGGCGACGATCCTCGATGTAGCGCGAGAATCGCCCGTACAGGTATTCCAGCGGGCCGTGTTGCAGGGTGTCGTCGCCCGTGTTGCCGACGTCGGCTTCCGATCGCCGGCCGAGCACCGCGGCGAACTCGTCGATGAACTCGCCGCGGGCACCGATCAGGAATGAATCCAGGACGCGGTCGGCCCGCTCCGACATGAACGCCTCGTTTCCTTGAGACGCTTCGGCGTGATTGGGCGGCGTGCTGTGCGATCGTGATGCCGATTCTGGTTTCGATTTCGCTGACTGCGATTGGTGGTGGCCCGGGCGGGGGTGGCGCGGTGCAGTCGTGGCGCATGCCGGTGGGGGTGGTGAATTCGGCGGTGTGCACGCCGTTTTCGTCACCGGCACACACGTGCCAGCCGGGTGCTTCCTTGACATAGGTGCACCGCTCACACATGCCCAGGCCGTTGTGGGCGCTGGTCGGGCCGCCGCGGTTGCGGGGTTGGGCGTGGTCGCGGTGCCGGATCGGGCATCGCAGTACGGGGTGCGACAGGTCAGATCCCGCAGCCCGATGAACTTGGCCGGCCCGCGCGGGAAGCATCGTGATCGTGATTCCATCGCCACCAACGCCCCCGACGTGGGGTGCCGATAGAGCCGGCGCAGGATGGCCCGAGACCGCTCATCGGTGACCGCCGCATCGACCAGGCTGCGCGCCACAGTGGCCGGAATCGGCCCATCACCGTCGACCACCGCCGCGGTGTCGTCCCAGCCAGCAGCGTCTGATCGGAGAGGACCAGGTTCACCGCCACTGGCTCCGGTGTCCCGGCGGGCCGGCCCGTCACGCGTTGCACCAGGGTGTCGGCCATCACCGCACCGCGCGGGCGGTGATCGACGGTGCTGTCGGCGGCCCGGTTCCGCGCCGCATACACCCCCGCGCCCTGGGCGGGGTGGGCACCTGCTTGCGGTAGCAGCGCGGTCACATACGTCATCGCGTCGGGGCCGGGACGGATCGTCAGCCGGCGATCGGCCGCGGCGGTGACCGCCTGGTCGCGCACGGCCTGGGCGTCGAGCCGGTGCGCGATCTGGTTGGCCACCGCGCTGATCCGGTTATCGCCCAGCCCATCCAGCGCGCCGATGTCGGCGTACAACTCGGCGTCCAACACCGCCCGGTCCCGACCGACAGGGCGGCGGTTTCCCGCACGATCAGGGTGGCCCGCCACTCCGAGAGCGCCCCGCAGTCCAACGCGGCCAGGGTGTGCGTGCATGTCATGTACCAGCGCCTTGGCCACCGACAAATACCGGCTACCCGGGCCGGGGAATCCCGACGCGCCAACCCGACCTCGCTGGCCAGCCCGCGGCCCCGCTGGGCGCCCGGCACGCCGGCGGCGGCCTGATCAGCGCGGCGCCGTTCGTCCAACGCCGCGGCCGCGCGCGCCTGACCCGCCGCGGCGGCCGACTTCACCCGCTCCAACTCAAGATCCGCGCCACCAAGGCAGCCTCATCGGCATGCGGATCCACCGCTACCAATCCCGCCGGATCGAACATATATGATCGACATTATCCGAGAGGTCCGACAAGTCGAGGACCGCTCCCAGTCATCGGGAGACACGCCCTATAGACGGGCGACGTAGATTCCAATCATCAAAGTATTCAACCGATCTCAGATGGAAGGAAATCTGTTATGAAAACGGCTGTCGTCACTGGAGGCGGCTCGGGTATCGGTCGGGCGGTCGCGGATCGGCTGCGGGCGGACGGCTATCACGTGGCCACGATCGACCTGAGCCCATCCGATGACGAGTTTGGACAGACGGCGGATGTGACCGATCGAGCGCAGGTAGATGCTGCGCTGGCGGCGATCCGCGCGCAATTGGGGCCGGTGACGGTCCTGGTCAACGCGGCCGGTCTGGACGGGTTCAAGCGGTTCACCGAGATCACCTTCGACGAGTGGCAGAAGGTGCTCGACGTGAATCTGAACGGCGTGTTCCACTGCATCCAGGCGGTGTTGCCCGACATGGTCGACGCGGGCTGGGGACGCATCGTGAACATCTCCTCGTCGAGCACCCATTCCGGCACTCCCTACATGTCGCATTATGTCGCGGCGAAGTCGGCGGTCAACGGCTTGACCAAGTCGCTGGCGTTGGAGTACGGACCCGCAGGCATCACGGTCAACGCGGTGCCGCCTGGCTTCATCGATACGCCGATGCTGCGCAACGCAGAAGCTCGCGGCAGGATCCGCGACGTCCAGGCGACGATCGATGCGACCCCGGTCCGTCGCATGGGTAAGCCCGAAGACATCGCTGCCGCATGCGCTTTCCTGATCTCCGACGAGGCAGGCTACATCACCGGGCAGATTCTGGGCGTCAACGGCGGGCGCAACACCTAGACGATTGGGCGCTGTGCGACGATGATCGGATGTCGACGGAACCGGCGCATTTCACGCTGACCGAGGTTGGCGCATTCATGCCGTCGCCATTCGCGCAGAGTCATTGGGGCAACGACCATCTCAATGGACCCGCAGTCGTGGGTTTGGCTGCGCGTGCACTCGAAAACCATTGTGGATCGCCGGACTTCATGCCGACTCGGTTCACCGCAGACTTGTTCCGGGCGGCACGCAATGCCCCGACGACGATCGATGTCCGCGTGGTGCGTGACGGACGACGAGTGCGCAGCGCGGAATGCGATGTGGTACAGGACGGCCGGACGGTAACACGGGCCACGCTCGTGCAGTACCGGCGCTCGTCGGCACCGCCCGGCACTCAGTGGACTGCGCCGATCTCACTTAACCAGCCCCCGCCACCGGACGACTCGATCCTTCCGTTTGTGGGAAGCGATGAGGCGGGTTGGACACGATCGCCGGCGGCGCATCAGAACGACTCTCGTAAGCGCTTCTACAACGACGGCATTAAAGTGCTTGCAGGAGAGAAGAACTCCCCGTTCGTCCGGGCAGTCATGATCGCCGAGGCGACGAGTCTCGTGACGAATTTGGGTACGCAGGGCATCGGTTATATCAATGGCGACCTGACAGCGGCGTTCTCTCGGTTGCCCGTTGACGACTGGATCGGCGTCCAGGCGGAGTCGCACTGGGCATCAGACGGGATTTCCGTCGGCACGGCGACGTTGTTCGACCATCAGGGTGCATTCGGCTCGGGATTGGTGACCGCTGTAGCCAATCCCGCGGCCCAGATCCACTTCTCGGGCGATTCAATTCCGCTGAAGGGTCTGAACTACGAGTAACGCGATGGGAGTCACCACGGCCCCCAGCGCTTGCGGCCATCCCCGGGGGTGGCCGAGTTGTTTTCGGGTGGTTGCCGCGGGTGTGGCGCGACACTGATCGGCGCCCGCGTCACGGGTGTGCGCGTCACCCCGATGTCCGGCCTCTCAGTTGGCTCTGGTGCGGCGGGGCGTGACCATGGGTACGGCTGAGTATCCGCTGGTGCGGAGCCGGTGTCCTCGGTCGGAGGTGGCGGCGGAGGCGGCGGCGGGGGTGGTGGCAGCGGCGGGGGAGCGTTGGTCGGCATGGGCTGAGCGCTGCTGGTGGCCGGCTGGGCGCTCGTTGATGCCTGCGGTGACACAGACGTCGACTCTTCGGGGCGGGTCGCGGGACCACTGGGCAACACGAGCAAGACAACTGGCACGGCCACCGCGGCGGACGCGACGGCGACTAGCGCGATCGTTGCCTGCTTGGTGCGATACCACGGCCGCGGCGGAGGCCTGAACGTCAGTGTGCTGTAATTCGACGCGCGAAGCTGACCGTTCACCGTCCACGTGTTGACAGTTGGTGGTGCAAGCCGGCGAATAGGTGGCGCGGGCGCACGGTAGACGTCGCGCGGAGCTTCGTGGGGTTCGTCTCGGACGTCGTTGGCGGGTTGACTGCGTGGACGGTCGGGGTCTTCGTCCACCGACATAGGCTCGACGACCTGCTCGCGGCCGAACCACCCGTCGTCCTCCCACGGGTCGTCCTGCTCGTAATCGAAGGCCCAGTCCGGCGGGGCTTCGCGCTCGGTCACATGCCGATGCTAACGCCGTTGTGCAAGGCAGTGGCGAATCAGGGCGCTATCGCCGCTGTTCGGACGTCGAAGTGCTGGTGTATCAAAGGATTTCGATGCGGTCACCAGGCGCCGGTCACAACATCGAGGCAGCGGGCAAGACATGGGCCGGCTACATGGAGGGTGGGGGCGGATATCCCTCGGACTTCCCCCACTCACCGACAGTGACAGATTCGCTCAACCCATGAACGAATACTCGCTGTAGACCGTCAAAAATCCACCGCTACTGAGGAATTCGCTGCGACACTCCGCCGGAGCGTCGCGCGCATCCACCGAAGCTGGCGGACATCCTGATGTGTTGGCGTAGGACGAATCGCGCGTGCGACGTACGATCTCGCATGTGACCAGCACGCTCGCGCAGGAGCATCACCTGCGCGAACTCAAGCTGCTGCGCCACGTCCGCGACAGAATGGACCGCGAATACGCGAAGCCGCTGGACGTCGAAGCGCTCGCACGTGGCGTGAATATGTCGGCCGGCCACCTCAGTCGCCAGTTCAAACTCGCGTATGGGGAGTCGCCGTACTCCTATCTGATGACGCGGCGCATCGAGCGCGCTATGGCACTGCTGCGCCGTGGGGACATGAGTGTCACCGAGGTGTGCTTCGGCGTCGGTTGCGCGTCGTTGGGCACGTTCAGCACCCGGTTCACCGAATTGGTCGGGATGCCGCCCAGCACCTACCGGGAAAAGACAGCTCACGTGACGGAGGGGATGCCGTCATGCGTAGAGAAGCAGGTGACCAGACCGATCAGGAATCGAGAAGCGCCCATCACGCGGCTACACCTAACGTGAGCCCCATGGACATCACCATTCACTCGAGCTTCCTGCCCCACGAAGACCCGGAAGAATCCCTGGCCTTCTACCGCGACCTCCTCGGCTTCGACGTCCGCCTCGACGTCGGAGGCGGCAATATGCGGTGGCTCACGGTGGGGCCCCCGAACCAGACCGACACGAACATCGTCTTGTACCCGCCTGATGCCACCCCAGGGCTGACCGACGACGAGCGCCGCGTCATCCACGAGATGATGGCCAAGGGCACCTTCGGCACGCTCCTGCTGGCCACGAAGGACCTCGACGGCACCTTCGAGCGGCTGCAGGCCGGCGACGTCGAGATCGTCCAGGAACCGACGGAGCAGCCGTATGGAGTCCGCGACTGCGCCCTGCGTGATCCCGCAGGCAACATGGTCCGCATCCAGGAGCTGCGCTGAGACCGTAAGTAGAAAGCGATCACACCATGGCAAAAACCGACTCTCCCTCCCAGCTGATCGACGCCCGCATCAAGGAGCTCGCTGACTGGCGGGCTGAGCTGCTCACCCGGATACGAAAGCTCGTCAAGCACGCCGACCCCGATGCGGTCGAGGAGTGGAAGTGGAGGGGAGTGCCAGTGTGGTCGCACGACGGAATGATCTGCACCGGTGAAACCTACAAGGACCACGTGAAGGTGACCTTCGCCAAGGGCGCCTCGTTACAGGACCCGAAAGGGCTGTTCAACTCCAGCCTCGACGGCAACACACGACGGGCCATCGACTTCCACGAGGGCGACACGATTGACGAGAAGGCGTTCAAGGCGCTCATCCGCGACGCTGTGGCACTAAACACGCGATGAGCAAAGCAACTAAGAAGGAAATGCGGTCGCCTGCGCTGCACGCCGCAGACAGCCACGATCTGATCCGCGTGCACGGCGCGCGCGAGAACAACCTCAAGAACGTCAGCATCGAGATCCCGAAGCGTCGGCTGACGGTGTTCACCGGCGTCTCGGGCTCGGGCAAGGGCTCCCTTGTTGTTCGATACGATCGCCGCGGAGTCGCAGCGGCTGATCAACGAGACCTACAGCGCCTTCGTGCAGGGCTTCATCCCGACGCTGGCACGGCCCGACGTCGACGTCCTCGACGGGCTGACGACGACGATCATCGTCGGCCAGGAACGGTTGGGTGCCGACCCGCGCTCGACGGTCGGCACCGCCACCGATGCCAACGCGATGCTCCGCATCCCCTTCAGTCGGCCCGGGGGCCGGCCACGAGGGCGGCCGGATCGTTTTCGAGGGCACGCCCGCTGATCTTGTCGGCGACCGCTCCACTCTGACCGGCGAGCACCTCGCGGAGTACGCCGGCGCCTGACTAGGGGAGGCGCGGTCAGGAATCCTGCTGCGCGGACCGGCTTTTCGAGGATCGTTTTCTCGTTGGAGCGTCCGTAGTGCGGTTGGCTAGTCGCCCCAGGGTAGAGACGCCCGGGATGGACGACACCGTCTTGTACACGTCGTTGCCGGTCGCGACAAGCGCTTCCAGTTGAGGCAGCATTGCGTCCATGGTTCGGATCATGGGTTCAGCGAGAGCGATGTACCGTTCCGCGCGGTCGATCGCAGTGTTGAGGCGCTCGGTGGCCGTCGCCAGATTCTCCATGAGATCCGGCAATTGAGTAACGAGCTGGATCGATGCGGGTGGGATGCGCATCGCTCCGCTGGCGACCGATTGCGCGGTCTCCGCAGCCGCCTGCGCGGCGGCCTTGATATCTTTTGGGCTCGGAACCTTCTGGCTCGTCATACGACAACGATGCCGCACGCCGGCTGACGTGTCTGCGCTTTGTCGGGTGTTCGGTCACGATCGCCGCGAGACACTACGGCCCGACGGCAGGGACCTTCATCTCGATGCGAGTCGGCTTCGTCGTCTGCGCGGCCGCGTTACCGATAAGTACGCTCCATGGCATGGCGAACGTGGTGACGGTCAACGTAGCCCACCCACGACCGAATTCGGGCGAGGGGCGGTTGCTGACCGGCATTGATAAGCGGCGAACGGACGACCCGATTGCAGTGCGGGCCCCCAGCCCTATGAACGGCGCGGGTTGAGCAGCGCCCGATACGCCTTGCTCCGGAGCTATCGGCAAGACGGCTCGGCGGTCGACACACCGATCTGGTTCGAGGTCCAAGCGCATTCAGTGGTATTCCGGACCAAGATCGGGCCGAAGACCAAGCGTCTGGCGGCATGTCCGGATGTCGAACTGACCGCGTGCGACTACCGCGGTCAGGTCCACAGTTATGCGAAGACCTTCGCCGGCCGAGCGACGATGTTGTCCGGCATCGAGGCAGCGGAAGCCAATCGGGCATTGCATCGGCGATATGGCTGGCAATGGAACATTGTCCCGCTGATCAAGATCCCCGGCGTCGTCAATGTGCACCGGAGCCTGTCACTGCGGGAGAAGTTGCGGCGTGCCCGCGATCGCAAGGTATGGCCCGACAGCGCAATCGTTCGAATCGATTTGGTGTAACGCGCGGAGTGGGCAAAACGTCACATGACAAAGTGTTATCCGGCGTGCTCGCCCAGGACTATTCGCCAAGCCGCGCTTGGCTATTCGGATGCAGGATCGCTGACCGGGATCGTGACGAGCATTGACGTCCCGCCTCCGGTCGGACTCGAGATCCTCATCTGGCCGCCGTGGGCCTCGACCCGGTCTATCAGGCCGATCAGGCCAGACCCGTTGCACGAGTCAGCGCCCCCGATTCCGTCGTCTCGAATCGTCAGCCGAAGATTCCCAGCCTCGGTGTCGACGCGCACGTCCACCCTGGAAGCTCGTGCGTGTTTGGCCGTGTTGGTGAGGGCCTCGGCGACCACGTAGTAGGCGGCCACTTCGACAGATTCCGACATCCGTCGGTCTACATCGACTTTGAGTTCGACGGGGACGGTGCAGCGGCGCGCCAGCGTCTTGAGCGCTGCGCCCAGGCCATTCGACAGTATCGCCGGATGGATCCCCCGCGAGATCTCGTGCAAGTCCTCCGATATGCCGGCCAACCCCGTCACGATGTCCGAAATTTGTTCTTTTAGCGGGAGCAGTTCGGGCGGCACCAACGCCTCCGCGGTGCGCAGTTGCAGCCCAAGGGAGACCAGCCGCTGCTGGGCGCCGTCGTGCAGATCGCGTTCAAAACGGCGGCGGGCGTCGTCGGCAGCCGCGACGATCCGGGCGCGTGACGCGGTGAGTTGCGCGCGGGCCTCCGCGTTGGCGATTGCGGTCGCGACCAGGTCTGCGAAGTCCGCCATCCGGACCTCGGTGTCCGGCGGGAGGGGCTCAGGTCGTGTCGAGCCCACGATCGCGGCTCCCCACACGCGCGCGTCGACCACAACCGGCGCTCCGACCGCCGAGCGGATCCCCAGTCGACGGACGTTGGCGGCCGCGCGACCAGGAGCATTGTCGTGGCCGTCCATACGGGCGGTGCGGCCGGTGTGCAACACCTTCGCGGCGACGTTCTCGCCCTCAAGCGAAAACCGTTCACCGACAGCCAGTTTCGTCGAGCCGGGCCCATTGCTGGCGGCGAGTAGCGTGGCCGCACCGTCGGGCTCAAAGCGGAAGAGGGTCGAATGATGCACACCCAGGCATCGGGCCAACTCCTCCGTCACCGCCGAGAACACCTCGGAGGGGGCGACGCCTCGCGCGACCAGTGTCGCTACCCGCCGCAACGAGGCCTGTTGCTCCGCGAGCACGCCCAGGGCGTCGTGGCTCACCGCGATCAACCGCTCGGGCGACTGATCCAGCCCGAGCGGGTGGCCGGTCGCATCGGTGGCAAGGTGCACGTGGAAGACGGCGTTAGTCCTGCCGCCGCTGGTTATGGCCCGCTCGGCGACGGTGATGTTGACGGTGTTCCCGCTGGGCAGGGCGGCCAGCACAGTTCTGGCCACCGTGGAGAGAAGCAGAGTCGACGCGTGTTCCAGCAGAGCGGTCTGGTCGTTGGCGTCGAGTGTCTGCCGTAGGTGGCGATTCATCAACACAACCTCGCCGCCGATCGCCAGGACGCCCAATGGGAACCGTCGGGCCTGCTCCCGATAGGCCTCGAGAAGAGCCGTCTCGCTCTGATGGGCCAGCGCGCTCATCCGGTTCTCTATCTGGCCACCGGCACTCTTGGCGAGCGCGAACAATAACGGATCAGACTGGCCGGCCCAGCAGGTGAGGTCGACGACGCCGACGATCTTTCGTGTTATCGGATCGCGTATCGGCGCGCCCGCGCAGGCCAGCCCGCCCAGCGTCCCGACGTAGTGCTCGTGGCCGCGGATGAACGTGGGCCGTCCGGTCTCCAGCGCGGTGCCGATTCCATTGGTGCCGACGAACTCCTCGGCGTAGCTGAAGCCGGGCGCCAGCCGCACCGTGTCCAACGTCTTCATGATGGTCGCGTCGGCGACCGCACGTTCCAGTACCAGGCCATCGGCCGACGTAACGATGACGCTCACCGCCTGCGCCGCCAAGTCGTCGGCCAGGTCGTGCATCACGGGTGAGGCCGCGGCGGCTAGCGGTGAGTCGGCATTTGGCTCCCGGACAAATGGCAGGTCGAACCGGTCCGGGGGGACGCCCAAAGCCTGCGACCGACGCCAGGAGTCGAGCACGTCAGTGCGCGGAGTATCCTCCGCGAGTCTCCCCGCGGACAGGAACCGTTCCCGCGCCCGCCGAACGCGGGCGGTGGCGTCGGCCTGCGAGTTCATCGATCCATTAGCCTCGACCCACCCGACCGGGCCCCGCGCCGAGGTCCGGTTCCTCACCGGCCTGTACGCGCGGCAGCTGGCCGTAACACTACAAAACAATAATAGGGCTGGACATGGTAGGAGCGCCCCTCGAGGAGACCGTTAAGTCCCTGTGTATTGCCCAACAGTGGGCGTCAATTTGCTGGGCAGCACTGGCTGCTTCTCCTTCTCGAGCCCGGAGATGAATGAGACAAACGTGGTCGAAGGCAAGGGCGGTGAACGCCTCACAAGGATGCAGTGATGCTGATGAAGTCTTGTCGAAGTTGCCCAACGATGACGGCGCGCGGTGAATAGTGCGCAATATGAGCGAGGACGCATTCCCAGATGTGCGGTGGGGCCGAGACCCCGGCCCAGGTGTCATGAGACCGATAACCGCCTTTGTTGGCACGAAGTTTGGCGCCTGGTGTATCCGCAAACTCGCCCCGGTGGACCGCGAACTCTTGCGCCGAAGCAACGGTCGTTTCACAATCTTCGGCCCGATCGGAGCGCCGCTGCTATTGCTCACCACGACTGGCAGGAAGTCGGGTCAGCGGCGGCAGATACCACTGACTTACATGCGCGAAGGCGATCGACTGTTCCTGCTCGGAAGCAACTTCGGACAGGTCAATCATCCCGCATGGTCGTTGAACCTGCTGGCCGACCCGAACGCCTGGGTAACGATGGGTGGAAAGGAGATACCGGTGGTCACAACGCAATTGACGGGCGCCGAGCACGACCGCATGTTCAGAAAGTTCGCCGACTACGCAGGTAGCTATGATGCCTACCGAGGCCGGACGGGTCGGGACTTACGAGTATTCGCGTTGACCAGACGATAGTGCCCGCAGCCACCCCCGACGGTCGGTGGTGGCGTCGAACTGGAAGTCCACCGCGCCACCCTGTTTGGCGCATCCGTCGTCGGTATCCCCGGTGCGGTGCTGGAGGCAAGGCGTTTGCGTCGCCGAGGTCCCGGCACGCGCAGACCGTCGTCGCGCCAGAACCGCTGGACGTTCTTGTGATTCACCATCCCGGTAGACCTGGGTCGGCAACACGCCGGGCGGGTTGATCGGCTGAGGACGGGATGTGCGGGATGATGAGTGGCCGATGAGCTCGGTGATGGTGCATTGTCCGAAGTAGCTCTTGGACAGAGCGCAGACGCGCATTTCGGGAGGCCGAAGTCGCGTGGCGGGCAAGACGTTCGCGTGTGCGACCCGGATCAGGGGTTGTTGTTGCCGCCGTCGCTGGATGACTGGCTATCGGCCGAGCGCCTGGCCCGGTTGATTGCCGAGTTGGTCGACGAGCATTTGGATCTCAACCCCCTTCGGGCCGCGTACACCGCGGGACGCGCCGCGCCGCCCTATGATCCGCGGCTGATGGTGCGAATCCTGTTGTACGGCTACATCACTGGGGTGTGCTCGTCGCGGGTGATCGAACGCAAATGCATCGATGATGTGCCCTTTCGGTGGTTGGCCGCTGGGGCGGCACCGGACTATCGAGCGATCGCCCGATTCCGTGAGCGGCACCTTTCGGCGCTCGGGTACCTGTTCGTGGAGGCGTTGGCGTTGTGCCGGGCCGTGGGCATGGTGCGGCTGGGCCGGGTCGCGCTGGACGGGACGAGGGTGCGAGATAACGCGTCGACACGCAAGATGATGCGCTACCCGCGGATGCGTGGGACGGAAAGGGTTCTCGCCGAGGAGGTCTGGGCCCTGCTGGCGGACGCCGAATCGATCGATGAGGCCGAGGATGCGACGTGGGGCAAAAACAGTCGCGGTGACGAGTCGCCAGAGCAGCTGCGGCGACGCGAAACTCGGTTGGCCAAGATCCGCGAGGGCAAGGGAGCCCTGCAGACCGAGGCTGGGTATCAGGTCCCGCAGCGGGCCGCTCCGAGACCGAAGGCGCAGCGCGTGCTGGTCGGCGCGTTCTTGCTGGCGTTGACCTTCGCGGGCGGCTACGCCGTCGCGGTGCACAAGACCGTCACGCTCTCCGTCGACGGCTCACCGATGTCGGTGTCGACGATGAAGTCGCGGGTGATCGACGTGGTGCGGGACAACGGCTTCGCCGTCGGTGACCACGACGATCTCTATCCGGCCGCTAATCAGCCGGTCCACCAGTCCGACACCATCGTGCTACGACGCGGCCGGCCGTTGCAGGTGTCGGTGGACGGCCACCAGAGCAGGCAGGTGTGGACGACGGCCTTGACTGTCGACGACGCTCTCAAGCAGCTGTCGATGAGCGACGCCGCACCGGTTGCGGCGTCGCGCGCCAGCCGATTGCCGCTGGCCGGCATGGCGCTGCCGGTGGTCAGCGCGAAGAACGTGCATATCAACGACGGCGGTATGGCCAGCGACCGGCGCTTGGCGGCGCTCAACGTGGGCCTGCTGCTGGCCGCGGCCGGCGCACCGTTGGAACAGGACGACAAGGTGGTGCCGCCGGCGTCCACACCGGTCACCGAGGGCATGCAGATCGCGGTCACCCGCATCCGGACGGAGAAGGTGACCGCGCGTATGCCGCTGCCGCCGTCGACACGACGCATCGCAGACCCGGCGATGAACATGAGCCGCCACGTCGTCGTGGACCCCGGCGCTCCCGGCACCCAGAACGTCACCTTCGCCGTCTCGGTTGTCAACGGTGTCGAAACCGGCCGACGGCTTGTGGCCCACGACGTCGTGACGCCGGCCCGGCCGTCGGTGCTGCGCATCGGTGCCAAGCCGGGCACCGCGGTGCCGCCGGTGAGCAACGGCGCGACCTGGGACGCGCTGGCCGCCTGTGAGGCCGGCGGCAACTGGGCCATCAACACCGGCAACGGCTTCTACGGCGGCGTGCAGTTTGACCAAAACACCTGGGAGCGCCACGGTGGACTGCGGTACGCGCCGCGCGCCGACCTGGCCACCCGAGAAGAGCAGCTCGCGATCGCCGAGGTCACTCGGGCACGGCAGGGCTGGGGCGCTTGGCCGGTATGCAGCGTCAGGGTGAGGGCGAACTGACGACCCTTGACTGGAAGAGTTTGCTGATCTTCGATCGCTCGCGCTGCGGTTGCAGGGATCACGATGCAGTGAAGTAAGCGCATCATGTGGACCAAACTCGCGCCCTACCCACCCCGGGCGAAGATACGCTCATCACACTCAAGCTCCAGTCGATAACGCTGTAGGGGTTAGAGCGTGCCGTGCTGATCGGTTGGTGTTGCGGCGGAGGATGGGGGTGAACACATGGGCCGACTAACGGCCGCACTGGCCGTTGCCAGCATCTGCCTTCTCACCGTAGGGTGCAGCGGCGGCAGCAACCAAGGCACCAAAACATCGACCACCAGATCGACGACCACCACGACCACTGCGCCTCCTCTTCCCGACACCGCGCTGCCGGGGCTGCTGCTCAGCCCCGAACAGGTCAACACCGCCATGGGGGCAACCGAAATGACGGTCACCAAAACCCACTTCGCGATGTCTGACGACAGCGCCACGATGGAGCCCAAGGAGTGCCTGGCCATCGACGGCTCGGCGCAGGCCTTGGTCTATGCCGACAGCGGTTACACCGCCGTCCGCGACCAGACACTGCAGGAGGGCGATAATTTCACTCATTATGTCCAGCAGTCGTTGGTGTTATTTCCCTCCGCCAAACAAGCGGGCGCCTTCTTCACCGCCTCCGCTCAACAGTGGCCGGCATGCCACCAGTACACCCACACCCAGTCCGGGTCGCTGTGGGACGTGGCGCCGGTATCCAACACGAACGGCATACTGAGCACCACCGCAACTCAGCAGAACGCCAACGCCCCCGGCTGGGCCTGCGGGCGGGCACTGGCGCAACGAAACAACATCCTTATCGACGTCAACACATGCAGCGCCAACCCCGCGGACTCGGCGGTCAACATCGCCAACCAGATCGCGGCCAAAGTGCCCACTTAGTTGGGCCGCCGGTTGGGCGTCGGCTGATCGGGCCTCGTTGCACATTCGGCCGCAGGAATCGCCGACGAAGTTCGGCGCCCCAATCCTGGCATCACGGCCGCCTCGTCGGCTCAGATAGGCGAACCACCGTGGGCGCAGTCAGAGCTGTGCCGTCCCACACGGAAATGGCGTCGAGTACAGCGACGCATCCGTTAGCTCCACCACATGAACCTCAAGGTCAGTGAGTTCGACCGCCGGCCGACCAATTACAAAGGCGTGCTGGGCGACGGTGCCGGCGAGGGCTGACCCCGGCAGGCCGTCAAGTAGTCGGCATAGTTCCACGACTCGAGGAAATGTTGTGCCGCTTGCAATCCGCGGTCGTAGAGGGCCTGCTGCTCTTCCTCGGTGATGTCGAAGTCGAGCGTACCGACCGACTCGGCCGGTACGAAGATGGTGCGCCGCACAGTGCACGGGTCGTCGATGTAGGCGGAGTCCTGGTCGCTGATCAGTGTTTCCAGCGCGGCGAACGCCAGCGACAGCGGACCACGCACCGTGTGGGTGGGCGGCATACCCGCTTGAGCCGTAAGGCGGATCCCGAAGGTGGGCCAGCGCGGTGCACTGCCGTCGGTTTGGTCGAACAACTCCACCGGAAAATTGGAGAGCAGGCCACCGTCCACCCATGTTGCGCCGCTGACTCGGACGGGTTGGAATGCGAATGGTACCGCCGAGGACGCGCGAACCGCGTGTGCCACCGAGAACTCGTCCGGGTTCACCCCATAGGACGGGAGATCCCACGGAATCCGAACCAGTCGGCGCCGCGACAGGTCGCTGGCAGTGACCACCAGCGACCACGCGTACTGCTGTGGTTGTTCGCCGGTGCGCAGATCGGCGAAGGTGTGCACCCCGAGGTCCCCGAGCAGTTCGGTGAGCAGACGTTCGAGGTAATCCCCTTGATAAACCCCGTCCGTCGTCAACAGCGACAGTGCCGGACCGACGAGCGGGACCCGCGCCAGCATGCTCGGATCGGCGAACTTCTGGTAGTCGATGCTGCGCGCCAATTCATCGAGCCGCGACAACGGCTCGCCAGCCGCCTGTAGGGCGGCGGCCATGGACCCGACGACGGCTCCGGCGCTGGAGCCCGCGATCCTTGGGAACTGATAACCGGCGGCGGACAGCGTGTGCATGGCTCCCACCAAGCCGATGCCCCGAACTCCACCGCCCTCGCACACCAGATCGGCCTTCGGCGTTGCCTCCACCCCTTCAACGGTAGGCGTCGGCTGCGCTGGCACGGAAGACCGGACCTGGTTGTGCGGCATACGGAGCCGCGGCCGACGGGCTGCCTCCTCGCGAGTCGGACTCGACGGCGCGGCCCCCGGGGTGATCGTGGCTCGCACCCAACTGCGGCCCGAGACCGAAAACCCAAGCCGAACAAGCGTTCTGCGCTCTGGGCGAGGAGGCCCAACCCTTCCTGGTAGGTGCCGCCGCGATCGGCAACACACGCCTGGCCCCGAGAACTCGCCATCCTGCTCGCGTTGGCGGCCCGCATTACTGGCCGCGACCATGGCCGCCGGTCCCCCGCCCGCGCCACAGGCACTCGCACAGCTATTCATCACCGACATCTGTCACCCGTGCGCTACTATTCGGTTCCTCCCAGCGAGGAGTTCGATGAGCAAGTTCCTTTGGACCCAGCACACCAACTTTGGTCCCAGCCCGCGCGCGGGGAGTGCAATCGCCTACGACGCCAATCTAAGTCGTGTTGTGCTCTTCGGCGGCGTGACCATGGGCGACCACTCCCTTCCACTGGGCCTCCATGGCGACACCTGGGAGTGGGACGGCTCTTTCTGGACACAAATGGACGATATTGGTCCATTTCCGCGCAGCAGTGCCGCCATGGTCTACGACAGCACCACGAAGGTTTGTGTTCTCTTCGGCGGTATGGGCGCTGCGGGAATTGGGGGTGTGACGATAAAGCCCGGTGATACGTGGCAGTGGGATGGAGCCGATTGGACCCAGCTGTCCGAGTCCGGGCCGCCCGAGCGCACCGATCACGCGATGGCCTTTGACAGTGACCGAAGCCGAACCCTGCTGTTTGGTGGTTTTGCGGGAACACATTTCGGCGACACCTGGGAGTTTGACGGGGAAAACTGGACCCAGGTGCACGATGCCGGCCCCTCGCCGCGCCTCGACCACTCCATGGCGTACGACGATGTAGGCCGCCGCGTGATCCTGTTTGGGGGAAATGGCGACGTATTAAACCTTGGCGACACCTGGGCCTGGGACGGACAGGAATGGGTGCAGATCGCGGAGTTTGGACCAGCCGGCCGAAGTGGCGCTGCAATGGCTTCCGCCGGCGGCAGCCTCATCCTCCATGGAGGCGCCAGGACCGGAACAGACCCGCAGGTGCTTGCCGACACATGGGAATTCGACGGCAAACTCTGGACCCAGCGCCAGGACATCGGTCCTGGCCCACTGCAGGGTGCCTCGATGGCCTTCGACAGCGGCCGCAGCCGCATGGTTCTTTTCGGGGGAAATAGCGCTTCCAGCTTCGACGATCCGCAGACACTCAACGGTTCAACCTGGGAAAGCCCGATCACCATCGCCGCATCGCCCGCCCCGGTGGCAGTGGCATCGATCATCGTGCCTGCCAACGTGCGCGCCCAACAGCCCGCGCCGATCACCATCGTATTGACCGGACCCGCACCGGAGGGGGGCGCGGTCGTGAACTTCACTGGCCCCATCTTTGCGCCAAACGGGGCCGACCTTGGCTCAGTCACCATTACCGCCGGTCTGACATCGATGCAACTGCAGGTTGCCTTCGCCGGGCCGCCCGGTGCCATCGTTACGATCACAGCCCAGATTGGGGGAACCCCGGCGATCACAATATCGGTCCCGCTTCAGTTCCTCTGA
>CAVYPI010000023.1:0-41174 GCA_963770125.1 uncultured Actinomycetota bacterium | reverse complement strand
CGAGGAGAAGGCGCAGGCGCGCGCCACCGATCCGTTGGCGGCCCAGATCATCGACCGCTGCGATTCCATGTCACCGGAGGCGATGCTGGATCTGCACGGTGTGCTTCGCAATCCGCGCGCGCCGACCCAGGAACCGGGACTCATACCTGAGGTCCCCGCAGACGTGGACTGGTGGGATCCCATGGCGGACACAGCGGTACGCCCGGAGCTGGATGCGATCCTCGTCAACGGCACGCGGGTGACCCGCGGTAGCCGTGTCCGGCTGCGGCCATCGCGCAGGGCCGATGCCCAAGACCTCTTCTACGCGGACAAGATCGCGCGCGTCACCTCGGTGCACGAGGACGTCGACGGCGACCAGCACCTCGGCGTTGTCCTCGAGGATGATCCGGCTGCCGACCTGCACGACTGGTACGGCCGCTACCTGTACTTCGCACCCGACGAGGTCGAACCACTGATCGAAAGGAGTTCGAAATGGAAGTAGTGGGCTGGATCGCCGTAGGTGTCGTCGCTGCTGCCGTGCTCGGTGGAGCGATGATCGGGCTGATGTCCATCTCGGATGCCAGGCGGTACCGAAAGATCCGCCGCATGTAACAGAAAGCGAGGTGTAACCACGTACCGAATCCTGGTAGCCGGGATCGGCAATATCTTCCTTGGGGACGACGGCTTCGGTCCCGAGGTGATGCGCCATGTTCCGCAAGGGCTCGCCGGCCCGCATGTTCAGCTGGTCGACTACGGCATCAGGGGCATGCACCTGGCGTATGACCTGCTCGACGGGTGCGAAGCGCTCGTCCTCGTCGACGCAATCCCCAGCTCGGGGGCGCCGGGCACCCTCCATGTCTTCGAGGCCGACAATGAAGCCTCACCGCCACAGTGGGTCTCGATGCGCACGCAATGGACCCGGGAGCGGTGTTCGCGAGCCTGAACGCGCTCGGCGGCACACCGCCGTACACGGTGGTGATCGGCTGCGAGGCCGCGAACGTCGACGAGGGGATCGGCCTGTCTGCGGAGGTAGCGGCCGCGGTGCCCGAAGCGGTGCGGGCGCTCGAGGATGTCATAGCGCGGCTGCTCGGACAATCGGTGAAGGTGGGGGTACCACCCACTCGTGGGGGAGGCTAATCATGTGTCTGGGCATCCCGGGACAAGTCATCGGCATGGTGGAGGGCTACGGCGACCAGCTCGCACTCGTCGACGTCGCGGGTGGGCACAGGAAGGTGAACGTCGGGATGCTGCCCGAGGAGACCTTCGCACCCGGCGACTGGGTCATCATCCACATGGGCTTCGTCGTCGAGAAAACCGACAAAGCCGGCGCCGACGCAGCGATGGAAGGTCTTGAACTGATGGGCAGAGGCCGAGACATCGAGACGTCGCCATGACTGCTCGGCGCCGGTTACGTGTCTGCGTGCACGGGGTGGTCCAAGGCGTGGGCTTTCGCCCGTTCGTCTACACCACGGCGGCCGCCCTCGGGTTGTCCGGGTCCGTACGCAACGACACCTCCGGCGCCATCGTCGAGGTGGAGGGCGATCCCGCCGAAATCGACCACTTCCTCTCGCGGTTGCGCGACCGCCCGCCGCCGTTGGCCGTCATCGAATCGATTGAGACGCAGGATATCCCGCTCGTCGGTGGCACCGGCTTTGCTATCGCCGACACGTCGCGGTCCGACGGCGGCCGCACGCTGGCCTCCCCCGATGTCGCCATGTGCGCAGACTGCGCCGCCGAACAGCGCGACCCATCGAACAGGCGCTACCGCCACGCGTTCGTCAACTGCACCAACTGCGGCCCGCGCTTCACCATCATCGCCGCCCTGCCCTACGACCGTGCCTCCACCACCATGGCGTCCTTCGCGATGTGCGCCGATTGCGCCCGCGAATACACCGACCCCGCCGACCGGCGCTTCCATGCCCAACCCGTGTGCTGCCCGAACTGCGGACCGGCGCTACGTTACCGCGACGGCGACGATGGCTTGACCGACGGCGACGATGCGCTGCTGCGAGCACGGCAGCTGCTGCGCGACGGTGGCATCCTGGCGGTCAAGGGAATCGGCGGATACCACCTGGCCTGCGACGCCAACAACGGGCAGGCGGTCGCCGAGCTGCGCCGCCGAAAGCGACGTGGCGACAAGCCATTCGCCGTCATGGTGCCTGACCTCCCGACCGGGTGCGCCATCGCCGACGTCGATGATCCGTCAGCTCGGCTACTCACCGGTCCGCAGCGACCGATCGTGCTGGTGTCCCGCCGACGCGATGCGCCGATCGCTGACGCGGTGGCGCCGCGCAATCCCGACCTCGGCGTCATGCTGGCCTACACGCCGCTGCACACGCTGTTGTTCGGGCTGCCGGGCGATGCCGCAGGGCCGCCCGTGCTGGTGATGACGTCCGGCAATCTCGGCGGAGAGCCGATCTGCTTCACCGACCACGATGCGCTCGAACGACTTTTGCACCTAGCCGACGGCTGGCTGATGCACGATCGAGCCATCCTGGTGCCCTGCGACGACTCAGTCGTGCGGGTTGTCACCTTCGGTGGGGCCGACACTCAGAATGAGGCCCTCGAGTTACCGATTCGGCGCTCCCGCGGCTATGCGCCGCTGCCCATCGCGTTGCCGGTGTCGGTGCCGCCAACGATGGCGGTCGGGGCGGACCTGAAGAACACGATGGCGGTCGCGGACGGAAAATACGCCTGGCTGAGCCAGCACATCGGCGACATGGATGACCTCGCGACGCTGTCCGCCTTCGACGCGGCGCAACAGCACCTGCGGGAGCTGACCGCGGTCGAGCCCGAAGTGCTTGTGGCCGACGCCCATCCGCTGTACCGGTCGACCGCGTGGGCACGCCGCAACGCCGCCGGGCGGCCGGTTCGGGCCGTGCAACACCACCACGCGCACATCGCGGCGGTAATGGCCGAACACGGCCTGAACGGATCACAGCAGGTGCTCGGATTCGCCTTCGACGGGACCGGCTACGGATCCGACGCGGCCGTGTGGGGCGGCGAGGTGCTGCTCGCCAACTACAAGGGCTACCAACGACTGGCGCAACTCAAGTACGTGCCGCTCGCGGGCGGCGACATCAGCGTGCTGCGCCCCTACCGGATGGCGCTGGCCCATCTGTGGGCGGCGGGAATCGCCTGGGAGCCGGAGCTGCCGCCGGTGGCGGCCTGCCCTGCCGACGAACAACGCGTGTTGCGCCACCAGCTCGAGACGGGCCTTGGCTGCGTGCCGACATCCAGCATGGGCCGGCTGTTCGACGCGGTGTCAGCACTCACCGGCGTCCGGCAGGTGGTGGCTTACGAAGCGCAGGCGGCCATCGAGCTTGAGGGGCTCGCCCGTCATAGACCTGCGGCGCAACCCGTACGCCTTCAGCGTGGACCACAGGGCCACGACCGCACTGATCGATCCCGCCCCGGTCATCCAGGCCGTCATCCGCCGATCTCTCGCGGCGTGCCGCCTGGCGTTATCGGGGCGAGGTTCCACCGAGCCGTGGCCGATCTGGTTGTCGACCTCGCTTCCAGCGACGGCGACGCATCGCAGACCGTCGCGCTGTCGGGCGGCGTCTTCCAGAACGCACTGCTGCTGCGGCTCACCTTGAAGTCAATTGCAAGACAAGGGATTCGAGGTGATCACGCACCGAGTGTGCCGCCGAACGACGGTGGCATCGCATTGGGTCAACTGTTGGTGGGCAATTGCGGATGAGCAACGAGACACTGTCAACGGGCCACGCGTTGTTCGCCCAGTACGCCTACCCGCCGAATGAGCTCGGCTATTGCGGGCCTGCGGACGGGGGCGGCGCATCCGGACTTGCCGCACACGCCAAGGAGTTCGACGGCGCGTGGCCGTATCTGGCAGCCATCGCCGAGGCGGTCGGTGCCTCGGATCCGCTCGACGAGGACGTCGTCAGCAGCTACTGGGTGGGCGGCCCGTCGCTGGCCAAAGTCGACCCTGTTGACTTGCTGACTCGACTGCGGGCATCGTTCAAGGGACAGGTCACCGGGCTGGTAGACGCGGTTCACGCCGCACCCGGGGTGTTGGCACACCACAGCTTTCACGTCTTCGTGGTCTACCCTTGGGTACGGTTCCTGGACCGCGATTCCGCTACCGCGCTGGGCGTCATGCAGGACTGCCGTATTCGCTGGGGAACCGTCGAGTCGGTCGTGGGTGGGCACGCGGTGATCGCGTCACGCCAGCTGCAGTTCGACGCCGGTGCGCTGGCACTCGGCGAACCCCGGCCCGAGCGGGTGCAGTGGCAGAAGGGTGAGCTGGCCCTGGCGCCCGCCCCAGCGCCGGGCTCGATCGTTTCAGCGCACTGGGACTGGGTGTGCGGAACCCTCACCGACGACGAGAGCACCGCGCTGGAATCGGCCACGCAGGCGACGCTGGAGCTGGTCAACACCATCCGCTCCGAAAGCGTTTCCGTGGTCGCGGGATCGGAGCACACTGGTGTCCTGAGGGGAGACCAAGAATGACGACGACAGCGCAACTCGGGGGGTCTTACATCGGTGTGGATTTGTCCGCCGATCTGGCTGCCGCCGCGCTCGATCTGGCCCGCAGATTCCACGACGGCGCCACCCTCTGGGTGATCTCACCGCAGTGGGAGCCACATGCCCACCACGTCGCCGTCGAGTTCGTCCATCCCGTGATCATGGGCAAGCGGGCGCTGCCCTCGGTCGCACTCGTCGAACCCGATCCCGTCGCTCAGGCCAGGGTCGCGAGTCAGCCCGGCGATCTGCTGATCGCGGTGGCTTCGGCCGACGAACCCGCTGTGGTCGACGCCATGCGACGCGCGCAGGCGTGGGGTGTGCTGACCCTGTGGATCGGTTCCGGGCCGCGGCCGCCTGCAGGCGCCGCCAACCACATCCTGTGGATTGACTCCGACGACCCGATGGTGCCCGCCACCGGAACCTTCGTGCTGATGTACCACCTGCTGTGGGAACTCACCCACGTCTGCTTCGAGCATCCGGGACTGCTCAAACCACCCGCCGACGAATGCACCGACGAAGTGTGCGTGACCTGCAGCGACGAGGGGCGGCTCGGTGAGGTGGTACTCGAGCCCGCGGACGCGACCGGTCAGGCGTTGGTGCGAACGGCCAACGGCGAGGAATGGGTGGACACCACCATTCTCGGCGAGGTCCGTACCAACGATCTGGTTCTGGTACACGCCGGAGCGGCGATCACACGTCTGGAGGTCAGCCCATGACAGCCCACGAATCCGAAAATACCGGATTTCTCTACCCATTCATCGAGTCCGAGGAGACCGACGCCACCAGTCTGCTCGATGACCTAGCCGCCTCAGCGCGGGGCAAGGCCACCGAAAGCGCACGGCTGCAACGGGAGTCGCTCGACGAGTACGCAACCGGTTTGGCCGAGGCCGGAACTCAGATGGCCGAGCGGTTCCTGCGCGGCGGCAGGCTCTACACGCTCGGCAACGGCGGCAGCTCCACCGACGCCGCAACACTGGCATCGCTGTTCAGTCGTCCCGCGCGGGGCCGGCCGGTGGCCGCCTGGTCGCTGGCCGCCGACGAAGCGGTGGTGACGGCACTGGGCAACGACGTCGGATTCGATCTGATCTTCAAGCGCCAGATCATCGCGCACGCAAGGGATCGCGACGTCGCGATCGCGTTGTCCACGTCCGGAAATTCCGAAGACCTGATGACGGCGATCACCGAAGCAAAGCAGCGGGGACTGCTCACCATCGGGTTCTCCGGACACGACGGCGGCAGGATGGCCGCCGCCGAGGATCTCGACTTCTGCTTCACAGTGCACTCGCAGAGCATCCACCGCATACAGGAGAGCCACGCCATGCTCGGATACCGCCTGTGGTCGGTCACCCAGGAACATATGGCCCGCCCTCTCTCCGGGGCCCGCGCATGAGCACCACGGCGGACCGCGAAGACCGCGTGCTGGAACGGATCGACAAGTTCCGTCAGCGCAGGCCACGACTGCTCGACGAAGTGGTGACCCTCGCGCACGGGGCGGGCGGCAAGTCGTCGGCGGCGTTGGTCGATGCGGTGTTCCTCGAGGCCTTCCGCAACGACGAATTGGAACAACTAGGCGACGCTGCAGTGCTGCGCACCGCCTCGGGTGAACGGCTCGCATTCTCGACCGACTCGTATGTCGTTTCGCCGCGGCGCTTTCCGGGCGGATCCATCGGCCACGTCGCCGTGCACGGAACGATCAACGACCTTGCGGTGTCGGGCGCGCGTCCACAATGGCTGTCGGCGGCGTTCGTCATCGAGGAGGGATTCCCGATCGCCGAACTCCGCGAAATCGTCGCGGACATGGGCGAAGCCGCGGCGAAGGCGGGCGTTCAGATCGTTACCGGCGATACGAAGGTCGTCGGCAAGGGCGCGGCTGACGGTGTCTACATCTCCACCGCGGGCGTCGGCGTGATCCCCGAAGGCAGGCAGCTGTCCCGCGCCCTCGTACAGGCCGGCGACAAGGTGGTGCTGTCCGGGACGATCGGCGAGCACGGGATGGCTGTCATGCTGGCGCGCGGCGACCTGGCCATCGACGCCGACATCGCCTCCGACACCGCGCCCGTACACGAACTCGTCGAGACAATGCTTGCGGCCGCGCCGTCGACGCGATGGATGCGCGACGCGACGCGCGGCGGCGTCGGCACCGTGGCCAACGAACTGGTCAAAGACTCCCCGTTCGCGCTGATCCTGGACGAGGACAAGCTACCGGTTCAGCCGCAGGTCCTCGGCGCCTGCGACATGCTCGGCATCGACCCGCTGTACGTGGCGAACGAGGGCAAGTTCGTCGCCATAGTCCCGGCCGACGAGGCCGACGCGGCGATCGCCGCACTGCGCGAACATCCGCAAGGCGCCGATGCCGCGATCGTGGGCGAGATCGTCCCCGAACCGCACGGAATCGTCGCGCTTCGAACGTCGTTCGGCGGCAGCCGGATCGTCGACATGCTCGTCGGTGACCCGCTACCGCGTATCTGCTGAGAGGAGATTGACGATGTGTCTTGGAATACCAGGTCAAGTGGTCGACATTGTCGACGCCGAACAGTCCCTGGCCAAGGTCGATGTCAACGGTGTCCGACGAATCATCAGCGTGCGCCTGTTGGCCGACGACAATCTGCAGGTCGGTGACTGGGTGCTCGTGCATGTCGGTTTCGCCATGGCGAAGATCGACGAGCGCGAGGCGGCGATGACGCTCGACCAGGTGCAGAAGATGGGTGCCGATTACGTCAACGAAATCGAAGCGTTCAACGCATCGGAAATCGCCTGACGGGAAGGGTTGAAACGCAATGAGATTCGTCGACGAATTCCGGGACCCTGCCGCCGCACGCGCGTTGGTCAAGTCCATCACAGAGCTGGCAGGCACTGACAAGTTCAAGTTCATGGAGGTGTGCGGTGGTCACACGCACACCATCTACCGGCACGGAATCGAGCATCTGCTGCCCGAAGCCGTGGAGCTCGTGCACGGACCCGGCTGTCCTGTGTGCGTGATTCCGATGGGCCGCGTCGACGACGCGATGTGGCTGGCCGAGCAGCCCGGCGTCATCTTCACGACGTTCGGCGACATGATGCGTGTGCCCGGCTCGAAGGGAAACCTCATCGAGGCGAAGGCCCGCGGTGCGGACGTGCGGTTCGTGTACTCGCCGCTCGACGCGCTCAAAGTCGCACTCGACAACCCGGACCGACATGTGGTGTTCTTCGCGGTCGGATTCGAGACGACGGCGCCGTCCACCGCGGTGACTTTGGTCCGGGCCCGCGCGCTCGGCGTGCGCAACTTCAGCGTGTTCTGCAACCACGTCACGATCGTCCCGCCGATCAAGGCCATCCTCGAGTCGCCCGACCTGCGGCTGTCGGGGTTCCTCGGGCCGGGCCACGTATCGACGGTGGTGGGTCTGCGGCCGTACCGGTTCGTGCCGGAGGTATACGGAAAACCCATGGTGGTGGCCGGGTTTGAGCCGCTCGACATCCTCGCGTCGGTGCACATGCTGTTGCAGCAGATTCGCGAGGGCCGCTGCGAGGTCGAGAACCAGTACACCCGGGTGGTCCGTCCCGAGGGCAACACCCAGGCGTTGAAGCTGATGGCCGAGACATTCGAGCTGCGGCCGCACTTCGAATGGCGCGGACTGGGATTCATCTCGCAGAGCGCCTTGAAGGTGCATCCCGACTACGCGGAATTCGACGCCGAACGCAAATTCGAGATGCCCGGCGTGCGGGTCGCCGACCCCAAGGCGTGCCAATGCGGGGAGGTGCTGAAGGGCGTCATCAAGCCCTGGGAGTGCAAGGTGTTCGGCACCGCCTGCACACCCGAAACGCCGATCGGCACGTGCATGGTGTCCCCCGAGGGCGCCTGCGCGGCGTACTACAACTTCGGCAGGCTGCATCGCGAAACCGCCCAGCTGCTCAGCCAGCGCTAGCGATTTGTGGAGTTCCAGCCGCGGTCAGCGCAGCCGCGGTCAGCGCCGCTGTGACTCCACAAATCACCACTGATCGCGCGGGACGTCGAACTCCGCGCACAACGCCCGCCACACGTCCCGCGGATCGACGCCGTCCTCGATAGCCTGCGCTGGGGTGCGGCCGAATGCGGTCAGCACATGGTCGACGAGCATCGACGCGCCACGCACCGGCCCGAACTGTCCCTCGACGAGTTCTTGGAATTCGGTCAACCGCATCCGACCCAACCTACGCCGACGGCGCGAGCGCTTCATGGCACACCCGTACCGGATCGTCGACCTCGGCCACGCTGTCGCCGGCCCGCCTGGCGGCCTCCCGGTACCGCGGTGTCGACATCACTTCGTTCACGGCGGCCACCAGCGATTCCGAGGTCAACGGCCGCACCAGTTGCGCACTGCCTTGACGCACAAGGCGATTCGCGATCTCCCACTGATCGCCACCACCCGGCACCACCACCATTGGTACCCCGGCCAGCAACGTCTTGGACACCAAGCCGTGCCCACCGCCGCAGATCACCAGATCGGCGTGTGCGAGCAGGTCGTCCTGTCGGCCGAGACCGATCACGGCCCACGGCGGCACCACTACGTCCGACCCGCCCAGCCGCGACACCACCACACGGGCCCCGTCGGGCAGCGTCTCCCCCGGTCGCAGCGCCTCCAGCGCCACCTCCGTCAGGCCGCACGCGCCGGTCACCGCCGTCGACGGCGCGACGACAACCACCGGGCCTGAGCCGGTTGGTATCTCCAAGGCCGCCTCAGTCGGTTCGAAGTGCAGCGGGCCCACCACCACGGCCTCCTCCGGCCAGTCCGGGCGCGGCAGCTCCAGTGCCGGCAGGGTCGCGATGAGACGCCGCAGCGGTCCGGGATCGACTGCGGGCAAACCGATTTCGACTCTCGCTGCCGACCGCTGGCGCAGGCCCTCGCGCCAGGACCGCGCGGTAAGCGCCCGCATAACGGAATCACGCAGACGGCCGCGGAGCCCCACGCCGGGAGCCAACCCGCTGCCCACCGGCGGCAGGCCCTTCGACGGCCGGTACAGCGGGGAGGGGCTGAGCTCGATCCACGGCAGACCCAGTAACTCGGCCGCCAGGCCACCACAGGCGGTGATGACATCCGACACCACCAGGTCCAGCGCCAGGTCGCGCAGCCGCGGGACGTTCAGCACCGCCATCCGTGCAGCCCGCCGGTGGATCTTCGCCCCGGCGTCGCTGTCATCGTCGGCCGCAGTGGGGTCCAGCCCGTCGAGCTCGACAGCGCTCACCCCTGTCCTACGTGCGGTGTCCAGCCATTCTGTCCCTGTGAGCAGCGTGGGAGTGTCCCCGGCGGCGAGGAACCGACGGCACAACGCTATGGCCGGAAAGGCGTGCCCGGGATCCGGTCCGGCAACAACGGCGACCCGCACGGGCCTACCCTGCCACAACGGCGACTACGCTGGGCGCCATGACCGACCAGGCTTCCCAGGTGAGTTCGGACGTCGACAACGCCCGTAAGGTTGAGACCTTTCTCTATGCCATGCAGGACGAGGACTTCGACACGGTCGATGCCGCCCTGGCTGACACGATCGTGTGGCAGAACGTCGGGTTCGTCACAATGCAGGGCCGTCAGCGGATCATGAAGGTCCTTCGCAGCGGACAGGGCCGCGTCGGATTCGAGGTGAAGATCCACCGCATCGCCGCGGATGGTAATGCCGTGTTGACCGAACGCACCGATGCACTGGTGATCGGCCCGCTGCGCGTGCAGTGCTGGGTGTGTGGGGTATTCGAGGTGCACGGTGGACGAATCACGCTGTGGCGCGATTACTTCGACACGTGGGACATCACCAAGGCCACCCTCAGGGGGCTGGCCGCGATTGTGTTTCCGTCTTTAAGGCCGACGCTGTAATGACCGACGACACACCCCGCACCAAGCCGAACCTGTTGCAGTACATCGGCTACAGCTACGGCAGGCGCCTTCCCGATTCGATGCGCGACTGGGTTCGCGAGGACCTCGCCGGCAAGGGCGCGACGATCCGCATGATGGTCCGGGTCTTCATCCCGGCGTTTCTGATAATGGTGCCCTTCTGGTTCATCCCGACCACGCTCGACGTGCATCTGTCCATGACGCTGCCGATCCTGATTCCGTTCGTGTTCTTCTCACACGCGCTCAACAAGGTCTGGCGCCGCCACATGTTGCGCAAGCACGGCCTGGACCCAGGCCTGGCCGACGAGCACAAACGCAAGAAGGACGCGCACATTCATGAGGCGTACATCGAGCGCTACGGTCCTCGATCAGGACCGTCCAGCTCGCACGACGTTTAGGCCCTGCGCAGGTGGCCGAGTTCGTCGAAGGCCTGCGCCCAGCCCAACAGCCGGTCGGTTGCGTTGACCAGCTCGTCGCGGTAGCGCTGCTGCGACATCGGCGAGCTCGACATCGATCCGGTGTTGGCCGCTGACACCAATTGGGCTGCGGCGGTGACCATCTCGTTGTACTGACGGGCACCATGGTCCAGCTGAGTGGTGAACGCGGTGATCGTGGGCGCCAGATGAGATCGTGACTGGGGCGCCGAACTGATCGCCCGCTCCATCGACACCACCTCGTTGGCGGTCGCCGCCATGGTCGCGGCGGTCTGGTTGGCCGCCGCGGTCAGCTCCCGCAGCTCGTCGGCGGGCAGCATGCGGCCGCGCTCCATCACCCCGAGGAGTGAGAACAACCCTCGCTCGGAGGCGGCAAGGGCGGCCATCGGTTGTCGCGCCGCCGACCCCCAGGGCGGCAGCCTCCGGGCGGCACGCCGCGGTGGTGGCAGCGGCGTGGCCCGCAGCCACCGGTAGCGAAGGAAGCACAGCGTGGCCAGAAACGCAGCGCCGACCGCTATCGGACTCGGGATGAACAGCGCCCATACCGGCGTGTCCCACGATGCCACGACAGCCGTCACTCCCAACCAGAACACGCAAGACACCGTCAAGAACATCCCGAGCCGCAACGCCCACCGCCGTTTGCGCATCAACTTGGCACGCGGATCCGCTGCCGCATTGAGCTTTCCGGCCAGTACGTCCGACCACTCGGCGGCGGTGTCGACTCCACGCTGCGCCAGCGTGCGCCAAGCTTCTGGTCGACCCGCGCGTGAATTCATTGCCATGCCTTACGAAAGTTATTGCGACAGCGGGTTTTCCGGCGTCGGCTGCTGATTGGTCGCCGGCGTGGCCGGTGCGGTGGCGGGGTTGCCACCCGCAGGCAGCTGCTCGCCGCGCATCGAGGCGCGGATCTGCTCCAGCCGGGAATGCCCGGCCATCTGCACACTGGCCTGCTGCACCTCCATCATCCGGCCCTGCACCGAGTTCTGCGCGAGCTCAGCGGCACCCATGGCGCTGGCGTAGCGGCGCTCGATCTTGTCGCGCACCTCGTCGAGGCTCGGGGTGTTGCCCGGAGCGGCGATCTCACTCATCGAGCGCAGTGAAGCACTCACCTGCTCCTGCATCTTGGCCTGCTCGAGCTGGGACAGCAGCTTGGTGCGCTCGGCGATCTTCTGCTGCAACACCATCGCGTTCTGCTCGACGGCCTTCTTGGCCTGGGCGGCGGCCTGCAGTGCCTGGTCGTGCAATCCCTTGAGGTCCTCGACGCTCTGCTCGCCCGTCACCAGTTGCGCGGCGAACGCCTCGGCGGCGTTGTTGTACTCGGTGGCCTTGGCGGCATCTCCGGCCGCGGTGGCCTGATCGGCCAGCGTGAGCGCCTGGCGCACGTTGACCTGCAGCTTCTCAATGTCCGCGAGCTGACGGTTCAGCCGCATTTCGAGCTGACGCTGGTTTCCGATCACCTGTGCGGCCTGCTGCGTCAACGCCTGATGCTGGCGTTGAGCTTCCTCGATGGCCTGCTGAATCTGCACCTTCGGATCGGCGTATTCGTCGACCTTCGAGCTGAACAGCGCCATCAGGTACTTCCACGCCTTGACGAACGGATTGGCCATTGGTGATCACTTCCGCCTTTGTGTCGTTGTGTGTGCTCACTGCCAACTTATCGGTTTCGCGCAGATCACCACACCCTGTGCGGGCGATTTCTGGTCGAGCCGGGCGAGCGGGCTCAGGCCACCGCCATCGAGACGACCTGCGGGATGACAACCTTCGTCGTCGCGTCGATATTGGCCGCGCTGGCGCGCATGAGGGCGGCGTGCTCCTCGCGGACCAGCTCGTCGCCGGCGTCGGAGAGCAACCGGGACAGCGGGACGTCCAGGGCGCCGCAGATGGCGCTGAGCAGTTCGCTCGACGCCTCCTTGCGGCCGCGTTCCACCTCCGACAGGTAGCCGAGGCTGACCCGGGCGGTATCGGACACCTCACGCAGGGTGCGTCCCTGCTCGGTGCGGGCACGACGCAGCACGTCGCCGATCACCTCGCGCAGCAATGCCGTCATCGTGCTCTCCTCCCTCGCGGGGCTTGGTTATTAACGCAACGCTGCGCGGCCCCCGGTTGGTTCCCGGACGGCGCAGATCACTGTTGCTCGACGAGCGCGCGCAGCCGGGCGACGGCCTCATGCACCGCCGCGATCCGGATGTCCCAGCGTGAACCGGACAGCGCCAGCTCGACGACCTCGGTGTCGACGGGACCGGCGAGGCCGAGGAACACAGTGCCCACCGGATGGCCGCCGTGCGGCTCGGGGCCTGCCACCCCGGTCAGGCCGATGCCCCAGGTCGCGGCGCAGCGCTGTCTGGCGCCGACGGCCATGGCCCGCGCGGTCGGGGCGGCGACGGGTCCGACCGCATCGAGCAGCTGCGGCGCCACCCCGGCCAGCGAGATCTTGGTGTCCTCGACGTAGGTGACCAGGCCACCGCGCAGCACCACGCTGGCGCCGGCCACCCCGGCCAGGGTGGCGGCCAGCAGGCCCGCCGTCAGCGACTCGGCGGTCGCGACACTCTGCCTGCGCACGGTCAGGTCGGCGATGAGAGCGCGAGCGTCCTCAGTGACCAGCGGGTCGTCCACGCGAATCCCTGATCGCAGAGATGACATAGTCCACGCCGGTGAGCACCGTCAGCACCACGGCGGCCCACATCACCACCCATGCGCCGGTCAGCCAGGGCCCCGAGAGCGGCAATATGAACAGGCCGATCGCGACGGCCTGGACGAGCGTCTTCAGCTTGCCGCCGCGGCTGGCCGGGATGACACCGCGGCGCAGCACCGCGACTCGAAGGACGGTGATGCCGATCTCGCGAACCATGATCACCACCGTCACCCACCACGGCACGTCGCCCAGCATCGACAGCCCGATCAGCGCCGCGCCGATGAGGGCCTTGTCGGCGATCGGGTCGGCCAGCGTGCCGAACTCGGTCACCATCCCGTAGCTGCGGGCCAGCGCGCCGTCGAATCGGTCGGTGATCACAGCAACCGCGAAGACGACGAATGCAGCTATCCGCCAAAACGTTTCATGGCCGTCGCCAACGAACAGCAGCACGAGGAAGACAGGAACCAACACCAGTCGCACGCCGGTGAGCATGTTGGCGATGTTCGCCACGCGGGCGCGCGGAACCACCGGCTCGATATGGGGTTGGCCCGACATCGCAACAGAATATCGGTTGCCCAAACCGATACCCTCGCACGTGTGAGCGGAGCGTCCGAGCGGCTTGTCCTCCGACGGGCCCGCACGTCCGACGTACCGGCGATGAAGGCGCTCGTCGACATCTACTCCGGCAAGATATTGCTGGAGAAAAACCTCGTCACGCTCTACGAAGCGGTCCAGGAGTTCTGGGTCGCCGAACTCGGCGGTGAACTCATCGGCTGCGGCGCGCTGCACGTGTTGTGGTCGGACCTCGGCGAGGTGCGCACGGTGGCGGTGCACCCGAAAGTACGTGGCCATGGCGTCGGGCACGCGATCGTGGACCGGTTGCTGGACGTGGCCAGGGACTTACATCTCCAGCGGATTTTCGTGCTCACCTTCGAAGTCGAGTTCTTTTCCCGCCACGGCTTCGAGGAGATCGAAGGCACGCCGGTGACCGCGGAGGTGTACGAGGAGATGTGCCGGTCGTACGACACCGGTGTGGCTGAGTTCCTCGACCTGTCCTACGTCAAGCCGAACATCCTGGGAAATACCCGAATGCTGTTGACGCTCTGAGGCGTAGCGTTGTAAACGTGATCCGCCGGATCCTCGCATCTGCGTGCGCTGCGGCGTGTGCCGCCGCGGCGACGCTCATCGCGTCCGCACCGGCGCAGGCCGACCCACCGCAATGCGACAACGGCCCTATCGTCACGGTCGACTGCCCGAGCGGAGGACTCTGCACTGCCGTAATAGACGATCAGTGTGTCGGATCCGTCGTGCCGCCGCTGCTCCCGCCGCCACCGCCCGTGCGGGTAGGTGTCAAAGGTGGCGTCGGCATCGGGATCTAGTCGACCTCGTCCGACCCTTCGGCGTCGGAGCCGCCCCGAATGAGTGCCAGCGTCCCTGCCAGCTCGTCGGGCTTGACCAACACCTCGCGCGCCTTGGAGCCCTCGCTGGGCCCGACGATCCCTCTCGTTTCCATCAAATCCATCAACCGGCCGGCCTTCGCGAAGCCCACCCGCAGCTTTCGCTGCAGCATCGACGTCGAGCCGAACTGGCTGGACACCACCAGCTCGACGGCCTGCAGGAAGACGTCCATGTCGTCGCCGATATCGGGGTCGACGTCGGTGCGCTCGCTGTTGGTCTTGGCGTTGGTGACGCCCTCGGTGTACTCAGGCTCCGCCTGGTCCTTGCATGCCTGCACGACGGCATGGATCTCGTCGTCGGTGATGTAGGCGCCCTGCAGCCGGATCGGTTTGTTGGCGCCCATCGGGATGAACAGCCCGTCGCCCATGCCGATCAGCTTCTCGGCACCCTGCTGATCGAGGATCACTCGGCTGTCTGTCAGCGACGAGGTGGCGAACGCCAGCCGGGACGGCACATTGGTCTTGATCAGACCGGTGACCACGTCCACCGACGGCCGCTGGGTGGCCAGCACGAGGTGGATGCCTGCGGCGCGGGCCTTTTGGGTGATCCGCACGACCGCGTCCTCGACATCGCGCGGCGCGGTCATCATCAAGTCGGCAAGCTCGTCGACGATCGCCACCACATATGGGTACGGGCGGTACTCGCGCTGGCTGCCCAACGGTGCGGTGATCTCACCCGATCGCACCTTCTTGTTGAAGTCGTCGATGTGGCGCACTCGCGACGCCTGCATGTCCTGGTAACGCTGTTCCATCTCCTCGACGAGCCACGCCAGTGCGGCGGCGGCTTTCTTCGGCTGGGTGACGATGGGCGTGATGAGATGCGGAATGCCTTCGTAGGGCGTGAGTTCCACCATCTTCGGGTCGACCAGGATCATCCTGACCTCCTCCGGAGTGGCCCGCGCCAGCAGCGAGATCAGCATCGAGTTGATGAAGCTGGACTTGCCCGACCCCGTGGACCCCGCGACCAGTAGGTGCGGCATCTTGGCCAGGTTCCACGAGATGTATTCGCCCTCAATGTCTTTGCCGAGCGCGATGACCAACGGGTGATGATCACCACGGGTGGACGGGTCGGTCAGCACGTCGGCCAGCCGCACCATCTCGCGGTCGACGTTGGGCACCTCGATGCCGACCGCGGACTTGCCGGGTATCGGGGCGAGCATCCGCACGCTCTCCGTGGCGACCGCATACGCGATGTTCCTCTGCAACTGGGTGATCTTTTCGACCTTGACGCCGGGGCCGAGCTCCACTTCGTAGCGGGTGACCGTCGGCCCGCGGGTGCAGCCGGTCACCGCGGCGTCGACCTTGAACTGCTGCAGCACCTCGGTGATGGCCTCGGCCATGCGATCGTTGGCCGAGGTGCGCCGCTTCGGCGGATCGCCCGCTTTCAGCAGGTCCAGCGACGGCAGCGTGTACGCGCCGTCGACGACGCGGTCCAGGGAGAGCGTCTGCTGCTTGGCCGGCTTCTTCCTGCGCGCCTTCGTGGTCGGCTCAGGAACTGTGGGCGCGTCGTCGTCGATCGGGTAGTTGTCCATCGGGGTGGTGCCGCTCGGCCACGCCTGCGCCTCGTCGTCGCTGTACGCCGCCGGATCGTCGTAGTAACCGTCGGAGAAGTCATCGGGTTCTTCGGCGTAACACCCATGCTCGTCGTACTCGTCTACGCCGCGGAATGCGCGCACGGAGAACATCCGCAGCACGGTCGATGGCACCTCGCGGATCGTCGTGCCGGTCACCAGCAGCAGGCCGAACAGCGCGCCGATGAACAGCAACGGCGCGGCGATCCACTCGGTCAGCCCATCCGAGAGCGGACCGCCGATGGCGAAACCGAGGAATCCTGCGGCGTGCTGGCGCCTGGTCGGGTCCATCGGCGAACCCGCCCACAGATGCCACAGTCCGAGTGTGGGCAGCGTGATCATCGCCGCACCGAGGATGAGGCGTGGCCGCGCGTCAGGATCGGGTTCGGTGCGCATCAGCAGCACGGCGACCGCGGCGAGCACGATGGGAACGAGGACGACGGCTGATCCGATCAGCACGCGAAGGAACGTGTCGATCCACTGGCCGACTGGACGCGCGGCGTCGAACCAGGAGCTGGCGGCGATCACCACGGCGATGCCCAGTAGCGCCAGTGCGATGCCGTCGCGGCGGTGGCCGGGCTCGAGGTCGCGCGCGCGGCCGACGGATCGGGCGGTGGACCCGGCACCCTTGGCCAACATCAACCAGCCCGCGCGAATACCGCGCCCGACAGTCGCGCCTGCGGACGAGATGGCCGACGGGTTGTGGCGTCGAGCCGGCTTGCGGCGGGGCGCCGAGGCCCGCGCGGGGCGCGACCCGCCCCGGGAGCCGGCCTTTGACCTGCTCGAACGGGCACCGGATCGGGCAGCGGTCTTACTAGGCATGTTTGCAAGCCTAGTCGCACAGGCCCCATATCCACCATCTGCCACACGGGTCACAGAAGGGTCTCAATTGGCCCGTGTCGCGCCGTACCGTGCCGAAATGACGACATCCCAGGCCGCGTCGGCGCTGCCCACCTCGAGCAAGATTGTCTGCGCTGTCTACGGCTCGCGATCGCGCTGATCGCGACTGGAGCGAACGCCGCGTACTTCGACAACCCCGGCGGATCCTGCTCGACTTCCTCAACGACTCCAGGGTCACGCCCGCCTCGCGTTCGCTCACGGTCGACATCGTGCTTCTCTTCGCCGCCATCCTCATGGTCGTCGAGGCCCGCAAGCACGGGTCAAATTCGTCGGCGTATATCGCGGCGTCGCGATCGCGATCAGCGTTGCCTTCCCGCTGTTCCTGATCGCCAGGGAGCTCCGCGTCGGCAGGACCGAAACAACGCGGTTGGGCGCCGTCGACACCGTCCTCCTCGCCGTGTTCGCGGTCGTGGCGGTGGGCCTGACGATATGGGTCGACATGGGCTGACCGATACGAAGAACCTGGTAGGTAGGCTAGGCATCCGTCCAGCACATACCCAGCGAGGAGTCCATCACCCATGCCCGTCACTGTTGTCGCAACCATGAAAGCCAAGCCCGAGTCGGTAGACGCGGTCCGAGATGCGTGTAAGCAGGCCATCGAGGCGGTGCACTCCGAACCCGGTTGCGATCTCTACTCGCTGCACGAGGCCGACGGAACCTTCGTTTTCGTCGAACAGTGGGCCGACGCCGACGCACTGAAGACACACAGCACCGCGCCCGCGGTCACCACCCTCTTCGGCACGGTCGGTGAGCTTCTCGATGGCGCACCGGACATCAAGATGCTGCAACCCGTCGTCGCGGGCGACCCGGCCAAGGGCCAGCTGCGTCCCTGATGGGCTCGCTCGCAGGCAAGGTTGCGTTCATCACCGGCGCCGCCCGGGGTCAGGGCCGTGCCGAGGCGATCAGGCTTGCGTCAGACGGCGCCAACATCATCGCGGTCGACATCTGCGACCAGATCGCCAGCGTGCCGTATCCGATGGCCACACCCGATGATCTGGCCGAGACGGTGAAGCTTGTCGAGGACACCGGTTCGCGGATCGTGGCACAAGAGGCCGACGTTCGCGATCGCCGGGCGTTGCGCACCGCGCTGCAGGCCGGGCTCGACGAACTCGGCCGGTTGGACATCGTCATCGCCAACGCCGGCATCGCCCCTATGCAATCGGGCGAAGAGGGTTGGCGCGACGTTGTCGACGTGAATCTCACCGGAGTGCACCACACCGTCGACGTGGCGATACCGACGATAGTCGAGCAGGGCGACGGCGGGGCGATCGTGCTGACCAGTTCCGCGGCCGGCCTGGTCGGCATCGGCGGCGACGATCCCGGTTCGCTGGGGTACACCGCGGCCAAGCACGGCGTGGTCGGCTTGATGCGCGCATATGCCAATCATCTTGCACCGCATAGTATCCGGGTTAACTCCATTCATCCTGCCGCGGTGATGACGCCGATGATCAACAACGAGTTCACCAGGCAGTGGTTGGCACGGATTACCCAGGAGTCCGACGCGCCGGTCGATTTCGGCATGGCATTGCCCGTCCACGCCGTCGCCGCCGAGGACATCGCCGCCGCGGTGGCCTGGCTGGTGTCCGACGAGGCTTGGTACATAACGGGAGTGGCGTTGCCAGTCGACGCAGGTTACGCCAACAAGCGGTGATGGCGCGAAACCCCGCCGCGCAGACCGCCTTCGGCCCCATGGTGCAGGCGGCCATCGAGCAGTACGAGCCGCCGGAACGCCGCTTGGTCGAGGACGACCTCGCCCTGTCGATCCTGCCCGCTAGCCAACGCGCGATCGTCCGCGCGATGCGGTGGCCGCTCCTGCGTCGTCTGACGATCTGGGCCGGCGAGCGGGCCGTGCCCGGCTCGTGGGCAATCATCGCGTGCCGCAAGCGCTTCATCGATGACAAGCTGACGGAGGCCATCGGAAACATCGACGCCGTAGTCAATCTCGGTGCGGGCATGGACACCAGGGCGTACCGCCTCGCGCGTCGATCCGACATCCCGGTCTTCGAGGTTGACCTTCCGGTCAACATCGAGCGCAAGAAGGCCGCCGTGCGGCGCGCGATCGGTGCGATACCTCCCTCGGTGCACTTGGTGCCCTTGGACTTTGAGCGCGACGACCTGATCACTACGCTGACCGGGCACGGCTACCGCACCGACGCTCGCACATTCTTCATCTGGGAAGGCGTGACCCAGTATCTGACGGAGGACGCAGTTCGAGCCACACTCGGCGCACTGCAGGCAGCTCCGTCGGGAAGTCGATTGGTGTTCACCTATGTTCGCAGGGACTTCATCGACGGGGTGAACATGTACGACGCCGCCACCCTGTACAAGCGTTTCAGGCAACGGCGGCAGGTGTGGCGCTTTGGGCTGGATCCTGACGACGTTTCGGCATTCGTGGCCGAATACGGTTGGCGGCTCATCGAACAGGCCGGACCAGATTATTACTTGCGCAACTACATTCGGCCGACGGGCCGTGATCTGGCCGCATCGCAGCTCGAGTGGGCCGCATATGCGGAGAAGGATTGAGCCGCCACGTCACGCGCAGGGGAACAGTTGCGCTGCGCTGGCAGCGTGGGCCCACTGGTCGGCGAAGACCCGTGAGATCTCGTCCAGGGCCGGTGTAAGCGGTTCGATCCGCCGCGTGACCAACGCGTCCTCATCGGTGGCCGCCACCGGATGCCAGTAAACGCCTTCGGCGGTGACCGTGATTTCGGGCACCAGCGACGCGCGGGTGAGCACCACACCCGCCACCGCGACGCCCTCGTGGGCGATCGGTCGCACGACTTGATCGCCACGCGCGATCCCAAGGTCATCGAGGAAGTCGTGGAAGGCGCTCAGGTGGCCCGGCGCCGGTGCGTCGACGGTGGCGGCCACCCGCACCCGGAAGCCCAGCCCGAGGGCCGAGCGGATTCCTGCCACTGCTTTGGCCCAGGTCCCCCGGCCGCGATGCGCGTCGTGCACTTGCGGCGTCGCCGAATCGAGGCTGATCTGCAGTGCGACGTTGTCCCGGGGGATCGACTCGAGCTCCCGTAAACCCCTGCCCCTGAACACCATTCCGTTGGTCAGCACCGTTGTCGGCAGCAACGCGGCGCAGCTGCGCACGATAGCTCCGATGTCGGGTAGCAGAAACGGCTCGCCGCCGGTGAGAAATATCTCGTGCACCCCCCAGTCCGCCGCCTCTTTGGCCAGTCGAGCGATCCGGTCGGCGCTCAGCACGCGACGCGGCGTCTGCGGCGATGACGCCACGCAGCAGTAGTCGCACGCGAGGTTGCAGTGGAAGTTCGTGTACATCCACAGTCGCGCACCCGGCATCCTGTTCGCACCGAGAACCGCCAGCGGGTCGGGTGGACGGCCCCGTCGCACCGTTAGCGTGCCCGCTCCCGAGCCGTCCACATCCGCGTCCAACACGGTATTACCGCTTCGCGCGCACCACTTTTCGGCGAGCCCTCGTTCCGCGGCCGATGCAACGGTGATCTCACCGGTGGCGCCGTCGGCCAACGTGCCCATCAACCTCATCAGGTCGATGATCACCACCGTGGGTCGATCCCCTGTTCTTCGACGGCGACGAAGAGTGGCTTATACCCGTCCAGATGTGGGCTCACCCAGCGGCGCAATCCTTCGAGCTCGAGAATCTTGCGGTGCTCGGGGTTGTCCCAGTCCATGGCTAGCAACTTGTCAACCCACGGTTTGTACCGCTCCGCCGGAAGGGTGTCGAGCGCGGTGAACATGCAATGGCAGTACCCTTCGGTCCGCCAAACCACGTCGAGCGTGCCGGGCATCAGCTCCTCGCGCCCCATCGCCTCCCAGGTGCTGCTGCCGATCGCGGCGACGTCGGCCTCACCGGCAAGTACCGCCTCGACCGCGTCGAGTTCGCTGCGGCCGGTGTCGCCGTGTTTGCCGATGTCGGTGTCGAATCGGATCACCTGCATGTCCGATTCGAGCATACCCGCGCGGGCGAGGTAATACAGGGGCAAAATCGCCGCATGCGCGGAGTCCGCCGAACCAAGCGCGAGCCGTTTTCCGGCGATCGCGAGCGGGCCGGTCAATCCGCTACCCGATCGGGCGACGAAGACCGTTGTGAATGCGACATCGGAGTCGCGCTGCGCCAGTGCGATGCAGTGACCGTTGGTCTGCATCACCGTCCGCACATATGCCAGGTTGGTGTTCCATGCGATGTCGATGTGCCCGGCGATCAGTGACGTGACCAGCCGCGCGTAATTGGAGTACAGAACGAAGTCCATCGCGGCTCCGGATTCATCGGGCTCGTTGAAGTATTCGCGGATGCCCTCCCAGATCGGCACCACGTTCGGCGTGTACGCCACGACGCCGACAATCAATGGGTCGCTCATCATTCCCCCAGCTAGAAAAGTGGAAGGCCGGTAACGGCTTTGCCATAGAAGTCGTAGAGCGCATCGGCGGTCGGAGCCATCACCGCGCCCGCTCGCGCGTCGCGGAAAGCCCGTTCGATGGGCAGGTGTTTGGAGAACGCCGCGCCGCCGCAGACCCTCATGGCGGACTCCGTTATGGCCAGGGCGGCGTCGTTGGCCGCCGCCTTGATCCCGAGAACGTGGGTGAGCGTATCGTCGTCGGGCGCGCTGATGCTCAAGGCGGCGCTCTTCAGGTAAGCTCGCTGTGCCGCGAGAGTCGTTCCCATTCTTGCGATCTGCGCGCGAATGGTCGGCAGGGCTGCCAGCGACTGGTCCAGATGTTCCAGTCTTGCGGTCCCGACGTGCGCGATGGTTGCGGCATACGCCGCACCGGCGAGTCCGAGCGAGACGGCGGCGTTGCCGAGGTTGAACCAAGGCAGAGCGGTCTGCATCATCAAGTCGAATCCGGCGGCCCGTTCACCCAGGCGCGACGTAACAGGGATCGTCGCGTCGACTGTCATCGGGGAGGATGCGTTGCCGCGCAAGCCCATTCCGGCGAATGGCGCGACGACCGAAAGCCCACCGACCGAACCGGGTACCGCATACAAATCGACCTCACCGTCAACTCCCGAGGTTGAGCCGGCGGACACGACGTACACGTCGGCGTAACCCGCGGAGGTGACCCAGCTCTTTTCCGCTCGCAGCTTCACCGAGCTGCCGTCGTCGGACAACGCCGCCGTCGATACCGGCGCCCAGAAGTGTGAACGCGATCCCCTCTCACTGAACGCCAGCGTACCCAGCGATTCACCAGAGGCCATGGCGGACAATAACTTCGGCATACCAGCTGGCGGCGCGGCGGCGACGATGACCGCAGCAGCCGCGTGCATCAGATAAACCATGGCCGTGGACCCACACACGGTGGCCAACTCGCGGACCACCGCAGTGAATTCCAGCGGACCGGCGCCGAGGCCGCCGACCTCTTTGGGCAGGATCAGGCCCAGCAGCCCGCTACCCCGCAGCGCCTCGACCGCTGCCGAGGGAAACATGCCCTCGGCGTCGACCTGATCGGCATTTGCGGAAGCAACAGTGGCTACCTGCTGCACCGCCTCCGTCGAAGACATGTCTCAAGACGATACGCGAAGGGGACGTGCGCCGACGGCAATTACCGCAGCACAGACGAAAACAGCTGCGGTGCTGGGGTTCCCGCCAAGCCAGATCTCCGTCCGGCCGAGCTGCACGTAGATGGACAGCGCGGCGATCGCGGCGAGGACCGCCGCGGGTAGGGCCAACACCCGGGCCTGCCTGACCGCGGCTGCAAGCATTAGAGCCGCCACGACGAGCAGCACCAGTGCGGCGAGCAGGTTGTAGTCGCCCAGAAACAGCTCGAGAGGTGGGTAGCCGACACCCTGGCCGCGGGGCGCGAGAAACTCGTCGCCGAGCGATTTGGCGCCGGCGATGATGGCTATCACGGCGAGAACCACGCCCCAGCCGCCGAGTAGCCGCCGGGCCACCGGCGCTGCATTGCCTGTAGCAGCCGCCGCCCGGACTGCGTCCACTGCGGCGTACTGCGTGCTCGGCCCTAGTAGCAGCACCAGGTGGATGCCGATCATCATCGCGTACGCCCACGGCCATTCGTTGGGCGCCTCGGCCACCGACAGCCCGATCGCCAAAGACTGGCCGATGCCGATCAACGCGGCCAGCCGAACGGCGGTTCCGGTCAGCAGCAGCACGGGGAGCAGCGTTTCCATTACGAGTACCAGCCAGCCGAATGGCGCGAAATTCGGCAATACAAGGTGTTCGACTAGCCAGCTGTACGGGGGAAACACCGGATGGTCGACCGCCAAATGAGTCCAGAACCAGAGCCCGGTGCGGCGGTTTTCGCCGAAGTCAGGTGGCACCTTCCACCACACCTGGGACAACCACAACAATCCGGCCAGGATCCGCAGGACCGCAAGGGCAACGCTGGTCGCCTTGGCCGGTGGTGGGGTCGGCGACAGTAGGAGGTCGATTGCCCTACCCGGGATCGCCGTGGTCACGAGATCAGTTTCGCCTTCCGTCGGGGCTCATTTGGGAGTTTTCGGCGTCACGTAATCTTCGGTGGCGGAATGGCCGCCTCCGCTGCCGCCAAGCTCCTATCGGCTTACTTCGACAAATGCGGACACCAACCAGTCCGCGTGCCTACCGCTGGACGGTGGCGACGAGCCAGCCGTGCAGGCCGAGGAAGGTGCGTCAACGACCCAGCACGTTATCGATTCAACTGGCCGAACTGGCGGTCTTGGCCGGCAGCTCCGCGTGGACGTACAACGCCGCGTGGCGTGGGAGGCGCTCGGCGGTCCCGGCTGCCGCTTAAGCGCGCGGCAGGTGCTCGTAGGTCTCGCCGCGGATCTCGTGGCCGGCCGTCTCGAGGTCGTACACGATCGTCGCCAGCTCGGCGCCCGTGGTGGGGTCGGCGGCAGCGTCCCGGTAGACGGCGAGCTGGCACCTGTCGACGCCGTGTGCGCCGCCGCCGACGACAACGCCATCGGGCCAGACGCGCAGGATGAGGGCGGACACCTCCGACTTGCGGTCACCCTCCCAAACCAGAAGTACGGTCGCTTTTCGCTGCTGAACCGGACGTCCAGGATCCGGAAGATCGAGCCGTGCACTCGCGGCTCCGCGTGAATGCCGGGCACCAGCTTCTTCAGCTCGGTCCTATCACCTCGGCGGTCGCTCGTCTAAATCTCGATGACCGTTGGGACGATCATCGGCTGGCGGCGGTACGTCTCGCCCACCCACTTGCCGACGACGCGACGGACCGCCTGGGCGATCCGCGTGACTTCGGTAATGTTCTCGGCGGCAAGGAATTCCAGCTCTTCCTCGACCTTCCGCGCGACCGACTCGAGCGCCTTGGGGTCTTCCGAGAATCCCCGCGAATGCAAATGCGCCGGCGCCGCCGGACGTCCCGTCCCGCGGCGCACAACCACTGTCACCGCGATGAAACCCGAAGACAGAATGAGGCGTTCACCCAGCGTCGCATCACCGACGTCGCCGGTGATCAAGCCGTCGACAAACATCTTCCCGGTCGTGACCGCACCTGCGATTGTGGCCCTGCCCGCCACCAGGTCGACGCTGACGCCGTTCTCCGCCAGCACGACGTTCTCCTCTGGCACACCGGAACGCGCCGCCAGCGTCGCGTTGGCCCGCATCATCCGCCAGGTGCCGTGCACCGGCATTACGTTTCTCGGCCGAACCCCGTTGTAGAGGAATAGCAACTCGCCCGAGTAGGCGTGACCAGAAACGTGCACGCGCGCTTGGGCATTGGTCACGACGCGGGCGCCGATCTTGGCCAGTGCGTCGATCACCCCGTAGACCGCCTCTTCGTTGCCGGGTATCAGCGACGACGACAGGATGATCAGATCGCCCGCGGTAAGCGTGATACTGCGGTGCTCGCCGCGCGACATCCGCGACAGTGCCGACATCGGCTCGCCCTGCGTACCGGTCGTGATCAGCACCACCCGCTCGGGCGGCATCATCTCCGCGGCGCCTATATCGAGCAAGTCGGACTCGTCCACCCGCAGATATCCGAGTTCCCGGGCGATGCCCATGTTGCGCACCATCGACCGCCCGACGAACGACACCCGCCGACCCAGCGACACCGCAGCATCGATAATCTGTTGCACGCGATCCACATTCGAGGCGAAGCAGGCGACGATCACGCGACCCGACGCGCCGCGGATCAGTCGGTGCAGCGTCGGGCCGACTTCGCTCTCCGACGGGCCCACCCCCGGAATCTCGGAATTCGTTGAGTCGCAGAGGAACAAATCCACTCCGGCGTCGCCCAACCGCGACATTCCGGGCAGATCGGTCGGCCGGTCATCCAGCGGTAATTGGTCGAGTTTGATGTCACCGGTGTGCAGCACGGTGCCGGCACCGGTGTGAATCGCGATCGCCAGACAACCGGGAATCGAATGGTTGACGTGAAAGTACTGGCACTCGAACACGCCGTGCGTGGACTTCTGCCCCTCCGCCACTTCGACGAACACCGGTTTGATCCGGTGTTCGCGACACTTTTCCGCCACCAGCGCGAGCGTGAACTTCGAGCCGACCACCGGGATATCGCCACGCAGCTTGAGCAGGAACGGAATCGCACCGATATGGTCCTCGTGCGCATGCGTCAGCACCAGCGCCTCCACATCGTCGAGGCGGTCCTCGACGTGGCGCAGATCGGGCAGGATCAGGTCGACACCTGGCTCGTCGTGACCCGGGAACAACACCCCGCAGTCGACGATCAACAGCCGGCCCAGATGCTCGAAAACGGTCATGTTGCGGCCGATTTCGCTGATGCCGCCCAGTGCGGTCACCCGCAGACCACCCGGGGCCAGCGGCCCCGGCGCTTTGAGGTCCGGATTCACTACCGCAGCACCGCGGCGGCGCGCATGTCGGCGGCCAGCGCCTCGATCTGGTCGGCGGTGGCCGACACCTGGGGCAGCCGCGGGTCGCCCACTTCGATGCCCTGCAGGCGCAGACCAGCCTTGGCCAGGGTGACCCCACCGAGACGCGCCTGGGCGTCGCTGAGCGGCCCGAGCGTCACATTGATCTTGCGCGCCGTCGCGATATCGCCAGAGGTGAATGCGGACCACATGTCTCGCAGCTGACCGGCGGCCAGGTGCCCCCAGACGCTGACAAAGCCAACGGCACCCATCGCCAGCCATGGCAGGTTCAGCGCATCGTCACCCGAGTAGTACGCGAGCCCGGTCTCGGCGATGATCTGCCCGCCGCCATGCAGGTCGCCCTTAGCGTCCTTGACGGCCACGATGTTCGGATGCTCGGCCAGCGTGCGAATGGTGTCCCACTCGATCGCGACGACCGACCGCGGCGGAATGTCGTAGAGAACCACCGGCAGCGGCGTGGCGTCGGCGACGGTGGTGAAGTGCGCCACCAGCCCGGCCTGGGGCGGGCGCGAGTAATACGGCGTCACCACCAGCAGGCCGTGCGCGCCCTCGGCCGCACAGGCCTTCGCCAGATGCACGCTGTGCGCGGTGTCGTAGCTGCCAGCCCCGGCGATGACCCGCGCCCGGTCGCCGACCGCCTCCAGCACCGTGCGCAGCAGCGCGATCTTCTCGTCGTCGGTGGTGGTCGGCGACTCCCCCGTGGTGCCAAACAGCACCAGTCCGTCGCAGCCGGAGTCGACGAGATGGGTGGCGAGCCGGGCCGCGGCGTCGGTGTCCAGCGACCCGTCGGGCTTGAACGGAGTCACCATCGCGGTCAGCACAGTGCCCAATCGGGCGGTCACGTCGAATCCGCTGGTGCTCACGGGGACCAAGGTTACCCGCTCGACCTCACGCTTCCCGGCGTATATGTGGCCGGGCCCGTCAAGCCTCCGTAGCCAGCGGGCTGGTCGCCACCTCGCTGCCGTCGGCCAGGGTCGAGATCTCGAAGTCGGAGAAAACCTGGGGGGCCAGGTCGATGAGTTGGCGCAGGCATTCGATCGCCAGCCGGCGGATCTCGACGTCGGCGTGCTCACTGGCCCGCATCGCGATGAAATGCCGCCATGCCCGATAGTTTCCGGTCACCACGATGCGCGTCTCAGTCGCGTTGGGCAGCACCGCGCGCGCGGCCTGCCGCGCCTGCTTGCGCCGCAGCACCGCGTTGGGCTGGTCGGCGAACTTCGCCTCCAGCCTGGCCAGTAGCTCGATATAGGTGGCTCGGCTGGCGTCCGCGGCGGCCTTGAAGATCTCCTGCAGCTGCGGGTCGTCCTCCATTCCCGGCGGCACGACCACCTCGGAGTCGTGTTCGGGGACAAACCGCTGCGACAGCTGCGAGTAGGAGAAGTGGCGGTGCCGGATCAGTTCGTGCGTGCAGGACCGCGAGATGCCCGTGATGTAGAACGACACCGACGCGTGCTCGAGCACCGAGAAGTGGCCGACGTCGATGATGTGGCGCAGGTACGCCGCGTTCGTCGCGGTTCTCGGATTGGGCTTTGACCAGCTCTGGTAGCACGCCCGGCCGGCGAACTCCACCAGCGCCGGACCGCCGTCGGCGTCGGTGCTCCACGGCACGTCCGGCGGTGCCAAGAAGTCGGTCTTGGCGATCAGTTGCACGCGCAGCGGCGCGGTCTCAGCCACGGCTCAGCCTAACGTGACGCCCTTGCCAGCCGAATGTTAGTCGCATAACATGTTAGTGACTAACATGTACCAGGAGGCGACATGCACAGCGATGTCATTGTGGCGGGAGCCGGGCCCACGGGTCTCGCGCTGGCATGCGGGCTGCGGGCGGCCGGCGTCGACGTGCGAGTGCTCGACAAGGCCGTAGGCCCGGCGGTGACCTCGCGGGCACTGGGCCTGCAACCGCGCGGTGTCGAGGTTCTCGACCGCCTTGGCGCGCTCGGTGACCTGCCCGACCGCGGCCTGCCGATCCGTAGCGTCACCATCAACGTCGACGGACGTGAACTGGCGAGCTTCCCGGTCGGGCAGCCGACCCGCCTCGGCGGCCCCCGCGGACTGCTGATGTCCCAGGCCGAGATCGAGGGCGCGCTCCGCGATCGGCTGACGGCCCTCGGCGGCAGCGTCGAATGGGGCCGCGGCGTCAACGGACTCGCGCCGGGTCCGGACGGTGTCACGGTGCGCCTAGACGACGGATCTGAGGTCGACGCCACGTGGGTGGTTGGCTCCGACGGCGCGCACAGCGTCCTCCGCAAGGCCATGGGCGTCGGCTTCCCCGGTGTGCCGATCGTCGAGCGCTTCCTGCTCGCGGACGTGCACGCCGATATCGACCTGCAGCGCGGGGGTGCGACCACGTGGCTGCGCGCGGACATGGCGCTTGCTGCTTTTCCGCTGCCGGGAGACGACGTGTGGCGGGTGATGGCCCCCGCACCAACAGAATTCGGCGACGAGCCCCATCGCAGGCGATCGTGGATTACCTCGGTACGCGGTTGGCCACCGAGGCGGGGGGGACGATCCAATCCGTCGAGTGGATTTCGTCTTTCCGGATACACCGCCGGCTGGCCGACACGTACCGGCGCGGCCGCGTCCTGCTGGCCGGCGACGCCGCCCACATCCACAGCCCGTTGGGCGGGCAGGGCATGAACACCGGCATCGGTGACGCCGAGAACCTGGCGTGGAAGCTCGCGCTGGTGGTCTCCGGCCGCGCAGACCAACGGCTGCTCGACACGTACGAAGCCGAACGACGCCCGATCGCGAAGGGTGTACTCGAGACGACGAGCAGCGTCACCGAAGTCGCGGTCGGTCAAGGGCGTGGCTCCCGGCTGCTGAGAGATCGCATCGCCGTACCGCTGATGAATCAACGTTGGCTGCAAAATCTCATCACGGAAAGGGCGTCACAGCTTCGGGTTTCGTACCGGAACGGCCCGCTAGGGGCGGGGCTCTCTCGGTTCCTTCCCGGAGTGCGTGCGGGCGACCGCGTCGCCGACCGAACATCCGAGCGCTTCGACGGTACGTCCGTACGGCTCTACGACGAGCTGGGGCCGGCGTGGGCACTGCTCGGTCCGGAGCCCTTGGCGGATGCCGCGCGCGAGCGGTTGGGCCACGTGGTGGCCCTACGCGGCGAGCGCGACGCGCTGCTGGTGCGACCCGACGGCCACCTGGCGTGGCGCGGTACCGACGCTGTCGGATTGCAGGCGTGGCTGGACAGTGCGCTCGGCCCGCGCGTCGGAGTGCTGACGCCGTGAGCGAAGGCGACTGGCGCGCGCGTAAGAAGGCGGCGACCAAGCACGCCATCCAGGAACACGCGCTGCGATTGTTCGTGGAAAAGGGCTATGACGCAACAACTGTTGAGGAGATCGCCGCGGCGGCCGGCGTATCGCATATGACATTCTTCCGCTACTTCCCCCGCAAGGAAGATGTCGTCGAGTACGACGACTACGACCCACTGTTCGAGGAACTAGTTGCGGAGCGCCCTCACGATGAACCCCCGCTGGTCGCGCTGCATAACGGTCTGCGGGCCGGGCTGGAGAAGATCCTGGCCACCGACCGGGAGGCCCTGCTCATCCGAATGCGGCTCGTGCTGCGAAACCCCGTGCTGCGGTCGCGAAACCTGCTCGCGCAGGACACTACTCGCGACCTGATCGCCCGTGCGCTGGCGCGGCGCGCCGGCCTGACCGAGCCCGACCTCGCCGCCATGGTTCAGGCGTCCGCGGCGCTCGGCGCTATCGCGCCCGCGGCGATGGCCTGGGCGGAAAGCGATGACGCGGACTACGTCGCGCTCATCGACGCGGCGTTCGCCGCCTTGGAAAGCGGGGTCAGTCGGTGAGCACGCCGGCGCGGCGCCTCGCCGTGGTGATGAGCTCGAGGTCGATCGCGCCATGATGGCGCGCCAGCTCCTCAGCGTCGTCTCCGCGGCCGTCGGCGATCGCCCGCACCAGTTGTCCGTGTTCGCGCAGAGCCCGTAATTCCATGCTGCGCATGGTCGATGGCTCGCCCCACAGGTGGGCGGGGGCGCCGATACTCACCGTGGCCTTGAGATCGAGCAGTAGCTGCTTGAGGACGTCGTTGTGGGCGGCGTCCATGATCGCCAGATGAAACCGGCTGTCGGCTTGCTGAGCCTCCAGGCCGCTCTGGGCGGTTCGGTATGCCTCGAATCTCGCCTGCAGCTCGGAAAGGTCATGTTCGGAGCGGGACTCTGCGGCGGCCCGGCACACGGTGCCCTGCAGCCGACAAATCGCGTCGCAACGGTCGCGTAGGTCGTCGAGCCGCGCGCGCAGCGAGCGGCCCACCGCATCGGTGGACGACTCCGGCCACTGATCAAGCACATACGATCCGCCGCCGCGTCCGCGTCGGGTTTCGATCAGACCCCGCTCAAGGAGCCGCCCCAGCGCGGCGCGCACCGTCATGCGACCGGCTCCCAGCGACGCGGCGAGGTCGCGTTCGACCGGCAGCCGCGCACCGGGCAAGTACTCGCCGATCGCGATCGCGGTGATCAACCGGTCGGTGATCTCGTCAACCCGGGACGGCATGTCTAACTGCTGCTGGAGCAGCCCCCGCGTCGCCGGTGCACCGTTGTGGGCCATGGACCGAGTACCTCCGTCGTCTGCGCAATGTTAAATCGCGATCAATGGTCTTGCCACGAGACCTTTACGGGTCCATGCTGGTCGCCGTGACTGGTACGACCCGGGTGGTGCCGTTCCGCGGGCACGAAACCTGGGTGCAGATCACCGCGCCGGACGACGCGGCCTGGCGCCCTGCCCCTGTTCGTCCTGCACGGTGGCCCGGGAATGGCGCACAACTATGTACGCAACATCGCCGAACTCGCTGCGGAGACAGGGCGGACGGTCGTCCACTATGACCAGATCGGGTGCGGCAACAGTACTCACCTGCCCGACGCCCCCGCCGACTTCTGGACGCCGGAGATGTTCGTCGACGAGTTCCACACGGTGCGCGAAGCGCTGGGCATCGACGAGTACCACCTGCTGGGCCAGTCCTGCGGCGGCATGCTCAGCGCGGAGATCGCGGTCCGCCAACCCTCCGGGCTCGCTTCACTGGCGATCTGCAACTCGCCCGCGTCGATGGAGCTCTGGATGGCCGCGGCCGCCGAGTTGCGCGCCCAGCTGCCGCCGGACACCCAGGCCGCGCTGACCCGTCACGAGGAGGCGGGCACCGTCACCGACCCGGAGTACCTGGCGGCGACCGAGGAGTTCTACCGGCGCCATGTGTGCCGCGTCGTTCCGACGCCACAGGATTTCGTTGACACGATCACGCAGAGAGGCGGAGCCGACGGTCTACCACACCATGAACGGGCCCAACGAGTTTCACGTCCTGGGCACCCTCCGCGAGTGGAGCATCATCGACCGGCTGCACCGGATCACCGCGCCCACGCTCGTCATCGCCGGCGAGTTCGACGAGGCCACCCCCGCCACCTGGCAGCCGTACGTCGAGAACATCCCCGACGCCGAAAGCCACGTGTTCCCCGAAACCAGTCACTGCACGCACCTGGAGAAGCCGGAGGAGCTCCGCGCCGTCGTCGCCGCGTTCCTCACTAGCCACGATGCCGTAGCCCGCACCTAGCCCACCCTCGACCCGACAGGACATTCATCGACGGCCAGCGCACCCTCGAATCCTTCGGCTACAAGCAAGAATTGCACCGCTCGGTCGCGACCGTCGACCTGCTCGTCTACGGGCTGGTGTTCATGGTGCCAATCGCACCGTGGGCGATATTCGGCACCGTCTACAACAGCGCGTCGGGCATGGTGCCGCTCGTCTACATCATCGGCTTGGTGGCCATGGTGTTCACGGCGATGTCCTACGCGCAGATGGCCAAATCGTTCCCGCTGGCGGGGTCGGTCTTCTCGTATGTTGGTCGCGGAATCCACCCTGGGGTCGGCTTTTTCGCCGGCTGGGCGATCCTACTGGACTACCTGTTGGTACCGACGCTGCTGTACGTGTTCGCGGCCGAATCGATGATCGGCTTGTTCCCCGGCACGCCGCGGTGGCTGTGGGCGATCGTGTTCGTCGTCGTCAACACCGTGATCAACCTGCTCGGCGTGGACTCGTTGAAGATGGCCAACCGTGCGTTCCTGGCGATCGAATTGGTCTTCGTCGCGATCTTCGTGATCATCGCGGTGCGCGCCATCAACGGCGATTCGCTGCCGAACGTCGGCTGGAGCACCACGCCGATCTGGAACCCCGAAACCGTAAGTGCGCCACTGATTGCCGCGGCGCTCTCGATCGCCGTGCTCAGCTTCCTCGGCTTCGACGGCATCTCCACACTCGCCGAAGAGTCCACCGGTAAGAAGAATCCGGCGGGCCGCGCCATGGTCGGCTCGCTGTTCATTGTGGCGTTCCTGTTCATCGTTCAGACGTGGCTGGCCAGCCTGCTGGCCGGTGGTCGCGAGGCGTTCAGCGACGACGAGGCAGGCAACGCGTTCTTCAAGCTGGTCGAGGCGGCATCCAGCACCGGTTGGATGAACGCGTTCTTCGTGGTCAATGTGCTTGCGATCGGGTTCGCCAACGCGATGGCCGCCCAGGCGGCGACCAGCCGGCTGTTGTACTCGATGAGCCGCGACCGCCAGCTGCCGAGTTTCTTGTCCAAGGTCAGCTCGCGCCAGGTGCCGATGGCCGCGATCCTGGTTGTCAGCGCGATCAGCGTGGTGCTCGTGCTGTTCTTCGTCGGCCAGATCGCATTGATCTCGTCACTGGTGAACTTCGGTGCGCTGTTCGCCTTCTGCCTGCTCCACGTCTCGGTCGTCTGGTACTACGTGGTGCGCAAGAAGTCGAAGAACTACCTGCTGCACTTGCTCGTGCCGACGCTCGGCTTCCTGATCATCGGCTACGTGTTGTTCAACGCGGACTCGCTCGCCAAGATCGGCGGAATCGTGTGGCTGGCGATCGGTGCCGTCGTGTTCGTGGTCAACAAGATTCGCGGGCGGGGCGGGCCGGAATTCGGTGACGAACCGAAAACACCGACTGAGGGCGGCAGCGCAGCAACCACCGTCGGCCACGGCGACATTCGTTAGACCGCCCGTGGACACCTCGGCGATTGCTTGTTGGCCGCCGCCGGACGTCCGAATCGGCGGACACAACTGTGGTCAGCAATTGTCCACGACCTTTATCGACACCAAGCGGTTGAGTGGAACGCTCACTCGTTGACCGTCCACCTCGAGATCGAGTGATCCTGAGCCGCTGCCGACGACTGTGCCACAGGCAGACCCCGAGCTCGTCGTCACGGTCATCTGGTTGCTCGCTGCTGCCGGTCGCGTGGCGTCGCCCTCAGGCCACCACATGCTTAAGGCGGAGAGCGCGGTCAAACCGACGGCGACGAAGGTAATGACAATCCCCCCACTCAGCCGACGGCTTGCAGCCGGCACACTCATCGGACGCGTTGTCAACGGGTTCGCAACAGTGGCAAGCATCGTCACGGCCAGTATCGCGAGAACAAGCCCGGCTAGAGCCGCGATTCCACTGAGGTCCTGCAACCACAGCGGCCGGGCCGATCCGGCGTCGCCTCTTAGCACTCCGCACAGTCCGACAAACCCGAGCGCAGCAAGCTGAAGCTTTTGCCACTCGCGCGCCGAATCTTGTAGCCGGGTCCCGACGTCAGTGGTGTAGTTCACAGTTTTCTCTTTCGCGTCTCTCACCTACGACGGCGCGAACACGAAAACTGTTCAATGCTCGACGAAGTCTCTGCGCGCTCTCGCATAACAGAACGACAACAGCCAGAAACGTTTGGCTATGCGCTCGTCTACGCTTCAGCCCAACGACCGCGCGAGCTGCCTCGTCAGATCACCTCGGTCCCCCACGGTGACGTCGGACAGGCCGAGCCAGGACGCCATCGAGCGCAACTCTGTGGCGAGGGCGTCGGCGATCCGCGACGGCTGCTGACCAGGCTCGGTGAATGCGCCGACGACATGCAGCGCGTCGCGTGTGCGTTCGGCCTTGAGATCAACCCGGCCGACCAGGTGCCCGTCGAGCAGGAAAGGCCATACGTAGTAACCGAATTGGCGTTTCGGCGCGGGGGTGTAGATCTCGATGCGGTAATGAAAGTTGAACAGCCGCTCCACGCGAGGCCGAAAGAAGACCAGCGGGTCGAACGGGCACAGCAGCGCCGTACCGCGGTTCTGACGGGGCACGATTTGGCCTACCCGCAGATACGCCGGGGCGCTCCAGCCGGCTACCTCCACGGCTTCGAGTTCCCCGTCGGCGACCAGCTTGGCGAGCGCGGGCTTGACCTGCTTGACGCCGAGTCGGAAGTAGTCGCGAATGTCGATCTCGGTCCCCACCCCTAGCGCTGTGGCCGCCCGCAGCGTGAGTTCCCGCAGGGCTTCCTCGTCGTCGACCTCGCGGGCCACTACCTCCGGCGGCAGCACGTTCTCGGTGAGGTCGTAGTGACGGGCGAACCCGACCCGCGTGGCCGTCGTCAGCACCCCGGCCGCGAACAGCGCTTCGGTCACCCACTTGGTGTCGCTGCGGTCCCACCACGGGCCCTTCCTGCCGCGTTGTTCGGCACCCAGGTGCGCCTCGATCTGCCCGGCAGTCGACGGGCCGAGTTCCTTGACCGCGTCGACGATGTCGTCGGCCAGGCGTGGATTCTTCTTGACGATCTGGGTGCCCCACCGACCGTGGGTGTATTCGCGCATCCGCCAGCGCAACAGCGGCCAGTCGTCGACGGCCATCAGCGCGGCCTCATGCGCCCAGTACTCGACCAGCAGCCGCGGCGCGCGGGCGGTGTGGCTCCACGCGGCACGGTCCAGCACGTCGCGGTCGTAGGGCCCCAGCCGGCTGAACACCGGTGCGTAGTGGGCACGCACCGCCACCGACACGGAATCCAACTGCAGCACCTGGATCCGCGAGATGAGCCGCCTCAGGTGCGCTCGGGTCACCGGACCCTGCGGTTTCGGCTCGGCGAAGCCCTGCGCGGCGACGGCGATACGGCGCGCCTGCGCGCCCGTCAGTGTCGTCATGCCCGGTGATAACTGTCAAACCTGTAGCGCAGGCCGGAGCTACTGGCGAGCCACTCCCCCGTGGTGCCGACCCATGTTTGGTCCAGCACCGGCGCCACCGCGTCGGCGTCCCGACGCCGCAGGTCGATCTCCACCTCCGTGACCTCACAACGCGTCGCGATCGGCAGCGCGAGCGCATAGATCTGCTCGCCTCCGATCACCCACGTCTCGTCGTCGGTGAGCGCATCGTCGAGCGACGAGACGACGTGCGCGCCCTCGGCCATGTAGTCAGCTTGCCGGGTGACTACGACATTTCTGCGCCCCGGCAGCGGTCGCACCTTCGCGGGCAGCGATTCCCACGTCCTCCGGCCCATCACCACGGCGTGGCCGATGGTGAGTTGCTTGAACCGCGCCTGGTCCTCGGGCAGCCGCCAGGGGATACCGTTGTCGCGACCAATGACACCAGAGGTGGACTGGGCCCAGATCAGGCCGACGGTCATACCGCCACGTGGGCCTTGATCGCCGGATGCGGGTCGTAGTTGACGATGGCGATGTCGTCGTAGGTGTAGTCGAAGATCGAATCCCGTGGCGCCAGAACGAGTTCCGGATATGGCCGCGGCTCACGGGACAACTGCTCGGTGACCTGCTCCACGTGGTTGTCGTAGATGTGGCAGTCCCCGCCGGTCCAGACGAACTCCCCGACGCCAAGACCGGCCTGTGCGGCCATCATGTTCGTGAGCAGCGCGTAGCTGGCGATGTTGAACGGCACACCGAGGAACAGGTCGGCGCTGCGCTGGTAGAGCTGGCAGGACAGCCGCCCGTCGGCGACGTAGAACTGAAAGAACGCGTGGCATGGCGGCAACGCCATTTGCGGGATCTCGCCGACGTTCCAGGCGGAGACGATGTTGCGCCGCGAGTCCGGATCGGTCTTCAGCAGCTCGAGCGCGGCGCTGATCTGGTCGATGTGGTCCCCGGACGGCGTCGGCCACGACCGCCACTGCACGCCGTAGACTGGGCCCAGATCGCCTGTCTCCGAAGCCCATTCATCCCAGATGGTGACACCGCGGTCCTGCAGCCACCGCACGTTGGAGTCGCCGCGCAGGAACCACAGCAGCTCGTAGATCACCGACTTGGTGTGCACCTTCTTGGTGGTGATCAGCGGAAAACAGGCCGTGAGGTCGTAGCGCATCTGATGGCCGAACAGGCTTCGAGTCCCGGTGCCGGTGCGGTCCGATTTAGGTGTGCCGCGCTCGAGCACCAGCCGGAGCAGATCCTCGTACGGCGTGGCGATTAGCACGTCGGTCAGCTTACGTCCAGTGCCGACGGGTAGAACGGATGCCATGCCGAGTATCTCCGCGACCGTCACCACTCCCGATGGCACCTGCCCCGTGACCCTGCACACCCCCAACGGCACCGGCCCATGGTCGGCGGTCGTGATGTATCCCGACGCCGGCGGCGTCCGACCGACCTTCCAGGAGATGGCGGCCAGGCTGGCCGGCTTCGGGCATGCCGTGCTGCTGCCCGACGTGTATTACCGCGACGGCGACTGGGAACCGTTCGAGATGCAGACCGTCTTTTCAGATCCCGAGCAGCGCAAGCGCCTGATGACGATGGTCGGCAGCGTCACGCCCGACATGATCGCTTCCGACGCGGCCTCGTACTTCGACTTTCTGGCGTCACGGCCCGAGGTCAAGGGTGACGCGTTCGGCGTCTGCGGGTATTGCATGGGAGGGCGGACGTCCGTGATCGTCGCAGGGCGGGTGCCCGACCGCGTGGCGGCCGCGGGATCGTTCCACGGCGGCGGCCTGGTCACCGACGACGCCACCAGCCCGCACCTACTTGCCGACCAGATGAAGGCGACGGTCTACGTTGCGGGCGCCGAGAACGACGCGTCGTTCACAGCCGAACAGGCCGAGATCCTGGACAAGGCGCTGACCGCCGCTGGCGTCAAGCACACGGTCGAGTTCTATCCCGCCGCCCACGGATTCGCCGTGCCGGACAATCCGCCGTACGACAAGGAAGCGGCCGAGCGGCACTGGATCGCGCTGCAGCAGCTGTTCGGGTCCGCGCTCCCCAACTGAGGGTGGTGTCGCTGCGGGCACTGAACCGGGCCACACTCGCCCGACAACGGCTGCTGCAGCGCTCGCCGGCCTGCTCACCTCCCGTAAGGCCGTTCGGATCGTGCTGATGCGCGGCACCGTCCATCTCGTCATGGCCAAGGATTGCCATCACCCGCGCCCGCTCGTCCAGCCGGCACTGGGTCGCATGCTGCGGACCAACGCCACGCACGGCGGGCCGCTCGCGGCCATCGATGTGACCGCGGTCGTCGATGAGGCCAAGCGGCTTCTCGACGCCACGGCGCTATCTCTCGGAGTTCGGCCCTGCGAGCGCCGCGGACGTGCAGACGTGAAGCGAGCTCAGCCGACTGGGTGAGGTTCTCGAGCGGCTCACGTTGACGCGGGTCAAAAGTGAAGGTGGACAGACGCTTCACGACACTCCAGACACGCCGCAGCCCGATCTGGACACACCGGCGCCGGTGCGGCTCGCCCTACATCCGGCTGAAGCGCGACGTGCATGGCGCGATTCGATCGGAAGGAAATCGTCTGCTGGAGCGTGTGTTTGGAGCCGTCGATCCGGAACGTGTCATCCGCCATTGGCGGGATTGCGGCGATCATGTAGCGCGTGGCGCAGCGCCCTCAACATTCCGCGAGCGGCGTAAATCCCTGCGAGGAGCGACAATACGATCATCACGATGAACAACAACAGCCAGTTGCTTCGGCTATGGCTGACGTTCCACCAGATGATGGTGAACAGCAGGGCACATATGAACACCACGATGTCGCGCCAGTTGCCAGTGTAGGACGCTGCCGCAAGACGGAGCTCGCGGGTCCTCTCGGTTGCGACGACCAGGTCGTTGATGCGTAGGTCGATGCTCTCCCTCAGCCGGGCTTTCAGTTCGGGCTGGTCGTCCGGAATCCGCTCCAGCAGGTCCATGTCCTTGAGGATCAGACCGCGAACATCAGGCCCCTTGATGTTTCCCGCGGCGACGCCCAGCAACGCCCCACCGGCGATTGGTGCTGCGCCCAAAGCAAGTTCGGCTATGCCCATCCGTACGTCTCCTTCGTTAATCCGTCAGCACCGCGGCCAGCGTGCCACCAAGTTCGTACGCTCGCTCGCGAATCCCGGCATCAATGGTGCCAACCACCTCCAAGACGTCGGCCACCTTGCTTAGCGACAGGCCGGTGGCCACCTTGTCGACCGCGCTCGCCGCACCGACGGTGTCGTTATTGCCATGCACCCACAAGCCATATGGCCGGCCGGCCACGTGATCGAGGCTCGGGTAGTAGACGATGTCGAAGAAATGCTTGAGCGCGCCGGACATATAGCCGAGGTTGGCGGTGGTGCCGAACAAGTACCCATCCGCACCGAGCATGTCGGGGACCGTCGCCGCCAGGGCGGGCCTCACCTCGATGTCGACGCCTTCGATGTCGGGATCGTGGGTGCCCGCGAGGACGGCCTCGAGCAGCTCGCGGGTGGCCGGGGACGGAGTGTGGTGGACGACCAGTAGCGTCTTGCTCACCGTCTCTCCTCCATCTCGACAGCCTTTCTCATGGTCTCGCGCGCGCGGCCGCGATCGCCGGCGTAGTCATAGGCGCGGGCCAGCCGGTACCAGCGACGCCAGTTGTCCGGGTCACTTTCGAGTTCTCCGCGGACAGTCTCGAACAACGTATCGGCGGCATCCCGCTCGATACGCCCGGACGGCATCCGCGGCAAAGCGCTGACGTCAAGCTCCATGCCTTCCTCCTTGATGATGCGGGCCAGCCGCTGATGGGCAAGGCCGGCTCTCAGCGTGCTGACCATCACCCAGATCCCGATCAACGGCAGGATCATCAACGCTAGGCCGAGACCGATGGCTGCGGGCCGGCCGGATGTGATGAACGCCATCGCGATGCGGCCCAGCATCACGAGGTACACGACAAGGGCCACGCACATGAAGCCGATCACCAGCTGGATGCGCAGTGCGCGCGCCCCATCGCTCATGTCAAGTCGAGGAGGGGCTCGAGACCCACTGTGAGGCCGGGGTGTTCGCGGACGGCGCGGACCGCCAGCAGCGCACCGGGCACGAAAGACGTCCGGTCCAGGCTGTCGTGGCGGATCGTCAGGGTCTCGCCTTGGGTACCGAAGAGCACTTCCTGATGGGCGACCAGCCCGGCCAGCCGCACGGAGTGCACCGGAATGCCGTCGACGTTCGCGCCGCGGGCGCCTTCGATACCGGTACTGGTGGCATCGGGGTTGGGCGGCAGGCCTTTTCGGGCCTCGGCGATCAGGCGAGCGGTGCGGGCTGCGGTGCCAGACGGCGCATCGGCCTTCTGCGGGTGGTGCAGTTCGATGACTTCGGCGGATTCGAAGAAGCGGGCGGCCTGTTTGGCGAAATGCATTGAGAGCACTGCACCGATGGCGAAGTTCGGGGCGATGAGAACCGCGACGTCGGGCGTGTCCGCGAGCCAGGCCTTCACTTTGCCCAGACGTTCGTCGGTGAATCCGGTAGTGCCGACCACGGCATGGATTCCGTTGTCGATCAAGAACTTGAGGTTGTCCATCACGACGTCGGGGTGGGTGAAGTCGATGACGACCTCGGTCTGGCTGTCGGTGAACAGGCTCAGCGGATCCCCCGCGTCGACCCCAGCCGCGAACGTGAGGTCTTCAACAGCCTCGACCGCCTGAACCATGGTCGCGCCGACCTTACCCTTGGCGCCAAGCACACCGACTCGCATGGGTGGCAGCCTAATAGGATCTGATCGATGTGGCGTTGACGGGTTCTGACCAGCTGTCGCGGGATGCTGATCGCTGAGCCGCTGGTCGGTGAGCACTTTCGCGGCCTGGAGTGTGTATCGACTCCTCGGACTAGATCGTGCCCGGCCGGTTCGGTGAGGTCGCGTGTAGCGCTCACTGATGGGATGTCGTGCCGCGGGTTTAGCACTGATCCATTGGTTGGTATGACGGGCTGGGGGCTCGCTCAGATGTGAACGTGGGTTGCCGTCAGGAAGTTGGTCCTGGCCGGTAGAGCCACAAGATGTGGGAGGCCCCAGTGCACCGCCGCCGGTACGCCTACTGGCCTCGGGCTGGCCGCTGTCAGCGTCTCCAGCTCGGCGAAAACGCCGCCCCGTCGTCGGCGGCGCGTCCTGCGTCGCTGCTCCAATGTCGTTGCGCCCCAATACCAACCGAACCTCGCCCCGCGAGAGGAGTAAGCGAGGCCGGGCGAACGCGTGGAGCGTGAGGCGGCGCTCGGATCGGGAGGCTGTCACACTCAGGAGCCACCACTAATAGTGAACAGTCCCAGCCTGTTGAGGCTCACCACGACGTACCCGAATCGCCATGTGGCCCTGAGCAATACGCTGTCGCTGCTGAAATATTGGTGTTCGCTTGTGGCGACCTTGACGTCTCCGACAACGCTGCCGACCTCGAGCTTGCGCAGTTCGGCCCTGCCCAACGGACCACCCAAGATGTGCGACCGAGTAGCGAGGTTGTCCTACAGCACAGCGATGAGATTGGCCCGCCGGATCACGGCGCGCGAAACCGACTGCGCCAGTTGGCTTGCCGTGCTCGCCCGGTTCTGCTGCTCGCGGGGGAGTCGGACCCGACTGGATCACCTTCGCTGTATGAACGAGCACCTCGGCGATTGCCTCGCCCTCGGGATCTCGTCACCTTCGGCGGTGAATTGCGCGTCATCATCGTCAACCTCGGCCGCATCACGGGCTCGTCGCCGTCGATCTCACCGGCGACGGTGGAACATTGGAGGACCAGCGCGTCGGGCCTGCCGATTCGGGTTCGTATCCTCGCTCGGCGACCTGCGCAGAGCCTGCGTCGCGCCCGGTCCACCCGTCGCTTTCGTCCTGGTCGTCCCACTGGTGATCGGAGTCCCCCAAGGCTCGGCGTTCAGCCCGCCAATGATGCCCCCACCAGGGCAAAGGCGAGGCCAATCGGAACTAGGCGGAGTCTTGAGAAGCGGCTGCCATTCGTCGGCTGTCACGGTAGAGTTCCAACGCCTGGATGGATCCATTGACCGCAGCGACCAGCTTCCGTAACCGCTGCGCCTCCTGATCATCGGAAGGTTTGGCAATGAACAATTCACGGCTCGCCCG
>CAVYPI010000022.1:0-24916 GCA_963770125.1 uncultured Actinomycetota bacterium | reverse complement strand
CGCCGGGAACGCCGGGAAGGCGACTCCGGTGCACAGGTCCATCAGCACCGGATGCATCGGCTCGGTTCCGAGCTGTTCGGCGAGTTCTTCGCCGACTGTGATATCACCGATCGCCTCACCCTCGCCGAGCCACAGCGACTTCAGGGAACCGGACCAGTTGGGCCCCCACGCCAGCTCCATGTCGGCGAAGGTCTCGAACAGCTCCTGCGGCCGCATGCGGTTCAACCGCTCGATTGCCGCGTCGATGGGATCCGACTGCTCGGGTTCCGGCTCGTCATCGACACCGGTGACGACGGTGCCGTCGGCGTTCAGCGACCATTCAGCATCACCAACACCGTATGGGCGACTGTGCACCTTGAAGCTCAAGTCACCGCCGTCCTCGAGCGGGTGCAACGTCAGCTGCACCTCGCGAGAACTCTTCTCGGGCAGGATGATCGGCTCGTAGAAGAAGACGTCCTTCACCCGCGCCGGTGGACCGACTGCGGCCAACGCCATCGCTGCATACGTCGCCCCCGGGACGACAACGGTGCCATAGATGACGTGGTCAGACAGCCACGGCTGCGATTTGACGGACAACCTGCTGGTGTAGACGGAGTCACCCGACGCGAGATCTTTTGCACTGCCCAGGATCCCGGACACCGCAGGACCGTCGACGGCGATGCCGGACGTCTTGGGCCAGAAGCGACGCCGTTGGAACGGATAGGTAGGCAATTCGAGTCTGCGACGGGGCTGACGATGCAGCGCAGCGAAATCGGGTCGGTGGCCGCCGACGTAGGCCGCGGCGAGCGCGTCGGCGATCTGGCGCCGGTCGCCAACGCCCTTCCGCAGCGAGACGATCGCCCGCGGCGCGGCCAAGTGCTCCGGCCAGACCTGCACCGCAGCCCCGGTCAGCACCGGTTGCGGACCGATCTCCATCAACACCGAGCATCCCAGCGCCGCCACGGTGCGCACACTCTCGGCGAATTGCACCGGCTGGCGGGAATGCCGCCGCCAGTATTGAGCATCGAGCGGGGTTTGGGCCGTGAGCACGGCGCCGGTGCGATTGCAGACCAGCGGCAACGTCGGGACAGCGAACTGCAACTGCGCTGCGTACGACTCGAATTCACCGAGCACCGGATCCAGCAATTCCGAGTGGAAGGCGTGGCTGGTCTGCAGCCAGGTGCAGCGGATCCCCTCGTCACCGAATCCGGCGACTATCTGCTCCAGATCCTCACCCGGACCCGAGAGCACGGTGTTGGGTCCGTTGTAGGCGCCGACCGACACTCGCGGGAATTCGCTGGCGCTCTCCTCGACGTGCTTGGCGTCGGTGAACACCGCCACCATTCGCCCACCGTCGGGCACGCTGCCGAACAGCCTGCCGCGCTCGGCCATCAGCCGTGCGCCGTCCTCGAGGCTGAAAACTCCGGCCACACATGCCGCTGCGTACTGGCCCACGCTGTGCCCCAGCACCACGTCGGGCTCGATGCCCCACGACTGCCACAGCCGGGCCAGGCCCATCTCGACGGCGAAAAGCGCCGGCTGCGCAAACGACGTGTGCCGCAACGTTTCTCCGGCCTCGCCACCGGTTTCGCGACCGGTGGCGAACAGCACCTCCAGCAACGGACGCGGCAGGATGTCATTGACCGCGTCCGCGCAACGTGTCACGGTTTCGGCGAAAACCGGCTCGGCGTCGAACAACTCACGGGTCATCCCCGGATGTTGGCTGCCCTGCCCGGTGAACAACCACGCCGTCGTCGGGCGGTGCGTGTGCTCGCCACGTACGACACCGGGTCGCAGGCGGTTTTCGGCCAACTCGGCTAGGGCCTCGCGCGCACCCTCGACCGAATCCACGACCAGCGCGGCGCGATGTTCGAAATGCGAACGGCCTGTCCCAGCGGTGAGGCATACGTCGGCGAGGTCGACATCCGGGTGGGCGTTCAACCAGGACTCATAACGCTGCGCCAACGTCACCAGTGCTTCCGGTGTCCGCGCGGACAGCGCCAGCACATCGACAGGCTGCTCGTGAGTGACCGGCTCCGGGGTCACCGCGACATCGCCTGCCGAGTCTTCGTCGGCGGTCGCCGGTTGTGGTGGCGCCTCCTCGATCAGCACGTGCGCGTTCGTGCCGGTGAAGCCGAAGGAACTCACGCCGGCGCGCCGCGGCCTGCCGTTGGCCTGCCACGGAATCGCCTTGTCCACGACCCGCACCGGCAGCGAGTCCCACGGGACGTGCGGCGACGGCTTCTCGAAGTGCAGGCTCTGCGGCAGCATTTCGTGCTGCAGCGACAACACGACTTTGATCAGACCTGCTGCCCCTGATGCCGACTCGAGGTGACCGATGTTGGTCTTCACCGATCCCATCAGTAACGGTCGGTCCGCGTCACGCGAGGCACCGTAGGCGGCTGCGGCCGCCTGCACCTCGATCGGATCACCCAGCGGGGTGCCCGTCCCGTGCGCCTCGAGGTAGTCGACATCCCCGCCTGCCAGACCGGCGCGAGCCAGCGCCGCCCCGATAAGCCGTTGCTGTGCACCACCATTGGGCACCGTCAAACCACTGGATGCGCCGTCCTGGTTGACCGCGCTGCTGGGAATGACCGCGCAGACCCGATCGCCATCGCGCACCGCGTCGCTCAGCCTCTTGAGCACGAGGATTCCGCAGCCTTCACTGCGCACGTAGCCGTCGGCGGAGGCGTCGAATGTCTTGCATCGCCCGACGGGAGAAAGCATCCTGGCGCGTGAGGCGGCGATCATGGTTACCGGACTCAGCAGGACGTTCACACCGCCGGCCAACGCCAAATCGCAATCACCGGAGTGCAAAGCCTGGCAGGCCTGATGGACGGCCACCAACGCCGAGCTGCATGCGGTATCGACCGCCACCGCCGGTCCTTCAAGTCCCAGCGCGAAGGCAACCCGACCGGAAATGGCGTTGAGCGCGTTGCCGGTGATGAAGTAGGGCTCGATCTTGTCGATCGACTCAGAGGACAGCAGATGCGCATACTCGTTGGCGGCCACCCCCACGAAGATGCCGGTTCGGCTGCCGCGCAAAGTTGCCGGCGCGTACCCAGCCCTTTCGATACCCTCCCATGCCGTTTCGAGCATCAGCCGCTGCTGCGGCTCGATCCAGACCGCCTCGCGCGGGGAGATGCCGAAGAATTCGGGATCGAATCCATCGATTCCGTCGAGGAATCCGCCGAAGCGCGTGTAGGTCTTGCCCGGAGTCTCTGGATCCGGGTCGTAGAACTCGTCGATGTCGAATCGGTCCTCCGGGACTTCCCGGATCGCGTCGACACCGCCGGACAGCACCTCCCAGAAAGCTTCCGGGTCGGGTGCGCCCGGGAAACGACACGACACCGCGACGATCGCGATCGGTTCGTCCGTGCGCGTCGTCACCACTGACGCCGGCTTAGACCCTGATTTGTCGGATGCCTGCTCGCTGAGCCCGAGCACCTCGCCGAGCAGGTAGTCGGCCGCATCGGACAGACGGGGGTGATCCATCACCAGGGTGATCGGTATCTCCTTGCCCACTCCTTGTTCGATGCGGCGCCGCAATTCGACTGCCATCAACGAATCCATGCCGAGGTCGAAGAACCCCGCGTCCTCGCGGATCTCCGCGGCATCGACACGCGTCACCTCTGCTACCGCGTCGCGCAGGTAATCCGTCAGAAGCTTCTTGCGCTGCTGCACTGGAGCATTGGTGAGCCGCTCGACAAGCTGGGTCTTCCCAGACGGAGTTGCGGGCGGCGCCATATCAGGCACCTCACGCTCCAGCTCCGCCAGGAATGCTCGCCTCCCCGCCTGCTGGTACAGCGGCAGGAAACGGGCCCAGTCGATCCGGGCCACAACGCCCTGCACTGCCCCCTGCACCGAGGAAGCCGCCACGACATCGGCCAGACCCGCCAGTGCATCGCCAGGTGATAATGTCCGGACGCCTCGTTTATCCAGTCGCGCACGAGACTCTGCGTTGGCCATGCCCGCCGACCAGGGACCGAAATTGACGCTGATTCCAGAGATGCCCTGCTCGCGCAGGCGCCAGGCCATGCCGTCGAGGAAGGCGTTGGCGGCGCCGTAGGCGGTCTGACCGAAGCCGCCCCATACCGAGGCGACCGAGGAGGTGCTGAGGAAGAAATCCAGCTGCAGGTCAGCGGCTGCTTCGCTCAAATGCCAAGCACCCCAGACCTTCCCGGCGAAGACTCGATCTACTTCTGCATCGTCCAGTGTGCTCAGCGGAGTGGTACCGACCTCCCCCGCGGCATGGACGATGCCGGCCAACGGCGGTAGCTCGGCCTGCACCGTGGCCAACAGGCGTGCGACGTCATGCGCATCGGCGACATCGGCAGCGACGACCCGTGTTTCGCAGCCGTGCTGTTCGCGAAGCGCGTCGATACGCCGTTGTGCAGCATCGCTGGGCGGGCGTCGGCCGGTCAGCACCAGATGCCGGGCACCGTGCGCGGCCAGGTATCCGGCGATTTCCAGCCCGATCGACCCCAGCCCGCCGGTCACCAAATACGTTGCGTCGTTGCGCAGTTCCAGTGGTGTAGCACTCGCCTGTCCATCCCGTCGAACCAGCCGGGGAACATAGAGCGCTTGATCACGTAGCGCGATTTGGTCTTCACCACGCTGTTCAGCTACCACCTGGTTGATGAACCGCGACCATTCGTCGGCAGCGCCTTCACCCAGATCCGCCAGTCCGCCCCACACTTGCGGAAGCTCCAGCGAGGCGGCACGACCGAATCCCCAGAGGCAACTCTGATCCGGCGACACGGTGTCCGCGTCGGTGACTCGCTGCGCGCCACGGGTCACCACCCAGATGGGTCTGCGCAGTTCCGCGACAATCGCGGCGCGGAAGAGCCGCCGCGTTCCACCCAGGATTTGGTGTTGCATCCGCAACAGTGACCGCGTCGATGGCGCCCTGTCAGATTCGAGGGCCGCAACATGCACGATACGTAGCGTCGGATCATCTGCTGCCGCAGCGCGCAACGCGTCTGCGAGCTGTTCCTCGTCCGCGTCGGACACCGGCAACCCGAGGATCCGATGCTGCTGCCCACGCGCGGTCAGCGCGTCGAGCAACGGCTGAACCGCTGGAGAATCATCACCAATGAGAAGCCAGGTAGATTCCTCGCCGGCTTGCGCAGCCGAGACTGTGGTGGGGGATTTCTCCCAGCGAATCTCGTAGCGGTCATCGGCGATGGATTGGTTTGTACGTTGCTGGTTGTGTTGTGCCGCAAGCTTGGTCAGCACATTCAGGGTCTGACGGTCGCCGCTCGCACCGTCGAGTAGGGCCGCGAGTTCTTCGATCCGGCCGTCCTCAAGGAGACGGACGGCTTCGGTACGCGGTCCGCCGAGGTGCTGTTGTTGGTTCGGGACCTCCCGATTGTCTCGATACCAGTACTGGCGACGCTCGAACGGATAGGTGGGTAGGTCGAGCTTTCGCGCGTGCGCGTGCCGGAACGCGCCGAAGTCGGGCAGGTGGCCCAAGACGTATGCGTCGGCAACGGCTTCGGCGATCTGTCGGTGGTCTGCGGTTTTCCGACGCAAAGACGCGATCGCCCGCGGTGCGGTGGCCGGGTCAGGCCAGGCCCGCAGGGCTGCGGCGGTGAGCACCGGTTGTGGGCCGATCTCGAGCAACACCTTGCAACCCAGATCGGCAAGGGTGCGCACGCTCTTGGCGAATTCCACCGGTTGGCGCGCGTGGCGACGCCAATAGGAACCATCGAGTTTCACGCTCCTGCCGAGCGCGGCACCGGTGCGGTTGTCAATCAGAATCCGTTGTGGCGTACTGAAATTGAACCGCCCCGCATACGACTCGAATTCGTCGAGGATCGGGTCCAGCAGCGCCGAGTGGAACGCGTGGCTGGTGTCCAGCCAGTCGCACCGGACACCGTCGGCCGCCAGCCCAGCCACCGCCATCTCCAGATCCTGTGCGGGTCCGGACAATACGGTGTTAGCACCGTTGTAGGCGGCGACTGACAGACTCGGGAACTCGTCGGTCAGGCTCTCGACTCGCTCGGCGGCGGTGGACACCGCGACCATCCGACCACCCGCAGGCAAACTGCCGAAGAGACGACCGCGTTCGGCCATCAGCAGCGCGCCGTCCTCGAGACTGAACACGCCCGCGACGCAGGCCGCCGAATACTGGCCGACGCTGTGGCCCAGCACCACGTCTGGCTCGAAGCCCCACGACTGCCAGAGGCGAGCCAAGCCCATCTCCACCGCGAACAAGGCTGGCTGTGCGTAGGAGGTCTGCCGCAGCGTCTCTTCGCTGTCCGGGCCGTCCACATCGAAAATCACGTCCAGCAAGGGCTTTTCGAGAACGTCAGCGACCGCTGCCGCGCAACGATTCAGCGTTTCGGCGAACACCGGCTCGGTGTCGAACAACTCCCGGGCCATGCCGGGGTACTGGCTGCCTTGACCGGTGAACAGCCACGCCGTCTTCGGTGTGTCATGGGATTCTCCGCGAACCAAACCGGGTGCCGGGCGGTCGTCCGCGACTGCGCCGAGTAGCTCGATGGCAGATTCTCTCGAATTGACCACCAACGCGGCCCGGTGCTCCAAGTGTGCTCGCCCCGCCCCGGCGGTGAAGCACACGTCCGCCAAGGTGGCCTCCGGGTGCGCGCTCAACCAGCTGCGGTATTGATCGGCGACCTGCGCCAACGCGGCGGGCGTCCGCGCAGAGAGCGGAAGAACGCTGAACCGTCGGTCCCCGGGCTGCTCGACCGGACCCGCTGCCGCAGCGGGCTGTGCCGCTTGCTCGGGCGCTTCCTCGAGGATGACGTGAGCGTTGGTCCCGGCGAACCCAAATGAGCTGATTCCCGCAATGCGCGGCCGACCGTTGCGTTCCCAGGCGGTCGCCTCCTTGACAACCTCCACCGCGAGCCGGTCCCAGGGAATGTGCGGCGACGGGTTCTGGAAGTGGAGGTGCTGCGGCAGTAACCCGTTCTCCAGCGACAGGATGACCTTGATGACACCCGCGATACCGGCGGCTGCTTCCAGGTGTCCGATGTTCGTCTTCACCGAGCCCATCAATAGCGGCTGGCTGGGTTCGCGTCCCGCGCCGAGCACCGCACCTGCGGCCTGGGCCTCGATCGGGTCGCCCAGCGATGTCCCGGTGCCGTGTGCTTCCAGGTATCCGACGTCGCTGGGTTCGAGGTCGGCGCGCTTCAGCGCATCGGTGATAACCCGTTGCTGGGCAACGCCGTTCGGCACCGTTAATCCACCCGATGCGCCGTCCTGGTTGATCGCGCTGCCGCGGATCACGGCCCGAATCCGGTCGCCGTCGCGGATCGCGTCCTCGAGGCGCTTGATGACGATGACGCCGCAGCCCTCGCCGCGCACATAGCCGTCCGCGGCCGCGTCGAAGGTCTTGCACCGGCCGTCGGGCGCGAGCATGTGCGCGCTGGAAAACGTGATCATGGTCGCCGGGGTGAGCAGGACGTTCGCGCCGCCGGCCAGCGCGAGGTCACATTCTCCTAAGCGCAGCGCTTGGCACGCCTGATGGATCGCCACCAGCGACGAGCTGCACGCCGTGTCGACGGCGACCGCGGGACCATGCAGCCCCAACCGATAGCTGATCCGTCCCGCTGCTGCGGCATTTGACGTCCCGATGGCCATATAGGCCTCGATCTCGGGATAAGTCAGCTCGTCGGATGCCATTCCCAGGTAGTCGTGGGTGGCCAAACCTACGAACACACCGGTGTTGGTGTTAGCCAACGCCGTTGGTGCGGTGCCCGAATGCTCCACCGCGCGCCACGCCGTCTCCAGCAAGAGCCGATGCTGCGGGTCCATGAAGCTGACCTCGCGCGTCGACATACCGAAGAACGGCGCGTCGAACCCCGTCACGTCATCGACGAAACCCGCACGACGGGTCACGACCTTGCCGGGCGCACCGGGTTCCGGGTCGAAGAATTCGTCGACATCCCAGCGGTCCTTGGGCACCTCCGATACCGCGTCGCGACCCTCGCGCAGCACGTCCCAAAACCCATCGGCATCCGGTGCACCCGGGAAACGCGCTGCATAGCCGACGATTGCAAAACGCGGTGCCGGCTCGATCGGATGTTCGGCGGATCCCATGCCGTTGTCCTCCTTGCATCGGCGGTCAGAGTGTGACTCTGCGGGACACCTGTCGTGCCGCAAGTCCGACTTCCCCCGACCGACACTATTGCATGTGCACCTGGGCTGTGCGGCGTCGCTGTCCGGGGTTCGGCCAGCGCCGGGCGACTGCGGTCGAACCGAGGGTATGTTGGTCCCGCCACGGGTGATGCCGTCCCCGGAGCCGGCCAAGCGGGGAGGACGACGTTTTGCGCATCGGTAAAATAACGGTTGGCGCACTTGATGAATGGTCGTTGAATCCGGGCTCGGTCACCTCCTGGCATCCCACGGCCGCGGCTCAGGAAAAGGCGCGACGAGCGCCAGTGAGTTCGGTGCCGGTCAGCTACATGCAGCGCCAACATCTTCGTAACTACTGCGAACGGAGAGCCGCGGGACTGAACTTTTCCCGGCAGATCATCGCTAGCTGTGAAGTGGCCGGTCAGTGTGATATTTCGGCCATGGATCACGCCGTTAATGCATACCTACGTCGGCACGATACGTTCCGCAGTTGGTTCGAACAGACCGGTGATGGAGAGTTCATACGGCATGCCATCAACGATCCGGCTGACATTGAATTCGTCCCGATCGATCACGGCAACATGACGATCGACGAGATACACGCTCATGTTGTGGCCATACCGAATCCGTTGGAGTGGGGCTGCTTCACTTTCGGAATAATCCAGAACGAGGACCACTTCATTTTCTTTGCCGCCATGGATCATGTCCACGGGGACGCGACCTTGATCGGCACAACAATGTTGGAAGCCAACGGAATGTATTCGGCGTTCAGCGGAGGCGGTAATGCCCTCACGCTGCCCGATGCCGGTAGCTTTGACGATTTCTGTGTCCGTGAGCGCGAGTACACATCAGAGTTAACCGCGGATTCGCCTGGTGTGCGGGCGTGGATTGACTTCGCCGAGGACAACAGTGGTGGCTTTCCTGAATTCCCGCTTCCGCTGGGTAATCCGCTGGAGTCGACCAGCAGTGGCATGACCTCTGAAATCCTGATGGACACGGCACAGACGGAACGCTTCGAATCGGCCTGCGCGGCGGCCGGCGCGCGCTTCGTCGGCGGCTTGTTCGCCTGCCTCGCCCAGGTGGAGCACGAGTTTACGGGTGCTCTCACGTATTACGGGCTTACTCCCAGGGATTCACGCACCGCCACGGATAATTTCATGACGCAGGGTTGGTTTACCGGCTTGATCCCGATCACCGTCCCGATAGGCGCGGCCTCGTTCGGCGATGCCGCGTGGGCAGCGCAGGCTTCTTTCGACTCAGGTCTGAAAATGGCGAAAGTGCCGTACTACCGCGTGCTGGAATTGGTGCCATCGTTGAAATGGCCGCAGCCGAACTTTCCGGTGTCGAACTTCTTGCATGGCGGCGCCGCTCCGCTCAACGCTATTCTCGCAGCCGGCGACCTAGGCCTTGCGAACAATATAGGAATCTACCCTGACGGCCGATTTTCGTATCAGCTGACTATGTACATATTTCGGTATGGCGAGGGCACGGTGATGGCGATCATGCATCCCGATAATCCGGTCGCCAAGAAATCAGTCGCCCGCTATATGAAGGCGATGAAGTCCCATGTCCGTACAGGTCGCTGACAGCGGGCACTGGGGACGCGTCGCATAGCGTGGCGCAAATCCGGGCGAGGGTGAGGACGATATGCGACGGCTAGCCGATCTTGTGGTGCGGTGGCCCTGGGCGGTGATAGGGGTTTGGATCGCGATTGCGGTTGCACTTCCGCTGACGTTCCCGAGCCTGAACGAGATGGCCCAGAGGCATCCGCTCGCCATCCTGCCCAGCGACGCCCCGTCGAGCGTCGCCGCCCGGCAGATGACCCAAGCGTTTCACGAATCGGGTTCGGACAACCTGCTCGTAGTTGCTTTTATCAACGAAACCGGGCTCAAACCCGCTGAAGAAGCGACCTACCGCAAGGTGGTCGACGCGCTGCGCGACGACGTGACAGATGTCGCGATGTTTCAGGACTTCTTCACCACACCGCAATTGCGCCCGTTCCTGACGAGCAAGGACAAGACGACCTGGGTGCTGCCGGTCGGCCTTGCGGGCGAGTTGGGCACGCCGCGTGCCTACGAGTCCTACAACCGAGTCGCCGACATCGTCAAACACAACGTCGCCCCCGACGGCCCACTCACTGTGCACGTCACCGGACCCGCGGCCACCGTCGCCGACCTCACCGTCGCGGGCGAGCAAGACCGCATGCCCATCGAGATTGCGATCGCCGTCCTGGTCCTCCTCGTTCTGCTGCTGGTGTACCGCAACCCAGTCACCATGCTCGTGCCGTTGGCAGCGATCGGGACGTCCTTGGTGACCGCACAGGCGGTGGTGGCCGAAGTCTCTGAACTCTTCGGACTAGGTGTTTCAAACCAGTCCGTCATATTTCTGAGCGCGATGATCGCGGGCGCGGGAACGGATTACGCGGTCTTTCTCATCAGCCGCTATCACGACTATCTGCGACAAGGGGCAGATCTCGATGACGCGGTGCGGCGGGCGTTGATCTCGATCGGCAAGGTGATCACTGCATCCGCCGCCACGGTGGGAATCACTTTTCTCGGGATCAGCTTTGCCCGGATGGGGGTTTTTTCCACGGTCGGTGTGGCGTGCGCGATCGGGATCGGTGTGGCCTACCTTGCCGCGGTGACGTTGCTGCCGGCCATTCTGGTCCTGGCCGGGCCACGCGGCTGGGTCAAGCCGCGGCGCGAACTCACCGCTCGGTTCTGGCGACGTTCGGGGATACGCATTGTGCGGCGGCCGAAGGTCCATCTTGTTGCCAGCGTGCTTGCCCTGGTCCTTCTCGCCAGCTGTGCGAGCCTGGTGCACTACAACTACGACGATCGCAAAGCCCTTGGGCCTTCGGCCCCGAGTTCGATCGGGTATGCCGCGCTGGAACGCCATTTCCCCATCAGTCAGGCCGTACCCGAATACATCCTCGTTCAGTCGCCGCGTGACCTGCGCACACCGCAGGCCCTCGCAGACCTGGAGCAGATGGCACAGCGGGTCAGCCAACTGCCGAACATCGGTCTTGTCAGCGGCATCACCCGACCCACCGGAGATGTGCCGCAGGAGTTCAGAGCCACCTATCAAGCGGGCATTGTCGGTGATCGGATGGCCGCGGGCTCGGCCGTGATCAGCGACAGCACCAAGGATCTCAACCGACTGACGAACGGGGCAGGCACGCTGGCCGCCAGCCTCGGTGATGTGCGCGCTCAAATCAACCGAATCGCTCCCAGCATGCAGCGTCTGATCGACGCCTTCTCGTCGATGCGAAGCCAATTGGGCGGAGACAAGTTGGTCAGGGACGTCGAAACCGCTGCCAACCTCGTGCAGAGCATCAATGCGCTCGGCAATGCCATCGGCGTGAACTTCACGACCGTCAAGGACATGTTCGCCTGGGTGGGTCCGGTGCTGGCGGCGCTGGACGGCAACGCGGTCTGCGACGCCAACCCCTCGTGCAGCGATACCCGTATCCAGTTTCAGAAACTGGTCGCCGCGCGTGACGACGGACGCCTCGACCAGATCAATACTCTGGCCGGACAACTACAGGGGTTCGGAGACCGACAGACCCTCAACGCAACGGTGAAACAACTCAATGATGCGCTCTCGAACTTCAGCTCGGCGGTGCGCTCGATGGGTCTCGATCGACCTGGCGGCCTGCAGGCGGGCCTGACCCAGGTCAGGCAGAACGCCAACCGCTTAGCAGACGGGAGCCAGCAGGTGGCAGGCGGAGTCGACCAACTCGTCGGCCAAGTCAAGCTGATGGGTGCCGGACTCGATGAGGCGGCCGCGTTTCTGTTGGCGATGCGAAATGACGCGGCAGATCCGTCGATGGCGGGGTTCAATCTTCCGGCCCAAATTCTCCAACTCGACCAGTTCAAGGCGGCCGCGAAGATCTTCATCTCGCCAGATGGCCACTCGGCCCGGTACCTGGTGCAAACCACACTCAATCCGTTCAGCGCCGAAGCGATGAATCAGGTGAAAGAGATCGGTGACGCCGCTCGGAGCGCCCAACCGAACACCCAACTGGCGGACGCCACGATATCGATGGGCGGATTTCCCGCCGCGCTGCGGGATACGCGCGACTATTACGAGCACGACATCCGTTTCATCATCGTGGTGACCCTCGTCGTCGTCCTACTGATCCTGATGGCGCTGTTGCGTGCGATTGTCGCGCCGCTCTATCTGGTTGGTTCCGTGGTCATCTCGTACTTTGCGGCACTCGGTATCAGCGTCCTGACGTTTCAATTCCTACTCGGCCAGCAATTACATTGGAGCGTGCCCCCACTGGCCTTCGTGGTATTGGTCGCGGTGGGCGCCGACTACAACCTGCTTTTCGTGTCGCGGATGCGCGACGAGTCTCCGCACGGCATGCGCTACGGCGTCATTCGCACCCTGTCGTCGACCGGAGGCGTGATCACTGCGGCAGGTTTGATCTTTGCCGCCTCGATGTGCGGTCTGCTTTTCTCCAGCATCACCACCGTGGTCCAGGGCGGATTCGTGATCGGTGTCGGCGTCCTGCTGGACACCTTCCTGGTACGGACCATCACGGTGCCCGCCATGGCTACTTTGGTGGGGCGGGCGAACTGGTGGCCCTCACGACTGAGCATGCAGCGGTCACCTGCCAAACGCGCCTAGCAGCGGCCGAGTCAGCGCGCACACGTGATGTATGTGAAACTACGAAACGAAGCCGAGCGGTCAGGAGTAGGGATGAAGAAGCTCCTCGCAGGACTTACGGTGCCGTTAATTGCCAGCGTCACATGCTGTTTCGCGGTGCACGGCTTCGACCCCACGGCGCAGCCTGACAACGACTTCGAGCTGACGGATTCGACGAGTTAATACGGACGGAATGTGACGCCTACGCCCCAGTCATCTATTCTCTCGATGCTGCACGGACGTGCGAGCCTGCGTCCGAGCGACGTAGCATTCACATTCACCGATTACGTCCACGACCCGGCGGGTGTTTCCGAGAGTCTCACGTGGTCGCAACTATCCCGCCGAACATTGAATGTGGCACGCGAGCTCAGCCGTCATGCGTCGGTCGGAGACAGGGCAGTGATCCTGGCTCCGCAGAGCCTTGACTACGTTGCGGCATTCCTGGGATCCATGCAGGCTGGGCTGATCGCGGTTCCGCTCCCGTTGCCGCACCGCGGCTCGAGTCATGATCGTGTGAGTGCCGTCTTCGACGACACGTCGCCCTCGGTTGTTCTCACGACGTCTGCGGTTGCGGACGACATCGCCGAATATCTCCATCGAGCACGCCTGGACGCTGTTCCGAAGATCATCGAAATCGATTCGATGAATCTGGACGTCGATGGCGGACCCAGCTTTTCGACAGCTGATTTTCCCAGCACGGCGTATTTGCAGTACAGCTCGGGTTCGACCCGGCTGCCAACCGGGGTCATGATCTCGCACCGCAACCTCCAGGTGAATTTCGAGCAACTGATGCGCAGCTTGTTCGCGGGTACGCAGGTCAATTCCTCAACCGATCTCACGATCGTGTCGTGGTTGCCCTTCTACCACGACATGGGTTTGGTGCTGGGCGTCTGCGCACCCATCCTGGGCGGCTATCCCGCCGAGCTGACGAGCCCGGTTGCGTTCCTGGAAAGGCCGGCCAGGTGGATGCGAGCGCTGGCTGAGAATCCTCGTGCTTTTTCGGGGGCGCCGAACTTCGCCTTTGACCTCGCCGCCCGCAAGACCAGCGACAGTGAGCTCGCCGGGCTCGATCTCGGTGGGGTGCGGGGCATCATCAACGGTGCCGAACGTGTCGATCCGGCGACTTTGGAACGCTTCGCAGATCGGTTTGCGCACTTCAATTTTCAAGACCACATGCTGCGTCCGTCGTACGGCATGGCGGAGGCAACGGTCTTCGTGACAAGTGGCACCTGGAGTGATTCGTCGGCGGCTGTCCGTTTCGACGTGGACGAGTTGTCCGCGGGCCGCGCTCAGCGGTGTGCGGCCGGATCCGGCTCAGCGCTGGTGAGATACAAACTGCCGCAGTCACCCGTGGTGCGAATCGTCGACGTCGACACAAACCGGCAATGCTCGCAGGACGTGGTTGGCGAGATCTGGGTCCATGGCGACAATGTCGCGGCCGGCTACTGGAGCAGGCCACCGGAGGAGCAGCGGTGCTTTGGCGCAACGCTCGTCGACGCTTCGCCCGGCACGGCTGACGGACCCTGGCTGAGAACCGGCGATTTGGGCTTCATCTCCGATGGTGAGCTGTTCATTGTCGGCCGAATCAAGGACCTGCTCATCATTCGTGGTCGTAATCATTGTCCCGAGGACATAGAGGCGACGGTCCAAGGGATCACAGGTGGTCGGGTCGCGGCGATTTCGGTTCCGGTGAACAGTACCGAGAAGTTGGTCACCGTCATCGAGGTCAAGAAGCGAGGAAATTCCACGGTAGAGGCGATGCACTGGCTCAGCGGGGTCAAGAGCGACATCACCTCCGCGATATCCAATGCGCACGGCTTGAATGTCGGCGATCTCGTTCTGGTACCGCCCGGGTCGATTCCCACCACGACGAGCGGCAAGATTCGGCGCGCCGCCTGCGTCGAGCAGTACCGGCAGGACCAATTCATTCGGTTGGACGCTTGAGCCCAGCCGGTGGGGCGCACCAGAATCACCGACGGTGGGCACTGCCCTGGTAATGACCCGTGCCGTCAGGTCGAACCGTTCCGAATCGGCATGACCGTGCTCATGCTGAACAGGCCCAGACCGGCACTTCAACTGCTCGCTGTCCTGTATGGCGGTTTCGCGATGGGAACGACGGCAGGTCTAGTTGTGTTGTTCGTGTTTCGACGCACATTGCTGGGTCCAGCGATTTCACTTTGCCCGACGGTCAGATTCTGACCCGCCTCCTGATGCTCTTGGTCGCCGTGATCTTTGCCGTCTGCGGACGACAGGGTTTGCGACCGACACAGTTGAGGACGCCGGCCCAACAATTGCTGAGGGGGCTTCGCTGGCGGCCGCGGGAATCGCCGGTCTTGGCATCGCGTTGCCGTCGGTCGACTATCTTGCCGCGCTGGCGGTCATTATGGCCTCCGGTACGGCAGCCTTGACTCAAGTCGCAGTTCTGCTGATGTTCAATGTCGTGGCCTTCGCGCTCATGGAGATTCCGTTGCTGGGCTATCTACTGGCGCCGACGGCAACCGTGAGGTGGATGGCGTCGCTGCACAACTGGATCCGATCGCGTCGCGGCGTCGACGTTGCTTTTCGTGATCGGTGTCGGCGTCCTTGTTGGACACCTTCCTGGGACGGACCATCAGTGTCCCGCCATGGCTACATTGGTGGGGCGGACGAACTGGCGGTCGTCACGACCGAGCTTGCAGCGGTCTGTGTCACAGGCACCGACCGGGCGGGCGGAGTAAGGTCTGGTTCAGTCCAGACGCGTAGTGAGCAGGCGGGAGTGGGAATGCGGAGACTGCTCGCAGTGGTCACTGCGCTGGTAACCGTCGGCGCCACAGGGTGTTTCGGGTCCGGGATCGCGGCCGCCGATGACACGCAGGCCGGCTGGACGCCAGACCACGGGGCACCGGACAACGGACCACCACCGCTGGGGACGCCGGGGCGGGGGTACGCACTGGGGGGCGCGCACGTTCTGGGGATTCCGTATGACGAGTACATCAAGCGCACGGGCGCCGACTGGTTCCCGGGACTGGATCGGCAAATCGTCGGCTACCCCGCAGGGCAGGTCCAGGGCCACGTCCTGGAACGACTGTTCCCGGGCATAGGCCGGCTGGATGACAATTTCCCAGGCGTGGGTATCGACGGCCCCAGCATCGGCGAGTCGGTCGACGAGGGTGAGGGCAATCTAGAAACGGCGATCCGCAACGGTGGTCCCGGGACTACGATCGGCTTGTCCGAGGGGGCGATGGTGCTCGACGCCGTGCAGGCTCGGCTCGCGAACGATCCGACGGCGCCGCCTCCGGATACGCTGAGCTTCGCGACGTATGGCGACCCGCTTGCGAAGCACGCCTTCGGTGAGAGCTTCCTGACCCAGATGTTTCCCGTCGGCAGCGTTGTTCCCTCACTCGACTTCCGCATGCCAGCTCCGGTGGAAAGCCAGTACAACACCTACCAGTTCGTCTCTGCGTACGACAGCATCGCCGACTGGCCGGACAGGCCGGACAACTGGATGTCCCTCCTCAACGCGGTCGTGGGCCTCGCGACCGGTCACACCGCGGTGGCGTTCACCAACCCGAGTAACGTGCCGCCGCAGAACATCAGGACGACCGTCAACTCCAAGGGTGCGAAGACAACGACGTATCTGATTCCCGAGCAGCACCTTCCCCTGGTGTTGCCCTTCAAGTACCTCGGGGTGGATGAAGGCACGCTGAATCAGCTTGACGGAGTGCTGAAGCCGATGGTGGATGCGGGATATTCGCGAAACGACGATCCGCTGACCGCTCCGATCACGGTGGATCCGGTGCGTGGCTACGACCCGGCTGCCGTCACCGCACCGGCCACTCAGGCCGCCTTCGGCGGCGCCGCCGATCCTCTTTCGCAGCTCCTCGCCGGTGCCCAGTATGTGTTGAATCATCAGCAGCCATGACACGAGACGGCGACGAACCGAACAAGCCCATGTGAAACGCAGTGGCCAAGCCGCAGTGGGTGATTGGCGAGTGACGAGTTGAGTGCAGCCATGAGCAGCCGCCGGGCGGATCCTCATACCCCCTCGCGGTCCCGGGTCGTGGCGTGGGCGCTGTGGGATTGTGGTGCGACAGGCGTGAATGCCGTCGTCGTCACGTTCGTTTTCTCCGTCTACCTCACCGAACAGGTTGGCGCGGGTTTGCCCGGTCCGACCACACCGGCAAGCTGGCTGGGCCGGGTGCTGGCGATAGCGGGACTCTTTGTCGCCGTTTTGGCACCGGCGACCGGTATCTGGGTTGGCCCCGCCCATCGCCGCCGCACGGCACTAGCACTGCTCACTGGCGTGGTCGTCGCGATGACATGCGCGATGAGCCTGATCCGGGCCGATTACCACTACCTTTGGCCGGGTCTGATTCTGCTCGCATGCACCGCGGCCTGTAGCGACCTGGCGACGGTGCCGTACAACGCCATGCTGAGGCAGCTGTCGACGGCGCAGACCTCGGGCCGCATCTCCGGGCTCGGTTCGGCCGCGGGTTACGTCGGCAGTGTGATGTTGCTGCTCATCCTCTACTTCGGCTTCATCGAAGGCGACGGCGACAGCCTTGGCCTGTTGGGCCTCTCGGCGGTCGACGGCGAGAACGTGCGCGCGGCGATGTTGGTCGCCGCGGCGTGGTTGGCGGTGTTCGCGTGGCCGCTGCTGGTGTCGGCGCGCACCCCTGCTTTCGTCGAGAGCCGACCCGTCGTCGGCTTCTTCGGCGCCTATCGCGCGTTGTGGGAGGAGGTGCGTGGGGAGTGGCGGCGAGACCACAACGTCGTCTACTACCTCCTGGCCAGTGCGGTGTTCAGAGACGGGCTCACGGGTGTGTTCGCATTCGGCGCGGTGCTCGGCGTCAGTGTGTACGGGGTGTCGCAGGCCGACGTGCTGGTCTTCGGCGTGTGCGCCAGCGTCGTCGCGGCGGTCGGCGCGGTGCTGGGCGGCCTGCTCGACGATCGGGTGGGCTCCAAGCCCGTCATCGTGGGCTCGCTGACCGCGATGATCGCCGTCGGGCTGCTCCTGCTCACCCTCTCCGGGCCGCTGGCGTTCTGGATCTGCGGACTGCTTCTGTGCCTGTTCGTCGGCCCCACCCTGGCGTCCGCGCGCGCGCTGATGCTGCGGATGTCTGCCGACGGGCAAGGAGGGCGTGGCCTTCGGTCTCTACACCACCACCGGGCGCGCGGTGTCGTTCCTGGCGCCATGGATGTTCTTCACGTTCATCGACCTGTTCGGTACCGACCGGGCCGGGATGGGTGGGCTGTGCGTGGTGCTGGCGGCGGGCCTGGTGGCGATGATGATCGCCGTGCCGGTACCCCGCGAGGCGAACGTAGGACTTGCCGCATGTGTTCGACGACTGACCACGGCCTTCACCCGTTGACTCTGCATGTAGGGCCGCGGCTACTCGCACTTTTGCACCGTGGCCGCAGAGTCAACGCGCCAGAATCGGTTTCAGCGCATCGAGCACCGCCGGGTCCTCGATGGTCGACGGCAGCGGTTCGTCGCGGCCGTCGGCGATGCCGCGCATAGTCTTGCGCAAGATCTTGCCCGATCGGGTCTTCGGTAGCGCGGGGACGACATCGACAAGCCTGAAACAGGCGACTGCGCCGATGTTTTCGCGTACCGCGTCGATCAACTCTTCGGCGAGCCGCTCGGCCGTCGCACCGGCCTTGAGCACGACGAAACCGCGCGGAACCTGGCCCCTGATCTCGTCGGCGACACCGATCACCGCACACTCCGCGACGGCCGGGTGCCCCGCCAGCACCGCCTCGATCGATCCCGTCGACATCCGGTGTCCCGCAACGTTGATGACGTCGTCGGTGCGGCCCATCACGAACAGGTAGCCGTCCTCGTCGAAGTACCCGCCGTCGCCGGTCAGGTAATAGCCAGGGAACGCCGACAGGTAGGAGGAGACGTAGCGGTCGTCGTCGCCCCACAATGTGGGCAGGGTGCCCGGCGGGAGCGGCAGCCGCACGCAGATCGCGCCTTCTTCTCCTGCGTCGCACTCCGAACCGTCCGGCCGCAGGATCCGCACGTCGTAGCCGGGCATCGGCACCGTCGAGGAGCCGGGCTTGATCGGCAGCGGTTCGACACCCATCGGGTTGGCGGAGATGGCCCAGCCCGTTTCGGTCTGCCACCAGTGGTCCACGACCGGGATGCCGAGTATGTCCGACGCCCAGCCGTAGGTGCCGGGGTCGAGGCGTTCGCCTGCCTGGAACAGATACTTCAGCGCCGACAGGTCGTACTTGCCGAGGTGCAGACCCTCTGGGTCTTCCTTCTTGATCGCGCGGATCGCCGTCGGCGCGCTGAACAACGCGTTCACGCCGTGCTCGGACGCGACGCGCCAGAACGCCCCCGCATCCGGGGTGCCGACGGGCTTGCCCTCGTACAGCACAGTCGTCGCGCCCAGCAGCAGCGGCCCGTACACGATGTACGAGTGGCCGACCACCCAACCGACATCGGATGCGGCCCAATAGACTTCGCCGGGCCGCGTGTCGTAGATGTGGCGCATGCTCCACAGCAGCGCCACCGCATGCCCGCCGTTGTCGCGGACGATGCCCTTCGGCTTGCCGGTGGTGCCGGAGGTGTACAGCACGTACAGCGGGTCGGTCGCCGCGACCGGAACCGCGTCGACGGGTTGCGCATCGGTCATCAGCTCGCGCCAGTCGTGGTCGCGGCCCCGGGTCAGCCGGCATGGCCGTTGGTCACGCTGCAGGATGACGCACGCCGGTGGGGCATGCTCGGCGATCTCCAGTGCCGTGTCGAGCATCGGCTTGTAGTCGACGATCCTTGTCGGCTCGACGCCACACGAGGCCGACACGATGACGGCTGGCTGCGCGTCGTCGATGCGCGCCGCGAGTTCGTGCGCGGCGAACCCGCCGAACACCACCGAATGCACCGCGCCGAGGCGCGCCGCACGCAAGCATGGCGATCACCGCCTCCGGCACCATCGGCATGTAGATGACGACGCGGTCGCCCTTGCCGACGCCCAACCCGCGCAGCGCTCCGGCGAAGCGGGCCGTTTCGTCGAGCAATTCTCGGTAGGTGTAGGTGCGCTGCGACCCGGTCACCGGCGAGTCGTAGATCAGCGCCGGTTGTTCGGCGCGGCCTCCGTCGACATGACGGTCCAGCGCGTTGGCGCAGGTGTTCAACTCGCCGTCGGGAAACCAGCGGTAGAACGGCGGATTGGAGTCATCGAGGACGCGCTGCGGCTCGCGGATCCACGTCACCGCCCGCGCGGCGTCGGCCCAGAAGGCCACGGGATCGGCGATGCTGGCATTGAACAGGTCGCGATATCCGCCCATACTCGCACGGTAGCGCGGGAGCGGTTCCCTATAGTGCGATTTCATGACCGACGAGCGCTCGCGCGTGGGGGTACTCCCCACGCAAGCGGGGGCCCACCCGCCCGAAGGGCAGGGGGAGAGTATTGATGACCGCTGAACCGCCGCCGATCGCCGGTGTGCGCCGGTCGTTCGTCGAGGCCCGCGGAGTGCGCTTTCACGTGACCGAATCGGGTCGGGCCGACGGCCGCCCCGTCCTTGCGCTGCATGGCTGGCCGCAGCACCACTGGGTGTATCGCGATCTGCTGGCCGCCCCGCCGCCCGGCCTGCGCATCATCGCGCCCGACCTGCCCGGCTACGGCTGGTCCGGGCCGGCTCCGCACAAATGGGCCAAGGAGGACGTCGCCAGCGACGTCCTGGCCCTGCTCGACGCGCTCGCACTCGACCGCGTGCTGCTCGTGGCGCACGACTGGGGCGGTTACATCGGATATCTCATGGTATTGCGGGCCCCGGAGCGGTTCGACGGTTATCTCGCTCTGAACATGGGGTATCCATGGATAACCGCGCGAATGCTGCTACCGCACGTGTGGCGCTTGTCGTATCAGCTGCCACTCGTTGCCGCCGGGTTTCCGGTGCAGCGGCACACCCGGTTCGTCGAACGGGTGATCTTCGGGATCGGATCCGACGTGGATGCGGCAACGGCGCAGGTCTACGCCGACCGCTTCCGCGATCCAGTGGTGGCGCGTGCTGGTACAGATACCTACCGGACGTTCTTGCTGCGTGAGATACCCGCGGGTGCAAGGCATCCCGAGAAACGTCGAGCGACGGTGCCGATTCGCGCGCTGTTCGGTGTCCGCGACAAGGCCATCCATCCTTCGCTCGTCGCGCCCGAGTCGGCCAACGCCGATGACTACACGCTGGAGAAGGTTGCCGCCACCCACTTCATCATCGACGAGCGTCCGGATCTGGTGCGGGCGAGGCTGATTGCGCTCGCGCAGGAGACTCGCCCCTAACGCGAGGTGCGCCGGCGCGGGGGTTTTCTAGTTGGCAGTTCGCGCAATGCCCTGGATGACTCGGAGCCGACCGTCTGCGAGTGCACCGGTGAGGTTCTTGGCTTTCGTCGCAAAGTCGGTGACGAAGGCGTGCAATCCGAGTGGGTCGGTCGGCAGTGAGAGCAGCGTCTGCATCGTTGTGGCCGCCTGGTCGGTGAGATCGTTCCAGTGCCCGATGACGAACCCCGCGGATTCGATGGTGGCGCGCAACCGCTCGGAAGTGGCCAGGTGGTTGACTTCGGGTTGGTCGGCCCACGGCAGCGGATAGTCGAGTTCGCCATTCTCATCGCGGGTGATGTCCCAGATGGCCAGGCGGCCGCCGTCGGTCAACACCCGGCGTGCTTCCCGGTAAAGGCGGGTCTTGTCGGCCACATTCATCTGTACGTGTTGGCTGACGACGACCTGGAAGCTTTCCGCCGCAAAGGGCAGTTCAGTGACATCCGCCCGACGGACCGAAATCTCGTCGTCCAGCCCGACAAGGCGGTTGAGCCAACTGGCCGTTTCGCAGTAGTCGTCAGTCAGGTCGACGGCGGTCACCTTGCAATGACACCTGTTTGCGATGTAGCGGGCGGTTCCGCCGATGCCGCTGCCGGCGTCCAGAACCTCATCGCCGCGGGCGATTTCTACCAGGTCCACCAATTGGCTTGTAGCAATGCGTCCCATGGTGTGGAAGTCCTCGAGCAGCGCAAGATCTGAGGGCACAAGGTGGTCTAGGTCCTTTCCGGCTGCAATGAGGGCCTGCTCGATGTTGTGCCGAGATAGGCCGGTCGAGTACTGGGTGTGGATCGCGGTTTCGTTCATGTCTGCTCTCTTGAGTCTTATTGGAATGTAAATCGAACCATGGCAAAGAGTTTCGGCGTCGCTTTTGCCCCGCTATGCCGACGCGCGTTTGGCATCGACGTCGACGAACCGATCGTCGGTTGGCTGGGCCGGCGCAGGGTGCTCGTTTCGCCAGACCTGCGATTGGCCGGAAAGACGGGTACAGGTGGGTTGGGGATGCTGCTGGAGTCGGTCGAACCTGTCGAGGCGGTGCATCGGCACGAGCCCGGTCAGCATGAAAGCCCCAAATCTGGCGGAGCAGATTGCCTGCGGTGCGTCGGGACTCCGGGCCATTGACATAGCGGCGTGTGATGGTCGGAAAATCTTCGGGTTCGACGCCGGCAACATCGTGGACATGAGTTGTCGGGCCGCCCACTTCCCAAGTGCCGAGGCCATGTTCGGGCAAGTAGTGGCGCAAACTGGATTCGAAGAACAGGTCGGCGCCGAGACGCTTGGCGTTCACCCGCACGGCCCGCATGAACATCGGAGGTGGGACATCGATGTGCCGCACCCGCCGGCCCAACGCCTCACCCACCGCTGCGGCGATGTCGGCTCCGGACAACAGCGTCGGTCCGGTCGGACGGTATGCCCGACCGTCGTGACGGTGTGGGTCCAGCAGGGCGCCGACCGCAACTCGCGCAATGTCTTCGTTGGAGGGCGGCGCATTCCTGCCCGCTCCCGTGGGCGTCGGCAGCACCCCGAGCTGTGCGGCGATGGGGACCAGCTGCAGATAGTTGTCGGCGAAGTAGCCGGGATCCACTGCGACGTGGGCAGTATCGGGCAGCAGCTCGAACAGCTTGTCCGTCAACCAGGCATGCCGGGTCATCAGGGACGGATGTTCCGGGCTGGCCAGCCACTGCCCCAACGCTACGACGGCCTCCAAACCGGACCGCCGCGCCGCCACGGCAAAAGACACCGCGCTGTCGAGTGCGTGCGGGTGGTACGGGGGATTGAAGAACAGCCGGTCGACCCCATCCAGCGCGGCCTGAACCTGCTGGATGTCAAACATGTCGGCGACGACAACTTCAGCGCCGATCGCCCGTAAGCGGGCACTTCGCGCGTCGTCGCGGTGCACCAAGGCCCTAGTCGTTACACCCTTTTCCAACAATTGGGTGGCAACAGCGCCGCCGATTTTTCCCGTGGCACCGGTTACCAGCACGCGAGTACTTTTCATCAGACTTCCTTCACTTTCGGAACAGCGGATGTGACCACTGGTTACATAGGTCAGTATGCAACCCTATGTGACCGGTGTCAACATGTCGGTTGGCGTGGGAGCCTGACAGGATGAACACCGTCGACGCTGTCCCCCGTCACCGGAAGCCCTACCACCACGGCGCGCTGCACTCGGCCTTGATCGAAGCCAGCATCGCCTTGGCCCGCGAGGGCGGGCCCGACCGCGTGATCCTGCGCGAGGCCGCCCGGGCGGCGGGGGTGTCACACTCGGCCGCCTACCGCCATTTCACCGACCGCGAGGCGCTGCTGGCCGAGGTGTCGCGCCACGCGCGCAGCGAGCTTGCCGCCCAGATGCGCCGCCGCGTCAAGCGCGCCAAGGACCCACTTCAGCGCTTGCAAGCGGTCGGCGCCGCCTACATCGACTTCGCGCTGACCCAGCCCGGGCTATTCCGCACGGCGTTCATCTCGCATCCCGCCACTTCCCGCAACGACGATGACGTTCCGCTAAACGCGACGGAGGCGGGATCACACCCCGATACCGCCGAACCATTCGAGATCCTCGGTGAAGTACTCGATCAAGCCCAAGCCGCCGGTCTTCTGGACCCGGACCGCAGGCCCGGAGCCGAAATCGCCGCCTGGTCGGCGGTACATGGCCTCGCCACCCTGCTGCTCGACGGACCGCTCCCCACCGCGCCCGCAGACATCAGATTCGCGCTGGACCGAGTGCTCGAGCTCATCGGGCGCGGACTTCTCAATACCGCTTGAAGAACGCACGTCGACCCTGACCCAAGTTCAACAGCCGCCCACGGTCGTCGCTCGACATTCCAACGATCGCTCGCGCAGAAACGTCACTCCTGGAAGCGGTAGCCCATCCCCGCCTCGGTCAGCAGGTGAACCGGGCGTGACGGGTCGTCTTCGAGCTTGCGTCGCAGCTGCGCCAGATACACCCGCAGATAATGGGTTTCCTTGGCGTAGGCCGGGCCCCACACTTCTTTGAGCAACTCCTCGCGGCCGACGAGTTTCCCGCGGTTTCGCACCAGCATCTCGAGCATGCCCCATTCGGTGGGCGTCAGGTGGACCTCCGAACCGTTCTTGGTCACCTTCTTCGCGGCCAGGTCGACGGTGAACGACGACGTTTCGATGACGGGCTCGTCGGTGTCGGACGCGGCGGCGCCCCTCCGCACCGCGGCCCGCAACCGCGCCAGGAATTCGTCCATCCCAAAGGGTTTGGTGACATAGTCGTCCGCGCCGGCGTCGAGCGCTTCGACCTTGTCCGACGAGTCCGTGCGCGCCGACAGCACAATCACCGGCGCGGTGAGCCATCCACGTAGCCCGCCCAGCACCTCGATACCCGACATGTCTGGCAGCCCGAGGTCCAGCACGACGACGTCGGGACGGCGATCGGCCGCCGAGCGCAGCGCCTCTCCACCGGTGGCCGCGGTGGTGACTTCGTAGCCGCGCACTGAAAGGTTGATACGCAACGCACGCAGGATCTGGGGTTCGTCATCGATGACCAGCACCCTGGTCTTTTGCGGGGTCATGCCGAGCCGTCCTTTGGCGGTGCTGCGAGGTCGATTTCGACGGTGAGCCCGCCGCCCGGGGTGTCGGTCGCCGAGATGGTGCCACCCATCGCCTCGACGAATCCGCGGGCAACCGACAGGCCCAGCCCGACGCCGATGCTGGTGTCGTGGTCGCCGAGCCGCTGGAATGGTGCGAACAACTGGTCCTCGGTGCCGCGTGGTATCCCCGGTCCCTCGTCGACGACGGCGATCAGCACGCGGTCGCCGACCTGGCCCGCCGTGACCCGCACCGGGCTGTCCGGCGCGTAGCGCAGCGCGTTGTCGATCAGGTTGGCCAGCACCCGCTCCAGCAGGCCGCTGTCAGCC
>CAVYPI010000021.1:0-26857 GCA_963770125.1 uncultured Actinomycetota bacterium | reverse complement strand
TGTTGATGGGCCGGTATAAGCGGATCCCGGCGACGTACGACGTGATGACTTGCGCGCCAGTCCAATCGGCTCCGCACACGTAGGCCGCTTCGTCGATCCATCGTATAACTCGGCCACCACCGACCTCGCCGCCCCAGTTGACGTCGGTGGGGGCGGCGAGAAAACACAGCGTCGCGCGGGGAGCGGTGCCCTCTGCCGTGTAGCTTTGCGCCGCCATGGCGCCTTCGATGCGTTTGCGCATCGGTATCCGGACTTGCGCTTGCCGTTGTCGTTGCAGTTCAAGCATGGTGACCGGTGTCCACGGGGGAACCGCGACGGGGCTGCCGGTGTCGTCGACGGCGACGAAAATGATTGGGCATTGCGAGGTTTGAACTGCTTTGGCCCGGCTGGGGTCGCTGGAGCACACGGTGACAAGGATGTGCATACTGCTGCGCCCGGTGTAGACGAGGCTGGCGTGCAATTCGACGAGTTCACCGACGCTGATGGGCCGGTCGAGGTGAAAGTTGCCGACGTGGGCGGTGACGCAGTAGCGGCGACTCCACTGTGTGGCGGTGGCGTGGGCAACCTTGTCGATCCATTCGAGTAGCGTGCCGCCGTCGACGGAGCCGACGATGCCGGCGTCAGCGGGCTTGACGCGGAAGCGGTGGACTGTCTCGTGGCTGGGAGCGGTTGGTGCGCAGGTGGGATCGGAGTACTGGGCTGGATTGTTCACGTTGCCAGTCACCGACTCGGGGCGCAGTCCTTCACGCGTCGCCTGTTGTGTCGACCGCATTTTGAGGGACCTCCTCTTGCTGTGGTGCCACCCATGATCTGAGTGACGCCACAGGGCGGGGAAGAGTAATGGTCCGATCGGGGCGTTTCCTTGCATGATCCACAGATTTCCCTGTTACCCCGTACCTACCGAGGGCAATAGGCGCGGCGCGGGAATTGAGGCGTTCTGTGAGACGAACCGTTTCGGCCCGCCACCGGCCTAACTTGGGTAGGTGGTCGTCTCAAGTAGCGGCGTTCGGGGCGACCCATGTCACATTCGTTCCTGTCACATTTTGCCGAGCTGTCGTGTCTAAGAGGTGCAACCACCGAACAACAAGGAGTGCACCATGGATGCTCGTTTGAACCTCTTCGGCAGCCCGATCGCAGGCAAGTTCCTGAAGTACATCACCTCGGCGGGCAAGGTGATCACCGACTCGACGCTGCCGGCCGCGACGCAGGAGCTGGTGAAGCTCCGCGCCAGTCAGATCAACGGCTGCGGTTTCTGCACCGACATGCACACCAAGGACGCCGCGCACGCCGGGGAGACCTCGGTGCGCCTCAACCTGGTCGCGGCCTGGCGGGAGGCCACGGTGTTCACCGATGCCGAGCGCGCTGCCCTGGAGCTGGCGGAGCAGGGCACCCGCATCGCCGACGCGGCCGGTGGTGTCACGGACGAGGCCTGGGCGAATGCCGCCAAGCACTACGACGAGGACCAGCTCGCCGCCCTGGTGTGCCTCATCGCCTTCATCAACGCCGTCAACCGCCTGAACGTCATCGTCCAGCAGCCCGCCGGCGACTACCAGCCCGGCCAGTTCGGATAACGAGGAGCACCTGACCGGGGCTCTCTCGCGTTGTCTCAGGACGATCGACCAGTCGCGCGGCGACGGGTCAGGCGTGGCGCGCTGCTTCTTGAACGAGTTGTACGCGGGAGGTCAGGCCGAGCTTGGTGTAGACGTGCGTGAGGTGGGTCTGCACCGTCCGTGGTGAGATGAAAAGCCTTGTGCCGATGTCCTTATTGCCCAGTCCTTCGCTGACCAGTCGCACGACGTCCCTCTCGGCGGGGGTGAGTGAGGCCCAGCCGCTGGTCGGTCGTTTGCGCTCGCCGCGGCCGCGTTGTGCGTAGGCGATTGCCTCGTCGGTGGACAGCGCCGAGCCCTCCGCCCAGGCAGACTCGAAGTCGCTGTCGCCCAATGCAGCACGTACCGCACCCACCGAGACGTCGTAGTCGGCGTCATAGACCTTGTACCGGACAATGCCCATGCGCCGGCGCATGGCGTCCGCCGCCCCGAAGAGCCGGGCGGCTTCACGGTGGCTATCGGCGTGGCCCGCCAGTGCGGCGAGGCACTCCAATGCTTCCGGTGTTGTCGCGTGGGCGTCGACGCTGACGCCACAGGCGAGCGCTTTGTGGGCGTCACGTTCAGCCTGGTCACGTTCATCGTGGGCGATCGCCACGCGAGTCCGCGCAGTCAACGCTATCGCCAGGTTAACACCGCTGGCCAGTGCCACCGCTTCGTCGGCATAGCGCTTGGCAGCCGTCAGATCGCCGCGCGCAAGCGCGATTTCAGCGATGGGATTGACATTGCCCGCTGGTACGGGGTGCGCGCTCAACCGCTGCCGTGCCACCTCGCTGGCCTCGAAGGCCGCCTCGACGTCACCCGCGGCGAGCGCGGCCCGAGCCAGCGGCCCGTAGCCGATGCCCTCCATGAAGCCGCCGAACTCGGCGCCCAGCGCGGCGGCGGCGGTCGCGGCCGTCCGCGCCGCGTTGGTGTCGCCCAGGTACGCGAGCGTGTGGGAGAGGTGAGACAGGGAGGCGACCTGTCCGAGCGGATCGTGGGCCGCTTCCGCCTCGGCGACCAGTTCACGGAACTGCGCCGCGGCTGCGGCGAGCTCTCCCTGCAGCATGCGGGCCGTACCGATTCCCCAGAATCGACACATCCGCGAGACGAAGCGGTCCCCGATTTCGTCAGCGAGCCGATATCCCTCGGTGCCGGCCTCGAGCGCAGGTCCCGGCTCACCCGCGACGACCGCTGCGAAAGCCTGCCACCATAAGACCTGGCTCAGTCTCGATGTGTCGCCTCGCACGCGGGCCAGATCGAGCGCCTCGTCGAGATATGGACGTGCCACATCGGCATCGAACACGGCGGTGCTACCGCATGCGGTGAGCGCCCGCACCAGCAGTCCTGGTTCGCCGATTTCTCGCGCGGTCGCCAGGGATTGTTCGACGCGTTCCAGGCTGTCCGGGGCCGAGATCACCGACCCGAGCACGGCCTTATCGGCGATTGCCCGCGCGTGGACCGCGGGCGTCACCCCGTCCGCGCGCTCGCCTTCGTCGGTCAGGACGGCAAAGTACCAGGACAGCCCTTCCAGGATGCGACCCCGTGACAGCCACAGCGGCTGCAGCGACGAGACGAGCCGCAATCCGTCCTCGATGTCCGCGTTTTCGCGGCTCCACGCGAATGCGGCCCGTAGATTATCGATCTCGATTTCGGTGTGCTCGATCCGTAGCTGGTGCCCAGAGTTGGTCGCGTCGTCCAACCGGGCTGCCATGGCCGTGTAGTGGTCGCGGTGGCGGTCGCGGACTGTATCGGCCTCGCCGGACTCGCCGAGCTTTTCCAGCGCGTACTGGCGCACCGTTTCCATCAGCCGGTATCGCGTTCGGCCGCCTGCGTTTTCGGCTACGACGAGAGATTTGTCGACGAGCAGGGTGAGCAGGTCGAGCACCTGATGACGGTGCAACTCTTCGTCGCCGGCGATGGCCTGGGCGGCGTGCAGGTCGAATCCACCCATGAACACGGCCAGTCTGCGGAACAGGACGCGTTCGGGTTCGGTCAACAGGCGGAAGCGGTCATGGAGGCTGTCGAGTATCTCGGGCAGCGAAAGGGCCCGCACCCGCGCCGCTGCCAGTTCGAGGGCCAGCGGCATGCCGTCGAGCCGCAGGCAGATCTCTGCCACGATGGCGGCGTTGTCGCCGGTGATGGTGAAGTCGGATCGGGCGTGGCGGGCGCGGTCGGTGAACAACTCGACTGCGTCGTCGGCAAGCGGCAGTGGCGGCACGCGCCACGTCAGCTCGCCGGGCACCCCTATCGGCTCGCGGCTGGTTGCCAACACTGTCAACCTGGGGCATGCACCAAGCAGCGCCGTCGTGAGCGCGGCGGTCGCGTCGAGAAGATGCTCGCAGTTGTCCAGCACCATCAGCATGTGCCGGCTGCCGATGTGTCGGATCAGCGTGTCCGTCGAGGACCGGCCCGGCTGGTCCGGCAGACCGAGCGCACGTGCCGCAGTGACCGCCGCGAGTGTGGGGTCGGTGATCGGCGCCAAGTCGACGAACCAGACGCCATCGCCGAACTCGGCCGCAACCTGGGTCGCCACCTGTACGGCCAACCGGGTCTTGCCAATGCCGCCCGCGCCGGTCAGGGTCACCAGCCGCTCATCGTAGAGCAGGCGTCGCACGTCGGCCATCTGCGCCCGGCGTCCAACGAAACTCGTCAGCTGAGCCGGAAGATGCTGTGACACATCACCTTCCGATTTCCGCAGTGGCGGAAACTCGTTGTGCAGGTCGGGACGGCACAGCTGCATGACGTGTTCGGGCCGAGGCAGGTCGCGCACAGTATGGCTGCCGAGATCGGCCACCAAGCGTCCGGAGGAAGTCGATCCATGACCAAGTCGCTTGTCGTGCCCGACAGCACGGACTGGCCCCCGTGTGCCAGATCCCTCAGCCGACCAGTCCTGTTGATGGTCGAGCCGATGTAGTTGCCTTCATCGCGCAACTGCACCTCGCCGGTGTGCACTCCGATGCGCAACAGGATGGGCGACAGCGGTGCTCGCTGTAGCGCCAGTGCACACGCCACCGCGTCGGATGCACGGGTGAAGGCCACCACGAAGCTGTCGCCCTCGCCCTGCACGGTCGCACCCCGATGGGCGCCGACCAGGTCGGCGAGGGTTCGATCGAGATTCTCGACGGCGGCGGTCATCTCATTTGGCCGCGTCTCCCACAGCCGAGTAGATCCCTCGACGTCAGCCAAGAGCAACGTCACCGTTCCGGTCGGCAAGAGGTCGTTCACACGCTCTTCGCTCCAGTTCAACGGATCAGTTTCGGTCATGCTAGCCAGCATCGGTCAATCACAGAGGCGAAACATCAGCGCATACGCGTAGATTTCGTCGCGATCTACGACTCCCGACGGCGTCGGTCTACGCGTTCTGGCCGATGGTCTCGGGCGCGAGGGACCGGATCCTCGATTCAACACGATCCGAGGAGATACAGATGAACACCGATAAAAAACTTGCCCATGTCGTTCTGCAGACCGGCCAGCTCACCGCGATGAGGGACTGGTATCTGAATGTGCTCGACGCCCATGTGGTGTACGAGAACGAGTTCTTGTCGTTCATGACGTTCGACGAGGAGCATCACCGCGTCGGCATCGTCCAGTTGCCCGAGCCGCCGGCGCACTCCGACGACGGTGGGGCTGGCGCATTCGGCCTACACCTTCTCCAGCCTGGAGAGCCTGCTCACCAAGCACGAGGATCTGAAGAAGGCGGACATACAACCGCAGGTGCCCGTCCAGCACGGCCTGACGACCTCGATTTACTACCGCGATCCCGACGGCAACATGGTGGAACTGCAAATCGACAACTTCACGTACTCCGGAGGCGGCGACCGAGTACCTACGCGGGGAGGAATTTCACGCCGACCCGATTCGGGCCGTCGTTCGATCCCGACGCCATGCTCGCAGCGCTACGTGCCGGCACCCCGGAATCCGAGCTACTCACCAGAGCCTGGGCCAGGACCTGCCCACAGCGAAACGTCCCGCAGCTGTTGCTGACATGACGCGAATTCAGCGCAACGGCACCAAGATTCCTGTTCGGTGAGTCGCACCAACGGCGGACAATGAGCCGCTGTATAGCTTGGGAAGGGGTACGTGAACATGGCTGACAGGGCCCATACAGTCAGAGTCGCGTCATTGCCTGGCACCAAAAAATCCGATCCGGTACCCCACGGTGTGAGGGCAGACGTGATCGATGCTCACCGTGCACGCGAAGATGAGCGAACCCAGGCCGTCACTGCATTGTGCCGGGCGTTCTTCGAAGATCGGATTTACCGCTGGATAGTTCCAGACGATGACGAGCGCCGCCGCAGCGCGGCCATCTTCTACTCACGCTTCGTCGAGGCATGCTGGCCTCACGGGGAGGTGTATGCGGCCGGCGCGGGAGCAGGCGCGGCGCTGTGGGTTCCGCCGCGCGAGCAACTCGTTGGCGAGGGCGAGGCTGAGGCATTCGGTCGCGAACTCGTGGAAAGCGCCGGAGGCGATGCCTGCTCGGCACGAATGGCCGAACTGCTCGACATGCTAGACGAGCACCATCCGGCGGAGCCCTGCTGGCACTTGACGTTCATGGGTGTCGATCCTTCGGCTCAGGGCCAAGGGATCGGCTCGGCGCTATTGGCCGCGGTGCTCACACAAGCCGATCGCGATGACAGGTCGGCCTATCTCGAGGCGTCGTGTCCGGAGAATCGGCGGCTGTACGAGCGGCATGGTTTTCTGACGATGCGTGAGCTGACGGTGTCGGACTGCCCGCCAATCTATGCAATGTGGAGAGCGCCGAAGGGCCTCAAGTAGCGAGACCGCCCTCGCCGGCCGTTGTCAGCTCTGGACCGGCCTCGGTGAGCTCGTCAAGGATGGGGGGATGCCCGCACGGACCAGATCGGATGGCGGGCCAAATCACGCAGGGCCCGAGGCAGATTGCCCTCAACGACATGTCCCACGCCACCGATTGCCGTCCCAGAACCGACCAACGCAGCGCCAGCCTTTCGTCGACCCAACAGCATCGCAACCGCACCCACGACCGCCAGAGAGTTTTCGACGACCGCGCACCAGCGATTGAACGGGTTGAGGTGCTCAGCCCGATGTTCAGCCGCGAACTCGTGGTACGACGCAACCATCCGTAAATGGTCACTCAACCCGGGCCAGCTAAGTTAGCAAATGAGCCGGCGGATCGGACCTATTGGGTCAGCTCGTTGGAGATCTGCCAGAGGCGGTCGGCATTGTTCGGGTCAAGAGCGTAGGGCGCGACGCCGCCGGTGTGGGTGCCGCGTTCAGTGACTTGTGTCGCCTCGGCGCAGTCCTCGTAGTAGCGGCCGGTGACCCCTTCGACATCGGGACTGGCTGCCAGTAAGACCGAGGTAGCGGCGCCTTGCTCGATCGTCTTCACTGGCGGCAGCGCCAGGGCTGTCGTTTTGCCGAAGTTGGCAAGGTCGTCCGCACCCATGTGTCGTGCCAGCGCGGTACTGGCGATGTTGCCGGGCATCAGCGCGTTGACCGCGATGCCGTCGTCGGCCCAGCGTTGCGCGGCACCGACGGCGAACAGCACGTTGGCTGACTTGGATTGGCCGTAGGACGTCCACTGGTCGTAGGGGCGGAACCGATAGTGCAGGTCGTCGAAGACCACTGGGGAGAACAGGTGCCCGATCGAGGCGACGGACACGACGCGGGCGCCGTTCGCCGCGGCCAGCCACTGGTGCAGACCGGTGGCCAGCGCGAAATGACCGAGGTGGTTGGTGGCGAACTGCATTTCATACCCGGCCGGCGTGCGGGTTAGCTCTGGTAGGGCCATCACGCCAGCGTTGTTTATGAGGATGTGCAACGGCCCCGTCCAGGCGCGCACAAAGCCAGCCACCGAGGCCGGATCGGCCAGGTCCAGCCGGGCGACCCGCAGCGCTCCCGCCCCGGACGGCAGCTTTTCGGCAATCTCGTTCGCGACGTTGCGGCCGGCCTCAAGATTGCGTACCGCCAGTGTCACGTCGGCGCCCGTCGAAGCCAGCGCGCGGGCGGTCTCCACGCCGATGCCCGAACTGGCGCCCGTCACAACGACACGCTGCCCGTGCAGATCCACGTCCTGAACGATCTCGGCGGCCGTAGTAGTCGGCCCGTAGGTGGTTGTCGGCATGGCGGACTCCTTCATTAACACGCCGGGTTATCCGGTCGCCAGTGGGCGGGTTTCGGTCCAATCGACCATGAGTCTGCGCTGGCTGAAAAACGCGTACGCGTCGACAAGCTCGCGGATCGCCAGCCTATCGGCTGCTTCTCGAACGGATAGCTCGGCGTGGTGGCCGCGGGCGAAATCTCCTGACGCCAAGGTTCCTTCCCGTCTTTCGTGCGCCGACTGGCTATCGGATCCGTTCGATGCGACCACCATGCACCCGCACACACCGGGTAGCCAGGCCATGTCGTTACTGGTAATCCCAGGGTCACCCTCTCTCCGACAGCGCGCCCTACCCTTGATCGATGGAAACATCCCGCGGGCTGGCGGCCTTCCTGCGGGCCCGCCGCGAATTGCTCAAACCCGCCGATGTCGGCCTGCCGGGCAGCGAGCGCAGACGCGTCGAGGGATTGCGTCGCGAAGAAGTCGCGATGCTTGCAGGCATCAGCACCGAGTACTACCTGAGACTCGAGCAAGGACGGGACCACCAGCCCTCCGACCAAGTTCTTGACGGCCTTGCCCGCGCCCTGCAACTCGACGAAGACGCCGGCAGCTACCTTCGCGAGTTAGCGCGGCCGGCACCGCGTCGGCGTGGACGCTCGGTCCCCGAAAGATTCGACCCGATGGTGCAAACCCTCATTGACAGTTGGCCGCTTACCCCGACGTTCGTTGTCAACAGAAACATGACGATATTGGCGTCCAACCCGATGGCACGAGCGCTCTCACGTGTTTTCACACCAGGCGAAAATATCCTGCGCGCAGCGTTTCTCGAGCCCGAAATGCGCATGCTCTACCGTGACTGGGACAGGTTCACGACCAGGATGGTCCCCTTTGTGCGAGCCGTGCTCGGCGCGGAGCCTCCCGATCGTGAACTTGTGGAGCTCATCGGCGAACTCAGCATCGCCAGCAAGCGCTTCGCCACACTGTGGGCGAGACACGACGTCAAACATCGAAGCACCGGTCCGACCGCCTTCTACCACCCGCAAGTCGGGCCGCTCGATCTGCACTACACCATCCTGCACCTACCGGATCGACGCCAGATGATCGTCACCTACCACGCCGACCCCGGTTCCCCATCCGAGGAAAGCCTGCGTCTGCTCGCCAGCCTGACAAGCTAAAGACGCTAACCCCGGCTTGACCGGTCGATGGTCGGACAGTGCCTGTCCCACTGGGCTTTTGAGTTGCGTCTCAACGCAACCCGTCGGCCACGCGACCCGAGATTGAACCGATCGCCCGCGTCGTTCGTTGTTCACCAGATACCGATCCCGTAGGCAGGAGGTAGCGTCAATGACCAACACGTGGACGGGCGTCGCAACCCGAGCAACTCAGCCGGATTCGTGGTTCCGTACCACGTCGCCCGACGTGGCGATTCAGATTGCTGAGACGTCCTTCTACGCACACCGGCTCAGGCTGCTGGCTCATTCGAAGAGCTTCGGCCTCACCGGGTGTGTGACCTGCGTGGGGCCGATCACTGTCGCTGACATCACCTATGAGACAGACGTTGCACTGGATTTCGACGAGACCCGCGCCAGCTTTGACGTCGTCATCGGTCGCAGGACGGACGGGATACCCGTGGCAAGGCACCTTCGACGCGGTAACCGACTTGGCGAATCACCTTCCGGTGACTGTGGTCTCCAACCTCGCCGGGCTGCCCGAGAAGGGCCGCGAGCGAATGCTCATCTGGGCCGACGAGCTGTTCAACTGCTTCGGGCCGATTAACGACAGAAACATCGCATCCTTTTCGGTACTGGATGAGATGATGCACTACGCCACGAATGAGGCGGTGCCCGACAAGCTCATGCCAGGCGGCTGGGCGATGGGTATCCACGACGCGGTCGCGCGCGGTGAGGTGCCCGCGCAGGCGTGCTCGGCCATGATGATCGACTACCTGGGTCCCAGTCTGGACACCACGATCTTCGCCATCAGCACCGCGGTGTCGCTGTTCGCGAAGTACCCCGACCAGTGGGACCTGGTGCGAAGATCCGCGGCTGATACCGAGCGCCATCAACGAAGTGCTGCGCTATGACGCTCCGATCCAGGACTTCTCCTGGTACGTCGCCCGAGACGTGGACATGGACGGGGTGTTGCTGCCCACCGGCTCGCGCGCCATCGTGTTCTACGGGGCCGCAAACCGAGACGAGCGCAAGTAGCCCGACCCCGATCGGTTCGATGTGCTGCGGCGCCCCGGGGATCACTTGGGTTTCGGTGCTGGACCGCACGCCTGCGTCGGGATGAATCTGGCTCGGATTGAAATGGTGGCGCTGTTCACCGCGCTGGCCAAACGCGTTCGACGCTAAACCAGAACAGGAACGTGCGGATGCGTGAGTTTGGATAGAGCACGAAATAGGCACTCAGCACGGCAGCGATTGCGGGCCGGGCTCGCCGCGCTGGGCGCGGGCCGCGGCCGTGTATATCATCAGCCTCGCCGCCTCCACCTTCATCGCCATGTCGCTGCGGTTCCGCGCTGTCCACGATGAACCCGCGTCATCGGCTATTCGTGTACGACGAGAAGGCGCTTCAACCAACCTCGCGATATGACACTGACACCTCCAACGGACCGAACAACATGATTGGCCGCCGCGTGACAGATGAGCGTGTGAACCCCCGCGTTGCCGGGAACATTGCGCTCCACGATTGCGTTTCCAAATCACGTCTTGAAGGGAAGGGGATCGAATGCCCACCGACTACGACTCACCCCGGGTAAGAGAAGCCGATGACACTGACGACGAGGCGCTGGAAACGCTGACTGCGCGCAGGCGTGAGGACGCTGCGACCGCGGTCGTCGACGTCGACGACAATGACGCGGGCGATTCGTTCGTGCTACCCGACGCCGACCTCTCGGGCGAGGAACTCACCGTGCGGGTGGTCCCCAAGCAGGCCGACGAGTTCACCTGCTCGAGCTGCTTTTTGGTGCACCACCGCAATCGCCTGGCCATGTATAAGGGCGATCAGCTGATCTGCGCCGACTGCGTCTGACCGCCGCGCTCCGTGCCTACTGGCACGGCACCCCGTAACTCCGAAACGTCGACATGTCGGGTGCCGAGTGGACCACTACGGCGGCAGGAGCTACACCGGATATTCTTGATCAGTCGAGAACAGCGGCGGGCACGACAAACGCACTCGCACATCTTTGACACCACGACCGGAAAATTCGTCCCGCCAGCGGCGCCGAAGGCTTCACCCGGGGAGGAAGATCACCGAAGGATTAGGGCGGCGGCTACCCGGCTACCGTGGAGCTGACGAACCTGGCGTGACAGGCTATCTGACGTCCCGTGGACCGACGTTGACGTGAAAGCGTTTCGGGCCCGAACCGGTCTGAATCGCAAAGAAGACTCTCTTCGGCCTGCCGAACAGCGTTGTCGCTACCACTGTTCCGACCGTTCCGGGCGCAACCGGCGGGACGTCGATGCCTTCAATTTCTCGTTGGGCAGTCACGGCGTCACCCTCGTGGTATCGCATTGAGAACTCAACTTCCTCTTGCAAGTCTTGTGGTTGCGTTCTGGGCATGCGTTTGTGATGGTTGCTTTTCGCGGGTTGCTACGCAACCGAAATTTCTACGGGCGGCCGGGTGAACGCGATCCTTCGGCAGCGTGTCCCCGACGGGACCGCTGCGGGCGAGAGCGCCCGATACCACTGGTCTGTCGCGCCCTACCCGCGGGTTTGGAGGACGACGTCTGCTCGGAACCCCCATGCACCGGAACCAACGTCTACATCGACTACCCACGGGATTTCGGCATCCTCACCGGTGGTGTTGGCTACGACGAATCCAAGGCAGGGGCGACGAACAAGACCATCCAGGCCATCAGAGATGCCTAGGTAGTCACTAGGGGTAACTACCTAGGCAATCGATGGGAGCACCGACAATGAACACCGAACCCCGGCTGAGGGTTGTCGATCACGTATAACGTGGCGCGTTACATGTCCGGGATCGTCTGGCTAACATACGACTCCCAAGTGGCGATCTGGCCACCCTCAAGCATGACGGCCTGCGTCTCAGGATCGTCCAGGAACGCCTGCTGAACCTGGCCAAACCGGGTCCAGTCTTCGGCGCTAGAGAGCACGCCGATCGTGTTGGTCGCTCGCCCCCCGATCATGGTCACCATCACCGTCACATTCTCCGCGCCGTGCTTGCGGGCGAGGTCACACGCCTTCTTGATTTGCTTCTGCACGTCTTCCCACTTGACGCCCGGATTCGGATGGATGGTCGTTAACTGAAGAATGGTCATGGTGGAGCCTCCTTAATGCGTTGTGGCGGTCTTGCCAAAGGCAAGCCAAGACGAGGCTAGTGCCAAAGGACCCCTGAACAGCAGCAAATGGTCCATTCGTCGCTGCGCGACGGTCCTGGGGACCCGAGCTGTCTAGGCAATCACTAAAACGAAACACCCAGAGGCACAAGCCGGCCCGTCGGGTCGTGAGTCAAGGTAGTCCCCATCGGGGCAGCCTCGGAGAAACCCGCTAATGGAGTAGTCGACTACTCGCGTCAAAGCGCAATAACCCATTCATGATTGGTGTCACAATTCGGCGGGTCCGGCGTCAAACCACTGGTTCCAGCCCTCTGCAACATCACTGTCAGGAGTTTGTTATGGGTTCAGGTGCGTTTTCCGTCTTCATCGACCAGCAAGCCGGTGGCGGCCCGACTGGGGCTCAGCAGCGCGTAGTACCAATCCCACCTCCCGAGCAATCTGGCGCGGTCAAGTTCACCACCGTTGCTTTCTCGCTCGCATATGACACCTTCGGGCAGGCCAACGCGCCTGCGACAATCCCCGCCATCGTGCGGGTCCTGCATGGCAGCGGGGCAGTCGATACGATCGATGTCACGGTCGAAGTTGGGCGCAAGTGGTTCACCTTCTTGCACACTGACGAGCAAGCAGTATCGGTCCAATTGCCTCCGCAAAGCAATTGGCCCTCGGGTTTTCGTCCTCAAGTGAGCGCATTGGTGGAGTACGCGACGCCGTAGTCGTTCATAAGGGGGTGCAGCAAGTTCACCACCTGACCGGCGCGGCGGGCGGCCCCAGCTCCCGGAGACGCGCAAGATGACCCGACCTACATAGCCGGTGACCCGATCTTTGTCGTCGGCTATTCGCAAGGCGCCGACGCCTCTTCCGATGTGTTCAAAGAGGCTCAAGAACTCAACTCCAACACCAACCCGAACGACGACCTAGACCTGCGCAATGTCACTTTCGTCATGCTGGGCAACCCGGATCGCAACGAGGGAGGCCTGCGCGCGCGGCTTCCCGCAGGTGTCTATGTGCCGTTCCTCGGGCTGAGCTTCGGCGCCTCGACCAACCCCGTCACGCCGACCGATGACCCGAACGCGCCGCGGGTCATCCTCATCACTAAGCAGTACGACGGCGTCGCGGACGTGCCCAAGTACATGCTGCTCGACCCGCTTGCCGACATCAACTGGGCGCTGGGCCTCTTTTATGAGCACAACTACCAGAACGTCGACCTGGACCTCGATGACGACGGCGATGTCGACCAGACTGATGTGACCATGGCTGAAGCTGACAACACCAACTACGTCGTTACCAAGAACGGCAACGTCACCGACGTTCTGATCAAGAACCAGCCGGGTGAACTGCCGATAACTCAGCCGCTGCGCGCCTTGGGCGTGCCGGAATCATTGATTTTGGCGCTGGACCCGTTCCTGCGGTTCATGATCGAGGCCGGCTACGAACGTCAACCGGACAGCGGCGAGTATCCGGCAGAGCCGGTGCACATCGGGCTGATACCCCGTCCGGGCAAGTTGTTCTCTGATTTCCGTTCGATCGCAGCCGCTTTCGACCCACTGAACTCCGCCTCGATAACCCTGACGTCAGTGGGCGTTGGCAACACCCTAATGACCAGTAAGCAGGCCGATCCAGCGCCGCCAGGCGCACCCGCTCCGCTCGCCTCGAACGCTAAGAAGGGTCAGCCAGTGTTGCCGTTTGTCGCGCCGCAACGGACTCCGCCACGATGGACTCCGCGGGTGACTACCAAACTAGCGCCCCCGTCGCCTCCCGCAGAGGAGGAGTTCGTACCGCCCGCCGACGACCCGATAATCATCGAGGATGCGAATTCATCAGGCGGGCCGCAGCCGAATGTCGTTCGCGGACCGATCGGTGGATCGCCGGCGCCGCCTCGCCTGAAGAAGATCGCCACCGCAATCAACGGCGTAATGACAGGGATACAGAATGCCCTCACCCCGAAGCCGGCCGGAACTAGTAACCCGGCGCCTGCCAGCAAGCCCCCACCCGAACCGGAGCCCGAACGACCCTCCGATCCCAATCCGCCGGCCGATCCCGGCACCGCACCCTAATACCGGCGCTTCACCGTTCGCGCCCGCCAGACCACAAAAGGTTTCCGAGACCGTGGGTTCACAGGTCCGCACGCATTTCCCATTAGAAGTGACCAGCGCCTTTGCGAGTTGTCTCACCGCAGCGCAGGGTCGACCTTCAGCATTCCGCAGCTCATCGCCACATCCCGCCTAGAACCGCAGATTGCGCAGGACGTCGTACACGCTGGCGATCCACAACAGCAACGGGATAACGGCCGCGATCGCTGCGCCGTCGGTCAATTCGAGGATCCGCTTCGTCACCGGCGACACCCGCCGCACGCCTTCGGTCGCGCCGACGATGATCAACGCCACGATCGCACCCGCGGTGTAGATGCTCAGCGCCAGCCAGGCACTGTGTGGGTACCAGAGGCACAGCCTCACCATCACGCCGGTCGGCACGATGACCGCCGCGGCCAGGAGCGCCCACGCGCACCAGCGCTCCGCATACAGCCGGGACCGGAACCCGCAGATGACCGCGACCAGGCCGGCGACGATCATGCTGTGAATGAAGAAATGTCCTTGCACGACAACCGCGATCGCACCGGCCGACAAGACCAGCGCGCCCGCGGTCACAAACCCGATCAGCAGCTGCTTGGCCAGCTGACTGCGTTCATGCAGCCGGGCGGCCGAGTCGGGGACCGACGCGATGATCGCCTGCCACGTCGGCGATTCCTCACCCTGTATGTCGGTGGCGACGGGGCCCAGCAATTCGTCGTTGGAGACCGTCTCGCCGGGCGCCGGGATCGGCGGCAGGGCGATGCGCGCAACTGCCACCGTCAGCTTGGCAGCGTTCGTCACGACGATGAGCCCGAAGGCGATGGCTCCGGCCGGCACCCAGTACTGCCACCCGTACCCATATGCGATGGCCGCCGCGGTCACCGCGATCGACGTGATCGCCATGAACGACGCCAGCTCCGCACGCTTACGAGGGCCACCCCGCGTCGCGAACGTCAACAACAAGACCACGGCGCCGGCGCCCGCAATCTGCGGTGCCCCCAACGAATTGACCCCGCGGGGTAGCGGAACCGCCAATGCTGCGGCCCCGGCCAGCACCGGTACGGCGGCGGCCAACAGGCTCTCCGCCATGTCGAAGTGGTCGAAGCGATTCTTTGCCAGCATGCTGCCGCCCAGGGCCGCCAGCCCGAGCACGCCGAGTGCCACCGGCCAGTACCAGCTGTGGCCGGTGCGCGACCATGCCACCAGTGACATCACGGTGATCGCCAATGCCACCACCGGAATGGCCAGGCCAACAAAGCGATTCAGCGCCGTGCGGTCGAACTCCGGCGACTCGTCGAGCACCGCGATCGCGTCGATCACATCCTCGACGAGTGGCCGGTAGCGCTCGGTGCGGCTGACGGACACCAGGGTCAGCAACGAGCCGTCGACCACCCCTGCGTCGTCGAGCGATTCGTCAGCCTTGAGCGGCGGCGCGCCCGGCCGCGCGAACGCCCACACGCCCTGCGCCGAGAAGTCGAACCCGGCCAGCACGTCCTTAGGCGTGTCCTCCATGAGTTCGCCCAACACCGACACGGTGTCGTCGATGTAGGTCTCGATCGGCGCCGACGCAGGCAGCACCAGGTCGGTCATGCGCCGGCCGGTCAGGATCGTCACCCGCGTGGTCGACGGCCGGCCGGGCGTGACGCTCGACGTGGATGCTGCTGCGGCGGTGGAGGTCAACGACGTTCGAGCCTGTCGAAGTCGTCGGACAGGGCGGCCGCCAGCTCGACGATCCGCCGCCGGAAGTTGCGGCTGAGCAGATCGAGTTGGATCTCCGTACCGGACGCGATGTGCTTGTCCCAGGGAAGCACGACGACGCGGCCCGGCGGGACGTGACGCTCGAACTGCTGCACCAGATCGGTGACGTCGATGTTCGGCTTGCCCGGCACGACGTGGTTGATCACCACGCATGACCGGCCCAGCAGATCCTGATATCCGTTCTGCCGCAACCAGTCCATCGTCACCGCGGCCTGCCGGGCACCGTCGATCGACGCGCTCGCGACGATCACCAGACCCGACACCGTCGACAGCACTCCGCGGGCGGCCGGCTGGAAAAGCCCGGCACCACAGTCGGCCAGCACGAGGTTGTAGTAACGCGACACGATGTTGGTCGCGCCCTTCCAGTCGTCGTCGTTGAATTCGCGCCTGGCCCCGCTGTACTCCTCGGAGGACAGGATCTCCAGGTTCGAGGCGTTCATGCTCGTGTACGCGCGAATGTCGTTGTAGCGGGCCAATTCTTTGTCGGCGAGCAGGTCCGAGACGGTGGCGGCGGACTGGCGTCCCGCACGGTCGGCGAGGTTGCCGCCGTCCGGATCCGCGTCCACCGCAAGGATCCGGTCGCCGCGGACCTTGCTCAGCGCCGATCCCAGCGCGACGGTAACGGCGGTCTTGCCGACACCGCCCTTGAGCCCGAAGACGCCAATCTGGTAGGAATCGCGGGCGTTTCGGCGGATCCGGGTATGCAGATCCATCTCGTACAACTCATCGGGCGACAACCCGAGGTTGATTCGGGTCAGCACGTAGAGCAGGTGGCGCCAGCCGCGCCGCGACGGCATCTTGACCGCGGACTTGACCCCGACATGCGACAGCGCGTCGATGGCGCGGTGATTTCCGATCGTCGCCGCCGACGTCGTCGCCGGCTGGTTGGCCAACGATTGAGCGGTCCGCCAGGCACCGTTCGCCTCGGACTGCGCTTCGGCAAAATGCTGCGACGGGGCGGGCGCCGGCGCGGGCCGCGGCGACGGTGTTGGGGCCGACCGCGGCTGCTCGAAGCGCGCGCCTGCCGGACCCGTGGACTGCGGCGCCCTCATCATCCCGTTGGGCTGGCGCTGCTGCGGCGCGGTCCGCGTGGGCGACATCTGGGTGGTGATCTCGGTCTGCCGCGGCGGCGGAGCCGGAGCGGCCTGGGTCGTGGCCGGGGCGATGGGCATCGGGGGCGGCGTCACCTCGCTGCGCCCCGGTCCAACGGTGGGCATCGGCGCCGCGGCGTCGCGTTCTGACTCCTCATCGGCTGTCTGCACAGCGTCTCCGGAGGAGTGGAAAAGCCGGTCATAGTCAGCCGACATGGGTACCTCTCATTACTACTGGTAATTCACGCCAGGACACACGTGGTGGGCGAACCCGGCCATACGGTCCAGCCCGCCCACCCGCGCGCTCCGTCGTGTTATGCGAACATCCCGGTGACGCCGGCTTCGGTCTGAGCCATCGTTGCACTGGACTCGCTGATCGTCGATGCGAGGTTCTGCAGTGCAGAGTTCAGCTCGGCAGAGGTGCTGTCCCAGCGCATCTGGACAGCCTGGTAGGCCTCGGAACCGGTGCCGCCCCAGACCGCGGCAAGCGCCGCGAGGGAACCCTTGCCCTCGTCGAGCAGGCCTGCGGTCGTCGCCACGGATCCCTGGATATCACTCGCTCCGCCTTCGATACCGGCGAAGTTCCACAGCTGTTCGGTCATGTCGTTGCTCCGTTTCTATAGGTGGTAGTTGGTCAGAGGTTCATCGCCGACGACAGCGTCGAGGACTGGTCCTCGTCGGTCGAGGTGTACTGCACACCGGAGGTGTGGATGTTGGCCGAAATGTCGTTCAGCTCCTGAACCTGGCGAGCGGCCGCCTCGTGGAAACGCATCAGCGCCGCCTGAGCCGCGGTGCCTGCCTGACCGTGCCACTGCCCGGCCAGCGCGCCCGCGGTCGACTCGACATGCGCGATGACGCCCTTGAGTTCGCCGGAGATCCTCTCGAAGTTCGCTGCCTCCTTGGCGAGGACAGCGGCATCGGTGTTCATCTGTGCCATGCTGGATAACTTCCTTCTCTTCTGCGTGTCCTCACCATCGGATGGCGAGTCTTACCGACCCTTTGGCCGGGAAGTCTTGTGGTCGACTACCAGTCGTCTTCTTCGTCTTCGGCCAGGTCGTAGCCGAGCGGCGACGGTGCCGTCAGCCCCTGCTTCGAACCGCCGCTCTTCGCGCCGTGGCCCATCATTCCCATCGGGCCAGCGCCGCCGCCCGAGCCGACCGGCGCCAGACCGGCTGCCGTCGCACCCGCCGCGGCGCCCGCCGCCACGGACACCGGCGACACCGTCGGCTCGATCTCGGCCCCGACGAGCTTCGACATCAGCGGAGTGCGCGCCGCCGTGCCACCCGCACCAGGCAGCGAGGCCGCCCGCACCAACCCGGCTCCAGCGCCTGCACCCGAACCGCCGGCCAGCGGATGGTTGGACAGCGGGCTGGCCCCGATCAGTCCCATCTGGGCTGACTTGTCCCCGCCCAGGCCCATCTGGCTGAACATCGACGTCACCTGCTGCAGCGGTTGGGTCAGCTGCTGCATCGGCTGCATGACCATCTGGCTGGCCTGCTGCGGGAGCTGCCCCAGCGTCGACCCCAACTGGGAAGCCATCTGCATGCCCATCTGCATGCCTTGCTGGGCGCCCTGCTGCATCTGGTCCTGTTGGCCGCTGAACTGCTGGGCGTTCTGGGCCTTCTGCGCCTGGCCTTCCGCCGTCGTCGCCATCTGAGTGGCCTGCGCCGCACCACGCCCGGTCTGCAAGCCCGCCGACTCGACAGTGGCCTGCGCACCGACATGCGCAATCGACGCTTCGCGGGCGGCCGCACCCGGCGCCTGGGCCGCAACCTGGCCCAGGGCGGTCCCCACGGTGGTCTCGCCAACCCCCGGAATGACGATCGGCGTCATCGGCGGAATTGGCTCGAACAGCGTGTTGGCCACCGTCTCCGCCTGGTAGGCATCCATCGCGAAGGCCGCCTGATTCCACATCCGGATGAAGTAGTCGGCCTCGTTCACCCCGATGGGCACGGCGTTGATGCCCAGGAAGTTGGTGGCCTCCAGCACGGCGTGGGTGATGTGGTTCTCCTCGATCTCGGGTATCGGTGGCGTGGTCGCCATCGCCGTCGCGTACGAGCTCGCCTGTGAGGTCGCCTGCATCGCTCGCTTTTGCGCCTGCAACGCCGTCGTGCGTAGCCAGATCACCATCGGCATGGTTGCCGAGACGGCGCGTTCGCTTGCAGTGCCACTCCATGTAGACGACAGGACAGCCAAACTACCGGCCAATTCATCGGCCTGCGTCTCCAGGAAAATCGCAAGCGCCTCCCACCCCGCGGCGGCCTGCAGCATCGGGGCTTCGCCGGCCCCGGCCATCAACCGTGCCGTGTTGAGTTCTGGCGGCATTCCATGCCAGATCATCGCGACGATCTGTGGAAGTGTTGGCATCGATGTCTGTCTTCGATGGACCTGACTGCAGCGTTACGACAGGACGCTGGCGTTCTCGCCGTCGACCGCGGTGTAGATGCCCGCGACCTCCATGTACGCAGCACCCGCGCGGGACAGCTCTTCCTGGGCGAACGTGTTCAACGCAAGGGCCTCGACGCCCTCACTGGCGAAGGCCAGCGCCGCGTGCGCGGAAACCTCGTCGGCACCCGCCGGAACCAGCGCGGTGACCTCGGCCGAAGCGGCGGTGCCGGTGGCCAGGCCCCGGGCCCCGTTTGCGACGACCTGCGCGCCGACTCCGACGGCCCCGGGATTATGCTCCATGGGTTGCATTTGCGGTTGCTCCTTACTCGTTCCGAAAACCCTGCATATTCATTCGTGCACGGCCCAACGACGGTTGCCTAAACACAACGGGATCATTCCCCCGATCCCTTTTGCTGGCGGATCGCCTTCAGCTTTGCTGAGCGCCTTGTCATATCTTAACCGGCTCCGATGGGTGCTGCCGACACTTCTTCTTCCGGTGGATCGACGTACGCCGCCTGGATGACCTCCTTGGCATCCGGCGAGACGAGAAACGCTTGGCCAGGAGGGCGGCGCTTGAGCTTGATCTCGCTCGAGGGGAACTCCTGCTTCTCACCGGACAGGAACATGGTCGGCGACCCGGCCCCGTAGGCGGCGCCAACGAACTTGTCCATGGTGGCGCGATGGGCTTGGCTCATCTGGCACGTCGCGATGACGTGCAGCCCGATGTCCGCCGCGGCGGGCAACAGCGGGAACAGTGGCGCCATCGGCGGAATCACCCCGCTGGCGGCGACGATCATGTGCCAGTCGTCGACCAGGAGCACGACGTCGGGGCCCGTCCACCACGACCGGGACCGCAGCTGGGCGGTGGTCAGGTCGGGCGGCGGCAGCCGTTTCTGCAGGTTGACCGCCAGCGCCTTGATCGCTTCCTCCAGCGTGGCGTTGTTGCGGTTGACCGCGCCGGCGTCGAGCAGATGGCTCTCGGGCACGGCGTCGAGCAGACCCGACCGATAGTCGGCCAGCATGAAGCGCACCTGCGAGGGGCTGTTGCGCGAGCAGATCGCCTGCGCCACCGCCTGCGCTATCCGGGTCTTGCCGGACTTCGGGGCGCCGAAGATCAGCAGGTGCGGCGTCATGTGCATGTGGTTGTAGGCCACCGTGAGGTCCGACTCCCGAACGCCGAGCGGCACGGTCCAGCGGGTGCGGTAGTCGGCGTCCGGGCCGGGCGGATGCGGATCCAGCTCGTGCAGGTATATGCGCTCTGGCAGCACCCGCACGCGGGGCGCCTGCGCGACGTTGCGGGTGGCGATGATCTGCACCGCCTCCGACATCGCCGAGACCAGGTTGTCGGCGCTTTGCACGCCGTCGAGCCGCGGCACCCCCATCATCAGGTGGTGCTTTTCCATCGACACCGCACGCCCTGGCCGGTTGGCCGGGATCTCACGCGTGATCCGGTCGATCTGGGTCTCGTTCACGTCGCCAAGCCGGAACTCGATCTTGGTGCCCAGGTAGTCGCGCACACGTGACTTCAGCTCGGTCCAGCGCGGCGTAGAAATGACCGCGTGGACACCGAAGGCCAGGCCTTGCCCGGCGAGATCCTGCACGACGGGCTCCAGGTCGGGAAACTCGGCCACGAACGCAGGCCAGCCGTCGATCACCAGGAACACATCGCCGAACGGATCTGCCGCCGCCGGATGATTGGGGTCCTCCCGCATCTGGCGGTAGGCGGCCATCGACCCGACACGGTGCTGCTTGAACATGCTTTCACGTTGGCGCAGAACGGCTTTCATCTCCGCGACGACGCGGTTCACCCGGTCGGGCTCGGAACGCGTCGCGACACCGCCGACGTGCGGAAGGTCCTCGAGGTACATCAGGCCGCCGCCGCCGAGGTCGACGCAGTAGAACTGGACCTGCCTCGGGGTGTGAGTGGCCGCAGCCGACAGCACGAGGGTCTGCAGGAACGTCGACTTGCCAGTCTGCGGGGCGCCGCCGACGGCGATGTTGCCGCCTGCCGCTGACGCGTCGATGCCCCAGACTTCCTGGCGGTGCCGACGGGGCTCGTCCATGATCCCCAGGCCGAACCGTAGTGGCCGTCGTTGATGGTCGCGCTCCACGAGCTCGTTGACCGGTGTCGGATCGGTCAACGGCGGCAACCACATTCGATACGCGCGGATCTCTCCGGTCGTCAGCTGGTCGAGGACGACCTCGCGCAGCACGCGCTCGTCGGATTCGATGCTCATGCGCGATCCGCCTTCGGCTCCTCGCTGACACTCACGATGTCACCGCCGTATCGAAGATCGGAGCCGCCGTGAACTGGCGGATCCGCAGTTGACTATGGCCATTCGTGCGGGGCTTGACTTCGACGTCCTCCTGCGCCGGGGCCGACGGCACGTAGTTGATGCCGGTGTAGCAGCTGTGGAACTTGACCGGATCTTCCATGCCGACCCGCAGGAACCCGACACCGCTTTCCTTATTCGTGATGTATTGCGCCTCAGGGGTTCCGATCACCGCCTTGGACTCCGCGGAGCTGGTGGTGCGCAATGCAATCCGGTATGTCAGGTTTGGTTCGAGCTTGTCGATCCTGACTCCGCCGGTATTGAGCGACTGAGTGGCCAGCAGCAGATGCACCCGCAGCGACCGGCCGACACGGCAGATCCGGTCGAACAGCCCGATGAAGTCGGGGTGGTTCTGCAGCAGCTCAGCGAACTCGTCGACCACGACGAACAGCGTTGGCAGCGGCGGCAGGTCGGTGCCGCGTTCGCGGTGCTTTTCGTATTCGGCCACACCGGACAGCGCGCCCGCCGCGCCGACCTGCATACCCGCCTGGCGCAGGATGGACTGCCGCCGGTCCAGCTCACCGGTCAGCACCTCGCCCATCCGGCTGACCAGCTCGGCTTCCTCTTCCATGTTGGTGACCACCGCTGCGGTGTGGGGCAGCTTCTCCATGCCGAGGAAGGTCGAGCCGCCCTTGAAGTCGGTGAGCAGCAGGTTCACCTGGTCGGGGTGGTGGGTCGCGGCCAGTGACAGGATCAGCGTTCGCAGGAACTCCGACTTGCCGGAACCGGTTGTGCCGATGAGCATCCCGTGCGGGCCCCCGCCGAACTCGGCGCCCTCCTTGATGTCCAGGTACATGACGTCGCCGGTCTTCAACTCATGGCCGAACGGGATCCGCAGCCGGTCACGGTCGGTGTCGGTGAACATCCGCCACCGGCTCGGCGTGACCTCCTCCACAGTCTGTGCGCCGACCAGTTGATGCCACTCGGTGGCGACCTTCTTGTGCACACGCATACTCTTGTCGATGATCGTGCCGGTGATAGACCAGCCGGCCAGTTTGCGCGCGACGCGGGCGGCCTGCGCCGGAGTCATCCGATCGGCCGCCGTCGTCACGAGGCGGAACGTCTGGTTGGGCAGCCGGTCATCCGCACGTCCGTCGGCGTCGACGCGGATCCGGTACGCCGAGCCGCGGTGGTTGCCGAGCGTGATCACCGTGACGCCGGCCCGGCCGTCGACGGGGAATCCCGCCCTGCCGCCGGTGAGGTCGATGACGACGATGTACGGCCCGCTCGGCGCCGAGTCGGCGGTGTGCGGTCCGCGGGCGGTCAGATCACTCAGGCCGTCGGGTCGGGTGAACACCAACCGGGTGGCCCCCGCGGCGTCGGTGTCGCTCTGGTGCTGGACGTGCGGTAACCACTTGAGCCACGCCCAGTTCGGGTCCTCCGGATTGTCGGTGAGCACCCGGATCTGCAGCAGATCCGGCGGATGGAACACCGCCAGGTGGCAGACCATCGCGGTCAGCAACCCGGCTGCACCTGCCGTGTCGCCACCGACCGCGATCGTCGGAAATGTGCGCAGCTGCACTAGTTTCGGGCAGTCGTGGATTAGCCCGTGGGTACGCAGGAATTTCGTCACCCACATGTGGCTGACCGGCTCCAGGTGCGGTTGGGGCGCGCCCTGCGGGCCCGTAAGCTCACCTCCGACCGCGGGCTTCAACAGCCGGTCGACGGCGGGCTCCGCGCCGATGCCGATGCGAGTGGCCGCGTAGAAGTCGGCGTTGACTTGACGCGACCACTGCCGGTTCGTCCCGACGATCGACAACAAGTCGTCGGGATGGGGCGCGTGGTAATTGAAGAACGTGACCTGCGCCGCGGCGGACGACGTCACTCGCGTCCGCAATCCAGCCAGATACCGCAGGTACTCCTTGCGGTCGGCATTGATTTCGGGCACGCGCTTGCCGCCAGGCCCGCCACCGGCCATGAACCCGACGGTGGCCATGACCATCATCAGCGGCATCATCAGCATGTACGGCGAGAGTTGCCTGATGCCGGTGAAGATCATGATCGCGATCATGCCGAGCATGCCGCCGCCCATCACCCATGGCAGCGCCTTCTGAATGCCCGAAGGTGGTATTTCGACGCCCAGGTCGTCGGGCGGCGTTACGTTGATCTCACCGGGCGTTAAACGCGGTCCCCGCTTGATGATCGGGGTGAATTTCTTCGTAGTCATCAGCCGCCTCCTACGCCTGATGTCGCCGGCTGTGCGCCTGCGTCTTCGATCTTGCGGGGATCCGGGTCAGCGGGCAGCGTGTCGTGCTCGAGCAGCGCCGCCTGCTTCGACAGCACCGGCCCGTCCACCAGCAGCGACACCACCTGCCACGGCGCGGTCTTCGGCCCTATCAGCCCGACGGTCTTGGCGGTCTCCTCATCTGGCAGGCCGTAGCGCACGCCTTGCGGGTCGATGTAGTACAGGCTCTCGCCGTAGCGGGGATCCGGCGACTGCAGCCGCACGTACTGGCCGCCGTCGATGTAAACCGTTGAACTGCCGCCGATCTGCTTGATGCCCGTCGTCAGCGCCGGCGATGCGATCGGCAGATGCCGCCCGCCGATCACCGTGGTCTTCGGGGACTGGTCACCCGGTTCGCGCTCCCACGCCCAGCACAGCGTCGGGGCATCCTCGCGCACCTGGATCTGCAGCGGCTTGTCCGGCAGCGGTGAGGTGTAGACCTGCTCCGGGATCTTCGCCACGACACTGGCCTCCAACGACGGCGGCGAGATCAGCCCGAAGGAGTTGGTGGCCCGCAACGCGGCGGCGGTGCTGTCGTTGACTCGTGCGACGCCGTCAGGCAGCACCACATAGTGCTGCTCACCAGACTCGGTCACCGCCGTGAACACCGAGCCGATCACCAGATTGGGCGGCAGCCCGACGGTATTCGGGGCGCCCGCCGCGGGCACCTCCGGCAGCTGCCAGGGCCCCGCGTTCGGCAGAGCGTTGAACAAACCCTCTGAAATCGGAGTCGCCTTGGCGGTCACCGGGATTCCCACCGCCGAGGTGACGGCGCGGTCGGCGAGGTCGATGGAATGCCTGCCGTCGTTGGTGACCAGCCAGTCGTTGTTCTTGTACGACACCAGCACGCCCTGGTCGGGAAGCATCGGGCCGACAGAGCCGTCGACCACCAACGGCCGCACGATCGCCGAGGTCTCCACGGTAGGGGCGACGCTTTCGGGCTTCGTGACCGTGTCGCACAACGTCCACATCGTTTGGGCGGCACTGGCCACCGGCGTGGCGTACGGCGCGCCGGGAATCCCGATCGGTTGGCCCTTGGGCATCCTGTTGAGCTCGTCGGACTTCACCGCCACCGGCGTCCCGGGGTTACCGAGCACCAATCGCGCCGACGTCAGGTTGTACACCGGCCGCAGCTGCCCAGTGCCGGGCATCACCACGTAAAGCTGGTTGGTGCTGCGATCGACGAGAAGGGCGTCCCCGCCCCGCTTTCCGAGTGGTTTGAAGTATGCGAGCAGCCCCGCGCCGAGGCAGACGAGGACCGCGATGGTGATTCCGGCCCCTACCGCCCGGCTGTAGAACTGCAGCGGATCGTCGAACATCCTGGTGTCGCGCCGCACGATCGCGTGCTCGACGCGACGCAGCAGGAAGCGCCAACCGCTGACCTGCACCTTGGTGGTAAGCCGGAAACTCGCCATCGGTCAGTCGCCGATATTCAGGCGGGAATGGATGGCCGATATCGCGGCGGCCATGTCCTCGACGTTGATCTCGCTGAGCTGATCGACGTCCAGGCTGTCGAAATCGAGCGACCGCGACAGCCGCATGTCCCGACTCTGCTCGCCGGCCTCTACCAATTGCCGCGCGTACCGGCCGTTGCCTGCGATGTCCAGCGCAGGCTTGCCATTCAGCGACCGCTGGCTGAGCAGTGTCGCCGCCTCGAGCACCCGCTTGGCCGCTTCCTCGTCCAGGGTCGAGTCATTAGCAGCAGCAATGACTTTCGCGATGTCGACGATTTCGTCCGGGGTGTACGAGTCGAACTCGATGCGGGTGGCGAACCTCGACCGCAGACCGTCGTTGGATTCGAGCAGACGGTCGATGTCGGCGCTGTACCCCGCAATGACCACCACCAGTCGGTCGCGGTCGTTCTCCATCCGGGCCAGCAGCGTGTCCAGCGCCTCGGTGCCGAACGGGTCGGCGCGCCCGTCGCGCTCCTGCACCAGCGTGTACGCCTCGTCGATGAACAGCACCCCGCCGACGGCGCGGTCGATGGTGCGGCTGGTCTTCACCGCTGACTGGCCTTCGTACTCGGCGACGAAGTCCTTGCGGGAGGACTCGACGAGCTTGGGTTCGCCGATCACGCCAAGGCCGGCGAGGATGTTGGCCACGACACGCGCGATCGTCGTCTTACCCGTGCCGGGCGGGCCGGCGAAGATCATATGCTTCGACGCCTGCGCGACCTTCATGCCGCGGGCCGCACGGATCTTCGCCATCTGCGTGGCGGCGCGGTACGCCTCGATCTGTTCCTTGACCCGCGTCAGCCCGATCTGCCGGTCGAGCTCGGCCTGCGCCTCCGCGAGCAGCTTCTCCCGACCCGAGGTGTCGGCCACCACGCTGGACGGATCCCACGGGTCGCGCCGCGACGCGATCTTGTCCGGCGTGGTGGTCACCAGGCGGTAGGTCGGATCCTTCAGTGCAGCAGAGGCTTTCGGTTCGGGGTGGGTGGCCTGCAGCCACTCCAGCAGCGCCACAGCGGCCTCCTCATTGCCCTGGCTGCGACGCGTCATCGCCAGATACCAGGCGATGGCAGGCGCGCATGCCTCCCCTGCCGGCGACGAATTCGATTCGGTCAGACGGCGTTCGGCCTCGGTGAACAACCCGAGGTTGGCCGCCGCGACTCCGTGCGCCACCCCGGCCGCAGCGGCCAGGAACTTGTCCGGCCAGCCGCCGGCGCCCCTGACCTCGTCGATGACATCGGTCCAGCGCTCGGCGGCGCCGTAGATCACCGCCTTGACCCAGGACACCAAATGTTCTGCGCCGGTGGACGGGACGTCTTCCAGCGCCTCCATCGCATCGGCGTAATTGCCGACGAAGGCCTCGTGCACGGCGAAACCCATCGTGATCGCCAGCGGCGAGTTGATCGGATAGGTGATGTCGCCGAACATGCCGCCGATCGGGATCCTGGCATTAAGGCTGTTCATCGAGATCTCAGCGGATCCGGCGAGCTGGCCGAATTTGGAGCGTGAAGCTATCCAGGCGCGGAACAACGTCACACGGTCGGTGTCCCCACAGCGGATCCGGCCCACCCATGCGT
>CAVYPI010000020.1:0-139148 GCA_963770125.1 uncultured Actinomycetota bacterium | reverse complement strand
GGAGAACCTCCGCGTCGTCGAGGAACTGAAGGCGTTCGCCGAGAAGCGGGGTCACGCCCCGGGGCAGATTGCGCTGGCCTGGCTGCTAGCCCAGCCCTACGATATCGCCCCCATCCCCGGCACGAAGAGGGCGGCGTATGCACGCCAGAACGCCGCCGCCACAGCGGTTCCGCTCAGCGCGGACGACGTCGCGTTCCTCGCGGACCTGTTCGACCCCGCGCGGGTGCGCGGCGGGCAGTACGGCACCCTCAACGTCCGCCCTCATCCCGCCCACCCCTCCGGAACAACACGCGATTGAGGAATCACCATGACCGACGACGCGAGAGAGCGGAACCGGGCTACGCAGCCACGTTCGACACGGCGGCAATGAGCGGCTGAAGTGTCGAACTCGCCGAAGCAATCGGGGGTTCGGATCTGTAGAACGTTGGAGGACAAGGACATGCAACGTGTTTGGTTTGTCACCGGGTCGTCGCGGGCTTCGGCCGCGCGTTGGTTCGTGCGGCGCTGAAGGCCGGTGATGTGGTCACGGCGACCGCCCGTCGCCCCGAGCAACTCGCTGATCTGGTGAATGTTCATCTTTATCGCGACGAACAGGGTGCGGCCGGGTCTGCTTGCCGCCGAACGCCGGCGGGTTCCCGGCTGGGTGGAGTTCACTGAGAGACATGAGCCGCGCCTGATCGCGTTCCACGAGTTCCTCAGCCGGGACGGCACCGAGGTGGAGTACGTCCAAATTCACCCCGACACCGAATCTTTCGAACATCACCTCCAGGTGCTGGCCCTCGCAGATGAGTCCTACCGGGTGACGCTAGAAGCCACCACCGCCATCCGCATCTATGGCAGTCCCACCGACCACATTGTGACCACCTTGCGTCAATCGGTAGGCCCGCACGTCCCGATCACCGTCATGCCGACTCATCTCGGCGGATTCACCAGGTAGTCATCAACATGGCCTTACAGCTGACAGATTCCAGTTTCGATTGAGGCTGACTCTGCGCAGACGCGCGTTGCCCGAGGCGCACCTAGCGACAAGCCAAACCGGAGTCCAAAGTTATTGCAGCCCTGGATGCTAACGCATTCGGCGAGTTCGATCGGTAGCTCAGGAACGATGATCTGATCGTGCACCCACACGTCGGGGGTTCCGACACCGGCCCCAGCGGGGTCAGCATCGACGGCGGTGCCGACTTCATCGGCGGTGCGGCGGGCATCACCGGTGGATCGGCCTCGACGGATGGGGCATCGGCGGCGGCATCTGCGGATAGACGTTGTTGAAGGCGCCGACGCCTGTACCAAGTCACGCTGCAGATCAGACGCCGAGCCGGACGGAGTCGACCATCGCCAAAGGCAGTACGGATCGTGCACCGCGTACTTCACACGCGTATTTCCGGGGACACTTGGCGACTTTCGCCGGTGACCCATACGGCCCCAAGCCGGTCACGCCGGCGGACGTCGATTCTGCGAGTTCGCTGAATGGCGACTGTGACGCACGACGGGCAGGCGCACAGCTGGTGCCCAAATTGGGGAGTTGCTGTCGTTGTGCTGCGAAGATCCCAAGCGCCGGACAAGATACTGGCAACTGCAACGGAGGTCACCATGATCGTTAGCCGCGGACTGACCGCAGCCGCAATCGCTGCTGTGTCTGCTTTGGGATTTGCTAGCCCGGCATGGGCTGACGTTTTCAGCGGCACCTATTCGTTGAACCTCAACGGTGCCCCGGGAGCCCACACCTCTTGGACCGCTAAATCAGCGTGTCCACCTTCGGGCGGTTGTGTCGCACACATCACCAGTTCAAGCGGGTGGAGCGGCGATGCGCAGCTTGCTGGTGATCGTTGGACTATGACGGTCGACAGGCCAGACGGCCAAAGCTGCCCCGACGGCACTCGCCACTCGGAGTTACAGACATGGTCGTGGGATACGGCAGCGCTTACCGGCCAAGTAAGCGGTGTTTCCACGGACCCCGCCGCGTGCCCACAGGGTCCCAGCAATTCGTTCACTCTGACGAAGGTGCTCGTGGGTTTCTGAACCTGCGACCTAGGGATTCCCAATCCGTAAGTTTTGAGGTTTCTCAAATCTGCGCGTCTTTTCTTGGCTGACAACGGATTTCGCATCGCGCCGACTTCGATGGGAACTCGGCAATTCTCGTCGAATCGTGGTCATTGTCGATGAAAAAACAATGATTTCAGAACCTCATAACAAGAAACGCAAGTGATCAGAGTGACGGCGATGCGCGTGGCTTGACGTGAAAATTGGGGGATTGCGCCCGGCGTTCGACGGAGTTATGAGCAGTTCGACCGTAGTCCCGTGAGGCATGCGCAGCTCTGCAGGCAGCGTTGAGCCTTGTCGGCTGATCAATGCGGTCAAGATGTCGATCTCCGGGACGGCGAAGATGACCGACGTCAGCGGATCGGGTAGCTCGGCAGGCGTACTTAGGCTTATCGATTGTGCGCGAGCGAGGCTGAATCGTAGCGTTGATGCAGGCTGTCATGAGGAGCTGCGGGAAAGGACAACGCTGTGAAGAAGGTTCTCGTCACTGGATCGGGTACCGGATTCGGACACGAAGTGGCGATGCGTCTCGCCGAGAAAGGGTTCGAGGTGATTGCCGCAGTTGAGATCTGGGCCCAGGTGCAAACCTTGAAGCGCCAGGCGGCCGAGCGGGGGGTCAGCCTCCAGGTCGAGAAGCTGGACGTCACCGACGCCGGAGACCGCAAGAAAGCGCTGAAGTGGGACGTCGAAATCCTGGTGAACAACGCCGGCGTCGGCGAGGGTGGCTCGACCCTCGACATTCCGGCAGCCAATATCCGCCGACAGTTCGAGGTGAACGTCATCGGCCCACTGCTATTGACCCAGCGGATCGCCAAGCAGATGGTCAAGCGAGGTAAGGGCCGCATCGTGTGGGTGTCGTCCCGGGAGGGACTGAACGTCAATCCTTTTACCGGGATCTACGCCGCTTCCAAGCACGCTGTCGAAGCCATCGCCGAGACCATGGCCAACGAGCTGCAGGAATTCAACATCGAGGTGGCGACCGTGAACCCGGGGCCGTTCCTGACCGGTTTCAACGACCGGATGTTCCAGACCTGGCAGAGCTGGGAGGACGATGGGTCGGATCGACTCTTCGACTACTCGAAACTCGCGTTCCCGAGAGCACAATTCGACCCCGAGCCGGTGTACGCCACGATGACAGCGGTCGCCGCGGGCGAGATCGACTCCTACCGCAACCTGGAGCCTAAATCAATGCTCGAGGAGACTAAAAGGCTCATCGAGGCTCCGTGGAACCGGAAGACGAAGGATGGCCTTGGTAAGCGCCCGGACAACCTGCAGGCGTCATTCGACATGGAACCGGAGACCCCCGTCTCCAACTAGACGCGGCGTTGGACGCACGATCTGAGCCGCCATGCTGCAGAGCGCTCATGAGCTCAATTAGGCCTACGCAGGTCCGAATCCCGCACCTGCCACCCTGGTCAGAGACGTTTTGGGTTCTGACCTCGCGTTCGAGGTCACCCTGACTTGTCACGGAGATCACCGCGACAGGCATGTCCTGCTGACAGTGCTCTGAACGCTGCCGCAGCGGACGGGGGCGCACCAGTGTCGGCCACCAGAACCACGGCCCGAGAAGTCTGAGGATGCACGGCACGACGAACGAACGCACGACCAGCGTGTCGAGCAGCAGGCCGATGCATACGGTCGAACCGACCTGACCGATATTCCTGAGATCGCTTGTGAGCATCGCCAGCATGGTGAACGCGAACACCAAACCCGCCGATGTCACCACAGCACCGGTGCTTCCGAGCGCGCGGATGAGACCGGTGTTCAACCCGGCTGGCGCCTCCTCCTTGACTCGGGCGATCAACAGGAGGTTGTAGTCGGAGCCCACCGCCACCAGGATGATGAACGTGATCGGCAATACCAACCAGTGAAGGTGCAGGCCGATGAGGTGCTGCCACACGAGCACGGAGAGACCGAACGCTCCGGCGAACGAGAAGGCGCGTGCCGGGGATGACGAAGGCGGCGACCAGACTTCGCGTGAGGAACATCATTATCAAGAAGATCAGCACGAAGGCGGCGATCGCGACGATGAGTAGATCGGACGCGGCGTATTCCTTGATGTCTTTGTTGTTCGATCCCGCGCCGCCGATGTAAACGCGCGCGCCGGCCAACGAGGTCTCGTTCAGCGCCAAGGTAATCGCTTGGGGGAACGCTTCGACATGGTCCACGCCTTCAGGGCCCATGGCGTTGCCCTCGTGGGTGACGATGAACCGGGCAGCCTTGCCGTCGGGCGACATCATGAGTGTCATACCGCCCTTCTAGATTTGCTGTTCATCATTTGCGCGACGGTCCGGGTGGGCGTCTACGCTCACTTTGACCTCTTCCTCGTCGCGGGAACTAAGGACTGAGATTGTGCCCTTGGCCTCGAAGATTGCGAGGTGACGCTGTCGATATTCTCGTGTCCGTTCTGGCGTAGCCACCCGGGCCGTACTGCTGACCCTGCCGAAATTGCCTCGGCAGCAGTGTTTTTGGTCTCCGATGAAGCCAGCTTCGTCAGCGGAATCGAGTTCTTCGTCGACGGCGGGCACGCACAGGTCTGATCATGAATGGGACTTTTCGGGGCGTCACCGATTCGGTGGTCTGACCGCGATGGTCATCCGCGACACCGCGCACAGGCGGCCATCGTCGTCGGTAATCGCCACGTCCCACATCCAACTCGTCCGGCCACGATGACGTCGCACCGCCTCCGCATGGATCACGCCATCGGTTATTGGGCGCAGGAAGTTCGTATAGTTCGACATGCCGGTAGCGATCAAGCCCTCCGAGCTGACACCGGCGCCCGTCGCCAGCGATGTCAATGCTTCCGAGATCGAAGCGTATACACCGCCGTGAACGAGTCCGACTGGCTGCCTTACCGCATCGCGGACCCGAACCATTCCGGTCGCTCGCACCTCCCCGAGCTCGAGTATCTCCAAGCCGTAGAGGCCGTCGAAGGTCTGCTCGAAGGGAATGGTCTGCGGCCAGCCATCCCTGCTCGGTTCCCTATCGACCATCATGGCGTCCCCAAACGCTTCGGCGGCGTAACGAATGCCTGCGCGCCCGCCTGCCTGTCTTCGGCGAAACGCCATGGGCATAGTCTAACGCATTGTTGACCACACGGTACATAATGTTGTTGATTATGGACTGTGCGGTACGAATGGCGCACGTGGCGCCAAGTTCTGGCCCACCCGGCCTCGGCGGGCTCACACGAAGGCGTGGTAAGCCCAACGATTTCGAGGAGAGCCAGCGGGCCAAGCTCTCCGGCACTGCTGGAGGCGCTCGTGCCACGGGTCGAGCGATTCGAGCTGCTCGAGTCCGAGCTCGCGCTGAACAACACCCTGCGCGGACTGGGCACGTTGAAAGTCCGGGTTGGCTGAACCACACCGCTATCAACGAAGGCTTCGGATTCGTCCCAACCTGCCAGGAGGTCCATATGACACACGAATCGGGTTGCGCCCACAACACTGATGTCCACCAACAGATGGCCGACATGTTGTTCGGCTACTGGATCAGCCAGGCGATCCGGGCCACCGCCGACTTGTCCATCGCCGACCATCTGGCCCACGGCGGCCTGACGGCCGCCGAAGTGGCCAAACGCGAAGGCAGCGCGCCGGATGCGACCTACCGGCTGATGCGAGCCGGGGTCGCAGTCGGGCTGATGACCGTGGACGGCGATGGCCGATTCCACACCACGCCCCTGCTGGAGACGTTGCGTACGGACGCGCCTCGATCCATGCGGGCCCTGGTCATGGCTGTCACCGGCTGCTTCCCACTGGCTGCCCTGGCAGCAGTACGTCCTCGCGGTGCGCAGCGGGAAGAGTCAGGCGCCGGCGACGCTGGGCATGGACCTCTTCGAATACTTCGAGCAGAACCCGGCGGAGGCCCGCGAGTTCTCCGCCGGCATGACCAGCATCACATCGTTGTGGGCGCGCGAAGTCGCACAGGCCATCGACACGACGAACATGCGAGTCGCGGTCGACGTAGGTGGCGCCAACGGCGCACTGTTGCGAATCCTGCAGCAAGCAAACCCGAAGCTGCATGGAGTCGTGTTCGACCGACCCAATATCGCCGGCGACGTCGCGATCCAGGTAGCTCAGGCCGACTTCGCAGATCGCACCGACGTGGTGGGCGGCGACTTCTTCAAGTCCGTGCCCACAGCAGACCTGTACCTGTTGAAGTTTGTCCTACACGACTGGGACGACCCGAGCTGCGTAAAGATTCTCTCGCGCTGTCGCGAGGCGATGACGCCCGGCGGAAGGATCGCGGTCATCGAGATGATTGTCGGCGACACGGCCAATCCGGGTGTCGCGGCGTTGATGGATCTGGACATGCTCGTGGCGAACGACGGCGGTCGGGAGCGTTCGCTGGCGGAATACGATGCGCTACTGGCCGCCGCTGGTCTGCGGCGCACCGCAGTCATCACGACGGGTTCTCCGCAGAGCGTCATCGAGGCGGTAGCCGCGTAGCGCCCGTGGCTTCCTCGCGGCTGACATGATCGTTCGGGTAGACGCTGAACTACCGTTCGTCACGCCGGCAGCGCTACGAGCGCCGTCGGCGTTTCGCGGTTCCCGAACCGACGTCGACGGTCAGCAGGTCGGTCAACGCGCGGGCGACATTGTGCAGGCTGGTGTCGAGGGGGTAAGTCCGATCCACGGTCCAGTTGCCGATTCCACCGGATAGTGCGGCAACGATGATGGCTGCCAGCGTCTGAGGGTCGTGGCGTGTGGTCACCTCCCCGCGCGCGACGCCTTCCTTCACGAGATCGACGAAAGTGTCATGCAATCCGAAGCCGCGGTGGGCGCCCTGGCCGGCGGTGGCCATCATCTCGCCGATGATCTCGCGATAGGTATCGCTGGACTTCATCAGCGCCGCGGCGATGTCGTCAAACACCCCGACTATGCGCGCAGGGACCGGCTCGCCTGCCCGAGCGAATACGACGTCGTGAAAATTGGCCAGTCGCCGCTTCGCCAACGCCGCAACCATCGCCTGGCGGGTGGGGAAGTGGTTGAAGAACGTGCGGTTGGCGACATCGGCCCGCTCGCAGATCTCCTCGATCGTCGTTGCGGACACACCCTGACGCAGGAATAGGTCGAACGCTGCCTCCAGGATGCGATCGCTGATTTCGCGCTTACGACGGTCTGTTCTGTTCACGACATGCCAGTATATGAGGATCTATGCATCTTCCTGCGGTGATGCAGGCCGGTGCACGCCCTGAAATCTCTATTGGGTGCGCGCGAATCATGACGCGGCCTATGCCGCCACGGCTGGGCAACGATGGTGAGCCGAGGATCGCGGCTAGGGCACCGCAGCGGTCAGTAGGTAGGCCAGTGCGGCGCCGAGGTTGTGCAAGTTTGTCGTCAGCGAGTCCGTCGCGTCGACTTGTCAGTTGACGAGAGCGCCGGCGTCACCGGTTGCCGACGTCATTTCTCCGATCAGCTCGCGGTAGGTGTCGAGATGCAGCGAGAATTTGCAAGCTGTAGCTGGTGTTTACGCCGTTACTTTCGTTTCTCTCGACACGGTTCTGCGGGTTACGTTGCTTTGATCCGCATCACGTTCTCGGCGTTGCGGTGAGCGATCGCGTTTCGCTGGTCGTCGGTGAGTTCGGCCTGCTCGAGGAAGTCCGAGACGTTGTCGCGGACGATGTAAGGGAAGTCCTCGGAGTAGATGATCCGCTCGGCGCCGATCTCAGCGAGAATGAATTGCAGTTGATTCTGGCTGTACATGCCCGACGGCGTCGCCCACACATGTTCGCGGTAGTACTCGCTTACTGTGCGGTCCAGGTGCGTGCCCCAGCCGATCGCCTCGTCGAGTCGGTCGAGCCAGCCCGCGACGAACTCGCCCCAGTGACCACTGAGGAGTTTCAGGCTCGGGTGACGATCCAACGCCCCCGACAAAATGAGCCGCAGAACGTGGATGCCAGCCTCGGCGTGCCAGCCGAAAGCCGGTCCCGAGAACAGGAAATGCGCCGCTGTCGGCCAATTTCCCGCGTAATAGGCCGTCGACACCGGGGCTGGCGGGAGTTCCGGGTGGACGTAGATGGGCAGGTCAACCTCCTCGGCTGCGGCCAGGACCGGATCGAACCGCTCGTCGTCGAGAAATAACCCACCGCAGGTTCCCATGATGAGGGTTCCCACGAAGCCCAGCTCGTTGACGCATCGCCTCATTTCGTCCGCTGCCGCTGCCGGGTCGTGCAACGGGATGGTGGCGAATCCCCGGAACCGGGTGGGATGCTCCGAAATCTGCTGTGCAAGGTTGTCGTTCACTCTTCGGCACAGCTCGACGGCTTCAGGGTGGTCGAGCCTGCTGGGACTGCTTGCGCCATGTGAAACCACCTGGATGTCGATTCCGACCCGATCCATGTGCGCCAATCGGTGCCCGCCCAGCTGTTCCGCAGAATCCTTCTCCGGCATGAAGTCCTGAAAGAATCTGCCGAAGCCGTCGTCTGGAACGACAGGCGGCGGCGGCCACCGCCCCGCCAGTTCCTGGACACGGGCCATGACCTCGGGATGATGAAAATGTTCTTCGACGGTGATGATTCGCACCGAACTTCCTCACGTCTCGGAGATATGAAGAACGAGGCCCGATGGCACCCGCCATTCCTTCCTACGCCAGGACGTGCCGTACACAACAGTGGCTTGCGCTGTCGCCGGGCCGGCGAATCTGCGCAATCTAGTCCTATGCATTTGACTGCACACTTGCGGTTAACTGCAATTATCCGTAGGGTCGAGACGTGTGAGGCATGACACACGGTCGGCCCGCCATGTCGATGATGGGAACGCGGATGAGCACGACGGAGCAGTCAGCGCGGTCGGTTGAGACGTTCATGGACGACCCGATCAACTTCTTCGGTCAGTCGTACACGCGGATGCACAGCATTGCGCGCGACGAGCTTGAAGAGCTACAGCGACAAGCGATGAAGATCCGCTTCGGTCAACACCGTGAGAGCATCGCGATAGTGCGCAAGCTGGCCGACCGGTTGGGTGTTGCCGAGGTCAGCGAGTTCGACGATATCGTCCCGCTTTTGCTGCCGCACACCGCGTACAAGTCATACCCCGCAGCGCTCATCGACAAGAAGCGATTCGACTTGCTGACCAAATGGCTGGACAACCTCACCAGCCACGACTTGTCCCGGGTAGACACCGAGGGCTGCAGCGGCATCGACGAGTGGATCGAGCGGCTCGACGAGCAGACTCCGCTGGAGGTCATCACCTCCAGCGGGACCACCGGCACCCTGTCGATCATTCCGAAGGACAAGCACGGTGCGCGCGAGGGCATGACCCTGTGGAAGATCTGTCTGTTTCAGAACTTCGGCACGGAACCCACCGAGCGAGAACTCAATCCGAGCGTCGAGGTCATCTGGCCCAACTACGCTGGCGGCAAGCTTGGCCACCTGCGTATCGCCAACATGATCCGACGGGGTTTCACCGGGGGTGACGAGTCCAAGTTTCACGCTCTGTATCCGGGCGCGATCGACACGGATTTGATGTTTCTGGCCTCCAAGATGCGCGCTGCTGCGTCACGCGGCGAACTGGACCGCCTGGTGATCGATCCGGCGCTGGCGGCGCGGAAAGACGAGTTCATCGCGATGCAGGCACGCCAGCCGGAGGATCTGGACCGGTTCTTCACCAACATCACCGAAAAGCTGCGCGGCAAGCGGGTGTTCATGATCGGCACCTACAACCTGCTGCATGACGTCGCCAGGGCCGGGCTCGACCGCGGTATCAAGGAGGTGTTCGCCAAGGATTCGGCGATCCTCACCGGCGGCGGATTGAAAGGGTTCGTCCTGCCCGACAACTACATGGACGTCATTTCCGAGTTCCTCGGCGTCGACCGCATCCAGGAGGGTTACGGCTTTTCTGAACAAAGCGCCTTCCACTGGGGATGCACCGAGGGTCGATACCACGTGCAGCCATGGGTGATCCCGTTCGTGCTCGACCCAATTACCAGCGAGCCGCTGCCCCGCAAGGGCAAGCAGACCGGCCGCGCCGCTGTCTATGACTTCTTGCTGAAAGCGCACTGGGGCGGCGCGATTTCCGGTGACGAGGTCACCATCGACTGGGACCTGCACTGCCCCTGCGGACAGACCAGCGTCGCGTTCGAGCACGCGATCATGCGTTACAGCGAAAAGAAAGGCGTCGACGACGACCGAATCACCTGCGCTGCAACGCATGAGGTGCACAACGAGGCGATCGACTTCATGAAAGATATCGACCTGTGAGTGCCGCTTACACGGTCCCATTGTTTCTCCGGGGGCAGGTCATCACGGACGATCTCTGTGTCATTCGGGACGCGCAGCGGGCAGTACCAGTTCCAGGCGCCTGACATGTCCAAGTACGTCGAGGAGTTGCCACTGAAAAGCCCGGGCGAGCTGACCGACCTCTACGCTCTGTCCTTCGACGAGATCCTCGATGTCCTTGAGGCTTTGGGTGATGCACTCGATTTCGAGTCCAACACCCACCTGCAGGAAGCATACGAAGCGTCGCTGGTGGCCAACGTGTTGCCCGCGGAGATGCTCAGGAACAGCTATCGGGTGCTGCGCCCGTTGTTCACCCGCGAGAATGTTCGGGAGCTCGCCGACAGCCAGGTAGGGCTCAATTACCTCAACGGGTGGGTCCCGCACACATTGCTCGACGGCCGCGAGCTGCGAGTGCGGGCGTTCGGTTCACGGGTTCTGCACATTCCGGCCGGCAACGGTGGCCTCGTGTCGGCGGTCACCATTGTGCGCTCGGTGATCACCCGCTCGGACGTCATCATCAAAGCACCGTCGAACGACCCGCTCACCGCGATCGCGATCGCGCGCACCCTCGCCGACGTGGCGCCCGATCACCCGATCACTCGCCACCTGGCCGTGGGTTACTGGAAGGGCGGTGACCTCGCCGTCGAGGAGGTCCTCTACCAGCCTCAACACGTCGAGAAGATCGTCGCGTGGGGTGGGTTGGCTTCGGTCAAGCACGTCACCCGTTACATCCAGCCTGGATTGGAACTGATCGCGCTGGATCCCAAACGCAGCGCCACCATCATCGGGGCGGAAGCGTTCATCGACGATGCGACGATGCGCGAAGTAGCGCGGCGCGCCGCCGTCGACATCGGTGTGGCCAACCAGGAGGGATGCGCCAACGCGCGGGTGATCTATGCGCTCAGCGGCACCGACGAGGCCGGTCTGGCCAACGCGAATCGCCTCGGCGAGATGATCTATGAGGAACTCGTCGCACTGCCGTCGTTCATCAGCACCGCGCCGGTGTACCCGAACCGGGACTTGTTCGAGCACCTCGAGTCCTCAAGGCTCACAGACGATTTCTACCGGGTGATCGGCGGGGAGCGCCTCGAGGGCGCCATCGTGGTGTCACAGTTTGATTCCCCTGTCGATTATTCGACGATGCTGTCGGGCCGGGTGGCCAACCTGGTGCCGGTGGACAGCGTCGACACCGTCACCGCCGCGGTCAACGCCTACACCCAGACGATAGGTATCTACCCCGAGTCTCTCAAACAGCAACTACGCGACACGCTTCCACTGTTCGGTGCGCAGCGTCTCACCAGTCTGGGCTACGCGTGCAGCGTCGCGATTGCCAGCCCGCAGGACGCCGTGGAACCCATTCGCCGCATGTGCAAGTGGATCGTGGAAGAAGAGTGTGATCCTGAAGTGGTCATCCCGATTTGGCGCCTCGGCGGCACCGACACCACCCCGGTGGCACACCTGTAGGAGGACGCGTTGACGCGAACGGGCCTCGGGCAGGTAGGGCGAGTGGCTAATCACCGCGCGGTGCTCGGCGGACAATTGCGCGAGCGCGTCGATCATCAGCCGTACCCGTGCGACATTCAGCTCGTCTGGGTCCGCGCGCTCAGGCCGACCGCGCCCGGGTTCGCCCCGTTGCATGAAATAGATCTCGCTCGCCGGGTCGTAGTAGCGCTTGTGTATTCGGCAACCTCGCCGAGTAGTTGGCGGAGCTGCCGCCGTCCCCGGTGGAGCCGGGACATCACGGTTCCCGGCGGGATGTGCATGATTTCGGCGATCTGCCTGTATTTGAGATCTTGGACGTCGGCGTAGTAAACGACCAAGCGGAATTGTTCGGGTAGCGCCTTCATCGCTGTCTCAATCTCGGTGTCGGGCAACGTGTCGAGCGCCTCGTCCTCCGCGGAGCGCAGCCCGGTGGACGAGTGTGCGACGTTGGAGGCCAGCAGCTCATCGGTGATCTCTGCCCTCAGATACACCGGCTGTCGCTGCGTTTTGCGATAGCTGTCGATGTAGTTGTTGGTGAGGATCCGGTGTAGCCAGGCGTTGAGGTTGGTGTCCTCCCGAAACCGGTGGAACCCGACGTAGGCGGACAACATGGTGTCCTGCAGCAGATTCTCGGCGTCGGCGCGATTGCGAGTCAGGCGCATCGCCCGGCGGTAGAGCGGCGCCCGCAGCGGGATGACATCGCGTTCGAATCGTGCGGTCAACTCGGCGTTGGTTGTGCGCTGTCGGGGATCAGCAGGACCAGACGGCCCGACAAACCGTTCGGGCCGCGCAACGCCGACGGTGTCGCTGACTGGTTCGGCGGTGGCAGTGGGGTAACCGCACGCCGCTCCATTCATACCGACAGCGTCCAGAACGCCTGTGCCGCCCGTTGATTCAGCAACTATGACGGTCATGATCACTACAATTCCTCGATAGGGTCGAGCCGGTTGGGTTCGGATCAGCCGGTGACGAAAGCCCTTGTTGCGCAACAGAACGATTGCGACTGCGCCGTTTCGGGTATCCCTTGCTTCTGATGGCAGGTGTGGCCGCCGAATCGTCAGGATGACCGAAGCCGACAAACCCCAGGCAGTCGCATTCGTTGCATTCCATGTCCTCGCTGGGGATGTGATTGCCGTGGCGGTGTCCGCAGTTCCGGCGCAAACACGGCTTCCCGGCGGCGACCCAGTTCTCGTAGGTGGTGCTCGTCGGCGCAGAGACCAGTCGGTGATCGATCCACAGCAGATCGATTGGCGAAATGACTGCGTTAGACATCGCGGACTCCTTCCCGGGATATGTACATCGGGCGCCGATATATAAACAGTAGACCTAACAATCGGCCGTGCCAACAGGTGTGAGCCAAGTCGCTATCCGAACACTTGAATACCGGCCGCTCGCTTGGGCGAAGAGAACGGTGACGACAGCCCGCCGCCGCGACTCCCACCAGCTGGGCTCTGCTCCTTACTCCCGGGCCGAGCGGTGCTCGGCTCCGGACGGAGCTGCTACCTGTCGACGAATGTCGTGGATGGCTCCCGCACGAAGCGAGCCACCGAAAGATGCTGTACGACGATAACTTTGTTCACTTCATGTTGCCGCGCAGCGTGAAGCAATATTCCGCAACGGGCGCGGTCGCCGCGCCGGCGCACGTACGGATCGTCCGGCCGTGCTGGGATCAAGAGCGATGCCACAGCGCATCACGTCCGGCCGTCCATTTTGGCACGCGCAAGTCGGCCCGACGCGCCAGAGACCCGTCGATCCTTGCGCAGTCACTGGACACGCGGATGGACCCCGTCAGCGGGACCCTACCACATTTTACATCGTGTAGCGATGTAGAATGTGGTAAAATCACGGGGTGGAACGGTTAAACCGCGGTGTCGGCCGAGAGAACGCTGTCGAGGGGCTTGAACAGGCGGCGATCCTCATGGTTCGGCACTTGGCCGTTCGCACAGGACTGGGTCTGACTGCCAACCTGACGCTGAGCACGCTTAATCGGGAAGGACCGGCCCGGGTGACGGCGTTGGCCGCTGCGGCGAGCATCGGCCAGCCGGCGATGACCGAACTGGTTCAGCGGTTGGAACGGCAGAGTCTGGTGACCCGGGTCGACGACCCCGAAGACGGGCGGGCCGCTCTGGTAACCATTACCAACGCCGGGCGGGCACTGCTCGACGAACAGCAGCGCGATCGCCGGGACCGGTTGGCCGAGCTGCTCACAGGCCTCCCAGAGGATGACGAGGTCACCCTGACTCTGGCCATGCGCGTGGCTCTGCCCATCATCCAGCGACTCATCGACGACGCTCAACAGTCCCGCACGCTGGCAGACAGCGACACCTCGATCAGTCAGTCGCGAACATAAGAAGGAACTCCCGATAGGTGACCGCCGGTTCAGATCACCAAACGTCACAAGTAATGCGCGATGCAAACACGACACAGGGGTGGAACATGACTCTGACGACGCCGATCGCCATGCCATTCCACGCGCAGGCCGCCACCGGGGCCGGTCGAAGATGTGATGGTTACAGCGACCGTTTGAGCGAGCGAAATCTCACTTCGCGGTGCGACATACGGGCCTTGGCGGAGGTGGTCGGCTAATCGCGTCCGGCTTCGATGAGCCTCTCAGCAAGGCCGATTGGATTCGTGAAGATTGCCTCGTGGCTTCCCGGCATCTGGACCAACCGGAACTCCCCGAGCCGGCTTGACATGCGGGGATGCCAGCCCGAATCGCCGGGTGGCATCACCAAGTCGTCAGCCCCGACGAGGAAGCTGCGTGGAGTCTGAAGCGAATGGAACTTCTCCATTTTCAACGGCTCGGCCCACGGCCCGAAAGGCTCTGAGGAGAGCTGGTCGTAGGCACGCTGCACAAGATCGGGTTCGCCATCATTGATGAAGACATCGCGCCACATATCGAAAGGGATCATGAAGGTGTTGTCGGCTGAGTCGGCCGCCATCTGCGTGAGCATCTCAACACTGTCTGGCAGCATCTCGAGCGCGGACTCGCCGTCATTGAGGACATAGGCGCTCCAGAAGACCAGGCGGCGAACGCGTTCGGGGATAACCTCCACCACCTTGCTGATGATGGTGCCTGCGTAACCGTGGCCCACCAGAATGAAGTCTGTCAGGTCCCTGTCCACGACGAAGTCCACGATCGATTGTGTCGATTCGGCGTGGGTGACGTTCTTAGGAACCCCTTTGCCATGTCCTGCCACAGTCGGGCCGTACGCCGTGTGGCCGAGCTGTTCTAGGCGTTCGATAACCGGTTGCCACAGGGAGCCATCGTGGCAACCTCCGTGCACCAGTACGAAAGTGTATGAGTTCTCTATCGCCCATTGCGGATCATCAACGGTCACAACAGTATCCTTCACATCTCGATATGACACGATAAGCCTCGCGTAAATGGAAGCGGGGGACAGGTCCGTTCCGTTCAACTCTGTGGCGAGCGTCACCTTCTGGTCAAATGAGGAAACGACCAACTCGGCGCTGCCGCTATGGGTCGCCAGGACGCCCTTACGATCGATGAGCTCAACGCTGCGCTCGCGATGGCGCAGAACGAACTCACAGCACGGCTTACCGCCAACGGGAATCTTTGGATACCTGCCAACTTCAAAAGCCCACCGTGCCGCTGGCGAAGCAGCGGCTGCGGCCTAAGCTGCCCTGGCGTTTCTCCACGTCAGTCCTACCGTGGAGTTGAAGTTAAGCAACTAATCATCCGTTCGGAAGGACTAGTGATTTCATGTCGACCGATTCCCGCGAAGATCGGCTCGCGCGGCGCATCGCCGACCTGTACGCCACCGATGAGCAGTTCGGGAACGCCCGGCCGGACGAGGCCCTCACCGCAGTGATCGAGCAGCCCGGTCTGCCGCTACAGCAGATCGTGCGCACCGTCATGGAGGGTTACGCCAATCGTCGTGCGCTCGGACAACGTGCTGTGAACCTCGTCACCGATCCGGGGACCGGCCGCATATCTCTTGAGCTTCTGCCCCGATTCGAGACCGTCACCTATCGCGAGTTGTGGCGGCGCGTCGGCACGGTCGCGAGCGCCTTGACCAACGGCCCGGAGCAACCGGTGCGGGCCGGCGACCGCGTCTGTGTGCTGGGCTTCACCAGTGTGGACTACACGACGATCGACGTAGCGTTGGTCGAGCTGGGCGCGGTGTCCGTTCCGCTGCAGACCAGCGCGCCAGCCAGTCAGCTGCGGCCAATCGTGGCCGAAACCGAACCTCGCGTACTCGCTTCGAGCATCAACGATCTCGGCGTCGCGGTCGAACTGGTGCTGACCGGCTATACGCCTGCGCGGTTGGTCGTGTTCGACTACCGCGCTGAGGTCGACGACCAGCGTGAGGCGTTCGAAGCCGCCCGCACGCGGTTGGCGGACGAGGGCAGCCCGATCATTGTGGAGACTCTGACGGAGCTTCTCGAACGTGGGGAGTCGCTATCGGCCGCACCGGAGTTCATTGCGGACGACGATGACAACCCCTTGGCGTTGCTGATCTACACCTCGGGCAGCACCGGCGCGCCGAAGGGCGCCATGTACCCGGCGCGCTTGGTCGCCAACTTCTGGCGGAAATCGCGCTGGTCCTGGAGTAAGCGCCACACGGAGCCGTCGATCACGCTCAACTTCATGCCGATGAGCCACGTGATGGGCCGGGGCATCCTGTACGGGACTCTCTGCAACGGCGGCACGGCGTATTTCACGGCCAGGAGCGACCTTTCGACGCTGTTCGAGGACTTGGCGTTGGTGCGGCCCACCGAACTGAATTTCGTGCCGCGGATCTGGGACATGGTCTTCGGCGAGTTCCAGAGTGAAGTGGACCGACGGTCCTTCGACGGCGGCGATCGCGCGGAACTGGAAGCGACGGTGATGGCGGAGCAGGCGCAGCACATGCTCGGCGGCCGGTTCGTCTCCGCGTTGACGAGCTCCGCACCGATCTCCGCCGAGATTAAGGCGTTCGTAGAGTCCCTCCTCGACCTCCATCTCGTCGAGGGCTACGGCTCGACCGAGGCCGGGATCGTCTATATCGACGGCCAGGTGCGCCGCCCCCGGGTGATCGACTACAAGCTGGTCGACGTGCCCGATCTGGGTTACTTCCACACCGACCGGCCGCACCCACGGGGTGAACTCTTGGTCAAAACGAAGGACTTGTTTCCCGGCTACTACAAGCGGCCGGAGGTTACCGCCAGCGTGTTCGATCCGGACGGCTACTACCGCACCGGAGACGTCGTCGCCGAGGTGGGTCCCGACCAACTCGTCTACCTAGACCGGCGCAACAACGTGCTCAAGCTCTCGCAGGGTGAGTTCGTCACGGTCTCCAAGCTGGAGGCGGTGTTCGGTGATAGCCCGCTGATCCGGCAGATCTATGTGTACGGCAACAGCGCACGCGCCTACCTGCTGGCCGTCATCGTACCCACCGAAGAGGCGCTGGCACGTCGCGACGTCGAAGGACTCAAGTTGGCGATCGGTGAGTCGTTGTCGGACATCGCGAAGGATGCCGGGCTGCAGTCCTACGAGATCCCGCGCGACTTCATCATCGAGACAACGCCTTTCGCCCTTGAGAACGGCCTGCTCACCGGCATCCGCAAGCTGGCACGGCCAAAACTGAAGGCGCACTATGGCGATCGCCTGGAGCAGCTCTACACCGAGCTGGCCGACAGTCAAGCAGGCGAACTGCGCGCGCTGCGCCAGGGCGGGGCTGATCGGCCGGTGCTGGAGACCATCAGCCGTGCCGCGGGTGCGCTGCTCGGCGCGGGGGCCGGCGATCTGGCGCCCGGCGCCCATTTCGCCGACCTGGGCGGAGACTCGTTGTCAGCGTTGACATTCGGCAATCTGCTGCGCGAGATCTTCGACGTTGACGTGCCGGTTGGCGTCATCGTCAGCCCGGCCAGCGACCTGCAGTCCATCGCCGATTACATCGAGACCGAACGGCAACCCGGCACGAAGAGGCCGACGTTCGCGTCGGTGCACGGCCGCGACGCCACCGAAGTACATGCCGGTGACCTGACACTGGACAACTTCATCGACGCGCAGACCCTGGCCGCGGCTCCGTCGCTGCCTGGTCCGAGCGCGGAGGTGCGCACGGTGCTGTTGACCGGCGCGACCGGGTTCCTCGGCCGCTACCTGGCCCTGGAATGGCTGGAGCGCATGGCCCTGGTTGACGGCAAGCTGATCTGCCTGGTGCGCGCCAAAGACAACGAGTCAGCTCGTGAGCGCCTGGACAAGACGTTCGACTCCGGCGACCCCGAATTGCTGCGCCACTACCGCCGAATTGGGCGTCGATCATCTCGAGGTCATCGCCGGCGACAAGGGCGAAGCGGACCTTGGACTGGATCCGCAGACCTGGCAGCGGCTGGCCGACACCGTCGACCTGATCGTCGACCCGGCCGCGCTGGTCAACCACGTGCTGCCCTACAGCGAGCTGTTCGGGCCGAACGCCGTGGGCACCGCCGAACTGATCCGCATCGCGCTGACCACCAGACAGAAGCCGATCACCTATGTGTCAACCATTGGTGTGGGTGACCAGATCGAGCCGTCGATGTTCACCGAGGACGCCGACGTCCGGGTGATCAGCGCGACCCGCAAGATCAACGACAGCTACGCCAACGGCTACGGCAATAGCAAGTGGGCCGGCGAGGTGCTGCTGCGCGAGGCGCACGACCTGTGTGGCCTTCCGGTCGCAGTGTTCCGCTGCGACATGATCCTGGCCGACACCACGTACGCGGGCCAGCTCAACGTGCCGGACATGTTCACCCGGTTGATGCTGAGTCTGGTTGCCACGGGAATCGCGCCCGGCTCGTTCTACGAGCTCGACGCCGACGGTGACCGGCAACGCGCGCACTACGATGGGCTGCCGGTCGGTTTCATCGCCGACGCGATATCCACCCTCGGGGCACAAGTGGTGGACGGATATCAGACCTATCACGTGATGAACCCATACGACGACGGCATCGGGCTCGACGAGTACGTCGACTGGCTGATCGATGCCGGCTACCCGATCCATCGGATACCCGCCTATCACGCATGGCTGCAACGGTTCGACACCGCGTTGCGTGCCCTGCCGGACAAGCAACGCCAGGCCTCGCTACTACCGCTGCTGCACAATTATCAGCGACCCGAAGAGCCGATCTGCGGGTCGATGGCGCCCACCGACCGGTTCCGTGCGGCGGTGCAGGAAGCGAAAGTCGGTCCAGACAAGGACATTCCACACGTCACAGCGCCGATCATCGTCAAATACATTACCGATCTGCAGCTGCTCGGACTGTTATAGGGCGACCGGGCAGAACACTATCGCCAAGGCAGCTGCAGCCTGAACGGGGGCAGAACGTCAATGTCCCGTCCTCGGTCCCGGAGAACCAGCGCTGCTGTGAGGCCGCCGAGGGATCCCTGATCACAATGTCCCGGTTCACACGGCAGTCCCGCCGGCGAGAACCTTTGGCGCGGACATAGGAGATGGCCCGACCATTGCAGCCAGCAGCACCACTGCATACCGGTTAGCCGGGAAATCCTAGATGTGCCAATCAGGTTGCACACCAGGGTGTTACATCGGCGTAGGCTCTTGGTGTGCAGCCACGCATAGATCTCTATGTTGACCGTGCGCGCGCGGACTCATTTGGTGCCGCGGCGCGAATCTACGATGAGCGTAGGCCGCGCTACCCCGATCAGCTCATCGATGACCTTCTGTCGCACGGCGCTCAACGGGTGCTCGATGTTGGCGCGGGCACTGGCATCGCTTCCGAACAACTCGTTGGCAAGGGGGTCAATGTCCTTGCGGTTGAACCAGATCTGCGAATGGCCAAAATCGCGAAGGAAAAGGGCGTCCTCGTCGAGATCGGCACGTTCGAGACCTGGGACCCCGCGGAGCGCAGCTTTGACCTGATCGTGTTCGGGCAGTCGTTTCATTGGGTGAATCCGGACATTGCGCTACCGAAGGCTCATGCACTGCTGTCCAGCGGTGGACATCTTGCATTGATGTGGAACCGCCTGTTACCGACTGATCCCACGCGCAGCGACTTCGCCGAGATATACCGGGACTACATGGATCCGGGTTTTCCTTTGGATGGCGGCTTGTCCAACGGTATTGTCGGGACCGACGGCAACGCCGACCGCCTCATCGCCTCAATCACGGCTGCTGGGTTCACAGTGGAGGAGCGCACGTACCCGCGGCGCGCTCACTATTCCCCAGAGCGGTGGCTTGAGCTCGTATTCACCTATTCAAACCACCTGATCCTCACTGCCGAGAAGGCCTCCGAGCTACGAGCCAGGTTGGCTGAGCGCATCGGCCCGAAGGGCGTGTCGGTGGGCGGAGATACGTTGCTGATCCTTGCCACGCGTTCATAGGAATTGCGCTGGTTCACAATTGATCTGGCGTCCAGACCGTATTGCGGTTGAAAGACGTTCAGGCTGAATACCCTGGTCGGGAGGTTGCGATGCGGTCGGTGCGTGTGGTGGTCGTCGGTGGCGGCATCGGGGGTCTATCGGCGGCGTTGGCGCTGCGGTCGGCCGGAGCCGAAGTGAGGGTGTACGAGCAGGCCGCCGAGATCGGCGAAGTCGGTGCGGGAGTTGGGCTCTTCCCCAACAGCATGCGGATATTGCAGCGGCTCGGCGTCGCCGACTCGGTGACGCGGCGCGGCGCGCCGGTGAACGAGTGGTGGATGTTCACCCCCGACGGGTCCGTCCTGTCGCATGAGGGCGCTGGTCGCGATGGCCCGATGACTTCGCTGGGCATGTACCGTCCCGATCTGGTGGCAGCGCTGGCGGCCGGGCTGCCCCACGGGGTGCTGCACACCGGACATCGGTGCGTCGCCTTTAGTCAGGACGACCGCTGCGCAGTGGTGAGCTTCGACAACGGCGTTAGCGTCGAGGCCGATGTGGTGATCGCTGCCGACGGCATCCATTCGACACTGCAACGCTACGTCATCGAGCCCCGGCCGCCGGTGTTCTCCGGCGTGGTGGCCCATCGCGGGGTGATACCGGCCGCCAAGGTGCCCGATTGGTCGTGGCCACGCGCGTTGGTGAACTGGGTGGGCAAGGGCAAACATTTCCTTGTCTTTCCTGTGCGTGCAGGCACGCTGCTCAACTATGTGGGATTTGTGTCAGCCGATGAACAGATGCGTGAATCATGGTCAGCGCCTGGTGATCCAGCGGTATTGACCGCCGAGTTCGCCGACTGGGATCCGTGGCTGAGCCGACTTCTCTCGCGGGTCGATGCCACGTTCCGGTGGGGGCTCTATGACCGCGATCCGCTGCCGCGCTGGACGCATGGGCGGTTGACGCTGCTCGGTGACGCGGCGCACGCCATGCTGCCGCACATGGGCCAAGGCGCTAACCAGGCCATCGAGGATGGGATGGCGTTGGCCACGCTGATGCGAGATGCCGGTGCCGCCGACGTGACCGACGTGCTGATCCGCTATCAGGCGCTGCGGCTCGATCACACCGCCCGAGTCCAGCAAGGATCCCGGTCCAACGGGATGCGAATGGACTCCGGTCAGGCGGTCAGCATCGGCCAACCCGGTGTACAGGACTACGACGTGGAGGCCGAGGCCCGCGCCATGCGGTGACGGCTCAGATGACCAAAAGAATCAGGCGCCCGGTGAGCTGGACATCAGCGCATGACCGGCATCGCCCGCCCGAAGTTAATTTTGCAGCGCAGCGTCGATAAGTGCTTGGGCTACCGCTCGGGTTGTGTTGACGGTGGACGGTTTTGCGTCCAGCCACGCCGAAATCCCGGCGCCGTCAAACAGCACGACGAGCTGCTCGGCGAGTTCCTCCGGGTGCGTTGCCTCGGCCGCGAAGGCCAGGTCGAAAAACAAGTTGTGTATCCAGTCGCGGTATTCGGTGACGACTTCCTCGACCACTTCGCCCGGTAGCGCTTCGGCACTGGCGGTCACCAACGCACACCCGCGAAAACCCGGCTCGACAAACGACTGCCCCTGTATCTCGAACACGCCCACGAGGCGCTCACGGGGTGTGCGATAACCGGGGAGATCGCGCGCGATCGCCTCCTGCAACCGGGTATGACGGGCCCGCAGGTACGACCGGACAAGTTCGTCGGTACTGCCGAACGCCTCGCGCAATGTCTCCGCCGGGACGCCGGCCTTCTCGATGACCCGGTCGATGGATACTCTATGTATCCCTTGGCGGTAGAACAGCTCGTCGGCGGCGTCAAGAAGACGTTGACGCGCTAACGCGAGATCGATTCCGGGCTCGTCCATGTCCGCATCCCAACTGTGAGCCGGCCGCCGCCATGATGCGCCGACAATCTCCATCGACAACGATGGCTGCGGTCGATGGTATTCCCGGCCCAGGGCTGGTGGCCAGGATTGGCGCCGCCCGCAATCGTTGTAGAACGCGCTCATGCTCACGGCCTTCTCGATGACCCAGTCGCGGCGGCGGAGGGCAGCCTTCGGGACTTCCGGGCAGATGCACGCGCTGGGCGGCCCCAGTTCGCAACGGAAAGCACTGGTACCGTGACGTTTTCGGGTATCGGTCCGGCTCGTGCCGATGCCGACTCGTCCTGCGCCATGTCGGGTCGGGCACTCGCAGGTTGACGCTCGGTTGTCCAGCGACGTAGCCTGGTATGTACAGATCTGTCTAAAGCGGGCGTCGGACCACCGCCCGTGTCACCGATGCGCAATCAGGAGGACCAATGACTACAGAGTCACCGACCGCCGATCGGGACTACCCCGGTTGCTCGGCGAGCGAGGCCTCATCGAGCCTGCTCCGCGCCGGGTACGCGGGTATTTTGACCAGGCACTCGTATTCGACACCACGCGCGCCCATTACGTCTGGGAGATCGCGTACTACCCGCAGTACTACATCCCCACGTCCGACGTTCGCATGGAGCACTTACACGACGAAAACCACGTCCAGAAGCTGCAATTTGGTTCCTCGCGGCTGTATTCGCTGACATCGGCCAAGCGCACATGGCCCTCTGCCGCCCGTGTCTACGATTCCGGTCCGGTCGCGGGCAGCGTGCGGTTCGAATGGGACGCCCTTGAGTGGTTCGAAGAGGACGAACCACTCATCCTTCATCCGCGCAACCCGTACGTGCGTATCGACTCGCTGCGGTCCCACCGTCACATCAGGGTCGAGCTCGACGGCGTGGTGCTGGCCGAGACACACAGCCCAGTTCTGCTCTTCGAAACAGGTCTGCCGACACGCTTCTACGTCGACCGCACCGACGTAGACTTCTCGCACCTGGAGCCAAGCAAGACCGAATCCGTATGCCCCTACAAGGGAATCACCTCGGCGTACTGGACATTCAGAAACGGCGACGCCGTGTATCCGGACATCGCCTGGGCGTACGACTACCCGCTGCGCGAAGTCGCACCGATCGTCGGGATGATCGCTTTCTACAACGAGAAGCTCGACATCTTCGTTGATGGCGCCTTGTTGCCTCGGCCTCACACGATCTTCACGTAACGCGGTGCGAACGGATCTGCTCAGGGGCCTGAAGCTCTGGAGCGTGTCGATGCAATCCACGAAACCTGCCTGGCGGATCTTGATGGTGCTCTGGATCGTCTCTTCACCGAAGTTCAACATCCAGTCCACGAACGCCCAGTTTGCAATCTGGTCATAGCGCGCGGCGTGCGTGTCGGGCGTTCAGCCCACGATCGGGAGTTGAAGCCACGACGCGGTGTCGCCACCGGTGTGCACAGTGGTACGGCCACCGAAGATGTTCGCCGGCCGGTCGACCGGATCGTTGTGCTGGAATGGTCCCGAACCCTGCAGCGGCACACCGAAGTTCAGCAGACGCCCCGCGTTGACGACGCCGGGGAATTTCCAGTCGGTGCCTTGCACGGTCAGGGCGACCCGGTAGCCGCTGGGCAAAACCACGCAGGTAGGCGCCTTCATTGGTGTCGAATTCGACTTTCCCGGCGCCGCCCGGCTTTTCGGTGAGGGTGTCTTTGTCGAGCTACAGCTTGGTGAATCGGGTGTTGGGCAGTGGCCAGGTGGCCTCGGTGCGGCGGGTGAAGGTGCCGTCGGGGTGGCGGATATTCAGCAGCAGTGAGGTTGTCGGTCCCAGCCGTTGTCCTTGCCATGCAGGAAATGGTCGAAGAACCGGCGTTGAAGCTCGACACCATAGTCGGTATAAACCTCGGCCCAGTGCTCGCGGCCGTGCACCTCGAGCCACTTGTGTTTCGAGGAGGCGCGCACGAACCCTTCGATGTCTCCGCGTAGATCCAGGCCTTGGCCACCCCAGTTGGCGGCGGAAAGGAGTGGCACGGTGACCTTTTCGAGCTGGGCACCGCGCTCCCGGGTGGTGTCATCATCGAGGACATGGGTGGCGATCAGCTGCTCGTAGTCGATGCGGTTGGCGGCCGGTGTCTGCTCGTCCAGTGTCACGTCGCCCGATGCCGACTGTCCTGTCACCGGGTTGGCCAGCCCATTGGTAGCGCGGCCGTACTGTACCGGCAGGACGACGTTGTCGTACCACTGCTGGCCGAACGTGGACCGGATGCCGCCGTGACGGGCGAGCTCGCGGTACCAATCTGAGCCACCATCCCACACGCTCATGGCGGCGAGGTGCGGCGGCTGGGTCGCCGCGACTTGCCACTGGTTTTGTGCGTAGTAGGAGATTCCGGCCAGGCCGACCTTACCGTTGCACCAGGGCAGCGCGGCGGCCCATTCGATGCAGTCGTGAAGGTCTTGGGTTTCGCGCGCCGAGAACGGGTTGAGGAATCCGGGTGAGCGGCCCGCGCCACGCGAGTCCACGCGGATGACGCCGTACCCGTGGGGCACCCACCGCTCGGGATCGACGACCTCGAAGTTCTGATACTTATTGGTGGTGTTGCGAGTCACCTCCGGGTATTCGATCGGCCAGCCGGTTCCACGTGGGGGCGTAGCCGGTTTGAAAGCTGGCTCCCTTCGCGTAGGGACCATGGGATAGCAGCACTGGGCAGGGCCCCGGCCCGGTCGGCCGGAAGATGTCAGCCCGCAACTGCAGACCGTCGTCCATGTCGATCGGAACATCCCATTCGATGTGCATCCCGTCGGCGACGTGCATCAGGTGTGTGGTGGTCATCCGCTGGTCTCCTCTGTTGTGAGCACCACGCGGAAGCGGGCCTGGTTGGCCAGCATGCGTTGGTAGCCGTCGGCGGCCTTCTCCAATGGCACTACCTCGACCATTGGTCGAATGCCCTGCAGTGCGGCGAAATTGAGAGTATCCTCAAGGTCGTTCGAGGCGCCGGCCGGATGACCGTGCACCGTGCCGGAGATGTTTATCAGCTGCATCGGACTGACCTGCACCGGGTCGACCAGGGCGGCCAGCGTGAGCAGTTCGCCGTGCAATCCAAGTCCACCGACCGAGGCGGTGATGGCCTCGGCGTTGGTGGCAGTGGCCTGGATGACGCGCGCCCCGCCCAGGTTCTGCAGCTCGCCGGCGACGTCGCTGGCCGCGGAGTCGATGTAGTGATGTGCGCCCAGTTGGCGGGCGAGCTCGCCCTTTTCGGGGCCGCGCGCGATGGCGACGGTGCGAAAGCCCATCTTCACCGCGAACTGCACGCCGAGATGACCGAGGCCACCAATCCCGAGGATCGCGACCAGATCGCCGGGCCCGGCGCCGGTGCGGCGCAGCGAGTTGAACATGGTCAGTCCCGCGCACGCAATCGGCGCGGCGTCAACCGCCGACAGTTCGTCGGGAATACGGGCCAGCGCGCTCGCAGGCGCCACCACGTAATCGGCGTATCCGCCCGGAAACGTTGCGCCGGTGACCATGCCGACCTCGCAGTGCACGAACTCGCCGCCCCGACAACTGCGGCAATGCCCGCAATGGCCGCCCGACCAGCCGATCGCCACCCGGTCACCCGTGCGCCAGCCCTCCACACCCTCGCCGATCGCGTCGATGTGCCCGGCGATCTCGTGACCGGGCGTGACCGGGAAGTGCAGACCCGGCCACTGGTCATCGACGAACACCGAATCGGAGTGGCAGATGCCGCACGCCTCCACGGCGACCCGCACAGTCCCGGGTCCAGGATCGACGAGGGCGCGATCGATCAGAGCCAATTCTCCGCCGGGTGAGGTGACTTGGGCCGCGCGAAACGTTGTCATGATTTGCCTTTCACGTTCGTGATGTCGGATGAATGAGACGCAGTTGTGCGCTGCGATGGCTGGGCGGCTGTCACCGCATCAGTCGATCCTCCAATTTCGTGGTGGGTGGTCGACGTGCTCGTGCGGCGTCCGGTTTCTCCGGCAGCGCCGTCGTTGCCCCGGAAAGTTTGTGGTGCAATTCAGCCATTCCGTGTCAGGCCGGTGTGGGGAAGGTGTCGCCGAACATCGGCAGCCCACTTTGGGACTCCTCGGCGGTGGCTTCGTCTTGGATGACATCCCAGTGTTCGGCGAGCAGACCGTCTTCGATCCGTACGATGTCTGCCACTATCCAGTTGGCGGGTTGCCCAACATTCCAGAATCGACCATGTAGCATCACGTAATCGCCGTTGGCGGTGATCAGCGCGTTCTCGTAGTGCATGTCGGGCGGTGCGGCTTTGACAAGTCCGAAAAGACCCTCGCGTCCTGGTTCGATGTGCGCGCTGTGCTGAATGTAGTCAGGTGACCAGAAGCGTTCCGCAGCAACGTAATCCCGCTTGTTGAATAACGTGTCGAACGCCTCCAGCACCAGCGCCTTGTTGCGCTGCTCGGTCTCTGTCATGGTCTTTCCTCCTGTGATTGGTGGCATGGATTGGTGAATCGGTGGTCTGTGTCGGGTGGCTGAGGATCATCCGCTTGCGACGAGGTCGAACTCGTTGCCTTCGGGGTCGCGCAAGCTGATCCAGCGGTTGTTGTTCTCGGTCAGTGAGCGAATCTGCTTGGCGCCCAAACTTGTCAGACGATCGGCCTCACCTACAACATCGGTGGCCTGCAGGTCGATGTGAACCCGGTTCTTGACCGTTTTGCCTTCGGGCACCTTGTGAAACATCAGCAAGGTCCCGAGCCGGCCGTCGGTGCCGGCGGCGATCGAGGCGAAATCCTCGGTGGCACCCTCGTTAACGGTGCTGTGCAAAGCCTCGGCCCAGAATCGCGCGAGTTGAGCGGCGTTGTGGGCGTCGAAGCTGATTGCCAACATCGAGATGTTCATGAAGCCGCGTCCAGTGTGCGGTGCTGTCGGGCGGTGGCGCGGCCACCGTCGACAGCGATATTGGTGCCGGTGATGTACGCGGCTCGGGGGGAAGCCAGGAAGCCGATGAGGTCGGCGATCTCCTGCGGCTCGGCAGCCCGACCGAGCAGGGTCGTCTCGGCGCTGGCATCGAACAGTTCGCGACCGGCTGCGTTCGTGTAGACGGGGCCTGGTGAGATCGCGTTGACGCGGATGCCGGCGGGGCCGTATTCGGCGGCCCAGGAGCGGGCGAGGGAGGCCAGCGCGGCTTTGGTGGCGCCGTACGCCGCGGTGTCGGGCTGACCGACGGTGCCTGCCCTGCTGGCCACGTTGATGATCACGCCGCCGCCGCGCGACACCATTTTCGGGGCCAGGACCGACGCCAGCAGGTAGGGGGCTTGCACGTTGGCGGCGAACAGCCGATCCAGCGTGTTGACGGCCAGCTTTGCCGACGGACCGAACCAGGCGAACCCCGCGTTGTTGACCAGGATGTCGACGTCGCCGACCTCCTCGGCCAGCCGTAGCGCTTCTGCCGGTTGGCTCAGGTCGGCGCCCACGAACCGCGCTGAGCCCCCGCCGGTTTCGATGTCGGTGACCACCGCGACGCCGCGGTTGGTGTCGCGGCCGTGCACGATAACGGTGGCGCCCTGTGCGGCCAGCTGCACCGCGACCGCCCGACCGATTCCCGACGTCGCGCCGGTCACCAGCGCCACCTTGCCTTCCAGATCGCGAACTGCGGTTGGGTGTACCACGAGCACTCCTTACGTTTAGACCTATCTGTCTAATGTCTCTAATTTAGACCGATCGGACTAAAGGTGCAAGGGTGGGGTCGATTGTCTCGCTGTGACCTGTGCCATTGGGCCCAGGCTTTCACGCTTACGGTCGCCCACCCGTGCGGAACCTCGAGACAGACAATGTGGTCTAATCGCGCGCGGCGGGAAGCGATCCTACGGCTTGAGCTCAGATCCTGGATTATCTTGTGCCACCGCGCTTACGGCGGCGCGGGCCGCGGTGTGGAAGGCCTCGAGTTCACCGGTGATGTCGGGCCCCGTGGGCTGGTAGATGAGTTCAGTGATGCCCTCTGCGGCGAGTTCACTGACGCGGCGGCCGATGTCGTCGAACATGCCGGTCAGCGTGGTCTGGCCGATGGCATTCCAGCTGCCCGCCGCCCACGCGGCGGTGTCGGCGCGGTTAAGCGCGACAAGGTGCTGGTCGTGCACCGCGAGATGGCGATCCTGCGGTGGGCTTTGGTTGATGGTGTCGAGCCACACATCGCCGCCCGGCAGTGCGGTGACGTCGCCGCCGAATTCGTAGGCGGCGTGATAGGCGAGCGCGTTTCCCGGCCCGGCGGCAGCCTGCACGCGCGGGGAATCCAGTGCCTCATCGTCGGCCAGCACGGTGCCATGAACTCCAAGCGCGGCCCAGGCGAACTGCGCGGCGTAGCGGGTCTGGCCGTTGACGGTGAACAGCCCGTCAGCCAGCTCGGCTGGCGACCTCCAGGCCCTTGGGCCCCAGCGCGGAGATGAGGATGGGTATGTCGATCGGTCGCTCGGGTGCGTACCCGTCGGGATGCATCATCTGCATCCGGGCGCCCTGCCACGTCACCGGCGCACCACTCAGTAGGCCGCGGAACGCGCGAACATAATCGCGCACATACGACCACGTGGCTGGTGCGGCGCCCAGTGCGCGGGCGCCGGCGAAACCGGTGCCGAACGCGACCGCGACTCGGCCGGGCGCCAGGGCGGCCAGCGCCGCAGCGGCCGAGGCGTTGACCATCGGGTGGCGCAGGCTCGGTACGAGCACGCCGGGTCCCAAGCCGATAGTGGCGGTGCGTTTGGCCGCCAACGCGAGCATCATCCACACGTCGGGGCTTTCGTGCGGTATGTCGAATAGCCAGGCCCGGTCATAGCCGAGTTGTTCGGCAACCGCGATGTGCGCGGGCGAGTGCAACGAGGTCGCGAATTGGGCGGAGATCTTCATTGGGGCGGCGCGATGGGCTCGAGCACCATGATCGGGATGTCGCGGCCGGCGGCCAGCCGCCGGTACTCGGGGAAGTGTGGCCAGAACTGCTCGGCGATCGCCCAGTACCGCTGCTTCTCCTGGCCGCTGACCTCGCGGGCGTGAAAATCCTTGACACTGGCGCCGTCCTGAAGTCGCACCGTCGGGTGGGCGACCAGATTTGCATACCAGGAGGGGTTTTTGGGCGCCCCACCGTATGAGGCCACCGCCACGTAGCGGTCACCGTCGACGATGCGCATCACCGGGTTCTTGCGGACCTTGCCCGATTTCGCCCCAATCGACGTCAGGATCACCACCGGCCGGCCCTCCAGCGTTGCCCCCTCAACACCGTCGGTGGCCTCGTAGTCTTCGACTTGCTTGCGCACGCGCGCCTCCGGGCTCGGCAAGTACTCGCCGTCAAGCCCGCTTTCGGTGTTCAGAGTCATCTATGTCCTTTCCCCGCGCTGCAGCGCCCCGGGGTGTCGCCGACCGTACTTAGACCTGGGCCATGCCGCCATCGACGCTGAGCTCGGCGCCTGCCACGAAGCTGCTGTCGTCGGACGCCAAAAACAAAGCGGCGGAGGCAATCTCATCCGGGCGACCCATCCTGTTGAGTGGTATCGCCGCGGCGAACTGTGCCCTGATCGCGTCCGCCTCCTCCGGCGAGTCGGCCTGACCATCCATGATCGGAGTGTCGACCGGGCCCGGGCTCAACGTGTTGAACCGGATACCACGGTCAGCGTACTCGCGTGTCCACGTGCGGGTGTAGGAGCGCAGCGCGGCCTTGGTGGCGCTGTAGGTGCTGTAGCCGCGAATACCGACGTAGCCGGCGATCGAACCGATCAGAATGACCGAGCCACCGTCGCGCATCAACGGCAGCGCCTTCTGCACGGTGAACAGCGTTGCGCGGGCATTGAGGTCGAAGGTGAGGTCGAAGTTCTCCTCGGTGATCTTGCCCAGCTCTTCGGGCTCAACCCGGCCCGAGTTCGCGACGACGATATCCAGCGCGCCCTTTTCCTCGAGCACCGTCGCGAACAGTCTGTCCAGGTCGGCGTTGTTGGTGGCATCGGCGGCAATGGTGGTCACGCCGTCGCCGATCAACGCTTTGGCCTTGTCCAGCTCGCTTTGACGGCGCCCGGTGATGAAGACGTAGGCGCCTTCTTCGACGAACCTCGCCGCGGTTGCCAGCCCGATACCGCTACTGCCGCCGGTGATCACGGCGACCTTGCCATCCAGTCGTGACATCACTTGACCTTCCAATCTTTCGTGGTGTGGTTGCCGCGCTGGTTGCGGGCTGCTTATCCCATAGCCGGTGCGAGTCATTTATACAGACTGGTCTAAACGGTAAATTATTCCGGGAGGATGCGTCAAGCCGGGTTGTTGCAGGGATGCGCGGCGACGATCGGTGTGGGCACGCTATCTCGATAGTGATCGGCTTTATTCGATCCAGCCGGACGCCGCCGTCGGCAGCGGGAGCCGCCCCGCAAAACGGGTCAAGCGCCCTGCCGGCTACGTCCTTCAGACAAGTCTGTCTGATAAGCTGCTGTGATGGCGACGAAGACGGCGAAACGGCTTTCAGCGCGGGAACGCCTGCTCGCCGCGTCTGATGAGCTGTTTTACCGCGACGGGGTGCATTCCACCGGGATCGACGCCGTCATCGAAAAGGCCGGCGTGGCAAAGGGCTCGCTGTACTACATATTCGGCGGGAAGGACGAACTCGTCGGCGCGTACCTGCGAGGTCGCCTGGATGCATGGCGCGAGCGCGTGGATGCAGCACAGGCGGGCACCGACGATCCGGAGGAAAAGATCCTCGCGGTCTTCGATGCGATAGCCGACTACGTATCGCTTCCGGAGTTCCGGGGCTGCCCCTTTGTCAACGCCGCCGCCGAGGCGCCGGCGGGCGAGGCCCAGGAGCTGGCCATCAAGGAGTACCGCCGCTGGGTGCGCGAATCCTTTCTTGCGCTTGCCGCAGACACCGGAGTGGCCGACACCGCGTCCCTGGCCGATGCCCTCATCGTCTTGTATGACGGGGCACTGGCAACCGCGGAAGTGGCCAGCACCGCCCGCACCGCGGCAATGACCGCCAAACGCATCGCTCGGCTCACCATCGCCGCGGCAAAAGCCTCCAGCCCGGCCTGATTCGAGTCCCCACGGGCGCGAAGCTATAGCCACCAGTCCGCCCCTAGCTATCAGCCATCTCCTGGATCCGTCCCTGCATTCCCGTCGGGCTCGAAGGAGCGTCCCTCGAGGGCGGCGAAGACGCGCAGTGGATCCAGGTAGTCGCGCCACTCGGTGACTTTGCGGTCCTTGATGACGGCCACGGAGATGTATCTGTTGCCGTAGGGGTGACCGGTGGCGACGACCCGGCCTTCGGAGGAGTATTCGAGCACAACCGACGACGTTGACGGCGACTGATGGACACGCAGGTCGTAGCAGCGGTCGAGGAAGAACGTGGAGCCGTAGCCGCGGTAGAGCTCGATGAGGTCCGCGCGGCCGACTATGTGGCGCGGGTAGTTCGGAACCGTGATGATGAAGTCGAAGACCACGTCCTCGGCCAGCATGTCGAAGAAGTGGTCACCATCAACGTATCCCGCAAGGCCTTGCTCAACGATCCGAAAGAACGGATCCAGAGCGCGGAAGTCGCCCATGTTCTCAATCACTCGACATCTCCCGGGAATTGTTGGTAGCACACGATTTTGGATTGCGCGATCACTGCTGCAAACTGCTGAGTCGTACGTCAGACGAAGTCGGCGAAGCTGGTGGTGGCCGGGACCTCAACCAGATCGTCGCACACACCGGCTACGCCTCGCCACACGCCTTCGCCGCAATCAACGCGGCCCACCCGGGCGATGACGCTAGTGTCAGACAGCGCCTAAACCCGAGCGCTGGCGCCGAATGTGGCGGCTGCTGCCTATGACGTCGGGCATTCATAGTCAACCAACAACATCGACACCTTCCGGATCCAGTTCAGCGAACTCTTCAAGCTCCACGGAGAACGTGCCGACGGGCTGCGACGTGACGTGTTGGCGTACGTCCGCAGCATCGCCAACGTTGTCAAGGAGGGCCAGAAGGACGGCGCGTTCGTCGACATCCCACCCACGACCGCGGCGCAGCATCGATGAGATCGCCGACTATGCCGAGCGTCCGAAACGCAAGGGGCCCGGAAACAGGGCTAGGAACCACGAAACACTGCCTTGTTCCGTGCGCGTGTGGAACACTCGGCGACGATCCGGGTGCGGGCACGTTGGGCCTGCAGGGACCATCGCCGTGCCGCTGTCTACCGTGCTGGGACAACGGGTTAAGCGTTAGATCTGGTGTAACGCCATCGGCGCTCACCAAACGGGCTGCAACCGTTGACGTCCCGAGCCGAATGGTCGGATGCGCGAATGACTGTCCTCGTGATTGCCGATCAGGCGAGTTCTTGATCGCCCAAATCTGTGCGGAAGCCGGGGCCGGCCTCAGGGGTGACGTTGTGCGCACTGATCTCCTCGCCGCAATGCGCGCACGTGAGGCGCGGGTCGGCGATTTCGCCGCACGTGTCGTGGCGCAGCACGATCGGTGGGCCGCTCGGGTGCGGCAGATGCTCGTCGCCCCATCGCATGAGGGTCACGATCGCGCCGAACAAATCGCGCCCTGCGTCGGTGAGCCGGTACTCGTGGCGCTCGGGATCCCGGGAATAGAGGACCCGCTTGAGAAGGCCCGCCTCGACCAGCGTCCGCAGCCGGGCGGAGAGCGTGGGCCGCGGGATGTTGAGGTTGCGCGCGAGCTGACCGAAGCGGCGCACGCCAAAGAACGCTTCGCGCAGGATTAGCAGCGTCCAGCGCTCGCCGACCAGCTCGAGAGTCCGGCCGACGGACTCGGCTTCGAAGCGGTGGGACAGATCAGACGGCGGGACCATGGTTCAATAACCATACCGGTTCAGCTGCTGAACCACTAGTGGTAACGTGATTGAACCAGCTGTCCGCCCCACACGAATGCCGAGATCGCCATGGACCAGCCCGACCTGACGACAGCACTGCCTAGCAGCGCGAACGAGATCGAGATCGCCCGGCAGATCGCTGTTGAGGCGCGGGAGATGTCGAGCGAGATCGACGACGACCGCCGACTACCCGGGGAGTTAGTGGCGCTCCTCGGGGAATCTGGCCTGCTGCGCGCCGGCGCACCGGTGGAAGTCCGGGGACTGGAATTGCCGCCCGGAGTTGCCCTGCGGTGTGCAGAAGAGGTGGCGCGCGGCAACGCCTCGGCGGGCTGGTGCGTTTCGATCGCGATCACCAGCAGCCTGCTAGTCGCCTACTTGCCGGCTTCCAGCCGCGATGCACTCTTCGGTGACGGGCGAGGCGTCGCAGCCGGAGTCTGGGCGCCGCGCGGCACAGGACGGACAGTGGATGGCGGCGTCGTGGTATCCGGCCGCTGGCCGTTCTGTAGCGGAATCACGCACGCGGACATGATGTTTGCCGGTTGCCTGGTCGACGATCAGGGCGTGCCGTCGGTCGTGGCGCTGCGCAAAGACGACCTCCACGTTCTCGACACCTGGCACACGCTGGGCCTGCGCGGCACCGGAAGTCACGACACGGTCGCCGATGAGGTCTTCGTGCCGGCCGATCGCGTGTTCTCGTTGTTCGGCGGCCCGTTGCTGGACCGGCCGCTGTATCGCTTCCCCGTGTTCGGGTTCTTCGCGTTGTCGATCGCCGCGGCCGCGCTGGGCAACGCGCGCGCCGCGATCGACGACCTCATCGAGCTGGCCTGCGCCAAGAAGGGACTTGGGTCGACCCGCACGCTGGCTGAGCGCCCCGCGACCCAAGCAGCGGTGGCGACCGCGGAGTCGGCGCTGAGCGCTGCGCGAGCGCTGTACTACGAAGCGATCGAGGCGGGATGGCAGGCGAGCCAGGACGGCGAAGGCGTGTCGGTCGTGACGCGAAACCGCCTGCGTCTGGCGGCAACTCACGCGGTGCGGACCTCCGCGGACGTGGTCCGCGAAATGTACGACCTCGCCGGCGGTAGCGCGATATACGACAGCGCCCCACTGCAGCGCCGATTCCGCGACGCGTACACCGCCACGGCCCATTTCCAGGTCAACGAGGCATCGCGCGAGCTGCCCGGCCGCATCCTGCTCGACCATCCGGCCGACGTGTCGATGCTGTGACCGGACGGATCGAAGTCGCCCTGCCGTTCTGGCTGGACCGGCCCGACGAGGAGGCGCTGGACGTCGCGCTGGCGGCCCGTGAGGCCAAGTTCGACACGCTTTGGATTGGCGAAATGGCCACCTATGACGCCTTCGCGTTGGCCACCGCGGTCGGGCACCGCGTGCCCGACCTGTGTCTGAAGCTGGGACCGCTGGCGGTCGGTGTCCGCAGCCCGGTAGCGCTGGCGTTGGGTGCATCCTCGGTCGCCTCCCTCACGGGCAGCGAGGTCGACATCGCGTTGGGCGCCTCCAGTCCGGCGATCGTGGCCGGCTGGCACGACCGCCAGTGGGCGCAGCACGCGTCACGCATGCGCGAAACCATCGAGTGTCTGAGGACGATCCTGGCCGGGACGCGAGTCGACTACACCGGGCAGCACGTTCGCAGCTACGGCTTTCGGCTGCGAAAGCCGATGCCGGACAGCAGAATCGGAGTAGGCGCATTCGGCCCCGCAATGACGCGGGTGGCGGCGCAGCACGCCGATGAGGTCGTGCTCAATCTCGTCCCGCCCGCCAGGGTCGCCGACATGCGGGCGATCGTGGACGCCGCGGCTGCCGCGGCCGGCCGCATCCCGCCGCGCCTGACGGTCTGGGTTCCGGTCGCAGTCAACCCCGGCGACGCGGCGCGCGGCCAAATGGCTGCCCAGCTGGCCGTGTATCTGGCCCCTCCCGGATACGGCGAAATGTTCAGCGAGCTCGGCTTTCTCGACCTCGTCCAGCGCGCCCGCGCAGGCGTGCGCCGCGCCGAGCTGGCGACCGCCGTCCCCGTCGAGCTACTCGACCAGGTGTGCGCCTTGGGCTCGCCGGAGGGCATCGCTGAGCGGCTACAGGCCTACCACGACGCCGGCGCCGACACCGTGGCGGTCGTACCCTCCACCGCCGAGGACCCCCGCGGACGGGCGGCCCTGGCCGCGGTGGCGAGCGCCTGAACCGAATGTTACTGAGACGTTTGTCGAAAGATGTTCCGCCACGACAACAACCTGAGCGTCATACGTTGCGGCGCTTACCGATCCCGCTGTAAACGCCTCCCGTATCAACTCGACCACAGTCCCAGATGGCGCCCCTATCTTGTCGCTCGGCTGTCTCAGCTTGATGGATTGAATGATCTCAGGCGGTACGCCAACGCGTAACGCTTCTGGCTCGTGCGCGGCCCACTCGAACGCGTTGTTGAATTCGCGGGCCGTCGCCAGGATGCAAACCTCGCGAACCGGCTCACTGAGGCCGGCGCCGGACCTCAGGTAGGTGCCCAACGGCCGATACAGCCCAGCCAATTTGGGGCTGTGCAGCCAGATTCCCGCGGGGCCGTGGAGCCGCGCATCGTCCCCGAAGTGTAGAAGTCAAAGGCTTTCTGACCGTCGACGTTTCCTTCCGCCTCGTGCGGATGTGTTCAGAGCCGAAACAGCTGCTGCGCGTTGCGGTATGCGATCTTGTCCCGGTCGGCCGGGCTGATCGGTGCCCCGGCCAGAAACTTCGAATGCTCCACCGGATCGCCGAAAGGGTAGTCGCTGGAGAACATGATGCGGTCAGCGCCGAACACCTGCAGGGCGCACAACAGCGGCGGCGTAGTGGTGTAGCCGCAGATGGTGATGTGCACGTGTTCGCGGATGATGGCTGCCACCGAAGGGGCACCGGGGTCGGCCCTATTGAGCACCGTGTCCGCACGCATGAGTGAGAACGGCAGGTTCTCGCCCATGTGGCCGACGACGATCTGCAGCTTGGGGTGGCGGGCGAAGACACCCGCGGCTGCGAGCCGCAACACGTGCAGGCCGGTCTCTGCGTGCCATCCCCAGGCCGCCGTGGCCAGCGCCCTGCCCGATTGTCCTGGAAGGCCACTGAAATACACCTCGGCGACCTGCTGCGGCGGATAGGTGGGGTGCAGGTAGATAGGAACGTCGAGTTCCTCGATGGCCGTGAGTAATTCGTCGAACTCGGGTGCGTCCAGGAAGCGTCCCTGTGTGTGCCCGTTGATGACGACGCCGCAGAATCCCAGCTCGGTGATCGCGCGCTTGGCTTCCACGATCGCGGCACCCGGGTCCTGGGTGGGAAGGGTGGCCAGCGCGTTGAACCGGTCACGATGTGCCGCGACGGCTTCGGCACATCGGTCGTTGAGCGCCCGACTGAGCCCCTCCGCCTGTTCGACGGGTACCTGCTGGGATCCCGGCGCGGTGACTGACAAGACCTGCATATCGATACCCGCGTCGTCCATGGCCTTCAGTCGTTGCTCGTCGACGTCCACCAGCTTCGAGGTGGGCGCGTCAGGTGCCATCGGAGTCGGCCACACCTGGTCGACGAGATCGGCGGGAAGCACATGTTCTTCAAGGGCGATGAGTGTCATAGCGTTCCCTCTCGTCGTGAGCCGGTGCTTGGCGCGGCTTTTGGCCCCACCATCGCGCGTCTGCGCCGGGTATGTCGTCAACGCTGACACCCATCAACACTGCCCGCCAGCCCTACTCTCGACATACCTGCTAGCTGACAGTCGTGGTCCGTCGCGGGCCCCTCGCGCGCTTTTTAATCCACTTTGCTGGCTGATGGGGGAGGGCTCCACGACGACGGGATTCTCGATGGCGCCGATGCCCTCGACCTCGGCTCGCACCCGCTGACCGGGTCGAAGAAGTCGTCCGGAGTACACCCGATCGGCGCGGGGCGTTCCGGTAGCGATGAGGTCGCCGGGTACCAGCGTGCAGACGCAGGACAGCGCCGCGATCGTCTCGCCGATCCCGGTGACCATGTCCTTCGTGGAGCCGTCCTGGCGCAGCTCGCCGTCGACCCACGTGCGGATACCGAGACCCGCCGGATCCACCTCGTCGGCGGTGACCACCGCCACGGAAGCTCGTGCGTGCGTTGCCATGGTGAAGACGTGCTCATTCCATTGCACTGCAGTGGATTCCGGATTGGTGGATGCTGGCAGGTAGATACTCACTCCGGCTGGTGGGCTCCAGCGCTGGGTGTCAGCAGTGACGACATCGCGTCGTCGGAGCGGAATCATCGGAGATGACGGAATAATTCTCAACGAAGGACTGTCTCCATGCGTATCGCCCTCCGCTTCGTCGCCGCACCGGTGTTGGCTGCCAGTGCCGCTGTAACGATTGCCGCCGCAACGGCATCAGCGATGGCTGAGTCGCAACCTGCGCGCACCACCGACGCACCGATGACCAGTCCCGATCACGAGGGCGCTTACTGTGGCCAATTCTGTGGCGCATACAACGCCTACAGCAACGACGGCCCGGAGGCCGCTGCGCCGCTGTCCTCCGGGGATGTTGCGCCGTGGCGGGCTCCGCTGTCCGCAGTCTCGATCAGGCTACCGATCGTCGACGCCGCCGCCATCCCGATGCCCCAACACTGAAACCCAACATTGATTGACCCGGCGCGGGAATCATGACGTGGAAGACGGGCAACGCACAACGAAGAGGTTCGTGCCTATGGGAACGAGCACGGCATCGCGACCGACGCGAATCCGGCACAACGGGGCCCAACCCGGACGTCTTCGACTACGTCCCCGACTAGTAATTGAGGTCACGTTTCATGACTAGCGGCGACGGCTTCCACCCAGATTTAATGACGACAAATGACCCGCGTGCACCACGTCAAGGCGTCGGAAATCAGCTCCGATACGGCCCAGACGCAAGGCATGCAGCGATTCGCGGCGATCAGCGGTGCCTCGGTCGGGTCGCAGAAGATCTGGATGGATGAGACGACTGTTGCCCCGGAGACGGCGTCGGAGAACCACCACCATGGCGAATCCGAAACAGCGATCTTTGTACGGGAGGGCAACCCCGAGTTCGTATTTCATGACGGCGTCAAGGAAGTCCGCATCGTCACCGCGCCGGGCGACTACGTCTTTGTGCCGCCGCACGTTCCGCACCGAGAAGAGAATCCGGACCTCCGCAATCCCGCCGTTATCGTGATCGCCCGCAGCACGCAAGAGGCAATCGTCGTCAATCTCCGAGGGCTGTATGCACTCTCGGAGGAAACCAAGTGAGCCGCTGAGGCTGTTCCGAAGCTTCAGTACTTCGTCGCGGTGGCACGAGAGAGAACGCTCTGCGAGCGCTTGTCTCGGTCGAGATCCACGCGAATGGCGGCCCTGGTTCCCCGACTGGTTCCGCTGCCAGCCTGACTTTCGACTGACGCTGGCCGGTAGGCCGGAATCCAGTTGGCCCCCGACTGCAATGGGCGTTAGCCGCGATGACGCGGGCCGGCACGGGCTGGTGTCATGGCATTAATGCTCACGTGCGGTTGCCACCTGCCGTGTAGGAGGTGGCCACGAGCTTCGAGAGCCGCTCGGCGCGGAGTATCAGAAGTGAAGGCACACAACCAAAACAACATCGCAAGGAGCCCGATATGACCACCCTTTCCAAACCGGACACCGAAACTGCCCCCGGAACTGAGGCCGTGCTCACCGACGGATACCACTTGGTCGTCGAGGCGCTCAAACTCAATGATGTCCGAACCATCTACGGCGTCGTCGGCATCCCGATCACCGACGTGGCCCGCGTCGCGCAGGCAGAAGGCATCCGCTACATCGGATTCCGGCACGAAAGCGATGCCGGGCACGCGGCGGCTGCGGCTGGGTTCTTGACGAAGAAGCCAGGTATCTGCCTGACGGTGTCCGCACCGGGCTTCCTCAACGGGCTCGTCGCGCTGGCCAATGCGACTACGAATTGCTTCCCGATGGTGCAGATTTCGGGGTCCAGTGAGCGACACATCGTCGACCTCCAGCGCGGCGATTATGAAGAACTCGACCAGCTGGCGGCGGCCAAACCGTTCGCCAAGGCCGCCTACCGGGTGAACCGCGTCGAAGACATCGGCCGCGGCATCGCGCGGGCCATCCGCACCGCGGCGTCCGGGCGTCCCGGCGGCGTCTACCTCGATATCCCCGCCGCTGTACTCGGCGAGGTCGTCGATGCTGCAACCGGCGGCGCATCATTGCGGCGGGTCATCGACATCGCGCCGCGCCAGCTACCGGCGCCCGAGGCGGTGGACCGCGCGATCGAGTTGCTCGCCGACGCCCAACGGCCCCTGGTGGTGTTGGGCAAGGGCGCCGCATACGCACAGGCCGACAAGCAGATACGGGCGTTCATCGAAGCCACCGGGCTGCCGTATTTACCGATGTCGATGGCCAAGGGCCTGCTGCCCGACGGCCACCCGCAATCGGTGGCCGCCGCCCGCTCGTTGGCGCTCCGCCGCGCGGATGTGGTGATGCTCGTCGGTGCCCGGCTGAACTGGCTGCTCGGCCACGGCGAGGCGCCGCAGTGGAACCCCGATGCGAAGTTCATCCAGGTCGACATCGAACCGAGCGAGTTGGACAGCAACCAGCCCATTGCCGCCCCGCTGGTCGGCGACATCGGTTCGGTGATGGACGCTTTGATCGAGCGAACGCAGCCGGATCAGGTCAGGGCCCCTGCCGCATGGCGTCACGAACTGGCCGAACGCTCGGCCCAGAACATCGCAAAGATGAGCCAGCGGCTGGATGCCGATCCACATCCGATGCAGTTCTACGGCGCACTGCGGGCCATTCGCGACGTGCTGCGCGAGCACCCCGACGCCTACGTCGTGAACGAGGGTGCAAACGCACTTGACTTCGCACGCAACGTAATCGACATGGCGGTGCCACGGCACCGCCTCGACAGCGGCACCTGGGGCGTGATGGGTATCGGGATGGGCTACGCGATCGCCGCCGCCGTCGAAAGCGGCGCACCGGTCGTGGCCATCGAAGGCGACAGCGCGTTCGGGTTTTCCGGCATGGAGCTGGAGACCATCTGCCGCTACCATCTGCCCGTCGTCGTGATCATCCTCAACAACGGCGGCGTCTACAAGGGCGACGGCATCAACACCGTGTCCACCGACCCGCCCCCGACGACCCTTATGTTGCACGCCCACCACGACCGGCTGATCGAGGCGTTCGGCGGCAAGGGCTACCACGTGACCACGCCCGCGCAGCTCACCATCGCCCTCACCAGCGCGCTCATGTCCGGGGGCCCGGCGTTGATCGACTGCGCGATCGACCCCAGTGACGGCACCGAAAGCGGCCACCTCACGCACCTCAACCCCACCGGCGTCGAGAAGAAGTAATCACCAAAACCCCTCCATCAGAACGGAACCCATCATGACCAACCTGCCCCTTACCGGAATCAAAGTCATCGACTTCACCGGCGTCCAGGCCGGACCGGCCTGCACCCAGATGCTCGCGTGGTTCGGCGCCGACGTGCTCAAGGTCGAGCGCATCACCGGCGGCGACGTGACTCGTCACCAACTGCGCGACATTCCCGGCGTCGATGCGCTGTATTTCACGATGCTCAACAGCAACAAGCGCTCGCTGGCGATCAACACCAAAACCCCTGAAGGCAAGGAGGTGATGGAGAAGTTGATCCGCGACGCCGACGTACTGGTGGAAAACTTCGCGCCGGGAGCCATGGATCGCATGGGCCTGTCCTGGGAGCACATCCACGAGCTCAACCCCCGCCTGATCTTCGGCTCGGTGAAGGGATTCAATGACGACTCCCCGTGGTCGGACCTGAAGGTCTACGAGAATGTGGCGCAGTGCGCCGGCGGAGCCGCTTCGACCACCGGATTCTGGGACGGTCCGCCCACGGTCAGCGCTGCGGCCCTCGGCGACAGCAACAGCGGGATGCACCTGCTGATCGGCCTGCTCACCGCGCTACTTGCCCGGGAGAAAACCGGCTTGGGCCAAAAGGTTTCGGTGTCGATGCAGGACGCCGTGCTGAACCTGTGCCGGGTCAAGCTGCGCGACCAGGAAAGACTCGAGCGAGTCGGCTACCTCGAGGAGTACCCCCAGTACCCCAACGGCACCTTCACCGACGTGGTGCCCCGCGGCGGCAACGCCGGCGGCGGCGGCCAACCGGGCTGGGTGCTCAAGTGCAAGGGCTGGGAGACCGACCCCAACGCCTACATCTACTTCACCATCCAAGAACAGAACTGGGAGCGGACATGTCAGGCCATCGAGAGGCCGGAGTGGATCGACGACCCGGCGTATAACACCGCAAAGGCCCGCGAATCGATCCTCTTCGAGATCTTCGACGACATCGAGAAGTGGCTTGCCGACAAGACCAAATATGAGGCCGTCGACATCTTGCGCAAGTTCGAGGTGCCCTGCGCGCCGGTGCTGAGCATGAAGGAGATCGCCTACGATCCGGCGCTGCGCGCGAGCGGTTCCGTAGTCGAGGTGGATCACAAGGAACGCGGTAAATACCTGACCGTCGGGTGCCCGGTGAAGTTCTCTGACTTCAGGCCAGAGATCACCGGGTCGCCGCTGCTCGGCGAACACACGGACGATGTCCTCACCGAACTCGGCTACGACGGCGATGCCATCGCCAAGATGCACGCCGATCATGTCATCTGAACCGGCCAGGCCGGTCGCGTGGCCCGTCGCCGTTCGACCGCCGCAGGGACTCTTGATCTGCGGCCCGCCGCCGAGCGCCTCGACGCGATCGGTGAGGCCGCGTAGTCCGGACCCATGGACTCATGTCACGATCCGGTCGTCAGGACAGGGATGTGGCGATGCGGACCTCCGAGGTCAGGGTCTGATGAACGGGGCAACGCTCGGCGATGTGCAGTAACCGTTGCCGCTGGGTGTCGTCGAGGTCGCCGGTCAACTCGATGCCGCGGTCAATATGGTCGATCCAGCCGTTGCTGGGTTCGCAGTCGGCGCAGTCCTTTGCATGAATTCGCGAGTGCCGCAGCGTCACTCGGATACGCTCCAGCGGCCAGCGCTTGCGGTCGGCGTACATCCGCACCGTCATGGATGTACACGCACCGAGAGCGGCAAGTAGCAGATCGTAGGGTGTTGGCCCGATGTCGTCGCCGATCGGCCGTGGCTCGTCGGCAATGAGTCGGTGGTGCCCGGCAGCGATCTGCTGCGTGTAACCGCCGGCACCTGTCTCCGTCACGATCACCGTGCCCTCGGACGACGGCGCATCGCGGCCGGTCTCGCCCTGTGTTGTCATTTCACCCTCCTTGGCGGATGGATCGCCGAATACGCCATAAACGAGTGCCCCGTGTCCGCCTGACGATTGTCTGCAGCAGAGTGGCTGCGGGACAACGCACTGCCGGGCGGACCATCTGTTAGCAGATGTGCGCCGCTCCGACCATTAAAGAAACCGAGCACCCACGGCGTCTGCTTTGGGACCATTTTGTGACCATACGTTATGCATGATGCGACAATCTGCGCGTCTGTGCATGTCTTATCGCGTCGAAAACCGGTGCCTGACATCGCCGACGAGGAAGTATGGGTTATCGCACTTTCTGCTGATGTTCACCGGCAATCACGCCGCGTCGTCGTCACGATGACTGTTGTCCTCCATCCGTGCCCAGCATGACGTGGGCGGTACGGGTTTCACCCGAAGGGGCGACATAGTTCACGCTCATCGCATCGGCGGGCGCGTGCGAGAGCACCGCAGCGCCCAATGCGTCAGCACTGTCGATCACCTGATTGTCGACCTTGGTAACGACTGCGCCCACGGGTAGGCCCGCCGCTGCCGCGGCGCCCCCGTTCGTCACTCCGACGAGGCGGGCACCGGGAGGGCTCACGGCGTCAGTGACCTGCACACCACGGGAAGCGTGCGATGCCTTCCCCGTGGCAATGAGCTCGTCGGCGACGCGCTTCGCCTGATCCTCGGGTATTGAGAAACCAAGCCCGATCGAACCAGTCTGTGCGCCGGGCGAATTGCCCACAGTCGCCATCGCCGAGTTCATCCCGATCAGCTGGCCATTCATGTTGACTAACGCCCCGCCAGAGTTTCCGGGGTTCATCGGCGCGTCGGTTTGGATGGCGTCAAGTGCTGTGCCCTGGTTCGCCGTGTCGCTCACGGTGGACACCGGCCTGTTCAGCGCACTGATGATGCCTGTGGTGACGGTGCCGTCGAGACCCAGCGGCGATCCCACCGCCAACACCTGCTGGCCCACCCGCAGGTTGCCCGACGTGCCAAGCGTCATCGGGGTGAGACCGGAAATTCCCTGCGCGCGGACGACTGCCACGTCGCTGGTGGGATCCGCGGCCGCCACGGTGAATGGCGTCGTGCGGCCGTCCGCGAAGGTCACCGCAGTGTGGGCGCCGCTTGGACTGGCCTGGTCGGCAATGGCCGCGGCCGACACCACATGCGCGTTGGTCATGATCAACCCGTCGGCAGTCAAGATGATGCCCGAACCCTCGTAGCCCTGACTGCCCGCATCGGTCTGCAGCTGGACCACGCTGGGCACCACCTTCGCGGCGACCTGCTCGACGGATCCGGCGGAAACGTTGGTCGCCGGCTGGGATGCAGTGGGCGCGGCACTTTCCGCTGCGCTGTGCGGGAAATGGTACGGATGCACGACCATTGCGACGACGCCGCCAACACCGGCAGACACCACTGCGATCGCCAACCCAGCGACCATCACCGCCGCGCCGCGACGACGTTGGTGCGGGTTCAAATGCCGTGCGGCCGAATGCCTCGCGTGAGTCGTCATGACTCCTAGGATCGCGTCCGAGCCATGAGATGTCGCTAGCGCTGCCGCCCATTGCCGCGTGCCGCTAGTAGGTATGCCGCAGTACCCGCCACCTGCAAACGGGGTGGATCAACACCCGCTCGTCCGGCCGAACCGTCCAGACTGTCGAAAGGGCCAATGATGCCGTGGGGTAAACGCACCAATTTCATTGTGCGCGCGGACAGGGCGGTGTGACGAACGCGCCGCCCGCCTGCCAATCGACACGGGTCGGATCGACGATGTTGCCGTGCTCGTCCAGCCAGGTGCCCAGCAACGTGCAGCAGCCCGTCTCGGCGTCGAGTATCAGGTCGAGCGCGACCGACCCTTTTGGTCGACCGGGTTATAGATTACTGAACCAGTTTGTCCGGCAAGTCATCTCATTCCTGCATGCGAGGCCTTTAGCCTAAGTCGGGTAGACGGCGGGTCGTACTCGTCGACCTCTGGCACCGTCAGCAGGTTTCGGTCGATGGTCTCGACGACGATCAAGAGGCGCGCAAGGACATTACGCATCTCTCCTCCCATCGGCGGACCGCTGCAGCCTCTTTTGCAGAGGATGTCTGCGCGCGACTTCGCTGGCGCGACACGCCATTCCGTGGCGGAGCGTCGGTGTCGTCAGAAGGCGCAGAAGCGCCGCTGCCATCCCGGACACGTCGCCAGGCCGGTAGACCAATCCCGTACTGGCCGGCACCACCAGCCGCATGGTCGTCGGGTCGATGGGTGCAACCACGGGGCGTCCGGCAGACAGCACGTCCAGCAGGCTCATCGGCCCCGACCCAGGGCCGGGCAGTACCACATCTGCGGCGGCGACGATGTCCGGCCACCAGCCGGCGGGGTAGTTCCTGAGCAAGTGCACGTCGCTCCCCACACCGTGAGCGAAGGCGCGCCGCACGACCGTGGTGCGCTGCCGCCCTGTGCCGAACAGCGCGAGCTGCGCCACGCAGCGCCGCCGCACCGTGGCGAATGCTGCAGCCAGCTCTTCGGCTTCCATACGGTCCTCGAAAGGCCCCATCGCGAGAATGGTCGGAAGGCCCGCCAGACCGATCAACGATCGAGCGACCACTGGGTCCCGCGCCACGAATGGCCCGATCGACGGGGCGGCGTTCCGGGCCGAGTCACTTGTCATCGGGGTTCATCACCAGAAAGGTGATCCCGGCGAGTATCTGCGCGACCATGTACACCCAAAGGGTCGGCCAGGCGAACACGCCCATCGCGGCAGTGCCGAGCGTGACCGCGAGGTTGACCGCACCACCTGAGATCGCGCCCACCGCGAATGCACCCGCCACGACGGTGAACCCGATTGCCAAGCCGTAGAAGGAATTGTCGGGGCGTGTCTGCCGTTTCTCTGCGAGAAGACGCCGCGAATGGTGCTGATGATGTGACCATGGCTCTAGACTTGCTGTTGCGACCAGCGATGTCGTCAACGTTGGCGGCCAAGATCCATACCTGCCAGCGGTACTTTGTCCCTACCTGCAAGCGGTAAATGCGCCGGTCCTTCAGGTTCGCCGCGAGGATTCGGTTCACCCGAGTTCGTGACGAACCTGCGCACGGGGCGCACGATGACGTGGTGGTGTTACCCGTGCGGGTGGTGGTGGCCGAGGATGATGTGCTGCTGCGCGAGGGATTGGCCAGTCTGTTGGATCGGTCGGGTTTTGAGGTGATCGGGCAGGCCGGCGACGGCGCACAGCTGATGGCGCTGGTCCGCGATACGGCGCCCGATTTGGTGGTGACCGACATTCGGATGCCGCCGACGAATACCACTGAGGGACTGGACGCTGCGCGCTTGATCCGCAAGGAGCTGCCGGATGTTGGCATTCTGGTGTTATCGGCCCACGTTGATGTCGAGCACGCGATGGAGCTGTTGGACAGCGGGCGCGGCATTGGCTATCTGCTCAAGAGCAGGGTGACCGATATGGCCGATTTCATCGACACGCTGGGGCGCATCGCCAACGGCGCTTCGGTAGTGGATCCGGCGCTGGTGTCGGAGTTGTTCTCGGCGCGGCGAAGCAGCGATCCGCTTGGCGCGCTCAGCGCGCGGGAGCTGGAGGTGTTGGCATTGATGGCCGAGGGACGTTCTAATACCGGTATCGCGCAGCGGCTTTGGGTCACAGAGGGCACCGTGGAAAAGCATGTGCGCAGCATCTTGACGAAGCTCAACCTGCCGGAGACCAGCGACGATCACCGCCGTGTGTTAGCGGTAGTCACCTTCCTGGAGGCGCGCTGACCGACCGGCGTAATCACAGTCATCGCGACGACCGATCAGATCGCGGATGGCGCCGCCCGATAGGGCGGACTTGGCAACAAACCCGGCAGCCGGGCTCGCCTCGATCAGCTCGGCGAAATCCAGTGCGGCGTGGGTGGAGATCAGTATCACCGGCGACGGCGGCGCCGACGCTGCCCCGTGCAGTTGCTCGGCGACGTCGAAGCCGCTCTCGCCACCCAGGTCGAGATCGACCAGCGTCACATCCGGACGCAATTCTTCGAAGCACCGAAGTGCCTCAGCGCCAGTCGACGCCACACCGACGACCGTGAAGCCCTGACGCTCCAGCAGTCCGCGCGCGGCGGCGACGAAATGCGCGCTGTCATCAACGATTAGGCAGCGCATAGGTCGCCTCATGTAAGTGCATGCTTTCAGCTTCCCGGTCCGAGCACCACTGCGCATGCCCGCTAACTGCAACTCTTTGTCGCGTGGGTGTCGATACCGGCTAGCCGGTAGGTGAAGACTCTCGCTGGCTGGGCGTATTGATGGGCATCAGCTGTAGCGACACAGTCGTACGGACGGGCCATTCTGACTGGCAACGACTTCGGGAAGGCGCTGTTGAACAGCCGCGGTCGCCGAAGCCGAACCAGACCAGAATTGGAGCGATATGAAGACGACGACATTGGCCCACGGTCTGATTCGGAGGCCGGCGGGCGTGCGACGCGCACTCGGTTGATGTCGTTGTTGGTCCGCCCGACGACCTCACCGCGATGGCTCGGGGTGGCGGTCGCGGCGTCCTTCATTGTGGCAGAAACGATTCTGGTGCGTCTGATGATGGGGCTCGCCCCGGGAAATACCTTCGGCGCCGTCTATCTACTCGGAGTCCTTGTCGTCTCGGCTCGTTGGGGATTCGGGCTCTCGGCTATGACGACCGTGGCCAGCACCCTCGCCTACGCGTATGTCCACTTCGCGAATGAAGGCACTTTCCGTCCCACCGAGCTCAGGGATTGGGTAGCGGTCCTGATCTTCCTGCCCATTGCAATATTGGCCAATGTGGTAGCCGGCCAGGCCCGATTGCGTACCGCCGAGGCCCACCAACGCCGGTGGGAGGCTGAGATGAGTCGTGATGAGATCCGAGTCCTCGCCGACCAACAGGCGGCGTTGCGACGCGTTGCGACACTGGTCGCGCGCGCGGCGGCGCCGTCCGCAGTGTTCTCAGCGGTGGCGCGAGAGTTGGCAGTGTGCCTTGGCGTAGCCCACTCGACGCTCTGCCGCCACGAGCCCGACGGCTCGGCCACCGTGATCGCGACTCACCACGAGCCCGCGCACGCAACCCTGCCGGTCGGCACGCGGCTCCCGTTCGAGGGCGAGAACGTCGCGGCGATGGTGCTTCGCACCGGGCGCTGCGCGCGTATGGACAGTCACCAGAATGCGACCGGCACGGTCGCTGAGAAGATCCGGTCACTGGGTCTGCGCTCGGGCGTTGGTGTGCCGATCGTTGTGGGTGGTCGGCTTTGGGGCGCCGCAATTGTCGGCTCGTCGGGACCTATGCCGCCGGATACCGAGGCACGCGTCGGCGACTTCACGGACCTCGTCGCGACCGCGATCGCGAACGCCGACGCCCGCGCGGAACTCACCGCATCGCGGGCCCGAATCGTCGCGGCCAGCGATGAGGCTCGACGCCGATTCGAACGCAATCTGCATGACGGTGCCCAACAGCGGCTCGTCTCACTTGGACTTCAGCTACGCACTGTCGAGGCAGGGGTGCCGCCCGAACTGCCCGCATTGGCTGAGCAGATTTGGGACGCGATTTCCGGACTGACGGAAGTGTCGGATGACCTCCGAGAGATATCACGCGGCATGCACCCCGCGATTCTGTCCAGAGGCGGACTCGGTCCGGCAATCAAGACACTCGCCCGCCGCTCAGCCGTCCCGGTTGATCTCCACGTCGACGTCGACCAACGGCTGCCCGAATACGCCGAAGTGGCCGCCTACTACGTGGTCGCCGAAGCGCTCACCAACGCGGCCAAGCACGCGCAAGCCACCGAAGTGCGCGTGAGTTGTGAAGTCGACAACGCAAACCTGAGCCTGAGAATTCAAGACGACGGAATCGGCGGAGCCGACTTGTCCCGCGGCTCGGGACTCATTGGGCTCAAAGACCGCGTCGAAGCGGTCGGAGGGCGGCTGGAGATCGCCAGCATCGCCGGCCGTGGCACACTACTGTCAGCCATGATCCCGTTCGCCGACGCCTGAGCTGACCTCGAGCACGAAGCCTTGCCGTGTCGTCATGCGAGAACCGTTGCGCATTGCTGCACAACGGTTCTCGATTGTTAACAGGAGCCGCTGACAGCTAGCGGTGGCCGCCCCCGCCGTGGCCGCCCCCGTGAAAGCCGCCGCCGGACCGAAGCCTCCGCCGAGCAGGAAGGGATCGGCCCCGTAGGTATCGAAATTCATAGCCGGAGGGGTGTCGTTGATCTGCACGTTGCCGGGGGACTCGCATTCGCTTCCCGAAGCGGTTTCGGTGCAGGACTGCTGAGGCGCGGCAGAAGCGGCTGCAGCGATCGGCGCTGCGCTGATCGTCACCGCGACAGCCCCAGCCGCCAACAGGGGCGTGAGGTAACTGAATTTGACTCTCATGATTTACTCCTTCGATTGGCGGCCCTAACATGGGCTGCTTCCAGAGTTGCAGTCCGTGAGCTCCAAATCGTCCCTGCTATCACCCAAACCTGGTTTCCCACCAACTGGAAGCGACTGGATCGAGTAGGATGTCCCCAATTCTGCCGCAATCTGACAAAGCGGGCGCAATGCTTCAATTTCCAGCTGGTTTCAATATTGAATGGGTGTTAGCAGCGACGACACCGGTTTGCTGAAGAGCCATGATTGGACATAGCGGCGAAATACCGCAACGCAGCAAACCGGAGAACGAAAATGAAAACAGCGATCAAGTACTTCGCACCCTGGGTGGCTGCAGCCGCAATCGGCGCAGCGATTGCTCTCGCGCCCGTTGCCAGCGCCGATACAGATCCTCTCGTGCCGTATGGCACCGATCCCCACGCGCCATATGTTCTCGGGTATCACGTATCCAACCACGACGAAGCCGACACCACGAACGGCCAACTGGACGTGCCTTTCTGACACGCCGCGCCCAGCGCCGGCAGTGGTCGGAGGCTACTGGATGGCATTCCGTGGCGAGTTCGTCATGGCGGTCGGCCACTTTGGAACCGTCGGTCCACGCCAATTCACCGCATTCGCTGGGGGGCCGTGGTCTGATCCGGTGCGGCGCGCGACCGGCCGCCGCTCTGCCTCGCTGATTGGGAACGGACGTGGGAATCAGCAGGACGAAAGACATGCGATTAAGCGCCACCCGGTGAAACGTGGTGGAAGACAGTGATTATTTACCTGCAGAAACGAGACTTGTCGCACCAAGCAAAGAGCCAGTCGATTTCGCCATCCGGCTCAGTCGGCATGGCATGGACCGAGCGATGCCGACCCCTACAACGGACGACCCCCGCCTAGTTCCAACCGACCTGGCGCCGGATCCTCATGAGGCCAAAATTGGGGGCCAACGCGCCGGCCGTTTCCGCACGTCGCCGTACGATGCCTGTGACATGAGAGGCACCCAGTGACGGCAGCCAAGACGGCCCGGCGACGCGCCGACGAGGACAAAAGCAACTTCCGCCAACGTCTGCTTGATGCCCTTGAGGAGGGCATTGGCGAGGACGGCTACCCGCGCACGACGGTCGCCGACATCGTGCGGCGGGCGCGGACGTCGCGGCGCACCTTCTACGAGCATTTCGACAGCAGGGAGGCCTGCTTTGTCGCGCTTCTCACCGACGCGAACGCAGAGCAGATCAGGCAGATATCGGCCGCCGTCCACGCGAACGCCCCATGGCGAAGCCAGGTGCGGCAGGCGATCGACGCCTGGATCTCGTCCGGCGAATCCCGTTCCGCACTGATGCTGAGCTGGATCCGCGACGTGCCGTCATTGGGCGCTGCCGCGCGCCGGCTGCAGCGCGACGCGATGGAGAACTTCATCGAGATGGTGCAGGCGTTGGGCGACACCGGCGAGTTTCGCGCCGCGGGCATTGGCCCCGTCTCTCGTCAACGCATCATCATGCTGCTCGGCGGTCTGCGCGAACTCACCGCGATCACCGTCGAGGAGGGCGGTCGCGTGAGCGACATCACCGAGGAAGCGGTGGATGCGTCGATTGCGCTGCTCGCTCCGCGCGTTCAGCCCGACTAGTCGGCGACGGCGAGCGCCTGCGTCGGGCACGAGTCAGCGGCATCCTGAACCGCCTGCCGCTCCATCGTCGAGCTCGGTGCTGATGGCAGCCGGGCGTCCTCGACGCGGAACACGTCGGTGCCAATCCGGTGCACAAGGCGGGTAGGGCACAACGGCTTTCGTCCCCCTCGACACTTATTAGGCGAAGCTCCTTGCCCGCTCGTCTGCGACAGACGCGGCCGCTTTGAACACGACGGCGTCGTCGATCGGGCCCCGGCGCAGCAGGCGGACGTCCTTGACGTAGTTCTGATGAAGCCGCCACGGTGCCTGATCGCCCTGCTTGGGCAGCTCTGCCAGGCTGCGCTTGACGTATCCCGATGCCAGGTCCAGGAACGGGTTGGCCGCCGTCGCGCCCGCGGCATCGGGCGTCACCGCCGCATGGCCGTTCTCGTCCATGTGCTTGAGCAGCCGGCACACGTACTCGGCCACCAGGTCGGCCTTCAGCGTCCACGACGCGTTCGTGTAGCCGATCGTCCACGCGAAGTTCGGCACGCCCGAGAGCATCATGCCCTTGTAGGACACCGTCTTTGACAGTTCCACCGCGCGCCCGTCGACCTCGAGCTGCATTCCCCCGATGGCGAGCAGGTTCAGGCCGGTGGCGCTGACGACGATGTCGGCCTCCAACTCGACCCCGGACTGCAGCCGGATGCCGGATTCGGTGAAGGTGTCGATGTGGTCGGTCACCACCGACGCACGGCCGTCGCGGATGGCCGTGAACAGATCGCCGTCGGGAATCAGGCACATCCGCTGGTCCCATGGGTTGTACGACGGCGCGAAATGGGTGTCGACGGCGTAGCCCTCGGGCAGTTGCTTGACCGCGGCCTTGCGCAGCATCGACTTCATCAACTCGGGACGGCGGCGGCTCAGATTGAAGATCGCGATTGCCTGCAATGCGTTCTTCCATCGCACGATCGCATAGGCGAGTTTCTGCGGCAGCCACGCCCGCAGCCGATCGGCGATCGCGTCACTGGCAGGGCGGGATGCGATGTAGGTGGGCGAGCGCTGCAGCATCGTCACGTGCGCGGCCGATTCGGCCAGCGTGGGTACCAGCGTCACCGCGGTGGCGCCGCTGCCGATCACCACCACCCGCTTGCCGCGGTAGTCGAGGTCCTCCGGCCAGTGCTGTGGATGAATCACCGGCCCGCGGAAGTGTTCGACGCCAGGGAATTTCGGGCTGAAGCCCTCGTCGTAGCGGTAGTAGCCGGTGCACAGGTACAGAAATGAGCAGCTGATCGTGACCAGCTCATCGGTGTCGGTGCGATGCACCGCGACGGTCCAGCGCGCCTCGTCGCTGTCCCAATTCGCGTTCACCACACGGTGATTCAGCCGAATGAGCTTGTCGACGTCGAATGCCTGGGCGGTGTCGTGGATGTAGCGCAGGATGCTCGGCCCATCGGCGATCGCCTTTGGGTCGGTCCACGGCGAAAACCGGTAGCCCAGCGTGAACATGTCCGAGTCCGACCGGATACCCGGATACCGGAACAGGTCCCAGGTGCCACCGATCGCGTCGCGGGATTCGAGCACGATCACCGACTTGTCGGGGCACTCCTGGCGCAGCTGGCATGCGGCGCCGATGCCGGACAGTCCTGCCCCGACGATCAGGACATCCGTTGCTTCCACCGCTCGCGACATAGGTGCTGCCTCTCGTCGACATGCCCGGTACGGCTCAGTACCAGGATCGGTACCAGACAGTACCACTATTAGACGCGTGTGGAAAGGGGGTTGTGAAGCTCGGTACTAAGGCGTACCGTGAACGGTACCTTGGAGTACCAACACGGAGGTGAAGACATGGCTGTGGCGACCACAGACCCGGTGCGACTGCCACCCGCAGCGCGGATACCAAAGCTCCTACAGGGCGTGGGCTTCGTCGCCGCCCAGGAGAAATCGGTCGCCGCGCTGGCCAAGCGATACGGGTCGGCCTTCACGCTGCGGCTGCCGATCTTCGGGGACACCGTCGTGGTGAGCGATCCGACCTTGATCAAGGATCTGTTCACCACCAACACCGATCTGATTGCGAGGGCCGGCGCGCTCGGTGAGATGTTCGGTCCCGGCTCGACATTCAGCCTCGACGGCGCCGAGCACCGCGAGCGGCGCAAGCTTCTCGTCCCGCCGTTCCACGGCAAGCGGATGGCCTCCTACGAAGGGATCGTCGAAGAAGAGGTGCTGCGCGAGACCGCGGTGTGGCCCAAGGGCAGGGAATTCGAAACCATGCCGTCGATGATGCGCATCACCCTCAACGCGATCCTGCGGACGGTGTTCGGCGCCGAGGGTGCCGCGCTCGACGAACTGCGTGAGCTCCTGCCGCCGATGGTGCTGAACGCCTCCCGGCTGGCTGTGATGCCCCCGATCGTGCGCCGGGACTTCGGCGCGTGGAGCCCGGGCCGGAAGCTCACGGCGTATCGCGAACGCTACGACGACATCATCCGGCGACTGATCTCCGACATCCGCAACGATCCGAAGTTCGACGAACGCAACGATGTCCTCTCGTTGATGTTGCAGGCGCGATATGAGGACGGCTCACCGATCTCCGACGGACACGTCGCGGACGAGCTGCTGACCTTGCTCGCCGCTGGCCACGAGACCACTGCGACGACACTGGCCTGGACGGTTGAGCGGCTACGTCGACACCCCCGGTTGCTCGCGCGGCTGACCGCCGAGGTCGACGCGGGAGGTTCCGAGCTGGTGCAGGCCACGATCTGGGAGGTGCAGCGCACCCGCCCTGTGATCAACGCCACTGCTCGGATGGCGAAGACTCGAATCCGATTGGGGGAGTGGGTTATTCCAGAACAACACGCCATTCTTGCCAGCATCTCGCTCGCGCACGCCTCCGAGGACAGCTTCGCCGACGCCAAGGCGTTCAATCCCGACCGATTCGTGGGTAACCCGCCGGACCACTACGCGTGGATCCCCTACGGTGGCGGAGTGCGCCGATGTATCGGTGCGGCGTTCGCCAATATGGAGATGAACGTCACGCTGCGCACACTGTTGCGCGAGTTCGAGTTCGGCACGACGTATGCCCCAGGCGAACGTCTGCACTCGCGCGGAGTCGCGACCGCACCCGCGTATGGCGGCCGCGCCGTGGTGCACCGACGAACGACCAAGTCCGCATCGAACGCCGGCCAGACAGAGCGAGCCTCGGCATGACCCCGCGTGAGGAGATAGTCGTCGACGTCGGCCGCGGCATCGAACTGTGTTTCGACCAAACCGGCGAACCCGCCGACCCGCCGATCGTGCTGATCGCCGGGCTCGGACAGCAATTGCATTCATGGCCAACCGATTTCGTGACCGCTCTGGCCCGACGCGGCTTTCTGGTGACACGGTTCGACAACCGCGATGCAGGCCGGTCGACCCACATGAGCTATCCGCCGCCGAACCCGGTGGCGATGTTCCGCGGTGGCGACCGCCGGTGGCAGTACCACCTCGGCGACATGGCGCGCGACACCGTCGGTCTACTCGATGCGCTCGGCTACGCCGACGCCCATCTGGTCGGTATCTCGATGGGCGGCATGATCGCCCAGACTGTCGCTGCGCACTATCCAGGCCGGGTCCGCACATTGACGTCGATCATGTCGACCACCGGCGCGCCCCGCCTGGGCCGCCCAGCGTTGTCGACCTGGCGACGGATGTTGACGTCGCGTCCGCCGCGGACGCGGGGCGAGGCGATGGACCGCGCTGCGAACATGTTCTCCCACATCGGGTCTCACGGCTTTCCGTTCGATGGGCAAGCCGTGCGCGAGTACGCCGGGGTCGCATGGGACCGGGATTCCAGCCCCGCGGGCATCGTCCGCCAGCTCGCAGGCATCTTCGCCTCCGGGGACCGCACCGCCGAACTTCACCATATTGACGTCCCGACCCTGGTCATCCACGGCGACCGAGACCGGATGGTGCATCCAACCGGCGGCTCGGCAACCGCGCGAGCGATACCCGGCGCCCGCCTGGAGACCTTCGTCGGCCTCGGTCACGATCTGCCCATCGGCGCGTGGGGCCGGATCATCGAGCTGATCACCGACCACGCCACCTTCGTTGAAATCGCGGTTCACCGCGTCGCCCCTGTCACCCACGCCGAACTCGAGGAGCACGCATGAGCAAGTCCCAACGCCGCACGATCAGCGGCCGCACGGTCGTCATCACCGGCGCGGCGTCCGGCATCGGCCGGGCTCTGGCGCAACGGCTTTCGGCGCACAGCTGCCCCGTCGCCATCGCCGACATCGACGAAAAGGGGCTCAAGGCGACTGAGGCCTCACTGCACGGACCTGCTCTGCCGCGGGTGCTCGACGTCGCCGACGCCGAGGCGCAGCGCGACTTCGCCGGTGAGGTGCGCGAATGGGCGTCCCGGCCGATCGGCGCGGTGTTCAACAACGCAGGCGTCGTCACGGCCTCCAGCGTGCTGGACTCCGTTCCCGAGGACGACAACTGGCTGTGGAACATCAACTTCCACGGTGTGGTCAACGGGACCCGCGCCTTCCTGCCGATCCTCGTCGAGCAGAACGAAGGCGCGATCGTCAACACGTCGAGCGTCTTCGGGCTGGTCGGCATGCCCAACCAAAGTGCTTACTGCTCAGCCAAATTCGCGGTGCGCGGGTTCACCGATTCGCTACGCCAGGAGTTGCGCGGCACCGGCGTGACCGCCATCAACGTCCACCCCGGCGGCATCAACACAAACATCGTGCGCAACGCCCGGTGGCGCAAGGATCCCGAGGACCGCGGCCGCAGCCAGGAACAGATGGTGCAGGAGTTCGCCGCTATCACGCTGACGCAGCCGGACAAGGCCGCCGAGATCATCCACCGCGGAGTCGAGCAGGGCAAGGCGCGCATCCTCGTCGGCCCCGACGCCTACCTGTTCGACACTCTCGGGCGCCTGGCGCCGACGCGCTACTACGACGTGCTGGGCCAGCTGCAATCGTTCCTGCGGCGACGTAGTCAGGCGAGCGCCGCGCCCGAGGTGACTGTGTCGTGACCGCGGTGGTGCGTTAGCTTCTGAGACCATGCGCGCGGTCGTGATCACCAAGCACGGTGACCTGTCGGTCCTTCAAGTGCAGGAACGTCCTGACCCGCCGCCGCCCGGTCCCGGGCAGGTACGCATCGCGGTGCGCGCCGCGGGGGTCAACTTCGCCGACCACCTCGCCCGCGTCGGGCTCTATCCCGACGCGCCGAAGCCGCCCGCGGTCGTCGGCTACGAGGTGGCCGGGACCATCGAGGCTGTCGGCGACGGCGTCGATCCCGCACGCTCGGGGGAGCGGGTATTCGCAGGCACCCGATTCGGCGGCTACGCAGAGATCGTCAACGTGCAAGCGGCCGATGCCGTGCCACTTCCCGACTCCCTGAGCTTCGAGCAAGGTGCTGCCATCCCGGTGAACTACGCCACCGCCTGGGCGGCGCTGCACGGCTACGGGTCGCTGCGCTTCGGTGAGCGCGTGCTCATCCATGCGGCGGCCGGTGGCGTCGGCATCGCGGCAATCCAGTTGGCCAAGGCCGCCGGGGCGGAGGTGCACGGCACCGCCTCACCGGGTAAGCACACGCGACTCGCCGAGCTGGGCGTCGACCGCGCCATCGACTACCGCCGCGACGGCTGGTGGAAAGGGTTGCCGCCGTACGACATTGTGCTGGACGCCATCGGCGGCAAGTCCCTGAAGCGCTCGTACGGCCTGCTGCGTCCGGGCGGCCGGCTCGTCGGTTACGGCGCCTCCGCCATGCAACAGGGTGAGAAGCGGTCACTGCGCACAGCGCTACCGCAGCTGTTATCGATGCTTCGCGGGTTCAACCTGATCACGCAACTGCAGCAGTCCAAGGCCGTGATCGGGCTGAACATGCTTGCGCTGTGGGACGATCGCGGCACGCTGCAGCCATGGATCGATCCGCTGTCGAGCGCGCTCGCCGACGGCGTCGTCAAGCCCGTAGTCCACGCGGCGGTGCCGTTCGCCAAAGCCGGTGAGGCCCACCGCATCCTGGCGGCGCGCGAGAACGTCGGCAAGGTGGTGTTGGTGCCCTGAACGGGTTGGTGCTCCTCTAAGCTGTCGCGCGCGCCTGTTCGAGAAGTCTCGGGTCGTGTGCGCAGACGATGAACAGGTCCGGGTCGCGACGCTGGTAGAGCTCGGCGAGGCGAGCATGATTGGCCAGCACTGTCTTTCGGTCGAAGGCGACAAATGACTCCATTGCCGTCAGCGCTCGCGGCACCGGTGTATGGCCGTCGAGGGTGCCGTAGTGATAGAACGCATCGCCGGCGTGCAGCACCCAGCGATGGCCGGCATCGACGGCCACGCAGGCGTGGCCGCGAGTGTGACCGGGCAGTGACACGAGTGCAATGCCCGGCGAGATCTCGGTGAGCTCCTTGGCCGCGGCGAACCCGCGCCACTTCTCGCCATGCGGATCGTGCTCGACGATGTTGGGTTCGTGCGCCCATTGCACGGAGCGGTAGCGAATCTTCTCCCGTCGTGATGGAGCCCAGATCGCAGCGAGCGCCTCCGCCGCCGTGAGGTGGACCTGCGCTCCGGGGAAGTCGGACAGTCCACCCGCATGATCCATGTCGAGATGTGTGATGATGATGTGTCGCACGTCATTTCGCGCAAACCCGAGACGTTCGATCTGGTGAGCGACGGTTTCCTCGTGGCTGAGTATCGCCCTGAGCATGTGCCGAGTCGGTCCCACCCGTGCGGGATCGGTACAGTCAAGCGTGCCGAAGCCACTGTCGACCAGGACCAGCCCGCTCTCGGTTTCGACCAGCAGCACGTGGCAGACCATCGGAGCGGTCGGCATTTGCATGGTGCCGCAGTTGAGGTGGTGAACCTTCATGCCAGCGCCCGTACCGTCGGGCGCGCGGTAAGCAGCTTCTCGATTTCGTTTTGCGCCGCACCGAGATCGACTTGACCGTCGAGCACGCGTTGCAGGGCTACGCCGCGCAGCATCGCGATGATCACCGTCGCCAAGCCATGTGGGTCCACCGACGCCGTGACGTCACCGGCGCTGACCGCCAACTGGGTTCGCTTCTCGATCTCCTCGCCAGCCCGCGGCTGTACCCCGCGCGCTCGCCGACGTTGACGAGCGTAGCCGGGGCCGGCCCGATCTCGCCGACAAGCGCTGCGGCCGCGCGCACCAGTCGGCGTTTGGCTTCGATGCGGCGCCGCTCCGTGCGCGGCGTGCCCGACTCACTCATCGGTACTTCCGGCCATGGCAAGCAGTTCGCCGCGGCCGATCTGGGTGACCAGGCTGGCTGTGTCGAAGTAGATGCGCTCGTTGACGATCCGGTCGCCATCGAAGAAGAACACCGCGATGAGCGGAACGCGGAAAGACTTGCCGGTTGGCGGAAGACCGTAGAACTCGCCGAGATTCGTTCCCAGTAGGTCGAATTCGACGATCACCGCGTCGTCGGCCACGTGGTAGCGCACGTTGTCGTGGCGTTGGTCGGGGAACGCGGTGCGGGTCGTCAGGTAGTAGCCCATGACCTCGTCATCGCCGTCGTAAGTCTGGCCGGTGGCCATGATCTCGTAGTGCGGATGGCCGTTGAACGTGGCGAGCGTGGCGTCGAACTCCTTGGTCACCTCGGTGTCCATGTGCTCGCGGATGACCGCGAGGCGACGCTGGCGCAGATCGTCGGTGATCATGAGCGCTCCTTGGATACTTGCTCGTAGACGAGCAAGTTACGGTACTCGGTGGTGTACGGCGTCAAGATCGGACATCAGTTCTTCTTCGTGGACGCCCGCGCGACAAGACGAAGCAGTATCTGACAGAGCACCGCCAGGGGCGCCTTGACCAGCGGGAAGCCGGCGGTCGAGGAAACGGTGTAGCTGATGTGGGTGCCAGCCCCGGCCGGGGTGAGTCGTACCTCGCCGGCGTAACCGGGGAATGGACTTCCGGATACGGCCTTGTAGCCGAGCACATGTGGGGGCTGGAATGTCACGACTTCTTCGAGGACGTCCTGCCCCGGCCCCGGTGATGCGATGCGGCGTACGGCCCCGACGCCGTTCGGGTCCGTCGCGCCCGGCTTGTCCAACGTCACCGTGATCCCGGGTGCCCATCCGCTCATCCCGGCGTGGTTGCTCAGCTTGTCCCACACGGTTTCGATCGGTGCGGCAACGGTGGTCTGCGATGTGACGTGCATTGCGCCCTCCTAGGTGGTGGCCTTGGCTTGCTCGTAGAGAGTCCGGTCATGTGAGCAAACCATGAACAGGTCAGGCTCTCGACGTCGATACAGCTCGACCAGCCGAGCGTGGTTCTTTTGCACCATCTTCCGGTCAAATGCGACCGTCCACTCGAATGTGGCGAGCACACGCGGCGTCGATGCGGTGCCGTCGACCGTGCCGTGATGAAAGAAGCCGTCGCCGCAATGCAACACCCAGCGGTGTCCGGCGTCGACCGCCACGCAGGCGTGGCCGCGGGTGTGCCCCGGCAGCGAGATCAGCACGATGCCCGGCGACACCTCGTCGAGCTCCTTGGACGTGTATCTGGGCCTCGGGGAAATCGGATATGCCGCCGATGTGGTCGTCGTCGAAATGCGTGATGACGATGTCGCGCACGTTGTCACGGCGAAAACCAAGCCGCTCAACCTGATTGACGGCGGCCTCCTCACGGTTGAGCACCGGACGAATGATGTGTCGCGACGGTCCCAACCGCCGCGCAGGATCGCCGCAGTCTTTCGACCCGAAGCCGGTGTCGATCAATACCAGACCGTTGTCGGTCTCGACGAGCAGCGCGTGGCACACCAACACGCCCGACCCGAGCGGGTAGATGGTTCCGCAGTTGAGGTGGTGAACCTTCACATGTGCAGTCTGGCGGACCGCGGTGTTATGCGCGAGACTCGACGGCCACTGCCGCTTGTCGGTGTCGGCGTTGCCGTTCGGCCGTCGCCAGATAGAAGGCCCAGGCGAACGCGGAGCCGGCGAACAGAAGGAAACCGCAATAGAGCCATGCGCGCTTGATGCCATGCCTGCGGCCGTCGACGATGGCCCACACCGGGAAGATCAGCAGGCTCATGATGGTGTAGTCCGCGCTGGCCGAGCTGGCCGCGGGATTCGCGTACCCGAGCTTGATGAACTCCGACCAGTCACCGCCCTTGCCCCAGAAAGGGTTGTCGGCGTATTCGTACACATAACGGACATTGAAGTACCAGCAGATTGGCAGCGACGCGATCGCGATGACGTAGTAAACGATCTCCAATGTCGACAGCGAACGGGCCCGACGGAACGCGCGAGAAGATCGCGGGATTCGACCTGATGACGAGCGCGATGACAACCACGCCGAGGAAGGCGTGCACGAGAAGGGAGACCATAAGCGGGAGTCTCGCCACCGATCCGAGTTTTGTCAATATTGACATAACCGGGGTGGGGTACGTTCTTGCACATGGTCCGGCCTGCCCAGACGGCGCGCAGCGAGCGCACGCGCGAGGCGTTGCGGCGGGCGGCGCTGGTGCGGTTCATCGGGCAGGGCGTCGAGGAGACGTCGGCCGAACAGATCGCGGCCGATGCGGGGGTGTCGCTGCGGACCTTCTATCGCCACTTCGCGTCGAAGCACGATCTGTTGTTCGCCGACTATGACGCCGGCGTGCACTGGTTCCGCGTCGCGCTGGCGACGCGTCCGGCCGATGAGCCGATCATCGAGTCGGTGCAGGCGGCCATCATGGCGGCCCCGTATGACGACTGGGCCGTCACCAAGATCGCCTCGCTGCGTGCACAGGAACTCGATCCCGGCCGGATCGTGCGGCACGTCCGGCAGTTGGAGGCCGATTTCGCCGAAGCGATCGAGGACCGCCTTGCCGGGGACCACCCACCCGCGGCAGGCACCGACGAGCGGATGCACATCACGGTCACCGCGCGCTGCATCGCCGCCGCGGTGTTCGGGGCGATGGAGGTCTGGATGCTCGGCGACGACCGGTCGCTGCCCGAGCTGGACCGGTTGTGCCGCGCCGCGCTCAAATCGCTGCGGGAGGGGATCGGCGACTTGGGCTGAGCCAAAGTTTCGTCATTATTGACAAAACTGCGCCGTGCGTGTCAGCCTCAGCCGATGGCGGACTACGACGCGATTGTCATCGGCGCGGGTCACAACGGACTGACCGCGGCAACACTCCTGCAGCGTGCCGGACTGAGCACGCTCTGCCTCGACTCCAAGCTGTACGCCGGCGGTATGGCGTCGACGGTGGAACTGTTCGACGGCTTCAAATTCGAGATCGCCGGCTCGGTGCAGATTCCGACGTCGGCGACGGTGAGCCGGGAACTCGGGCTCGACGATCTGCCGACCGTCGACCTCGACGTGATGTCGGTATCGCTGCGCGGCGTCGGCGACGACCCGCTCGTCTACTACACCGACCCGATGAAGCTGCTGACGCACATCAACGAGGTGCACGGCGCGGAGGCGGTCAACGGGCTGGCCGGGCTGATGGCCTGGTGCCAGGCGCCCACCCGGGCGCTGGGGCGCTTCGACGCGGGCCAGCCTCCGAAGACGCTCGACGAGATGTACGCCTGCGCGACAAACGAATTCGAGCGCTCGACCATCACCGATCTGCTGTTCGGCTCGGTCACCGATGTGCTTGACCGCTACCTGCCGGACAAGGAGAAGCACGGCGCACTGCGGGGCATGCTGTCGCTCCTGGCGGTCAACACCACCTATCGCGGGCCGGCGACTCCCGGCACCGCCGCGGCCCTGGCGTATGGGTTCGCCGTCCCGGATGAGAACGCACTACTCGTCAAGAAGTTGCGGGGCGGCATCGGGGCTCTCACGTCGCACCTGTGCGACGTGTTCACCTCGAACGGCGGCGAGCTGCGGCTGCGCAGCAAGGTCGTCGAGATCCTGGTCGCCGACGAGCGTGTCGCCGGGGTCCGCCTCGAAGACGGCAGGATGCTCACGGCACCGGTCGTCGTCTCCGCCATCGCACCCGACCTCACGATCACCCGATTGGTTGACGGGGACCGCAGTGCCTGCTGACATCAGGGAGCGGTTCTCCCGTGTCGACCACCGCGGCAGTTACCTGCAGATGCACTTCGCACTTGATGGCATACCGGAATTCGCGTCGCCATATGAATTGCTGAACGATCCCGCCATGCAGTCCAACATCGGAATCTTCAGCACGCCGGAGGAGCTCCAGCAACAGTGGGAGGACTGCCGACGCGGCATTGTGCCTGCCGACCCCGCCATCGCCCTGCAGATCCCGTCCGTCAACGATCCCGGCCTCGCCCCGCCCGGCAAGCACGCTGCGTCGGCGTTTTCGCTGTGGTTCCCGATCTCTGACGGGGTGGGCTCGGGCGGGAGAGGACGTAGCGAGGCCGGCTACGGCGAGATGAAAGTGGAGATGGGACGTCGGGTGATAGAGAAGATCGCCCGGCTCGCACCGAATTTCGAAAGCCTCATCATCAGGCACACCACATTTACGCCCAAGCACATGGGCACTATGTTCGGCGCACCCGGTGGCGACTACTGCCACGGGCTGATTCATCCCGACCAGATCGGGATCAATCGGCCAGGGCCGAAAGGCTATGTCGATCAACCGATTCCGATCCACGGGCTGTACCTGGCCAGCGCTGGCTGCCACGGCGGGCCTGGGATCACGTTCATTCCCGGCTACAACGCCGCGCAGGCGGTACTCGCCGACAACGCCTGACGAGTTTCGAGAACCCTGCGGCCGGGAACGCCGACAGGTATGGCACTTGCAGTTGCCGTCACGATATCGGCATCTCTGCGGTCGAGGCGCTCGAACGTGCGCCCGAGGTCGAGCGGATCATCGGGATGGCGCGGCGTCCGTTCGATCCGGCCGCGCGCGGGTGGAATCACGTCTGACGCCGAAATACACTGCCGCCGAGACACTGTCGGCGTTGGGCGCGGCGATCTAGTGGTCGTCGGTGTCCTCGGCGGGCCCGCTCGGCGTGGCGCCACCTTCGTCGGACCAGTCGGCGCGACCGTCGGATCCCTTGGCGGGGTCGCTCTGGATGTCGTCGTCCGCACCCTCTGCGCCCGCATCCGATTCTGCGGTCTCGGGCCTGTTCCTGTTCACGGCTCCTGACTACCCGCATCGTCGGGCTCGGAAACCGTCAGCACGGCCTCGACCACGTAGGGGGCGGTTTCCAGTTCGTGTTCGAGGCGGCGGAGCGTCTTGGCCACCGATGACTCGGCCCGGTCACCGACGAGGTCCACACTGGCGACGAGGAAAAGCTGTTTGGGGCCAATGAATTCCAGCCGGAGAAACCGTACCGAAGCCACGTCGGGCAGCTGTTGAACCCGCGCCATGGCCGCCTCCCGCAGGTCTGCGGAGGCGGGTTCGCCGGTCAGGAACCGGCGGTTGCGATCGATCAGCAGCACAGCGACCACGCCGAGCAGCACGCCGACAAGGATCGAGCCGACGGCGTCCCAGGCGGCCACACCGGTCAGTTCGTGCATCGCGATACCGGCCATGGCAAGGACGATGCCGATTAAGGCGGCGGAGTCTTCGGCGAACACTGCCCGTGTGGTCGGATCCGACGTCTCCAGCGCGTGCGTGAGGAGGTCACGATCGAGGCCGTGCGCTTCGGCGCGCAGTTGTCTGAGCGCCTGGAGGAATGAGATCCCTTCCAGCACAAAGGAAACAGCCAAGACAGCGTAGGCGAGTAGGTAGTCCCGGCCGTCCGCCTGCTCGCCACCGATGAGCTCGCTGACACCATGCCAGATCGACACGGACGCGCCGACGACGAACAGGCCGACGGCGGCGAGCAGCGACCACACGTATGCCTCGCGGCCATAGCCGAGGGGGTGACGGTCGTCAGCGGGACGGGCGCTACGCCGGTTGGCGATCAACAAGAACACTTCATTGCCGGTGTCGGCCCAGGAATGCGCGGCCTCGGCCAGCATCGACGCAGAACCCGACAGCGCGGCGGCGGCTGTCTTGGCAGCCGCGATCACGAAATTCGCGCCGAACGCGACGAGTACGGTGAGCGTGCTGTCGCCGCCGGCCTTGACCACGAGCGCTCAGTCGCGTCGACGGAGTTGCTCGGCCCAGTCCTTGGGCACCCTGTCTCGCGGTCCGGGGACGGCCTGGTCCTTGGGATGGGATTCGGGCGCAGCGAGGTCTGGTCCGTCGTAATACTCATCGGTCTCGTAATTCCAGAACCAGTCCTCGCCCGGTTCGTACGACCGGATCATGGGGTGTCCGGTTTCGCGCCAATGGGCCGATGCGTGCCGTGCCAGGGAGTCATCGCAGCAGCCGATGTGCCCGCACGCAGCACAACGACGCAAATGGACCCACCAGCCGCCGACCGTATCGCATTCGACGCAACCCGTGCCGCTGGGCGGAACCGAGGGGTCGATGGCTGCACTCATGCAGGCGAGCCTACCGGCGAGCCATCGTCGATTCGGGCGCGCTCCAGTCGGTCGATACGAAGCGGCGGCGGATAAGCCAGTCATCGCCGACGGGCACGAAGACGTCTCGATAGCGGCCGTGGTGGTCGAGGCCGATCTCGGTGAAGACGGTGAAGTAACACGCGACATGTGCCGCGTGCTTGGTGACGTCGGTGAACCGGATGTTCGTGACGTTGTGCCGCACGATTCGCCTCACACCCGACGCCTGCGCGGTCGCGTTTGGTGCGGCCACGGCGCCACTCAGAAGCTCGACGATCGCGGCGCGTCCGCGCACCGACTCACGGCCGCGCAGCTCGAGCTCGCCGTCCTCGCAAAAGGATTGCGCAAGGTCGTCGAGTCGCAGCGCGTCACCCGACCAGTTGTAGCCGGCCAGCGTATCCCGGATGCATTCGCGTGCGGCCAGCTCCCAGATGTCCATGACCGGAACCGTAAACGGTTCAAAGCCGACCTCGGCACAAGATGGCTCGCTATCGTCGCGCCATGGCTACCAGCGATTCCCGTGAGGTTGTGATCGAGGCGAGTCCGGAGGAGATTCTCGACGTCATCGCCGATGTCGAGTCGACGCCGACGTGGTCGTCGCAGTACCAGAGCGCAGAGGTTCTGGAGGCATACGACGACGGCAGGCCCAAGCGGGTCAAGATGAAGGTCAAATCCGCCGGTATCTCCGACGAACAGGTCGTCGAGTACACGTGGACGGACAACAAGGCGAGCTGGACGCTCGTGAAGGCGGGTCAGCTGAAATCGCAGGACGCCAGCTACACGCTGACCCCGGACGGGGACAAGACCAAGGTCAAGTTCGACATCACGATCGACCTGTCTGTGCCGCTACCAGGATTCGTGCTGAAGCGGGCGATGAAGGGTGCGATGGAAACCGCGACCGACGGGCTGCGCAAGCAGGTGCTGAAGGTCAAGAAGGGTGGCAAGTAATTTGGCTGTGGCACGAATCGCCCTTCTTTAGCCGCTCACGTCTACGATCGTCACGGTGCGCCGATGAGCTGTATGCCGTAGTCGATTACTGCAGTTGGCGCAGGTCACCAAGACGACTACTGCACCTGGCTAGGGCCACCGCGGGGTGGTAGGAGCTGGGGCCACCGGTCAAAGGAGCGCGAAGTGGCCATATTTCCGCGTGGCGGCATCGGGGCTCTTAGGCTCTTGGGGTGCGTTTGTCGTGGCCGTTAATTGGCCGCACGGAGGAGATGCGAACTATCGAGTCCGCCATCTCGGCTTCGGCTGTCTCCGGCATCCTTGTTTGCGGAGCGGCGGGTGTGGGGAAGAGTCGGATCGCCCGTGAGGCTTTGTCGGCTGCCGCTTCGAAGGGATACGAAACCCGCTGGACGGTGGGCACATCTTCGGCGCGGGCAATTCCGCTCGGTGCTTTCACCGCGTGGGCGCCATCGGGCGTCACCGACACCTTTCAGTTGCTGCTGGGAGTGATCGAGTCGCTGACTGCCGCGTCTTCGGCCGCCAAGGTGGTCCTGGGGGTCGATGACGTACACCTGCTCGATGATCTGTCGACTTTCGTAGTGCATCAGATCGTGCAGCGAGGCGCGGCAAAAGTGATACTCACCGTCCGAGACGGTGCGCCGATTCCCGCCGCCATACAGGAGTTATGGACGGCTGGCCACTTCGACCGACTCGACCTAAAACAACTGTCGCTTGACGAGACCACCACGCTGTTGTCGGCGACCTTGGTGGGTTCGGTGGATTCAGAGGCCGCTCAGCGACTGTGGAAGCTAACTCGCGGCAATGTTCTGTATCTGCGGAACATCGTCGAGCAGGAGGTCGCCGACGGCCGAATTGTGCAAGAGCACGGCTGCTGGCGGTGGATTGGTGATCCGATCATGCCGCCAGGTCTGGTCGAGCTCATCGAATCCCGCATCGGGGACCTGCCCACGCAGGTCAGCGATGTGATCGACGTGCTGGCAGTCGGGGAGCCGATCGAACTCGGGGCCCTGACGCGGATCACCAATGCGGCCGCGGTCGAGAAGGCCGAAACCCGTGGCCTCATCACACTCGAGCCCGCCGGCGGCGGCATCGAGGTGCGGGTGGCGCACCCGCTCTACGGTCAGGTACGCCGCAGGCGTGCGGCACACAGCCGGCTACGACGGCTGCGCGGACTGGTGGCCTCCGAACTTGCCGCATCCAGCGACCGCGACGACATCCGAGTCGTCGTACGTCGCGCCACGTTGAGTCTCGACTCCGACCTTAAGCCCGACGCCGACCTGCTCGTCAGGGCAGCGCAGGGCGCCGTCTGGCTGGCGGACCTGCCCCTAGCGGATCGACTCGCGGAAGCGGCAATCCACGCCGGAGCGGGACCGGAAACCAACTTTGTTCGCGCGCACGCATTATCGTGGCTTGGGCGCGGCGAGGAGGCGGAGGCTGTGCTCGCCGACATCAGCACCAGCCAGTTGGCGGACCATGACCACGCCAGATTCGCGTTCCTGCGGTCCAGCAACATGCTGTGGGCGCTTGCTGATCCCCCGCGCGCTAAAGAACTCATCGATGAGGCGTCGCGCATCACACCTCCCCACGCTCGCACCTACATCGACGCCTTCCTCACCGTGTACTGGTTTGCGATGGACCAGCCGGAGGCGGCGGTGCAGGCTTCGAAAAACCTTGCATTGGAGAACATTCCCGTCGTCGGCGCGGAGATAGCCTGGGCGCTCGCCCAGATATCGGCGGACGCGGGGTGCACCACCGAAGCCGTTGCCGTCGCGGACGCGGGACACGCCATCGCGACTCGCTCGTTCGACGCTCCGCACATGAGGTTCAACATCGCGGACGCACACATCAGCGCGCTGCTGATGTCTGGTCAGGTCAGGGAAGCCCTTGAGGTGGCCGAGTGGGTGCACCAACAGGCGGGTGCCCTGCCCGGGACCGCTCCATTACTCGGTGCTGCCGTGGCGGGTCGGGCGGCCCTTGGCGCTGGCCGCCTCGATACCGCATGTCTGTTGCTGGAACAGGCAGCAGACGGTTTGTCGGCCGCGGGCCATGCCATCGGCTGGGGATACCGCTATCGCGTACCCCACGTGACTGCACTCGCGATACGTGGATTGACTCGCGAGGCAGCAGCGGCGCTCGCCGCGCTCGACAAGGTGCGACGCCGATTTCGTTCTCTGGACTATGAGCGGAGCTTGGCCCGGGCGTGGGTGGCCGCTGGCCAAGGCGCCGTCAGCGAGGCGATCACCGTTGTGCTGTCGGCGGCGGAAAGAGCCGGAGCCACGGGGCGATTCGCGGCGGAAGTGCTATGTCTGCAGACCGCCACCCAGTTGGGTGATCGCACCGGCGCGCCCCGGTTGCGCGAACTCGAATCGATCGTCGAAGGGCCACGTGTCGGCCTGGCAGCGCGGTTCGCCGCGGCCCTTCGCGACGGTGATGCCGCTGAATTATCCTCCGTGTCAGAGGAATTCGAGCGCTTAGGCGATCTCGTTGCCGCTGTTGATTCGGCCGCCCATGCCGCAATCGCGTATCGGCGCCAAGATAAAAGGGGATCGGCGTTGGGATGCTCGACACGTGCGGACGCGCTTGCGGAGTACTGCGGCGGCGCATGGACGCCGGCGCTTCGTCAGGCCACCGAAACCTCGCCGCTAACCGATCGGGAAGCAGAGGTCGTGATGCTCATCGGTGAGGGCTTGTCCAACCGCGCAGTTGCCGAGCGACTGACGCTTTCCGTACGGACGATCGAGAGTCACATCTACCGGGCCATGTTGAAGACTGGAACGACCAGCCGCGACGAACTCGCCACCCTGCTACCCCGTCACGGGGCATCTAAGCAGTAGCGGCTCCAGACCTAGCGAGATTGCAGTGGTGCACTACTGCACTCCTCACAGCGCAGGGGAGCGACGATTCCCGCACGGAGCGCGGCACCCGGATGCGATGGCCGTCGTTTCGCCAGGACATCGTGGGAGGAACAACGATGGGTAACGCAAGCACATCCGTCCACCGCAGTGCAGCATGCCGTCGGCGGTACCGGCCGGAAGCCCCAGAAGCCGAGCCGGAGGCGGCCAACGGACAGCAGAGACACAATCAATCGCCAACGCGAAGCCTGTCGCAGTGATGTTCGAAAATGCTCAGACGACCGATGAACTCAGCGAGCGCGAGGCGGCGCTACGAAGGCTGCCGTTACCGTACTCGCTGGCATTGCGATTGCGCGACGCGGACGTCGCCGCCGACGTGATCTGCCTGTACGTCGAGGTCGAGGCGGCCGCCCTGGATGGCTTCTACCGCATCGCCGAGGCGAAACTTGCTGCGGCGCAGCAGGCAACGCACGGCCGCGACCCCCAGTGCCACTGATGCGGCGACCGCACCACGTTCGGCTCGCGGGGCCAGCAATATCGGCACCGCCCACCGATTCAACCGTTGAGGCGCGGGACCCTGCCGGCGGAGCAAGAAGCGAGCGGCGGTCAACATCGCGACTAAGTAGTACCGCGCCAAAACCGGCCAGATTGCAGTGGCGCGCTACTGGGCTCGTCCCACCGAACGCGAGTGACGATTCCCATTGCGGAACTCGACCGACGGCCAGGCCATCGCTCCGCAATGACATGAATGGAGGACCGACGATGGTTAACGCAAAGCACATCGATGGTGTCGGGGCATCCGCGGTCGCGCTCGGGGAGTTTCGGCGTGCCGCCATTCGCATGACTGCGTCGATCCGCGACACAGCCCTCGTCGTGATGGCCTTCTTCTGGCAGTGCCGGGTTCGAAGGTCTCGACGGTGCCGCCGGCCGTGAAGCTGTCTGCCCCGACCGACTTGACTGCCTTGATCGTGGGCACGGCCAGCAACACGATGTGCTCGACCAGCCGCGCGGTCGACTCGGACAGCATAACCGCGCCCGCCGGCGCCACCGATTCCATCCGCTGCGCCATCCCGACCTGCTGGCCGATCGCGGCGTATCCCAGTGAGCCCGAACCGATCTCACCGGCGATCACCCGACCCGAATTCAGGCCCACCCGCAACCGCAGATCCACACCGTCGCTACATTGCACCTCGGCCGCCAGCCGGCTGACCTCCGCCTGGATGGCCAGCCCAGCGAGACATGCTCGAAAAGCGTGATCCTCCAATGCGACTGGGGCGCCGAAGATCGCCATCACCCCGTCGCCGTTGTACTCCACGGTTCCACCGTAGCGGCGCACCACCGCCGCCGAGCGTTCCAGGAGCTAGGTCATGATTTCGCGTAACCGCTCAATGTCCACCGCGGCCGCGATGTCCATCGAGCGCACCACATCGGCGAACAGCACCGTCACCTGCTTGTACTCCGCGGGCTCGGGCGACAGGGTGATTCGCGCGCCACACTGATGACAGAACTTGTTGTTCTCTCGCAATTCGGCGCCACAGGCTGCGCAGATCAATGCCGCCGCGGTCACATCATCGCCTCGGCCATCGCGATGTGTCCTTCGAAGCCAAGCGATTCGGCCATAGCGCGATAACGATTCGTCAATTTCCGGTATTCGTCTTCGTCGCCGCGCGCGCGGGCGAGTAGGGCGCGCGGCCGTAGCAGCGTGATGTGGCGCAACACCAAGCCTTCACCTGCCGGCAGCTTCGCCGCACGATCGATCGCGCTTTGGGCCTCGGCCACGTCATCCTGGGTGCCACGGTCCAGCAGTGCCTCCACCAAAAGGGCGGTGCCGCTAGCTCCGTATGCCAACTGGCCGTTCTCGAAGAAACCGTCTACTACTTTCCGAATTACCGGTATGGCAGCGTCGCAGTCACCACACCGGGCCCTCTGCCACGCGTCGTGAAGCTCGAGGGCGATTAACTCACTCCCGTAGAACCGCTGGTGCAGGCACATGTCATGGACTTCCGTCAGCAGCGCCAGTCCGCGCCTATGATCTGCTTCGCTGTCCCGTTGCAGCAGCGCGATACCGAGCATGTACCTGGCAAGGCCAAGTGCAGTATCGTCGCCCGATCGTTCGGCAACCTCTAGCGAGTCCTCCAACTCGCGCACAGCGGTGTCGTTGGCGAGGAGCACCCCGTTGGTGATCGTCCAACCGTGCTTCCAGAAGACGACCAGGGCGTGGGTTGCCAGGTCGCTGTTCCGGGCCATCGCAGTGGCGTCGTCGAGGTCCTTGCGCCACCCGTCGCGGCCCAACCAGAAACGAGCGACGCCGCGCCACACCAGCGCCATCGAAAGCGGCGATCCCACAACCAGGTTGCCCTTGGCGGGGTCACCGTCGGCCCAATCGATGACGGTCTGCGACCACCGCAGCACGTCGGCTATCTCACCGGTTCGGTATTTGACGAGCATCGCCATGGACCCCGCCCCAACCGTCAGGGCCGGATCGCCGATCGAGTCGAGCAGCGCCATCTGTTCGGACGCCAGCTGCGATGCCTCGCGCAGGCGGGCATGCATCATGTGATCCATCACCATGCCGGTCATGCCAAGGGCCAGCGATGCCTTGTCGCCTGAAACTGCGCACAACTTCCGTAGCTCCTGAAAATGGTCGGCGATGTGCGCATCTACTCGCCAGCCGGCCCCGCACAGCATGGTGCGGGGCGCGATACGCATCGCGATGCGGTTGGGATGGTCAGGGGACAGTGCGTCGGCGATCTGGCGGGCCCGCTCCCAGCTGACCCGCGCCGCGGCGATGTCACGATGGGTCGACCACGTTGCGGCGCGCATGTGCCACGCGTATGCCGCCTCGCCATCTCCGGCTGCCTCCAGATGCTCTGCGATCAGCGAAGCGTTTTGGTCAGCAGATTCCGGGTTGCCCGATTCGATGGCTGCGGCGAGCCGGCGATGCAACTCGGCGCGATCGGATTTCAGCTGCGATTCGTAGGCCACCGCGCGGATCAACGGGTGTCGGAAGGCGTATTCGGCGGTCGGGGTGAACCGCACCTGATCGATCAGCTCCGCGTCCAGCAGCTCGTCGACCACCGCATCGACCCCCACCGCGGCGAGCAGGTCGGCCCCGAAGCGGGCGCCGATCACCGACGCGGCGTTCACCGTCCGCTTGGCCGGAACGGTCAGCCGGTCGATGCGCGCCTCGATGGCTGCCTGCACTGTCGCAGGCACGCTCACCTCGGCGACATCCGCCCGACAGACATAGCCACCACGCTCGCCGGCCAACAAGCCGCGCTGGACCAACTCGCGAACTATCTCCTCGGCGAAGAACGGGTTCCCGGCGGCGCGCTCGGCGATGATCGCCGCCAGCTCGCCGACGGAGGTATCGGGACCCAGCAGCTCACCCAGCAGCGCTGCAGTATCCGAATCACTCAGCGGGGCAAGGGCTATCGTCTGCGCGCCGTGCACCCGCGTCAGCGTTCCCTCGTACTCGGGGCGGGAGGTGATCAGCACCATCAACTTTGTCTGCGGGATCACCGTGAGCAAGTCGGCCAGCATCGACTCGCTGACCGCATCGATCCAGTGCGCATCCTCGATGATGAACAGCGCCGGATCGGTGCGCGCCAGCGATGCGGTGTTGATCAGTGCGGTCAACCGGCGCCGCCGCGCATCCGGGTCGATCTGAGGCAGCGGCACATCAGGGTCGGCGATGCCGAGCAGATCATCGAGGAGCAGAAGATCCTGCGGGTCGGCGTCTGGGACCTCTTGCCTGGCGCGATCGCGGGCGGCTTGGCCCTCCAGGTCGGCCACGCCGGTGCCCGCCCGCAGCAGCCGCGTCACCGCATGGAACGGGACGTCGCGAGCATGAGACTCGCAGAACGCCCAAAAGACGTCGAGCCCGCGATCGGCTGCCAGCGCCGCGGACTCCCGGGCGACTCGGCTCTTGCCGATGCCCGGTGGTCCGACCACGTTCACGACACCGCCGCGGTGACCGATCGCTCGGTCCACGATGGCGTCGAGGGCCGCGATCTCCCAGCGCCGGCCGACCAGGCTCGCCTCGGCGCGCCCGACCAGGCCATCGTGCGGGCTGATCGCCACCAGCCGGCGTGCGCGCACCGGGTCGTGGGCACCTTTGATGTGCACCCACTCCGGCTCGGCGAATATCACGGTGTGCTCGACGAGCCGCGCGGTGGACTCCGAGAGCATCACCCCGCCCGGGGGTGCGACCGATTCCATTCGCTGGGCAAGCCCGACCGTCTCGCCGGTCGCGGCGTATCCCAGTGAGCCCGAACCGATCTCACCGGCGATCACCCGACCCGAATTCAGACCCACCCGCAACCGCAGATCCACACCGTCGCTGCTATGCACCTCGGCCGCCAGCCGGCTGACCTCCTCCTGGATGGCCAGCCCAGCGAGACATGCGCGAAAAGCGTGATCCTCCAATGCGACTGGGGCGCCGAAGATCGCCATCACCCCGTCGCCATTGTACTCCACGGTCCCACCGTAGCGGCGCACCACCGCCGCGGACCGTTCCAGCAGTGCGGTCATGATTTCGCGCAACCGCTCAATGTCCACCGCGGCCGCGATGTTCATCGAGCGCACCGCATCGGCGAACAGCACCGTCACCTGCTTGTACTCCGCAGGCCTGGGCGACAGGGGGATTCGCGCGCCACACTGATGACAGAACTTGTTGTTCTCTCGCAATTCGGCGCCACAGGCTGCGCAGATCAATGCCGCAGCGGTCACGCCATCGCCTCGGCCATCGCGATGTGTCCTTCGAAGCCAAGCGATTCCGCCATCGCGCGATATCGCTCCGCCAAGTCGCGGTAGGCCGCTTCGTCGCCGCGCGCGCGGGCCAGTAAGGCCCGCAGCCGCAACCGGTGATGCGCAAAGCCGTGGATGATCTGCACCAGGCAGGACGGCTCGGGTTGCGCGTGTGCGGCGCCGGCGTTCTGGTGGAGACGCTGCTGGACCGTGGCACCGAGGACGACGTGGCCGAAGCCCAGACCGCCGCATCGTCGGGACAGCAATGGCCGGTGGTCGACCGCCCGCGCCGAGCCGGGGTGTCCTCATTCGGTGTCAGCGGCAGCAACGCCCATGTGGTGATTGAGCAGGCCCCGGATGTGGTGGTGCCGATGTCGGACGGGCCGCAGCCGGAGGTGTCGACGCTGGTGGTGTCCGGCAAAACCGTTGCCCGGGTGCGCTCGTGGGCAACAGCGTTGGCCGACTGGATGGACGGTGCGGGGGCCGAGGTGCAGTTAGCCGCGGTCGCCCACACACTCAACCACCACCGCACCCAGCACCCCAGGTTCGCCACAGTATGTGCCAGTGACCGCACGCAAGCAGTCGCCGGGTTGCGGGCCGTCGCCGCCGGGCAGCCCGGACCCGGGGTGGTGCTAGCCCATGACGGCCACCCTCCCGACACCCCGCACCCACGCGAACCCCACCCCCAATTACCGACTACTCCGTGGCATCACACCCACCACTGGATCACCCCGAGCGCCACCGACACATGCCACGACGCCGCCGCGAGGCGGGGCTGCAGCGGGGAATGCGCGGCCTACGATCCCCAACACGCACTGTCCGACGAAGAGATCGAGCAGCTCGTCGAGCTGGGTTGGTGGCCGTGAAAGCGATCCCGCCCTTGCAGCTGCCGACGATGTTCAGGCAAGCATGCAATTGCCGTGGCGAGAGACGATGATGCTCGATCGCCTTGCCCGACTGGCCGTCACACGCCCCAAGACGGTTGTGGCAGCGGCGCTGGTGCTGCTGATCGCAGCAGCAGCGCACGGCAGTCACGTCGCTGACCGGCTGGCCGGCGTTGGGTTCTTGAGTACCTCGTCCGAATCAATCCGTGCCGCCGACCTGTCGCAGCGATTTCACGCCGGCAAGCCCAACCTCGTCATCCTTGCGACCGACACCCGTGGCCGATCCATCAACGAGCCCGACGCGGTCGCCGCCGGTCAGTCGATCACCCAACAGCTCGCCGATACGCCCGGTGTCGATGCCGTCGTGTCTTACTGGAGCGCCGGCAAGTCGGAGTCGTTGCGCAGCCGCGACGGATCCCGCGCCTTGATCGTGGCGCACATCGAAGGCGATGAACTTGCCGCCAAAAAGGTGGCCACGCACCTTATCGACACCTTCCGCGGCACCCGCAGCGGTCCGTTGAAACTCGAGCTGGGTGGGGAGGCGGTCGGCTATATCGATATCACCAAACAGCTCTCCAATGACCTCTCGACGAGCGAGCTGGTTGCGATACCGGTGATTCTTCTGCTGCTCGTGTTGGTGTTCGGCAGCCTTGTCGCCGCAGGGCTCCCTCTCATCATTGGGATTTGTTCGATCGTCGGCACGGTCGGCCTGCTCACCTTGCTCACCAATCTCACCCCGGTGTCGAACTATGCGCTGAATTTGACGACGATCCTGGGGCTGGGCCTGGCGATCGACTACAGCTTGTTCATCGTGACCAGATTCCGCGAAGAACGGGCCGCCGGACACGATCTCGAAGCGGCCATCGTCAACTCCATGCGAACGGCCGGGCGCACCGTCGCGTTCTCGGCGGCGACGGTGACGCTGTCGATGCTCGCAATGCTCGCTTTCCCGATGACGTTCCTGCGCTCGATCGCCTACGCATGCATCGGAGTCGTCGTGCTCGCCGCCGGCTGTGCGGTCGTGCTACTTCCCGCGCTGCTGCAGATCCTCGGCCCACGCATTGACTCCCTGGACTTGCGCCGCGCGATCCGGCGACTGATTCGGCGGCCGGCCCCCGGCGGCGCGCGAGCGTTCGAGGACGGATTCTGGTTCTGCAGTTCGCAAGTGGTGATGCGGCGACCGGTGTTGGTAGGCGGTGCGGTCCTGCTCTTTCTCCTCGTCCTTGGTACACCGTTCACTCGCATCCACGTTGGCTTCTCCGATGACCGCGCAATGCCGACCACCGTCGAGAGCCGGCGTGTTGGCGACACGATCCGAAACGAGTTCCCCGCGCAGGCCACTGCAGCCATGGATGTCGTGATAGACAGCCCGGTTGCGGCCGATCGGCTTGATGGATACGCCACGGCACTGTCACGGCTGGCGCACGTGGTAACGGTCACCACACCTTCGGCGACTTATGCGGAAGGGCGACGAATCGGCGGGATACCGACAGCCACTACCGACGGCGCCCACCTGACCGTCCTCCCCGATGCGGATCCGTATAGCGCCGAGGCGGATCGGCTGCTCGAGCAGATTCGTCACACCCCAGCGCCCGGAACCGCCCTGGTCGGTGGATCCACCGCCGAGTACGTCGACACCACGGGTGCCCTGGTCGCACGCATTCCGCTGGCCGCCACGATGATCGTCGCCACCATGCTCATGCTGCTGTTCGCCTTCACCGGCAGCGTGGTGCTCCCGTTGAAAGCGCTCGTGCTCAACATGGTCAGCCTGTCGGCGACGCTTGGCGCCATCGTGTTCATATTTCAAGAGGGTCACCTGAAGTGGCTCGTCGGCGACTTCACCGCGATCGGGACACTCGTCGCGCCTGTGCCGGTACTGATGTTCTGCCTGGCGTTCGGACTGTCGATGGACTACGAGGTGTTCTTGCTGTCCCGAATCATCGAGGAATATCGCGCCCACGGCGACACCAACACGGCGGTGATGTACGGGCTGCAACGCGTCGGCCCCATCGTCACCGCCGCGGCGCTGATCATGTCGATCGTGTGCATCGCGATGGCCACGTCCCAGGTGTCATCCATCAAGATGCTCGGCGTCGGTCTGACATTGGCAATTCTGGTTGACGCCACGCTGATCCGCGCGGTGCTCATGCCCGCTGCGATGAGGCTGCTGGGTAGCGCGAACTGGTGGGCGCCTGCATGGACACGCCCCCTCCACACGCGCGCAGCGTTCGGCAACGGAGCCTGTGCACCCGCATCAACGCTGCCGAGTTCCCCCTCCGCTGTTGCGTGAAGAGAATTCCCATGCGGAAGATCATCCCTTGAGTTTCGCAGTTTGTCCTGTGTTGCTCGTGTTATGTGAGAGGTATTTGTGGCGTGATCGGCGTGTCGCCGTGATCCGGCGGTGAGCATGACGAAGCATCGGCGGTTGGATGAAAGTTCAACGCTGATGCGAGGTTCCGCCGATGCTTCGGGGTCTGACCCTACCCGCCACTGGCGTGGCCTACTGGAGCGTTGCGCCCGGCGTTTCGCCGCGGATCGACCTTCGCGATGTTCATGCTGTTGGCCAGCGGGCTGGTGGCGCAGACCGCCCGCCGGACCGTGGTCGGGATGCTCGCGGCGACCGGGATGGCGGCGATCGTGTCGTTCCACACGTGCTGCCGATTCTTCTCGGCGCATCGCTGGGACACCGATCGGCTCGGGCTCGCCTTGGCGTGGCTGATCGTGTCTCGGCTGCTGGCCGAGCGCGCGGCGATCGAGGTCGTCATCGACGACACCTTGTTTCGCCGCTGGGGTCGCAAGGTGCACGCCGTGTTCTGGACCCATGACGGCGCCGCGCAGGACCCGAACGCGCTGGGCCGCGGCAACCGGTGGGTCGTGCTCAGCATCGTTGTCGAGTTGCCGTTCTGCTGCCATCCGGTATCCCTGCCGGTGCTGTTGCGGCTCTGGGCCGGCAAGGGCACCGCGTCCCCCGTGCAACTGGCCGGCGAGCTGATCATGTTGCTGGCCAAGGAATTTCCCGACCGGAGCATGCATGCCGTCGGGGACGCCGCCTATCACGGCAAGCCCCTGCTGGTGGCCGGCGCAACGATCACCACCCGGCTGCCCGCCAACGCCGCGTTGTATGCGCCCGCACCGCCGCGCACCGGCAAACGCGGCCGCCCCCGGCGCAAAGGCGACCGGCTCGGCACACCCGCCCAGATCGCCGCCACTGCACAGTGGCACACCACCACCGTGTCCCGCTACGGCGAGCAGGTCGGCGTGCAGGCCGCCCTGCTCGACGGCATCTGGCACGGCGCGTTTGGCAACCAATTAGGCCGCATCGTCCTCGTGCGCGACCCCGGCGAGCAGAAGATCCTGGCACTGTTCACCACCGACCGCGACAGCACGGTCGAGACCATCGTGGCCCGCTACGCGCACCGCTGGACGATCGAAACCGCCATCGCTGCCGGCAAGCAATTGCTCGGCATCGGCCAGGCCCGCAACCGGCTCCAGCGCGCAGTCGAACGCACCGTCCCCTTCGGATTCGTCGTCTACAGCCTCGTCATCGTCTGGTACGCCCTGCACGGCCACCACCCCGACGACCTCCACGCCCGCCGCCGCGCACAGCCCTGGTACCGGCACAAGGACCAGCCCGCGTTCGAAGACATGCTCGCCAAACTCCGCAGAACCCTTGTCGCAGCACAAATTACCGGAGTTGCCGCAGCTCAACCCGACCCCGACAAATACCGCGACTACGAACTGGCCTGCGCCGCAGCCGCTGCGTAACTGCGAAAGTCAAGTCATCCGAAAGCTCATCGAATTCGCCGTTGCGCTCAAAGACGGCGCATCTCCCACGCGTCACGCGCTTATAAGACCGTTTGGCGGGGACGCGTGCGGGCGAAGACTAAGCCCCGGTCGCAAGGAGCGTCTCCCGATGGCAAGAGACTCGATCTCGGGGCTGTGGGCGCCGATGCGGAGGCGACCGGCGGCTTCGAGAGCCGCGCATGCGGTGCCTACGTGGCGTTGCGAGACGACTGGCTTGGATAGGGGGCATTGCGCTCAAAGAGCCCACCAGTCCGGTTCTGCTCAAGTACGCAGCATTCATCGCGTTCGACAAGAAAACGACTGGCCAGCCCTGTTGTGGTTGCCCGAGGCGCGAGCTGTGCGTCCAGGTATTCATCGACAGCTAGGCAACGCTTCCGATGCCTGAGTGAGGCCATCTGCGACCGAAAGTGGTTATATTTCGCCAGCATTCAGATGACGACGACGGCCCGCGACTGCGAAAGGACGTCTTGAAGGGCAACGGCCGCTAGTAGTCTCACCTCGCGTGACCAACACCGGACCCCTTGCCGGGGTGAAAGTGATCGAACTCGGTGGCATCGGCCCGGGTCCACACGCGGCGATGGTGCTCGCGGACCTCGGCGCCGACGTGGTGCGGGTGCGAAGGCCGGGCGGGTTACAGATCCCGTCAGAAGATCTCGACCTGTTGCATCGCGGCAAACGCATCGTCGATCTCGACGTCAAGAGCGAGCCGGGCAAGCTGCTGGACCTGGCGGCCAAGGCCGACGTGCTGCTCGACGGGTTCCGACCCGGCACCTGCGAGCGGCTGGGCATCGGGCCCGACGAATGCGCGGCGGTCAACCCGCGGCTGATCTTTGCCCGGATCACCGGGTGGGGCCAGGACGGGCCGCTGGCGAAGGTTGCCGGTCACGACATCAACTACCTCTCGCAGACCGGGGCGCTGTCGGCCATCGGCTACCGCGACCGGCCGCCGGTCGCGCCGCTGAATCTCGTCGCCGACTTCGGCGGCGGGTCGATGTTCGTGCTGCTCGGCATCGTCGCCGCGCTCTATGAGCGGGAACGTTCGGGCAAGGGCCAGGTGATCGACGCCGCGATGGTCGACGGCGTGTCCATCCTGTCGCAGATGGCGTGGACGATGAAGTCGACCGGCACGCTCAAGGACGAGCGCGAATCGTTCATGCTCGACGGCGGCGCACCGTTCTACCGCACCTACGAGACCGCCGAAGGCAAGTACATGGCCGTCGGTGCGATCGAGCCGCAGTTCTTCGCGAAACTGCTGGCCGGTCTCGGTTTGTCGGCCGAGGACGTACCGAACCAGCTCGACGCGTCGGCTTTCCCCGAAGTGCACAAGCTCTTCACGGAGAAGTTTGCGGGCAAGACCCGCGACGAGTGGACCGAGATCTTCGCCGGCACGGACGCCTGCGTAACTCCCGTGCTCACCTGGCGTGAAGCGGCGCACAGCGAACACCTCAGGGCGCGCTCAACGCTAGTGACTGCCAACGGCGTCGACCAGGCCGCACCCGCGCCGCGGTTCTCCCGCACACCCTCCGGTCCGGTCGGCGCGCCGCCAAAAGGCACCACGCCAATCGAGGAAATCGACTGGTAGGAAAAATTAGCTGTGGAATCCGCTGCGCTCTGCATCCGAGTTAGCTAGACTCTGCCATTATGGCTGTCCGAGCATCGCGAGAAGTCGTTTTCGAGGCGCCGCCCGAAGCGATTCTGGACGCGCTCGCCGACATCGATCAGGTGCCGACGTGGTCGTCGGTCCACAAACACGCCGAGGTTCTCGACCGGCACCCCGACGGCAAACCGCGGCATGTCAAGGCAACGCTGAAGATCATGGGCATCACCGACAAGGAGGTGCTCGAATACCACTGGGGTCCTCGCTGGATGGTGTGGGACGCGATGGAGACGTTTCAGCAGCGGGGCCAGCACGGCGAGTACAACCTCACGCCGGAGGGCGAGGACAAGACCCGGGTGCGCTTCGACATCATCCTCGACCTCGCCGCACCGATACCCGAATTCCTGATCAAGCGAGCCAAGAAGATCGTGCTCGACGTCGCCACCGAAAGCCTGCGTAGGCGGGTCATGGAGAAATACGCATCGTAGGTCTGGGTCGTGGCCGTCCGGACATCACGCGAAATCGTGATCGAGGCACCGCCGGAAGCCATCATGGATGCGCTCGCCGACGTGGAGGCCTTGGTGTCTTATTCCCCGGCTTACAAGCGCGCCGAAGTTCTGGACAGGTACGACGACGGCCGTCCGCATCACGTGCGCATCGTGGTCAGGGTGCTCGGCCTGCTCGACGAAGAAGTTCTCGAATACCACTGGGGCCCAAACTGGTTGGTATGGGACGCGGAGCCCACTGCGCAGCAGTACGCCCAGCATGTCGAGTACACACTGCGGCCCGACCACACCGGCACGTCGACCGTTGTGACGGTCGACATCACCGTCGAGCCTGATTCGCTCATACCCGACTTCTTCATAAAGCGGGCCGGCAAGTCGATGATCGACGCGGCTACCGAAGGGCTGCGCAAACGTGTGCTGCGCGGCGCGCATTCCGATCAAGCCGAGAAACGGGAATAGCTGGCTCGTGTGCACCGGTTGGTCGACGTATGCCGACCGGAATCGTCTTGTTCCCCCACTCGCAAGCCGTCAACGTCGTCGACGACGTGGTGTCCCAAGCCAGACGCGCCCACGAACTCGGGGTCGGCCAGGTTTGGCTCTCCCAGCGGTTCGACCATGACGCGATCGCGCTGGCGGGACTGGTCGGCGCGGCGGTGCCAGGGCTGGGCGTCGGCACCGCGGTGGTACCGATCAATCCCCGGCATCCGCTGATCGTGGCGTCGTTGGCGCAGACGGCGCAGGCGGCCTCGCACGGCAACTTCAGCCTCGGCCTTGGACTGGGCGCCCACGAACCGGAACGGCAGGCATTTGGATCATTGTGGCTTAACACAATTGACCGGCTGCGCGAGCACCTGACGGTGCTGAGGTCGATCTTCGACACCGGAGCCGTCGACTTCACTGGAGACGAGATCAGCGCAAGCCCCGGTTGGCCGGTGCGAGTCGCCGGGGGCACACCCGTCCCGGTATACGTCGCCGCAATGGGCCCAAAGGCGTTGCGTGTCACCGGCGAACTTGCCGACGGCACGTTGCCTTACCTCGCCGGTCCGCGGACCATCGCCGAGTTCATCGAACCGACCATCGCGAAGGCGGCCGCCGACGCGGGACGGCCGAAGCCCAGGATCATCGCGGCGGTGCCCACGCTGGTGTCCGACGATGTCGATGCCGCGCGTGCCCTCGCCGCTCACGAGTTGAGCTTCTACGAGACGATCCCGTCGTATCAGAAGGTGATCGCGCGCGAGGGTGTCGCGAGCGCGGCCGACCTCGCCGCCGTCGGGTCGGCGGAGTCGGTCAGGCGTCAGCTTCAGAGCTACCTGGATGCGGGTGCGACGGACGTCGTGCTCAGCCCACTGGACCGCGCGGATGTCGCGGTGGCCGAAGAGATCTGGGCGGTCGCCGCCTCGCTTTGACCGTGAGGTCTACCAGCTAGCCGCCACCGCGACCTGGGTGCCAGCGCCAACGATAAGTGATGCCAAACGATCGATCCTGAAGGTAGAGCCCGTAGCTCTCTACCGGTGAAAGAAGTTCGATCATGCGGCGTTTGGCGATTGGTACCGCGGCCTTCGGCATTGTGGCCGCCGCGACGCTGGGATTCGCGGGGACGGCAAGCGCGGCTCCGCTCGAGGATGGCTCCGCCGCCGATGCCATCACTCAGCTGAGGGCGCAGGGATATGACGTGCAGCTCAACCTGACCAACGGATACCCTTTCGTCCCGCTGTCGGAATGTAAGGTCCTCGGAGTACATGGACTGTCGGGTACCGATTCGGCGGGCCAGCCCCTCACACCCGCCGAGGTAGGCACCGTCTACGTTGATGTGAATTGCCCCGACGACGACGAAGACTAGGCACGCAGCGCCGACAGCCTGCGGATCGCCTCATCGAGCGTCTCGTCACGCTTGCAGAAAGCGAAGCGCACCAAGTGATTCCACGCGTCAGCGTGGTCGGCAGCCGGATCGCAGAACGCGGACATCGGAATCGCCGCCACGCCTGCGCGTTCCGGCAATTGAGCACAGAACGCGGTGCTGTCGTCGTACCCGAGCGGCCGCGGATCGGCGCACAGGAAGTAGGTGCCGAAGCTGTCGTGCACCTCGAATCCCAGATCGGCCAGCGCGGAGCCCAGCCTGTCGCGCTTGGCCTGCAACGATTCCCGCAGCGCGGCCACCCACGCCTCCTCGGTGTTGAGCGCGTGGGCCACGGCGGGTTGAAACGGCGCGCCGCCGACGTAGGAGAGGTATTGCTTGGCCGCGCGCACTCCCGAGATGAGTTCTGGTGCGCCGCAAGCCCATCCGATCTTCCAGCCGGTGCAGTTGAACATCTTGGCCGCGCTGGAGATCGTGACCGTGCGGTCCGACATCCCGGGGTAGTTGGCCAGCGGGATGTGGCGGTGTCCGTCGAACACCAGATGCTCGTAGACCTCGTCGGTGATCACCAGCAGGTCGGCGTCCACGGCGAGCCGGGCCAGCGCACGCAGTTCGTCATCGGAGGCCACCATGCCGGTCGGGTTGTGCGGTGAGTTGACGATCAACGCCTTGGTCCGCGGCGTGACTGCTTTCCGCAGCCCGTCGACGTCGATGGTGAAGCCGCGGCCGTTCTGGATCAGCGGGACGGCGCGGCGCTCGCAGCCGGCCATCGCGATGACGGGGGAGTACGAGTCGTAGAACGGCTCGATCAACAACACCTCGGAGCCGGGCTCGACGAGCCCGAGGACCGCCGAGGCGATGGCCTCGGTAGCGCCGACGGTCACCAGCACCTCGGTGTCGGGGTCGTAGTCCGTGCCGAAGTGGCGCTTGCGCTGCGCTGCGATCGCTTCACGCAGCGGCGCGATCCCAAGGCCGGGCGGGTACTGGTTGACGCCCTCGGCGATGGCGTTCTCGGCGACCTTGAGCATCGCGGGCGGCCCGTCCTCGTCGGGGAAGCCCTGGCCCAGGTTCACCGCGCCGATGCGGGCGGCAAGCGCCGACATCTCGGCGAACACCGTGATGGCGTAGGGCTTCAGGCGCTGCACCGTCATGGCAGCCGAGCCTAGTGGCGACAGGCGTCGCGCCGAGATCGACGTTTCGGCGGGATCTACTCGCACTTCCCCGCCCGATTGTTGGGTTGGGCGAGGATTAGCAGGACCAGGCTCCCAACCAACAGGTTGGTTTAGCCTGTTACGCTCGACCTCATGTCTGAAGAAGCCTTCATCTACGAGGCGATCCGCACGCCCCGCGGCAAGCAGCGCAACGGCTCGTTGCACGAGGTCAAGCCAATCAACCTGGTCACCGGCCTGGTCGACGAGTTCCGGCGCCGAAACCCCGACCTGGACGAGACCCTGATCAGCGACATGATCCTCGGTGTCGTGTCCCCGGTCGGCGACCAGGGCGGCGACATCGCCCGCACCGCGGTGCTGGCCGCCGGCCTGCCCGAGACCACCGGCGGCGTGCAGCTCAATCGGTTCTGCGCGTCCGGCCTGGAGGCCGTCAACACCGCCGCGCAGAAGGTGCGCTCCGGCTGGGACGACCTGGTGCTGGCCGGCGGTGTCGAGTCGATGAGCCGCGTCCCGATGGGCTCCGACGGCGGCGCGTGGGCGACCGACCCGGAGACCAACTACCAGATCGGCTTCGTGCCGCAGGGCATCGGCGCCGACCTGATCGCCACCATCGAGGGCTTCTCACGTGAGGACGTCGACCGCTACGCGCTGCGCAGCCAGGAGAAGGCCGCCGCCGCGTGGTCGGGCGGTTACTTCGCCAAGTCCGTCGTGCCGGTGCGCGACCAGAACGGCTTGGTCATCCTCGACCACGACGAGCACATGCGTCCCGACACCACCCTCGAGGGCCTCGGCAAGCTGAAGACCGCGTTCGACGGTATCGGCGAGATGGGCGGCTTCGACGACGTGGCGCTGCAGAAGTACCACTGGGTCGAGAAGATCAACCACGTCCACACCGGCGGCAACAGCTCCGGCATCGTCGACGGCGCCGCGCTGGTACTCGTCGGCAATGAAAATGTGGGGAAGGCTCAAAATCTGACCCCGCGGGCGCGCATCGTGGCCACCGCCACCAGCGGCGCGGACCCAGTCATCATGCTCACCGGCCCCACCCCGGCCACCCGCAAGGTGCTCGACCGGGCGGGCCTGACGATCGACGACATCGACCTGTTCGAGCTGAACGAGGCGTTCGCATCGGTGGTGCTGAAGTTCCAGAAGGACCTGAACATCCCGGACGAGAAGCTCAACGTCAACGGCGGCGCGATCGCGATGGGCCACCCGCTGGGCGCCACCGGCGCCATGATCACCGGCACCATGGTCGACGAGCTCGAGCGTCGCAACGCGCGTCGCGCGCTGATCACGCTGTGCATCGGCGGCGGCATGGGCGTGGCCACCATCATCGAGCGGGTTTAGGGGAACGCACATGGCAGAGAACACGATCCAGTGGGACAAGGATGCCGACGGCATCGTCACCCTGACGCTCGACGATCCGACCGGGTCGGCGAACGTGATGAACGAGCACTACACCGAGTCCATGCGCAATGCGGTCGAACGCCTTGTCACCGAGAAGGATTCGATCACCGGTGTCGTGATCACCAGCGCAAAGAAGACCTTCTTCGCCGGTGGCGACCTCACGACCATGGTCAAGGCCCGACCGGAGGACGCGGGCGAGTTCTTCAGCACCGTGGAAGGGATCAAGAAAGACCTGCGCACCCTCGAGACCTTCGGCAAGCCGGTGGTCGCCGCGATCAACGGTGCCGCGCTCGGCGGCGGCCTGGAGATCACCCTGGCGTGTCACCACCGCATCGCCGCCGACGTCAAGGGCCTCGTCGTCGGCTTCCCCGAGGTGACGCTCGGCCTGCTGCCCGGCGGCGGTGGTGTCACCCGAACCGTGCGGATGTTCGGCATCCAGAACGCGTTCATGAACGTGCTGTCGCAGGGCACTCGGTTCAAGCCGGCTCAGGCCAAGGAGACCGGTCTCGTCGACGAGCTGGTTGGCTCGGTCGAGGAGCTGGTGCCCGCCGCCAAGGCGTGGATCAAGGCCAACCCCGACTCGCACACCCAGCCATGGGACCAGAAGGGCTACAAGATGCCCGGCGGCACCCCGTCCAGCCCCGCGCTGGCCGGCATCCTGCCGTCCTTCCCGGCGCTGCTGCGCAAGCAGCTCAAGGGCGCGCCGATGCCTGCCCCGCGGGCCATTCTGGACGCGGCCGTCGAGGGCGCGCAGGTGGACTTCGACACCGCCAGCCGCATCGAGAGCCGCTACTTCACTTCTCTGGTCACCGGCCAGGTCGCCAAGAACATGATCCAGGCGTTCTTCTTCGACCTGCAGACCATCAACGGCGGCGGTTCGCGCCCCGAGGGCATCGGCCAGACCCCGATCCGCAAGATCGGCGTGCTCGGCGCCGGGATGATGGGCGCCGGCATCGCCTACGTGTCAGCCAAGGCCGGCTTCGACGTCGTGCTCAAGGACGTGTCCATCGAGGCCGCGCAGAAGGGCAAGGGCTACTCCGAGGGCCTGGAGGCCAAGGCGCTGCAGCGCGGCAAGACCACCGAGGAGAAGTCCAAGGCGCTGCTGGACCGGATCACGCCGACGGCCGACGCCGCAGACTTCGCCGGTGTCGACTTCGTGATCGAGGCGGTGTTCGAGAGCCAGGAACTCAAGCACAAGGTGTTCCAGGAGATTGAGGACATCGTCGAGCCCAACGCCCTGCTCGGGTCGAACACCTCCACGCTGCCGATCACCGGTCTGGCGACGGGCGTCAAGCGGCAGGAGGACTTCATCGGAATCCACTTCTTCTCGCCGGTCGACAAGATGCCGCTGGTGGAAATCATCAAGGGCGAGAAGACCTCTGACGAGGCGCTGGCCCGGGTGTTCGACTACACGCTGGCCATCGGCAAGACCCCGATCGTCGTCAACGACAGCCGTGGCTTCTTCACAAGCCGCGTCATTGGCACCTTCGTGAACGAGGCGCTGGCGATGCTCGGCGAGGGTGTGGAGCCGGCTAGCGATCGAGCACGCGGGTTCGCAGGCCGGTTACCCGGCACCGCCGCTGCAGCTGTCCGACGAGCTGAATCTCGAGCTGATGCACAAGATCGCCGTCGCCACCCGCAGGGGCGTCGAGGATGCGGGCGGCACCTACGAGCCGCACCCGGCCGAGGCGGTCGTCGAGAAGATGATCGAGATCGGTCGCCCGTCGCGGTTGAAGGGTGCCGGCTTCTACGAGTACGTCGACGGCAAGCGCACCCAGCTGTGGCCGGGCCTGCGGGAGACGTTCAAGTCGGGCTCCTCGCAGCCGCCGCTGCAGGACATGATCGACCGGATGCTGTTCGCCGAGGCGCTGGAGACGCAGAAGTGCCTCGACGAGGGTGTGCTGACGTCGACCGCCGACGCCAACATCGGCTCGATCATGGGCATCGGCTTCCCGCCGTGGACCGGTGGTTCGGCGCAGTACATCGTCGGCTACCAGGGGCCGGCTGGCACGGGCAAGGAAGCTTTCGTGGCCCGGGCCAAGGAGCTGGCCGCCAAGTACGGCGACCGCTTTCTGCCGCCGGATTCGCTGACGTCATAACTCCGTTCAGCGGCAGGCCGGCGAGATCCGCAGCATCGCGACGTCGTGTGGTGCCACGGTGCGGGTGATCTCGCCGGCCGTCGTTGTTTCCGTGTGCGTCCATAGGTCGCGCACCGCATAGCACGGCGCGCCGTGAAGTCCGGCGGCCGACGCATCCGTGGTGATGTCGGCCGGCCGGTCACCGGCATTGAACAGCGCGACCGCCGCGTCGCCGCCGGAAAGCGGCTTCACGAGCACGCGGTTGTCCTGCGGTGACGCCGCGGCCTGCACGGCCAGCGGATCCTGGTCGATCGCGATGACATCGCGGTTGGTCAGGATCGCTCGCGCCTGATCGCTCATCGTCCGAACGTCGTTGCCTGCCAGCAGTGGCGCAGACAGCATCGCCCACAGCGAAAAGTGCGCGCGCTGTTCGGATTCGGTCAAACTCGGCTGGGCGTTGGCCCGCCACGAGACCTCGGCATCCGACAGTGCCAGCTTCACGCGGATCTTCTGCAGACGTTCGGGCGTCAGTTCGTCCTCAGACACGATGAGCCGGCTGACGTCGAGGTGATTGACGAAGAAGTCGCGCCACGTCAGGCCGACGACGAGCATGTCGGGGTCGTTGAAGTGCCCGGCGCGGCCGCGTGAAGCCACCGGCGAGGATGCGCGGAACTCGTCGGGCACGCCCAGGTAGGTGCCGGTCACGAACGAGTCAGAGCTGTCCAGCGGCGGCAATGTGTTACGCCACACCGGAACAAGGTCGGTGGTGTTGCGGGTCATGTCGGCGATGCCCGACCAGTCGTAGCGGGCTCCGGCGTTGTGGTCGTCGGAGCTGTTCGGGTTGATGCTGTAGAAGATGCGACGGCCCGTGGCGTGCAGCGCATTTCGCATCGCGGTGAAGACCTTGACCTGATTGGCGTGGCTTGCGTCGTTGTGGCACCAGTCGTATTTCAGGTAGTCGACTTCCCACGCTGCGAATGTCCGTGCATCGGTGTCCTCATGGCCCGCGCTGGCGATCCGGGGATCCTGGCCGCAGCTCTGGTCGTACGGGCTGGCATACAGGCCGAGCAGCATTCCCCGGTCGTGGACATAGCGAGCCAACGCCGCGATGCCGTCCGGAAACGCTTTCGGATCGGCGCGCAATTTGCCGTCGGGTCCGCGCGTCGGTGCCGCCCAGCCCGCGTCGAGGTTCACATAGCGGTAGCCTGCGTCGCGCATGCCCGAAGACACCATCGCGTCGACCGTGGCCTTGACCGTTCGTTCGGTCAGCGGAATGCCGGAGTTCCACGAGTTCCATCCCATCGGAGGCGTGAGCCGTTGCGGTGCGCCGCCATCGGTCGGGGCCGCGCATCCGGCGATGCTCGCGCCGGCCAAGCTCAGCGCGGCGACAATCCAGCACAGCCGCACGCCCACTGGGCGAGGATCGCCGACCAGGGTGTGCGCGCGCTGTCAGTGCGCTGCGTGGCCGCTGGGACCTGGCGGCGTTGCAGCAGGCGCATGCGGCAGCTCGAGATGACCTCACGGCCGGCCGAGGCGATGAGCTGATGGCTTTGCGTATCGTCTAGGCGTGCCCGAAGGCTTTACCGAAAAGTTCGCGGCAGGGCTGGCGAGCTACGGCGAGCAGCCGTGCATCGAGTTCGAGGGCCGCTGGTATTCCGGTGACGACATCACCGGATACGCCAACGCCATCGCCGCTAAACTTCACGACGCCGGCGTCCCCGACGGCGCACCCGTCGGTCTCGTTGTCCGCAACCGGCTCCCGCACGCCGCCGCGATCATCGGCTGCCTCGCGGCCGGACGCCCCGTCTCGATGATCTACTCGTTTCAGTCGCCCGAATCGATCGGCCGCGACATCGAAAAGCTGGAGTTGTCGGCCATCGTCGCCGACCGCGAGGACTGGACCGACGAGGTCATCACGGCCGCCAAGCATGCAGGCAGTGCGGGCGTGGCGATCTCGTTGACCACGCCGCTCGTCGCAGCCGTCGAAGGGCTGGAACATCGCGACGGCAGCCGCCAACATGCCGAAGTCGAACCCGGTGTGGCGCTTCAGATTCTGACCAGCGGCACCACCGGCCCGCCGAAGCGACAGGACATCAAGACGCCCGTGCTGGAGCGAACGGTCTTCAGCGTGACCAGCGGAGAGAAAGCCCCGCCGGGTGCCCCGCCGGAGTTCGCCTACTGGCAGTTCGGCGGCATCGGGGTATGCCAGCTGGTCGCGGGGGTTCACAACGCACGGCGCATCGTGATGCTCGAGCGCTTCACCGTCGACGGGTTTGTGCACGCGATAAAGACGCACGGCATCAGGCGCTCTGGTGTGCAGCCCGCCGTCTTTCGCATGCTGCTCGACGCCGACGTGCCCAAAGAAGACCTGGCGTCGCTGGATTTCCTGATCAGCGCGTCGGGTCCGCTCGACTCGGAGACTCGCGACGAGTTCGAGAAGCACTTCGACATCCCCGTCCGGTTGGCCTATGGGGCAACCGAATTCGCGGGCTCACTCTGTGCGTGGACGCCCGACCTCATCGACGAGTTCGGCGATTCCAAACGCAACAGCGTTGGCAGACCCCTGCCCGATACTCAAGTGCGCATCGTCGACCCGGACACCGGAGCCGAGCTGCCCGCGGGCGAGCAGGGGCTGCTGGAAGCGAAGGTGGCACCGATCGGCCCCGACTGGATCCGCACCACCGACATCGCCTCGGTCGACGTCGACGGGTTCGTCACGTTGCACGGCAGGGCCGACGGCGCGATCAACCGCGGCGGGTTCAAGATCCTGCCGGAAACCGTTCGGCGCGTGCTGATCTCACACCCAGCGGTGCGCGACGTCTGCGTGGTCGGCGTGCCCGACGCCCGGCTGGGGCAGGTGCCGTTCGCCGCGATCGAGACCATTCCCGGCATGCCGGTGCCGTCCGATGACGAACTCAAAGACCTTGTGCGCCAATCATTGCCCGTGTACAACGTGCCGGTCGCCTTCGCCGTTGTCGACGAACTGCCGCGCAACCCAGCGCTGAAGGTGAGTCTGCCCGACGTCGCCGCGCTCTACGCGCCGCGCGCAAACAAGTAATGGCGCGCCGGGTTCTTGCCGTTGTGATCCAGTCGACGGTTCGTCACCCGATGACAGCAACGTCCAGTCCGCGGCGAACCGCTGCTTGACCTCATCGGGGTCGATGCCCGGCACGCCGTACGACCCGCCGGTCATGAATTCGACCAGCAGAAGCCGCGCGTCCGGCGCCGCCACTGCGGTGACCTCGCGCACGTAGGCGTCGCGATCCTCGGGGCTGATGCCGTGCAGGCAGCCGTTGTCGACGATCAGACCGAAGTCCGACCCGATGCCCTCGGAGGACAGCCGCGTCACGTCGGCCCGGGCGAAGTTGACCGCCGACCTTGTTGGCCTCGGCCTTCGCCCGGGCCTTCTCCACGGCCTTGGCGACGAAATCCACACCGGTGACCTGCCAGCCCTGCTTGGCCAGGTAGATGGAGTTGTCACCGGTGCCGCAGCCGAGGTCCAACGCGGTGCCCGGTGTCAGGGCGCCGTCGCCCTCGATCAGGTCCTGCAGGCTCTTCGCCAGCGGATGGCCGTCCCACGGCACGAAGCCGAGCCGATAGAACGTCTTGAAGAGAAGTTGGCGCGACGGCATCGTCACAGCGATCCCAGGTCGGCCGACAGCCAGTGCTCCGGCTTGAGATAGATGGCCACGCGCTCGCCGTGCTCCCGGCGCGCGTACTCGAGATAGGCGTCGACCTTATCCGGCGGCGAGGTAGCGCTTGGTCATCTCGACGAGCTGGTCGTCGGTGCCCGGTTCGATGCGGCTGACCGGACCGTCGACCGCGACATAGCGCACCGTCGGCTCGACGCGATCGACCATCAGCGTGAATTCGCCCTGCGTCTCGATGAGGCGATGCTTGCGCGAGCCGGCGCCGGTGAGCACCCAGGGCTCGCCGCCCGGGCTGTACTGATACCAGATCGGCACCGTCAGCGGTCCGCGTTTGTCGCCTGCGCTCACCGACAGCGCCGCGATATACGGCTCGGCCAGAAATTGTTCGCGTTCTTCCTTGGAGAGGGCCATGCCGCCAGGCTAGTCCCGGCCTCCGTCAAGGAGACTGATCGTCGAAGAGGGTCAGCACCCGACCCGGGAGAAGAACGCGAGAGCGATGACGCCGATGGCCAGGGCCGCTTGCGTCTGTCCCAGCGCAGCGGTGCTGACGATGCCGGCGACCGCGCATATTGCGATGACGGCCAGGAGCAAGCCCTTCACCCATCGCATGCCGTCAAGCGATCCTCCGGCGCCCGACGGCGTGGTCTTGGACCCGGTTACCGCACCACCCTCGTCGCCGAGCACGGGTGCCTCCTCTGTGTTCCGCCTCACATTCTATCGCCGATGTGAGCCACACCATGTCTCATGATCAGCGTCGGCCGGTGAATTCGTGATGTCGTTTGAGTCCCATTTGCCTACAGAGCGATGAAGCGCTTCAGTTTCCCGCTCGCCTGGTTGCGAGGGATACGGGCGACGACCCGGATGGCGACCGTCGGATTCGGCAGACCGCAGCGGCGCAATGCGGCGACCACCGAAGTCGTGAGCGTGTCGACATCAGGGCGACCGACCGTGAGAATGTCGGCGCCGGTGGTTGTCTGCGTGACTTGGTATTCGGAGACGCGTGGATCGGTGCCGAGCACATGACGGAAAGTGATGGCGGGCACCGTAATTGAGCCATAGCGGAAATCGTCATCGCGTCGCCCGCCGATGTCGGCCACTCGCGCGAACGCGCTGCCGCACGCACACGGACCCGGCAGCAACGTCACCTCGTCGCCGAGGTCATAGCGGATGAACGGGAAGGTGCGATTGGCCAGCCCAGTGGCGAGCGTTCGCGCCGCGAGTTCGTCGGGACCCACCGGTGCGCCGTTCTCGTCGACGCGTTCGAGCACGACCTCGTCCTCGCAGATGTGTAGTCCCTCGCCAAGGCCGCAACCGACCGCCTGCACCCCGATCTCGGTGGATCCCCAGAGGTTGTGGACCGGGACATGCCACGCCTCGGCGATCGCCTGTCGGTCCTCGTCGAGTAGTGGCTCGGAGTTGGTGCTCACCCGCACCGGACGGCAGTCCAGCTCGCCGGCCAGCGCCGCGCGGGCAAGCCGTCCGATGACGGACGGGTACCCGACGAGATGCGTGGGTCGGGCGGCGGCCACCGCGGCCAGCACCTCGTCGAACGGTGCCCCTGCCGCGATGACGACGGTCTCCATGCCCGCAGCGGTCGGCACATCGAACAGCGGCGTGCTGGCATGCGGTGGTGTGCCCGCTTCCAACACCGCCAGACGCGTCGGGCCCAGTGGTGGCTCGCGCCGCTCCGCTCGTGCCTGCGTCCGCCATGCCAGGCATGCGACGGACACGAAGAACTGCCAACCCCAGACGTACACGCCCCGAACCCCGCTGGAGCCGCCCGAACTGAACACCTGATAGTCGTCCGGCGTGTACGAATACCATTCCTGTTGCGCCAGAACAAGTTCCGCGCGTTCGCGACTGAGCTGGTGGTCGGTGACAATGTCGTCCCAGCAGTCCTGCGCTTGCGCCTTCGTCATGATCGGCACCGCGGCCAGATCCGCCACCGTGGCACGGGCCGATATCAAGGTCGGCTAGTCGCCGGGCGTGGAAGGGCGAGCGCTCGCGTGCGTAGCCCAGGAGCATGCGCAGCCGTTGATCTCGATAGCGGTCAATACGCTCGCGCTGCCAGTCCAGACGTGCGATGTGATCCTCCATCGCCGCCTGGACCGCATGAAGGTGCGCAGCGCGCACGCGTTCGTAGGCCATAACGTCCCGATCACCTATTTCGGGTGGACACTGCGTATTACCCAATCGTCAATTTCGGGATGGCCACGACCGACTGTGCCACCTACCGGCTCACGAACTGGTGCGCCTGATGTCCGATGGACGTGTCGATGCCTCGCCGCTTCGCGCAGACGCATAGAGTCGAGCATGCGCTTTGGATTCTTCATCCCGCAGGGCTGGCGACTCGACCTCGTCGACATTCCCACCGACAAGCACTGGCAGGTGATGCGCGATCTCGCCGCCTACGCCGACGACGGCGCGTGGGACTCGCTGTGGGTCTACGACCACTTCCACACTGTGCCGATGCCGACGCATGAGGCCACCCACGAGGCGTGGTCGCTGATGTCGGCCTATGCGGCGACCACGTCGCGGATCAAGCTCGGCCAGATGTGCACCGCGATGAGCTACCGCAACCCGGTGTATCTGGCCAAGGTCGCCGCCACCGCCGACATCATCTCCGGCGGGCGGATCCAGATGGGCATCGGCGGCGGCTGGTACGAGCACGAGTGGCGCGCCTACGGCTACGGCTTCCCGTCCGCGGGGGTGCGCCTCGGGCGGCTCGATGAGGGCGTGCAGATCATGCGCGACGCCTGGCGCGACGGCGAGGTCACCTTCGACGGCAAGCACTACCAGGCCAACGGAGCGATCGTGGAGCCAAAGCCGTTGCAGGACGGCGGTATTCCGCTGTGGATCGCCGGCGGCGGCGAGAAGGTGACGCTGCGCATCGCCGCCAAGTACGCCCAGTACACCAACTTCACCTCCGAACCCGACGGCTTCGCGCACAAGTCACAGGTGCTGGCCGATCACTGCCGCGACGTCGGCACCGACTACGACGCGATCGTGCGGTCGGCCAACTTCAACGCCGTGATCGGCGACTCGGAGGCCGACGTCAAGGAGCGAGTCGCCCGGCTGCGTGCCCGGTTGGTCGCGAAGGCAAACGAGGCCGCCGTCGACGGCATGCTGGCCATGGCCACCGCACCCGAGGCCGCCAGCGGCACACCGGAGCAGATCGTCGAGAAGCTGAAGCGGATGCGCGAACTCGGCTGTGAGTACGCGATCCTGTACTTCCCCGAGGCCGCCTACGACCGGTCCGGCATCGAGCTGTTCGAGCGCGAGGTCATTCCCGCCTTGAGCTAGTCGAGCGGGAGACGCCTGGTAGTGGACGGATGCGCCAGCCGTCGTCGGCGCGCGTGACGAGCACGCCCAGGTAGATGCCGACTGTCGGCCCTGTCAGGAAACGCGAAGTCGGCTCGAACGAAACCGAGCACCAATTCTTCGGTGGGCCGCGGGTTTCCAGCACCCGGTACGTGACCGTCATACCGGGCGGTTGGCGTCGAGTAATAGTCGATCACGCCTTGGCGCCCAACGCTGTATGGGTGCAGCCCCTGGAAGATCGCGTCCTCGGTGAACACCGCGGCCACCGTTCTGCGGTTCGTGTGCGTCGATGTCTGCCCTCCATCGGTCCAGAACGTCCGCGCAGAACCTCAGTGCCCTGCACTTTGACCACCGTCCACATGCAGGATCTCGCCGGTGACGAAGCCGGCGTTCTCCAGATAGAGAACCGCGTCGACGACGTCGTCGATCTCGCCGAGACGACCGATCGGATGCAGTTTGGCCAGCGCGTCGTAGGACGACGGGTCGTGCATCGGCGTGCGGATCACGCCGAGGGCGACGGCGTTAGAGCGAATACCGCGGCCGGCGTACTCGATCGCCAGCGCCTTGGTTACCGCGTTCAGCCCGCCCTTCGTCAGCGACGCCAACGCCGACGGCACCTGCGGAGTTGGCGTGGTCGACGAGGCTGGTGGAGATGTTCACGATGTGACCGCCGCCCTCCCGTGACAGCATCGCGGCCACCGCGGCGCGCGAAACCTCGAAGAACCCACGAAGGTTCACTCCCGTGATGGCGTCGTAGTCCTCGTCGGTGTAGTCGGTGAACGGCTTGGAAATGAAGATCCCTGCGTTGTTGACCACGCGTGTCGACCCGGCCGAAATTTTCCATGGCAGCGTCGACGATGCGCTGACCGACGCCCGGCTGCGCGATGTCGCCGGGCACCGTCACTACCATCGGGTCGTCGCTCTCGGTCGATGGTGCGGGAGTTGGCGACCACCGCGTAACCGAGCTTGCGGTAGGCCGTCACCAGGCTCTCGCCGATGCCCTGTGAGGCGCCCGTGATGATGGCCACGCGTTGCGAGTTGCTCATTGTCCGATCCCTTCGTCGTTTTGGATGCACGCTGCAACGCAGGCTCCGCGCCGGTCGATGCTTCGCCGGTGCGACCGGTTTGCTCTCTGTTGATAGGCGCTGCCTCTCACTGCACTACGCTTGCCGCGTGGAGCTGCGCCAACTGCGCTACTTCGTGACCGTCGCCGAGGAGTTGAACTTCGGTCGCGCGGCCGAGCGTTTGCATATCGCGGGTCCGTCGCTGTCCCAGCAGATCAAGGCGCTCGAACGCGACTTGAAGGTCAGCCTCTTCGACCGTGACCGCCGCTCCGTCACCCTGACCGCCAACGGTGCTGCCCTGCTGCCACATGCCCGCGCATTGGTGGACCAGGCCGACGCGTTGCGCAGACGCGCGGCCGGTCTCCAGACGTCCGGACCGGTCCGCATCGGCTATGTGAACTGGTGTCCCACCGACTGGGCGGAACGGACGGCCGGGGTGGCACAATTGCGCGTCGACACGTGGGTCATGCCGTCGCATACGCAGGCCGCCCGGGTCTCCGACGGAAGCCTCGACCTTGCGATCTGCTGGGTGCAGACAACGGATCTCGCGTCGCTGTCGCTTGATGCGCACCTCATCGGGGTGGATCGGCTCTATGCGTTGAGTGTCGGCTCGGACACGTCGCCGGTCGAGGCGAAGGACACGCTGGTGCTGTTGGACGCCGACGAGGCGAGCTGGTCGTCGTGGAACCGCTACGCGGAGCACTTCGCCGCCGATACCGGCGCGCGCATCGTGCGCGTCGACGACGGCGGAGTCACCGGGCAGGAGTTTTTCGAGCACATACGCCGGCTGCGCAGACCGGTGCTGAACAACCCGAGGGGACAGAACGCGCCGGAGCCCAGCGGGCTAGTGCGGCGTTCGGTAGTCCACCCGACACCGCTGTGGACGTGGTCGCTGGTTTGGCGCCGCGATGAAGACAGCCCCGCGGTGCGCGCCGTCATCGACGAGTTCACCCGCGACGTTCCAGAACTGGGCGTCGATGACGAGGGGACGTGGCTGCCTGCCGCGGATCCGCACCGGCCGCCGGAAATCCGAACCGAAGCAGCCCAGCGACGATCGCCGACAACAAGACGACCAGCGCCGCCGCGAGCAGAGCGTGTGAAAAGCCTTGGCGGAGAAGAGGTGTCACCGCCACCGGCGCCAGGATCTGCCCGACGGAGTATCCGCTAGTCAACAAGGCGACGGCGCCCGGGAATCCGAGCAGCCGTTCTGCTGCCAGGGCCATCGTGCTGACCCGATGAAGGTGGCCCCGAAGAGTACTGCCCCGATGAGAGCCGAGACCGAAAATGCTCTCAGCTAGGAGGGGCAACCTCACAGGCGAACCTGTGGGGTCGCTGACGGGCCAGTCCTCGGAGAGGATCTGTGGGTGCTATCGATTCCACGCGATGTCGCCCTCGAGCGGCACGCACCGATGTGGGTGCCGCAACCGCGCGTCGCACCGCAGCCCGCCCGTCGCCGCGCCGACACGTGGGCACGTCCCGCGCACCCCGCCGACGTGGCGCAAGCGGGGATGTTCGACGCCATTCTGCAAGATGAGATCGCGGAACTGGAGGGGCTTGTCGCCTCGATGGAGACGGGTTGGCTGCGGCGATGTGAGCGTGGCATTGATGACGCAAATCGGCCGCCGGAAGCGCTCGTGCGCATGCGGGGGCGGGTGTTGGAGGCGCAGCAACTCCTGGACGCGTTGCGTGCCCGGTTCCCGTCGGAATGAGCGGATCCCCGCCCTACGACGGGGATACGCTCACCGAGATTCAAACTGACGGCGTCCACACGCCCGTCGCTGCGGCTTCGCGGGCGTAGTCGGCGAAGTCCTTGGGCTCGCGTCCCAGTGCGCGCTGCACGCCGTCGGCCAGCTCCGCCTTGCTGCCGAGCACCTCGGTGAACAGGTGGCTCAACAGCCAGATGAAGTCTTGCGGCAGACCGTATTCCGTGAGCATCGCGGTGTAGTCCTCGATCGGTACCGTCACAAATCTGATGTCCCGGCGCGCGGCCGCGCCGATCTCCGCCACGGCGTCGCGGAAGCTGAGCAGGCGCGGACCGGTCAGCTCGTAGAGCTCGCCCACATGGCGGTCGTCGGTCAGCGCGGCCACCGCGACGTCGGCGATGTCGTCGGCGTCCACGAACGGCTCCTGGACCTGATCGACCGGCAGCGACACGGCGCCTGCGAGCACCTCGTCCAGCCACGCGCCCTCGTCGAAGTTCTGCGCGAAGAACGCACACCGCACGATCGTCCACTCGAGTCCGGACGCCATGACGACGCGCTCCGCCTTCTCGGCCTCCGCTTCGTTGCGCCCGGACAGCAGCACCAGCCGGGTGACGCCTGCGTTCTTGGCCAGTTCCGCGAGCTTGGCGACGGCGTCGACCGAGCCGGGGACGGCCAGGTCCGGGTAGTAGGTGAGGTAGACCTTGTCGACACCGGCCAGCGCGGGCGCCCAGGTCTGCGGGTTGTCCCAGTCGAACGGGTTGTCGGCCGAGCGCGATCCGTGCCGGATCGGGATGCCGCGCTTTTCGAGTTGATCTACGACGCGCTTTCCGGTCTTGCCGGTGCTTCCGATGACGAGAATGGTGTTGTTGGTTGAGTTGGTCATGCTTCGAATTCAACGGGTCGAGAGTGAGACGATCCATAGTCGATCCGCTCGTAAACATGTCTGATCGTCTGGAAGGGAACCGGCGATGGAAAAGATTTCGCTCACCGCGCTCGCTCGCAATCAGTTGGAGACGGCCCGCGCGGCGAGTAGCGGCCGCAGCGCGCACACCGTCTACGGCGGTCATGAGCACAACCTGCGTCAGACCCTGATCGCAATGACCGCGGGTAGCAGCCAAGACGACCATGAAAGCCCCGGCGAAGCGACGCTCGAGGTTCTGCAGGGCAGGGTGCGGGTGACGAACTCCACGGCCGGCTGGGACGGGTCACCCGGCGACCTGATCGTGCTGCCCCGCGAAAGGCACGGTCTGCGCGCCGTGGAGGATTCAGTGGTGCTGCTGACAGTGTCGAAACCGGTTGGGCCACATACCTGATCGCTAGATCGCCGGGCCCAGCAGGTCGTCGGCGTCCTTGATGACATAGCCGTAGCCCTGCTCGGCCAGGAACCGCTGCCGGTGCGCGGCGTACTCGGCGTCCAGGCTGTCGCGGGACACCACCGAATAGAACATCGCGCCGCCGCCGTCGGACTTCGGGCGCAGCAACCTGCCCAGACGTTGCGCCTCTTCCTGGCGTGAACCGAACGTCCCCGAAACCTGCACCGCCACATTGGCTTCCGGCAGGTCGATGGAGAAGTTCGCGACCTTGGACACCACCAACGTGGACACCTCGCCGCGGCGGAACGCGTCGAACAGCGCCTCGCGTTCGGCGGTCTTCGTCGAGCCCTGGATCACCGGGGCGTTCAGCTCCTCGCCCAACTCGTCGAGCTGGTCGAGGTAGGCGCCGATCACCAGCGTCTGGTCGCCGGGGTGGCGCTCCAGGATCGACTTCACCACCGCGAGCTTGCTGTGCACCGTCGAACACAGTTTGTAACGCTCGTCAGGTTCGGCAACGGCATAGAGCATCCGCTCGTTGTCGGTCATCGTCACCCGCACCTCGATGCACTCGGCGGGCGCAATCCAGCCCTGGGCCTCGATGTCCTTCCAGGGCGCGTCGTAGCGCTTCGGCCCGATCAGGCTGAACACGTCGCCCTCGCGGCCGTCCTCGCGGATCAGCGTGGCGGTCAGCCCGAGCCGCCGCCGCGACTGAAGGTCGGCGGTCATCCGGAACACCGGCGCGGGCAGCAGGTGCACCTCGTCGTAGATGATCAGGCCCCAGTCGCGGCTGTCGAACAGTTCGAGGTGGCGGTACTCACCCTTGGTTCTGCGGGTGATCACCTGATAGGTGGCGATCGTGACGGGCCGGATCTCCTTCTTTTCGCCGGAGTATTCGCCGATTTCGTCCTCGGTCAGCGACGTGCGGTTGACCAGCTCGCGCTTCCACTGCCGGCCGGCGACGGTGTTGGTCACCAGGATCAGCGTGGTCGCGCTCGCCTTGGCCATGGCCGCCGCGCCGACGAGCGTCTTGCCCGCGCCGCACGGCAACACCACAACACCGGAGCCGCCTGCCCAGAACGAGTCCGCGGCCATCTCCTGATAATCGCGGAGGTGCCAGTTCTCCTGATCGAGGCTGATCGGATGTTTCTCGCCGTCAACGTAGCCTGCCAAATCCTCTGCAGGCCAACCGATTTTGAGTAGCATCTGCTTGACGCGGCCGCGCTCGCTGTTGTGCACGATGACGGTGTCGTTGTCGATGCGGGCGCCCAGCATCGGCGCGATCTTCTTGTTGCGCAGCACCTCCTCGAGCACCGCGCGATCCAGGCTCACCAGGCTCAGGCCGTGCGCAGGGTGCTTCACCAGCTGCAGGCGCCCGTAGCGGGCCATCACGTCGACGATGTCGACGAGCAGGGGCTGTGGCACCGCGTATCGGGAGAACGACACCAGCGCGTCCACGACCTGCTCGGCGTCGTGGCCTGCGGCCCTGGCGTTCCACAGCGCCAGCGGGGTGATGCGGTAGGTGTGGACGTGTTCGGGCGCGCGCTCAAGCTCGGCAAACGGGGCGATCGCGGCGCGCGCCGCGCCGGCTTGCTCATGGTCGACTTCGAGCAGCACCGTCTTGTCGGACTGCACGATCAGGGGGCCGTCGGTCATTCCGTCCATTATCCGGGTCCGGCGGACACCCGGCGTTTCAGTGTGTCGCGGCCTGCAGCGGAACGCCCGCTGGTCCCGGCCCAGCGCCCGCGCCGGGTAGCGGGATCTTAGGGACGCCGGGTGTGCCGATCTGGCCCGCCAGCCACGGCAGAGAAGCGACGAAGACGTCCGTGGCGAACGGCCAGTCGTGTTTACCCGGTGTGGCGATCACCGAGCAGGTGATGCCGTTGGCATGGCCCAGCTTGCAGAGCGCGTACGCAGCGTCGGTTTGATCCCCGGGGTTGCCCGCGGCGTCCTGGCCGCCGAGGCCGACCCCATTCGGGTTGCCGTAGCCGCCCTTGCGCTGCGTCGGGGCATCGGAGGAGATCGCGAACCACCCGGAGACGCCCTTGTAGGGGCCGTGCTTGGTGATCACCGTGGTGGGGTCGTAAACCGGCCACTTTGCGGCATCGCCGCCGTAGATCCGGGCGATGGTCTGTTCCTTGGTTCCCGCATTGGGGCCCATGTCCCCGGCGATGTCGACGAAGGTGCTGAACAGCTCGGGATGCATGACGGTCAGATCCACCGCGCACGTGCCGCCCATCGACCAGCCCACGACGCCCCAGTTGGCGTTCTGAACTCCGAAGGTGGACACCAGATAGGGCGGGACGTCCTTGGTGAGGTGGTCGGCGACATTGCCGCGGGGACCATTGACGCATTCGGTGTCGTTGTTGAACGAGCCGCCCACGTCGACGAACACGAACACGGGCGCATTGCCGCCGTGGGCCGAGGCGAAGTTGTCGATGGTGGCTATCGCGTTGCCGGTGCGCGGCCAGTCCGACGGCGTGTTGAATTCACCGGCGATCATCATGACGACCGGCAGCTTGGGCGCATGGATCGTGGCGAACCACGCCGGTGGGAGATACACCAGCTCGGTGCGGTGTTTGAACTGCGATGCGTCGTCGGGAATGGTCACCGGCACGAGAGCCCCGTGTGCGGGAACGCCCTTGCCCCGCATGGCCATGACGGTGGTCAGATCGGTCTCGTCGGGCAACGGGCCCGCCGTCAACTCGTTCCAGGCGGCCTGAACCGTCGGGAAGTAGCCGACCCACAGGTTCAGCGCCACCCCCGCGCTGAGCAGACACAGCGGCACCGCCACCAGCGACACGATCCGGCGCCGCCACCGGCTGCTGCGCCAACCGAGCACCGCGACGGCCAGTGCAAGGCCGGTCACGCCCACCCATAGCCAGAGCGACGACGGCGCGGGATCTCCCGCGAGGCCCTGCGAATCGACATACCAGTGCGTCCAGGCCGCCAGGATCAGGCCGACGACGACCGCCACCGGCAGCCACACCAGTCGCCACCGTTGCGAACGCCAACCGATCGCCACCACCAGCACCACCGCGGCCACGGCCTGCACCGTCGGCGGCAGCCAGCCGTGCAATAGCGAGAGACCGCGGTGGTTCGGTGCCTGCGCCGCCGCTGCCATTAACACCGTTGTCACACGGACATGTTCACCAACGGTCCTGTGAACTTCCTGTCCTGCGCCGCCGATTTTCCCGCCGAGAAGTGACGTACCGGCCTACGCTAGTGCTCCTCCTCGATGCCATGAACGCTGGAAACGGCGAGTCCGGGCCGTCGAGAGCTGGGGAAATGCGAATGCGGCCCGACTATGACGTCGTCGTTATCGGATCGGGATTCGGCGGATCCGCGGCCGCGCTTCGGCTGAGCGAGAAGGGGTACCGCGTCGGTGTCCTCGAGAAGGGCGCCCGCTGATGCTGCTCGTCATGCAGGATCTGGACAACTCATTGACGACCTATCTCAAGCGCGGCCTGTTCGGCATGAAGATGACCTCGCGGCAGGGCAGGGCAGGGCAGCGAGCCGAACCCGAACTGGATTCCAACCGCCAGCGACATCGCTCGCCGGGTCGCCGACAAGATCGACGGCGACCCTCGCGGTTTGTACGGTGACGAGCTAGCCGGCGTCGGCCGACACCACCGAGGTGACGCGGTGGATGGCGAACTCACGCACCCGCCCGGATGCCGGATCGTAAGCCGTCAGCTGGCCGCCGCGGACATTGATCGGCGCGACCACCCGCTGCGTGGCCACCCCGGCCGGGTCGACGTAGCCGATCACCACGGACGACTGGGCGATCGCGGCGTCCTGCAGTTGGGTTATCGCCACGGCGGGATCGAGGCGCAGAGTGTCTGACGGCATGCGGGCGACCTTGCGCAGCACCGCGACGATCGCGCCAAGCGTCTGGCTGGTCGGCGTCGGTGCGAGCCGGGGCGCGCGGCGGCGGGGCGGCGCGGGCACCCGGGCACCGCGGGCGCGCAAGTCGACGATCGTGCCGGTGGAATCCTCGGCAGCGGGCGCGAAACCGGCGTCGCGTAGCGCGGCCAGCACCTCGGAGATCGGCGCCTGCGACACTGCGACGGTCGGAGCGAGCAGTCGCATCTCCAGCTGCTCGGCGGTGGGTGCCGCGACGGCCTGCGCCAGCAGCGCCGCATCCTCGCACCGCACGAACGACTGAGCCATGCCGACCCGCAGCTGCCCGTGACGGCGCGCGACGTCGTCGATCAGATACGTCAGGCCTTGTGGCACAGGTGTTTTCGAATGTCTGTTGAACAACGCGTGCAGCTCGCTGGCGGTACGTCCGGTGTCGAGGGCGCGCCGGATCGAGGCCTCGCTGATCCGGTACACCATCGCCGCGCCCGCCGATTCCACCGTCGCCACGGAACCCAGTTGTTCGGCCAGGCCGCGTTCCAGCGGTCCCGGGACGATGACCGTCAGGTCGGCCTGCAGTAGGAAGTGGTCGATGGGCGCGGGCAGCACCTTGTCGATCGCGGCGATGACGTCGTCCGTCGGCTCGCCGGCCAGCATCTTCCGCGCAGGCGAGGCGATCGCCCCGCGGCCGACCACACCCAACGCATGCGCCTCGGTCAGCAGGTCGCCGACGGGGTCGGGCTGCAGGCGCACGGCCCAGCGGGGCCGCCGCCAGGTCATCGCGCGCGATGCCGAGGTGGCGTCGGCACCCGCCCCCGGCGGCATGCCGGCCAGCACGTCGAGCAGCAACCGCCGGTCCAGTGGGGCTGCCGTCGAGAACAGCGAATCCGACAGCGCCGCATAGGGTTTGCCGTCGGGACCGCGGCTGCCGATCAGACTCGGCCTGCCCGGCAAGTCCAACCACGTCGACGCAAACAGGTGCCATTTGGAGGCCGTCGAAGATTCCACGAACCGGTCGGCGGCCACCGTCGGCGCCCAGTACGGGCCGACGCCGTCGTGTCGGGTCGGGTTCCGGCAACCCGGCCGCGATCAGCCCCGCGGCCGAAGACACCTCGAGGATCAGGCCGAGCCGGGCCTCGTCGATGCCGGTGACCTTGGTCAGCCGCTTGACGTCGCGCACGCCCAGCCCACCGCTGCGAAGCTCGGGAACCGGTGTGGCGCCGAGGGTTTCGAGCACCAGCTCGACCTCACGCAGCAGATCGATCACCGCGCCGGCGGCCACCGCGTCGACGTCGGCGACTGTCGTGGTCGATACCGTCGGATCGGGTTGCGTCAGCTGCACCGGTCCGGGCAGCTCGCCGCGCATCACCTGACCGACCAGTCGCGGCAGGATCACGGTTTCGGTGTCCACCTGACGCAGCAGGCCCGCGGCCAGCAGCCGCTGCACCGGCCGATCCGGTGGGGTGCCCGGCGCGGCGTCGCGGGTGCGGCCCATCGGCGAGCCCTCCAGCAATCTATGCAGTAGCTCGAGCTGGCCCGAGTCCAACGCGTCCAGCCGGGCGGCGATGTCCGTCTGCTCGGTCTCCTCGACAGTGGCCTGCCCCGGATACCAGGGCAGGCCGGCCGCGCCTTCGGCTGCCACCCGCACGGTGGCGTCGCCCCACACCAGCGCGCGCTCACGCAAGTCCTCGACGGCGGCGGTGACGGTGTCCTCGCTCGCCCGGTCGCCGATCAGCGCCACCAGCTTGGTCAGCGGGACGGCCGTGGTGTCGGCGTGCAGGACGAGCAGCGCGTCGAGCACCGCCAGCCGCAGGAAGTCGAGCCCATCGGTCGCGGCCTTGACCGATTGGCGGGCCTGCGCGCGGGCCGCCAGCGCCGCGATCGTGCCCGGTGGCGGTTGTGTCAGGTCGGGCCGCAGCCCCAGCAGCCGGATCAGCCGCTCGTCATCAAGCTCCGCCAGCCAGGCGCCCAGCGGGACGCCCGGAGTAGTTTCGGTCATTGCTGACCAGCGTAAAGCAGCCCGCCGGTGTCGCCACTGCTCGCGGCGCCTGCCAGAATGGATGCGTGGCTGACAAGAAACAGAAGAACCGATACGTCGACCCGGGCTGGCCCGAGGTCAACGGCGATGACGATCACGCGGTCAGTGAGGCGGCCACCGACCGTACCGGCGCGCTGTCGCCATTCGGTGAGCTGGAGTTTCCGCAGCCGGCCGACGAGCTTCCATACGTCCACCCGATCACGGTGGTCAACAAGTAGCGGTGACCGACCCCGCTGCGATGAGACCGCCGGGCTCCGCCCGGCAGCTGCTCTCGCACCTCGACGAGTCGGGTGCGGCGCACATGGTCGACGTCACCGGCAAGGACGCCACCAAGCGCACCGCCGTCGCGGCTGGAACACTCCACACGACCGCTGATGTCGTCGCCCTGATCGCATCCGGCGGGCTGCCCAAGGGCGACGCCGTGGCCACCGCCAGGGTTGCCGGCATCCTCGCCGCCAAGAGGACCAGCGACCTCATTCCGCTGTGCCACCCGCTGGCGCTGACCGGAGTCGACGTCGACTTCGAGATCGGCGAAGCGAACATCGGCATCACCGCCACCGTGCGCACCACCGACCGCACCGGCGTCGAGATGGAGGCGCTGACGGCCGTCAGCGTGGCCGCGCTGACGCTCTACGACATGATCAAGGCCGTCGACCCCGCTGCCCGCATCGACGGCATCCGGGTGCTGCGCAAAGAGGGCGGCAAGAGCGGCGACTGGACTCGGTGTTGACGCGGTCGGGCCGGGTCGTGATCGCCTCCACACGGGCGGCGGCGGGTGTGTACGAGGACCGCTGCGGCCCGATCATCGTCGACTGGCTCAACCAGCAGGGCATCACCAGTCCGGCACCCGTGGTGGTCCCGGACGGACCGGGCGTGGTCGACGCACTGTTCGCCGCGATCGGTGAAAACGTCGACGTGATAATCACTTCCGGCGGAACCGGTATCTCGCCGACGGACCGCACGGCCGACGCCACCGCGGACATCGTCGACTATCAGATCCCCGGCCTTGCCGATGCGATCCGGCGCTCGGGCCTGCCGCAGGTGCCGACGTCCGTGCTGTCCCGCGGCGTATGCGGTGTCAGGGGCCGCACGCTGATCGTGAACCTGCCCGGCTCCACCGGGGGCGTCAAGGACGGCCTCGGGGTGCTCGACGACGTGCTTGAGCATGCGCTCGATCAACTCAGCGGCAAGGACCACACGCGTTGACCGCCGTCGTTCTGCGCGTCGAACTGACGGAGCAGCCCGTCGAGTTGTCGGAGTACGAGGCGCTGGTGGCACACGAGTCCGCCGGAGCCGTCGTGGGATTCGCCGGCGTGGTTCGCGACCACGACGACGGGCGCACCGTGATCCGGCTGGAGTATTCCGCGCACCCCTCTGCGCAGCAGACTCTGGCGGACGTCGCCGCCGAGATCGCGGCCGACTGTCACGGTGTGCGGGCCATCGCGGTCAGCCACCGCATTGGCACGCTGCAGATCGGTGATGCGGCCCTGGTGGCCGCCGTTGCGGCTGACCACAGGGCAGCGGCGTTCGAGACGTGTGCCCGACTGGTCGACGCCGTCAAGGCCCGGCTTCCGGTGTGGAAGCACCAGTTCTTCGCCGACGGCTCCGACGAGTGGGTGGGATCCGCCTGACCCCCTAGGCGGGCGGCAGGACCGGCGGAGCGTCCGGTGCCGGTGCCGGCGGAGCGGCCGGGTCGGCCGGGGCCACAGGAAGATTGGGCGGCGGGCCACCCGGAGCATCCGGCGTGGTCAGCGGACGCTGGGTCAGGGCCAAGAGCGCATCCTTGCCGCTGATGTCCTGTGTCTGGATCGCGTGCCAGATTTCCTTGAGGTACGTGACGTTCGGGCCACTGGACCCTGGCACCTGCGACGGGTCGGTCGTGGTGCCGGGCGGCGGGTTGTCCGGGCTCGCCAGGTGCGGGACACCGTCAGGCAGCGCCGGCAGCTGACCCGTCATCGCCGCGTTGGCGGCGTCATAGGCCGGGCCGGGGACGTTGACAGCGTTGAGCGGGGCCAGCGGGTCCGGCGCGGGTGCCGCCACGGCCCCCGGCGCGGGCGGCGCCGGGGGAGCCGGTGGGAGCGGCGGCAGTACGGGGTCGAGCGGCGCTGGGGCGTGCAGGCCCCACAGCTGCGGCTGATCGGCGGGTGCCGGGGTATCGGCGTGGTCCCAGTTGTCAGCGCGCGCGACGAGCGTGTCATCGACCGGCGGCGCGTCGGCGGGCGGCGGCGGAGGCGGCAGCGGCGCGTCCAGCGCGACGTCGACGACGGGTGCTCCGTCAGCCGATGGCGAGGGTCCCTGGTCCGGCGGAGGCGGCACCGGCAGCGGCGCATCCAGCGGAGCGGGATCGGGCGGTGGCGCGTCCGGCAGCGGGGCCGACATCGGGTCGAACGGAGCCGGCGGAGGCGGGGGAGCGAACGGATCGACCGGCGGCGGTGGTGGCAGTTCGCCGTTGACGGCGGGGGCGTCGAGGGGCTGCGGCTCGTCGACGACGTTGCGCGGCGTCGAATGCGACAGCGGGCCGCCGCACACCGGCCACGCGCCCTTGCCCTGGGTGGCGAGCACACGCTCGGCGACCGCGATCTGCTCTTCCTTGCTGGCCAGCTGCGCGGACGGCGCGTACTGGCCACCGCCGTGTGAAGCCCAGGTGCCCGGCGTGAACTGCAGCCCGCCCTGGTATCCGTTCCCGGTGTTGATGGCCCAGTTGCCACCGGATTCGCAGCGTGCGACCTGGTCCCATTCGCCGTCGGTGGCGGCGCCAGCTTGCCCGGCGAGGGCGAGGCCTCCGCTTCCGATGACCGCGCCAGTGAATGCGATCTTCGCGACGTTTACTGCCTTTGTCAGTGGGCTTGCGGTGCCGTCCACTCATAGGTGCAGGTTTCCTCTCTTATGCGCCCACGAGGTCAGCTGTCGGGTTCGGGCTGGAGAGGTCGCCCGGCCGTGTTGGCACACGGCTTCACCCCAAGGAACCGCAAGCGGTTCCAGGTCCTATGTATTCGGTGGACCGGTGGGTCCCCCGCCTCCATCCAAGTTGTTCGTCGTTGTCCCGTGCACCAACGGATGGAGCTCGGCGCAGTTAGGCACGGCGGGCCAATCGATTACGGGTCGATGGCTTGGGACTGAACCGTAACGGGTCTTGTTGGTCACGTCACCTTTTGGCAGATTCGGCGATTCGACTCGAGGCAAATCCTAAAAATGCTCTAAATCCCCAGGACGCCAATGTGTTTCCGCAGGTGCGATTGCGCAGATAACGATTCGTGGCCAGCTTGTGACCATTTCGTTATGTGACGTAAATCACGGTCATCCGCCGGCAAATGGGGGAAGAACATCGACGGTTTGAGTGTCGCCCAGCGTCATCCCAAAGTCCCGCACCGCAATTCCGTCGCAGAGGTATGAGCATCGGCGCAGGACTTTCGCCAGTTCGGGGTCCCGTTCACCGAGGCCGTGCACCAGCGCGCCGACGGTGGTGCCGGGCGCGACGCCGATGATCTCGTCGTCGAAGCCCGCCGCTGCGCGAGCGGCCGCGAAGTAGCGGACGGTCACCTTCACCGCCACGTCAGCCGCCGATCGCGCTCATCGGACGGTCCGGCTGCACGAAGTCCGGGTCGTTGATGCCGTGGCCGGCGCGCTTGACCCACATGCTGGCGCGCCAGGCGGCCGCCAGTGCGTCGTCGTCGGCACCCGCACGCATGAGGCCCCGCAGGTCGGTCTCGTGCCGGGCGAACAGGCAATTGCGGATCTGGCCGTCGGCAGTGAGCCGGGTGCGGTCACACGTCGCGCAGAACGCGTGCGAGACCGAGGCGATGATGCCCACCTTGCCGCGGCCGCCGTCGACCTCCCACAGCTCCGCAGGCGCCGAACCGCGCGGCGCCGGGTCTGGTCGTAGATCGAAATGACGGCGCAGGACGGCCAGCACGTCGTCGGCGGCGATGGCCTGGCCGCGCTTCCACTCGTGGCCGGCGTCCAGGGGCATCTGTTCGATGATGCGCAGCTGGTATCCGTGGTCGAGGCAGAACCGAAGCAGCGCGACCGCGTCGTCCAGCCCGGTGACCGGATCCAGCACCGCGTTCACCTTCACCGGGCTCAGCCCGGCCGCCTTCGCGGCCTCGAGGCCGGCCAGCACGTCGTGTAGCCGGTCGCGGCGGGTGATGTGCGCGAAGCGTGCGGCGTCGACGGTGTCGAGTGAGACGTTGATCCGGTCAAGCCCGGCCTGCTTGAGCTTGGCGGCCCGCTTGTCCAGCCCAATGCCGTTGGTGGTCAACGTGATTTCGGGGCGGGGCCGTCAGGGCGGCAGTGGCGGCGACGACGTCCTCGAGGTGCTTGGCCACCAACGGCTCGCCGCCGGTGAACCGGACGCTGGTGATGCCGAGCCTGGTGACCGCGATGCGCAGCAGCCGGGTCAGCTCGTCGGCGCGCAGCAGCTGCTCGCCGGGCAACCAGTCCAGCCCTTCGGCGGGCATGCAGTACGTGCAGCGCAGGTTGCAGCGATCGGTCAGCGACACCCGCAGGTCGGTGGCGACGCGGCCGAAGGTGTCGACCAGCGGTCCATCGGTGGGCATCCCCCTGACGGGGCGCTGCACCGACGGCACGCCAAGCTCGATGATGGTCATGCGGCGCGCCCGCGAGTGATCGTGAGATGAGCGCGCCTCGTCTATGGGAACGATCTCCTTGCCGAGCGGAATCAGCGAAACCGGGATCAGTTTGAGGTTGGCCAGCGCCAGCGGGATGCCGATGATCGTGATGGCCATCGCCACGGCGCTGACGAGATGGCCGATGGCCAGCCAGATGCCGAACAGGATGATCCAGATGACGTTGCCGATCAGCGCGCCCGGCCGCGGTCCGGGCTTCTCGACGATGGTGCGGCCGAACGGCCACAGCGCGTAGGACGCGATGCGCAGCGCGGCGAATCCGAACGGAATCGTGATGATCAAGACGAAGCAGATGAGCGCCGCCAGCAGGTAACCCAGGGCCAGCCACAGGCCGCCGAAGATCAACCAGATGATATTCAGGATCAGGCGCATCTCTCCTCCAGCGGTGGTTTCAGACTACCGAGTAAAGGGGGTGATGACCGGGGCGGCCTCCGAGTAGGATCACGTAAACGCGTCCCGGCGCAGACGGGACGCTTTCGTTTGTGAGTGCTTCGAGAAGACAAGCGGGTGAGACCAGTGCCGACCGGCCGGGTTAAGTGGTACGACGCCGAGAAAGGCTTCGGCTTTCTGTCGCAGGAGGACGGCGAGGACGTCTACGTCCGGTCCTCGGCGCTGCCCGCCGGTGTCGAGGGCCTGAAGGCGGGGCAGCGTGTCGAGTTCGGCGTGGCCGCCGGGCGGCGTGGGCCGCAGGCGTTGAGCCTGAAGCTCATCGACCCGCCGCCGAGCCTGATGCGGACCCGTCGCGAAGCCGCGGCCGCCGAGCACAAGCACACGCCCGACGAACTGCACGGCATGGTCGAGGACATGATCACGCTGCTGGAGGGCGCCGTGCAGCCCGAGCTCCGCAAGGGTCGCTACCCGGACCGCAAGGTCGCGCGTCGGGTTTCCGAGGTGATGCGCGCCGTCGCCGGCGAACTCGACGCCTAGTTCCATCGCCGAACGTGCGTTCACTGCCAAATTCCGCGATTTTTTGCAATGGCTGCACGTTCGGCGAAACGGGGGATCCTTAGGGCATGGCATATGTCGCCAGCAGAGGCGAGTTCAACCGCGACACGAACTACATCACCACCCGCATCACGGCCGACGGGCGCGACGGCTACCCCGTCGAACCGGACCGCTACCGGCTGATCGTCGCTCGGGCCTGCCCGTGGGCCAACCGCACGATCATCGTGCGACGCCTGCTCGGCCTGGAAGACGTGCTCTCCATTGGCTTTTGCGGCCCGACCCACGACGAGCTCAGCTGGACGTTCGACCTGGACCCCGGCGGCGTCGACCCCGTACTGAAAATCCACTACCTGCGCGACGCCTACCTCAAGCGCTTCCCCAACTACGAGAAGGGCATCACCGTGCCCGCGATTGTCGATGTGCCGACGGGCGAGGTCGTCACCAACGACTTCGCACAGATGACGCTCGACTTCTCCGCCGAGTGGGCCAAGTTCCACCGCGAAGGCGCACCGCGGCTGTACCCCGAGGAGCTGCGCGACGAGATCGACGAGGTCGCCCGGCGCATCTACACCGAGGTCAACAACGGCGTGTACCGGTGCGGTTTCGCTGGGTCGCAGGAGGCCTACGACAAGGCGTACGACCGGTTGTTCACCGCGCTCGACTGGCTCGAAGATCGGCTGGCGAATCAGCGCTATCTGGTCGGCGACAGCATCACCGAGGCCGACGTCCGGCTGTTCACCACGTTGGCCCGCTTCGACCCCGTCTACCACGGGCACTTCAAGTGCAACCGGCAGAAGCTCTCCGAGATGCCGGTGCTGTGGGCCTATGCGCGGGATCTGTTCCAGACGCCGGGCTTCGGCGACACCATCGACTTCGTGCAGATCAAGCAGCACTACTACATCGTGCACAAGGACATCAATCCGACGCAGATCGTGCCCAAGGGGCCCGACTCCCCCGCAAGCGGGAGGTACCCCCAGTCCAACTGGCTGACGCCGCACGGCCGGGAAGCATTGGGCGGCAAGCCGTTTGGGGATGGCACGCCGCCGGGCCCGACGCCGGAGGGCGAACGCGTGCCTGACCGGCACGGGGCAGACTAGGGCCAGACTGTCCGCACCGACCACTCCGCATGCGGCACCGGAAACTCGTTGCCGGCCTCGTCGCGCACCAGGGTCGGCAGTTGCACCGCGAGGCCAAACAGCCTGCCCCGGTGCGGATCCACGGTGGGGATGGTGACCGCAAGCTTCGTGTCCGGCCGGAATTCGTCGACGACGTCGGCACCCTCGTAGGATCGCACCAAGATCCATGGAGCGCGGGCTATCGCGGGGGGCACCGACAACTGCACAGGGTGACGCGGGTCGACGGTGAGTTCGCCGTCGACCCGCGGGGCTTCACAGTCGGTGGGGTTGAGCACCTCGCAGTACCGGTACGGCCCCACCCGCACCAGCTGACCGTGCGAATACGCGCTGATCTCAGGATGTTCCGGTGGCGGGTCTTGGGCTAGCCGCCAAATCAGCACGCCGGTCACTACAGACGCGACGACCACCACGACCGCCAGCGCGGCGAGGACACGTTTCACTCGGGCGCGACCGCCGCGGTGTTCGTTCGGCCGCCCTCTTGCTCGGCGAACACCGGACGGTTACCGCCGAAGCCGGGTATCAGCGACTCGCCGAAGTAGCTCACCACCGTCTGCGCCAGCCCAGGGATCAGCAGCGCGGTGATTGCCGTGAAGCCCACCCACAGATCGGTGTACACCAGCACGCCCATGGCGCCGCCGGCCACCCAGGCCAACTGCAGCAACGACTCTGAGCGACCGAACGCCGACGCGCGCGACTGCTCCGGCAGATCATCCTGCAGCGATGCGTCCAGCGACGCCTTGGCGACCGCCGCCGCCCCGGCCGTTACCAGGGTCGCGATCGCGGCCACCATCAACTTGCCGGTCAGCGCGGTGGCCAGGGCGACGGTGGTGACCGCGATCGTGCAACGCACGACCAGCAGCGCCGGATGGCCGAGCTTGAGCCGGGCGCTGGTGAAGTTGCCCACGAAGTTGCCGATCGTCGCCGCCGCGCCGATCACGCCGAGGATGCGCAACTGCTCCCAGCCGCTAGCGTCGTGGGACTTCGCCACGAACGCGGGGTACAGGAACAGGAACCCAACCATCACCTTGACCGTGCAGTTACCCCAGAGTGCGGTAATGATGTTGCGGCCCAACGGTTGTCGCGCTGAGCCGGACGTCTTGTGTTGCTCAGGGTGGCGGCGCAATTCCCCGCTGCGGCCATGGTAGGACAGCGTGGCGGGGACCTCGCCCTCGGTCACCTCGACCCACTTGGGGATCCGCATCGACAGCGCCGCGCCGACAAGTGTGACCCCGACGATGACGTACAACGCGCCGGGCAGATGGAACAGGCCGAACAAATACTCCGCACCCGCGGCGATCGCGCCGCCGACCATCGTTCCGCCGAGCAATCCGAACGTCGTCAGCCGCGAGTTCACCCGCACCAGATCGATCGTCGGCGGCAGCACACGCGGGGTGACCGCGCTGCGCAGCACGCTAAATGACTTGGACAGCACCATCATTCCCAGCGCACACGGGTACAGCACCCACGACGGATAGCTGCCGGTCGCGCCGTCGTAGTTGGCGATCAGCAGAACGACCAACAGCGTGCGCAGGATGAACGACATGGCCAGCGCGACGCGGCGGCCGTGCTGCAGTCGGTCCAGGGCCGGCCCGATGAGCGGGGCGATGACGGCAAACGGCGCGATGGTGATCAGCAGGTACAGCGCGACCTTGCCCTTGCTCTCCCCGGAAGCCGCGGCGAAGAACAGGGTGTTGGCCAACGCGACGGCCATCGCAGCGTCGACGGCGAAGTTGGCCACCACCGGCCACGTCAGCGCGGTAAGGCCGGACTTGTCGGCGCCGTCGGCGGTGGCGGCCCGATGCACCAAACCGTACATCTTCGAACCCATTTCGCGGCTGCGCTGCGCGGCTGCCCGTGTGACGGTGACCTTCTGGCCCGCGTCGGCGCCGACGGTTGGCGGTGGAGGGTCCGAGGGGTGCTCACGGGCAGAGCGCTCGTCGAGCGGCGGCAGCCAGGGGTTCGCGCTGGGCATCGACGAGGACCGACGGGGCCGTCGGTAGCCGACGCCGACCTCGGGGTCGTTCGGGTAGTTCGCCATCCCGGGATGCTCTCCGCCGGCATCGGCGGGCGGACGCGGCGGGTAGTAGCGATCCTCACGCGGACCCCGCGGGTCCCGGTGGTCACGCCGCGATCCGGTCACGCCACGATTCTCCCCCATCGCGGCGGTAGCGGGCGTGCAGGCGACCGGTGTGGCTCGACGTTCGCGTGCTCAGGCACTATTGATGACGATGGACAGCGTGGACACCGAAGATCGCCCGGACCTGGAAGCGGTGCTGATGGGCGCCGTCGAGCAGGCGCGTGCGGCGATCATCGAGTTCAGCGGCGAGGACACGCTCGGCGAGTACCTGGGCGCCAGCTTCGAGGACCCGACTGCAGCGACGCATCGGTTCTTGGCCGATATGCCGGGCTACCGGGGCTGGCAGTGGGCCGTCGTCGTGGCCGCCTGTCCCGGCGCATCCCAAGCCACCATTAGCGAAGTCGTGTTGGTTCCCGGCCCGACGGCGTTGGTGGCGCCCAAGTGGTTGCCGTGGCAGGAACGCGTCAGGCCCGGCGACCTGAGCCCCGGTGATCTGCTGGCCCCGCCTGCCAACGACCCCCGACTGGTGCCCGGCTACATGGCCACCGGTGACCCGCAGGTCGACGAGGTCGGTGTCGAGGTCGGGCTGGGCCGCCGGCAGGTGCTCAGCGAGTTGGGCCGCAGCGAAGCCGCGCGACGCTGGCACGGGGGAGACTTCGGTCCCGGGTCGGCGATGGCGCGGTCCACCCGCCGGGTGTGTCGCGACTGCGGCTTCTACGTTCCCTTGGCGGGGGCGCTGGGCACGATGTTCGGCGTGTGCGCCAACGAGCTGGCCGCCGACGGACACGTCGTCGAGTCCGAATACGGTTGCGGCGCACACTCGGACACACCACAGCCGGCGGGCACGGGGTCGCCGGTGTACGACCCGTTCGACGACGGCGTGCTCGACGTGGTGGAGCCCGCCGATTAGGTTCAGCTGAGCCCGCTCTGCGCTCCGCGCGAACCGCGGCGCACCCCGCGACGTTGCCACAAGAAGATCAGCGTGCCGAGCGCACCGACGGCGAGGCCCGCGACCGCGTAGGGCCGCCACTCGTGCAGGCCGGGCACCGTGAACGCCAACACGGCGGCGATCAGCCAACCCGCGGTGATCACCACGATGACCGGCCACGGCTTGAGCAAAACGGCCGGCAGGGCGGGCGGTTCGGGTGCCACGCTCACAACGTAGCCGATAACGGCGACTTTCCCGGGGCGTGCTAGGTACTCTTTGCCTTGTGAAAGACGTCGACGCCCGGCTGGCGAGTGATCTGTCGCTGGCAGTGATCCGTCTGGCTCGCCAATTGCGGTTCCGGCGTCCGGATTCCCCCGTTTCGCTCTCGCAACTGTCGGCGTTGTCGACGCTTGCCAAGGAGGGCCCGATGACGCCCGGTGCGTTAGCCACACGCGAGCGGGTCCGCCCTCCGTCCATGACGCGGGTGATCGCCTCGCTGTGCGAGCTGGGCTTCGTCGCGCGCACCGTGCATCCCCCCGATGGCCGTCAGGCGCTGGTTTCGGTATCGCGCGCGGGCACGGACCTGATCGAGGCCGAGCGCCGCGCCAGCCAGGAGTGGCTCAAGCAACGCCTCGACCGCCTCGAGCCCGACCAGCGCAAGACGCTCTTGGTGGCCGCCGATCTGACGTCGGGCATCGTCGACGAAAGCGCGTGACTGCCAACGTAATCGACGTCGCCGACCCTGCGGATCCGCGGCTCGACGACTTCCGTGATCTCAACAGCGTGGACCGCAGGCCCGACCTGCCCAGCGGCAAAGGCCTGGTGATCGCCGAGGGCGTGCTGGTCGTGCAGCGCATGCTCGCCTCCCGGTTCCGCTCCAGGGCGCTGCTGGGCACCGACCGGCGTCTGGGCGAGCTCGCCGACGACCTGGTCAGCGTCGACGCGCCGTACTACCGGGTGGATGCCGACGTGATGGCCGAGGTGGTCGGGTTTCATCTCAACCGCGGGGTGCTGGCGTCGGCGTCGCGCCCGCCCGAGTTGACCCTGGCGCAGGTGCTCGACGGTGCCCGCACGGTCGCGGTGCTCGAGGGCGTCAACGACCACGAGAACCTCGGGTCGATCTTCCGCAACGCCGCCGGCCTCGCTGTGGACGCGGTGGTGTTCGGCATGGGCTGCGCAGACCCGCTGTACCGGCGCGCCGTTCGGGTGTCTATGGGCCATGCCCTGCTGGTGCCGTACGCGTGGACCGAGGCCTGGCCGCACGACCTTCAAATATTGCGGAACAACGGTTTTCGGCTGCTGGCCATGACGCCTGACCCCTCCGCCCGCACGTTGCCGAAGGCGATGACCGAAGTGGCCGACGAGAAGGTGGCGATTGTCGTCGGCGCCGAAGGGCCAGGGCTCACCGAACGGGCGATGCGCGCGAGCGACATGCGGGTGCGGATTCCGATGTCGCGCGGCACCGACTCACTCAACGTCGCCGCCGCCGCCGCCCTTGCCTTCTACGAACGGGCAAGATCGGCAGACTAGATTGACTCGGGTGACCGACGACTCCACCCCTTGGGCGACGGGTCTGACAGTGGCCGCGTTCGTCGCGGCCGTAACCGCCGCCGCAGTCGTGGTGCTGAGCATCGGATTGACCCGAGTGCATCCGCTGTTGGCCGTCGGGCTCAACGTGGTGGCCGTCGGCGGGCTTGCCCCGACGGTGTGGGGATGGCGCAAGCTGCCGGTGTGGCGGTGGTTCGTGCTGGGTTCCGGCGTCGGTGTGGCAGCCGCGTGGCTCGCCCTGCTGGCGATGGTTCTCGGACAGCTCAGCGGGTGAGAGCTTCGGCCAGCTTGCCCTGCCATGCTTGCTCGTCGTCGGCGCCGAGGATTCGCAGTACCACCTGATCGGCACCGGCGGCGCGGTACTCGGCGACGCGCGCCGCGATCGAGTCTAGTTCGCCCCATGCCGTGATGCCGTCGAGCAGCCGGTCACTCAGATGGTCGATGTCGGGCTCAGAGAAGCCTTGCCGCAACAGGTTTCGGCGGTACCCGCCCACTTTCGTCAGGAAGTCCAGCGGTGTCGCGGCGGCCCGCCTCGCTGCCTCGCGGTCTGTTGTCGCCATGACCATCAACAGCACCGCGAGCATCTTGTCGCCCCCGAGCGCGGCGCGCGCATCCGTCACATACGACGGGGTGACCAGAAACGGATACGCGCCGTTGGCCCGGTCCCGCGCCAATGCCAGCATGTTGGGGCCGAGCGCGGCGAGCACCCGGGTGTCGGCTCCGATGCCCGCGGCGTCCAGCGCATCGAGGTAGGTGTTGAGCGTCTCCAGCGGCCGCGCTCCGTGCGCGCCGCCAAGGCCGACGATGAAACGGCCAGGGTGATCGCGTTGCAGGGATTCGTACGTCGCGATGACGTCCGCGGCGGGCGCCGAATCAACGGGGATGATGCCGGTGGCCACCGGAATCTTTGTGGTGGCCCGGACCGCGGCGTCGAGCATCGGCAGGTTGCCGGATCGCCACAGCGTCGAGAATCCCAGGCTCTCAACGCGTTGGGCTTCGTCGGCGACAACGGCCGCGTCGTCGGTGTACGGGTAGCTGCTGGCCAGGCCGATCGGTCCCAGAGTATTCATGAGGTCGACGCTATGACCTCAACGGGACTTCAGGTCAAGGAGTCAGCGCTGCCCGCCGGAACGTACGCCGAGAAGCACGTCCTCCCACGCGGGGACGGCCGGCTTACCCTTGCGGGCCCGCGGCGGCTTCGGCGCCGGCGGCGGCTCGGGGGCTTCGATGGGCTGCGGCTTGGGCTCTTCGAACTCGAGTTGGGCGACAGGCGCCAGCGGCCGCAACGGTCGCGCGAAGTCCGGCTCGATCAGCTCGCAGGCCCCGTCGTCGAAGGCCGTCACGGTGCCGCCGTGCGCGCCGGGCGTGAACCGGAAATGCGCGACGTTGTCGGACCTGCCGACCTTCCACGCCATCTGCACGGTCCAGCGGCCGTCCTCGTTGCGCCAGGCGTCCCATGTGGTGGCCTCAGGATCCAGCCCGCGGGCGATCAGCGCCGTCGTGACCGTTTCCAGCAGCGTCAGCACAGCGGGCCCGTCGGCGAGCACGGGGTGTGCCGCAGTTGCCAGCTCGGCCGCGCGGGCGCGCTCGAGCAATACCGGATGGCCAAATCTTTCGACCCGCCCGACATCGACACCTGCAGCCGTGGCAACCTGTTCGACCGAGGCGCCAGCCCTAATCTTGGCTTGAATCTCCTTGGGACGCAGCACGCTTGGCACCTCGACATCGATTTTGGTTTGACTCGAGCCGGCCCTGTCGCCGCGCACCGCGGCTTTCAGCCGGTCGTCGGGACGCAGGATGAACTTCTCGCCGGAGTCGTCGGATTCGCAGACGATGCGCTTGCCGTCGATGTCGAGCCCGACGACTTTGAGTTCCCGCATATCGACCTCCTCCGGACCGGATACGAGGCCCGATTAGGAGGACCCTACTTCGTCATCTGCCTGTAACCGTGGTGACACGCCCGAGGTCAGAGCCGTTCTACCACCCAGTCGATGCATTGGGTGAGCGCGCTGACGTCGTCGGGCTCCACAGCCGGGAACATCCCGACGCGCAGTTGGTTGCGGCCGAGTTTGCGGTATGGCTCGGTGTCGACGATGCCGTTGGCCCGCAGCGCCTTGGCGACCGCGGCCGCATCGACGTCGTCGGAGAAGTCGACGGTGCCCACCACCTGCGACCGCAACTCGGGATCGGTCACGAACGGCGTGGCGAATTTCGACGCCTCCGCCCAGGAGTACAGCCGCTGCGACGAGTCTGCAGTGCGCTTGACGGCCCAGTCCAGGCCACCGTTGCCCAACAACCAATCGATCTGCTCGGCGAGCAGGATCAGCGTGCCGATCGCCGGGGTGTTGTACGTCTGGTTCTTGGTGCTGTTCTCGACCGCGATCGGCAGCGAAAGGAAGTCGGGAGCCCACCGACCCGCCCCTGCGATTGCCTCGACGCGGGCCAGCGCGGCGGGTGACAGGATCGCGATCCACAGCCCGCCATCGCTGGCGAAGTTTTTCTGCGGCGCGAAGTAGTAGGCGTCGGTCTCAGTGATGTCGACGGGCAAGCCGCCGGCCGCCGACGTGGCGTCGATGGCGATCAACGCGTCGCCGGAGCCGGCGGGCCGCTGTACCGGCACCGCGACGCCGGTCGAGGTTTCGTTATGCGCCCAGGCGATCAGGTCAACGGATGGGTCCGACTGCGGCTTCGGGGCGCTGCCGGGATCCGCCTTGAGGATGACCGGGTCGCCGACGAACGGGTTCTTGACGACGCACGAGGCGAACTTCGAACTGAACTCGCCATAGGTCAGATGCAGCGACCGCTGGTCGATCAGTCCGAACGCCGCGGCGTCCCAGAACGCCGTCGAGCCTCCGTTGCCGAGGATGACCTCGTAACCGTCGGGCAGCGAGAACAGCTCGCGCAGCCCGTCGCGGATGCGGCCGACGAGATTCTTGACCGGCGCCTGCCGGTGCGAGGTTCCGAACAGGTCGCCTGCCTCGGCGAGTGCCTGCAATTGTTCCGGGCGAACCTTGGACGGGCCGCATCCGAAACGGCCGTCGCGGGGCTTGAGGTCGGTGGGAATTGTCAGCGATGAGCCACTTGGGCGAAGAGCATCAGACTGGGCGGCCATGCCCCAAGCCTAGGACGTGAGAATCCGGGCCCCGTCGGTGGTGACGGCGACGGTGTGCTCGCTGTGCGCGGCGCGCGCGCCCGACGCCGTGCGAAGCGTCCATCCGTCGGGGTCGTGACGGTAGTCGTCGGTGCCGTCGGCGATCAGCATCGGTTCAATGGCGATTACCAGTCCGGGCCGCAGCCGCATCCCCTTTCCGGGGCGGCCCTCATTGGGAACATGCGGATCCTCGTGCATGGTGTGGCCGATGCCGTGGCCGCCGTGGTCAGCCAGCAGGCCGTAACCTGCTCCCCGTGCCGCCGACCCGATTGCGTGGCCGAGATCGCCGAGCGTGTTGCCCGGTCGCACTGCCGCGATGCCCGACGCCAAAGCCTTGTCGGTCGCCTCGATCAGCGCGACGTCCCGCGGGCGCGGCGTTCCGACGATGAAGCTGCGCGCAGCATCGCCGCACCAGCCGCGCAGCGTGGCGCCGAAGTCGACCGACACCAGGTCGCCGTCCGCCAGTAAATGCCCGTTCGGGATGCCGTGCACGACGGCGTCGTTGACGCTGACACAGAGCACTGCCGGGAAAGGTCTCGGCGCCCATCGCGGGTGGTAGTTGAGGAACGGCGATGTCGCGCCATGGCGGGCCAGCACATCGGCAGCAACCATGTCGAGTTCGGCGGTCGACCGACCGGGCTTGGCGTGTTCGACGACCGCGCGCAGGGCCTCGGCCACCACGGCACCGGCCGCGGCCATGGCTTCGATCTCGGATTCGGTCTTCAACTCGACCAACTGAACTCACCTTCCGGCGGGACCGTTCACCCGCACCGATGAGTCACGCTACCTGCCTCGCGTCGCCTTAGATGGGCACAGGATTACGACTTGCCAGCCGCGCGCCTGACCGGATCGTGAGCGCGCTGAGCCGGCCTGCGTCGAGGTGTCCTTCGATCGTCTTCTCCACCGCACCCGGACCGCGAACGGCGTCGAGCGTGAACGCACCGACTCGAGGTCGGCGGTTGCCTCACCGGCATACTCCGGGCGACCGTCTAGGCGGTGGGCCGAGACCTCAACCCGCCCTTTGTCTTTCGGCCGCCACAAGATGACCGAACTCGTGCTGAAAGAACCATCGACCGGCGACTGCAGCGCGATGAGCCCGGCGACGGCGGGACGGTCGCGCTGGTCGGGGATCGACAAGGCGATCACCCACCGCGTTCCGTCGCAGTCCACGGTCGAAATGTCCGCTCCTGCGAGCGCGACGCCGTAGCTGTCCGGGGCGAGGTCGCTGACAATCTCGGCCGTCAGTGAGTCGGCCCCGGCCGCCCAGATCGCATCGCCAATCGCCGCGGCGGGCGCCAGTTGCGCGGGTGCGATCACGATGGGATCGGTTGGCGCGCCGATGCGGTAGCCGATCAGTGTCCGCGCGAATCGGGCATGTTCGGCCAGTGCGCCGTCCCGGGCCGCCACCTCGCCGAGCGCCTGGTATGCGGCGTCACCGCCTACCCTGGCCAACCCTGTAACGATCTTGTGGCGGACGGCTTCGCTGGACTCTTCGGCGAGCGCTGTGATCAACGCGTCCTCCGCCCCATCCGCGCCGTCACGGGATAGCAGCGTCGCGCCCGCCGCACGCACGGTGTCCGCTGCACCATGATCGTCCAGCGCCTGGCGGAACACGTCGGCGGCTTCGACGCGGTCACCGAGTACTCCCAGCGCCTTCGTGCGGTACTCGGGAAGCATTGCGCCGGTGGCGATCTGCAGCAGCTGCTCGGTGTCTTGCGGATCGGGCGCGGCGGCCCTGGTGGCCGGCGCAGCGCCGTGCTTGGCATGAAGCAGCTCGGCGACGCCGGGTCGGAGTTCTTCGGTCATGTTCGGTGCTCCTGCTCTGCTAGATGACCATAACGAAGCAGTGCTTCTTCACCACATCGCCCTGCCACGCTTGAATGATTGTGTTGCTGTTGGAACTGCCGTTGTTGCCGATGAAGTTGTCCGCATCGGCGATATGGTCCAGGCCCAGATAGTGGCCCATCTCATGGGCGAAGGTGTTTCCGCTGTTGGCCGTGCTGCCGTTGAGCGACACCACGCTCCCGGTCATGACGCCGGCCTTGTTCTTGTCGCACGGGCCACCGACCGCCGACCAACCGTCAGCACCGTTCATCGAGCGGACGACGAAGACATCCAGCGCATTGTTTGGCACCGTCCAGTCTGTGGTCAGCTGGCGCGCTTCGGCCTGGCTGTCGATGATTTCGAGCGCTCCCGCTGCTGCGGCGTTGATCTCGTAACGGCGGATAGTGCCGAGATTCATGCCGACCTGGCCGTAGATCAGCCGGGCAATCTCCATGGATAAGTCGGTCTGCGCCCAGTTGGCGTCGTTGAAATGGTCGCGGCCGACGTAGATCAGGTTCACGTCGACCGATGGCAGTCGCGGTACCCACCACTTGTGCCAGACCTGGGCGTCCACCCCCCGGACGAAGACTTGCTCGTAGTCCGGCCCGCGGTGGCTCAGCGCGGGTTCGCTGGCCAGCGTTCCGCCGTCGTTGTGGCGGGTCCAGTCGTGCCACTGGTTGTCGTAGTAGGCGCGTTGCCACAGGGCGTTGTCGTTGCCGCGGACGTAGACGTTGCAGACGGCGTTGTTGCGGGAGATGGTGACGGGTCCGCCGGTGTAGCCGCCGGCGGGGGCACCGATGTTGAACCATCCGCTCCAGCCGCCGGCGGCGGTCCAGTACTTCTGCCAGACGTTGCCGTCGGTGCCGCGAACGAAGACGTGTTCGTGGTCGGGTCCCATCGAACCAAGCGTCGGTTCGCTGGCCAGCGTTCCGCCGTCGTTGTGGCGGGTCCAGTCGTGCCACTGGTTGTCGTAGTAGGCGCGTTGCCACAGGGCGTTGTCGTTGCCGCGGGCGTAGACGTTGCAGACGGCGTTGTTGCGGGAGATGGTGACGGGTCCGCCGGTGTAGCCGCCGGCGGGGGCACCGATGTTGAACCATCCGCTCCAGCCGCCGGCAGCGGTCCAGTACTTCTGCCAGACGTTGCCGTCGGTGCCGCGAACGAAGACGTGTTCGTGGTCGGGTCCCATCGAACCAAGCGTCGGCGCGGATCTGAGCACGCCACCGTCGTTGTGCCGGACCCAGTCGTGCCAGTTGCCGCTCCAGTATGCCCGCTGCCACAGTGCGTTGTCGGCGCCGCGCACATACACGTTCGTGACATCGGAATTCCGGCAGATGGTCGCCGGCTTACCTAGGAATCCGCCCGACGGTTGCCCGATCGGGATCCATGCGCTCCACCCCATCGTCGTGTGCCTTTCTGAACCAGGTTGACGCTTCGCGACAAGCGTCGACCGGCCCGGCTGCGACGTCTTGAGTAGCGCGCTACTCGTATTCCCGGCGCCCCTCAACAGCCGGCCGCGGCAATGGCCGGTCAGCGATTCTCAGCAAACACGAATTTCGGGGGATGGACATTTATGCGATACCTACGGTACCGTTGTACAACAAGCCGGTAAATGTAAACCTCATGGGAGGCTTCGAATGGCTCGCACGCGTCTGGTTCGACGGTGGCGTCGCAACATGGAGGTGCGCGACGACGCCGAGTACGTAGACACGCTCACCACACTGTCCGAGGGCTCAGTGCGGCGCAACTTCAATCCGTACACCGACATCGATTGGGACACTCCCGAGTTCGCGGTAATCGATAACGACGAGCGCTGGATCCTGCCGTCGACCGATCCGCTGGGCGGGCACCCCTGGTACAAGGCACAGCCCGTCGAGCGGCAGATCGAGATCGGAATGTGGCGGCAGGCCAATGTGGCCAAGGTCGGACTGCAGTTCGAGATCATCCTGATCCGCGGCCTGACCAACTACGCGTTCTGGGTGCCCAACGGCTCGCCGGAGTACCGGTACTGCCTGCACGAGTCGGTCGAAGAGTGCAACCACACCATGATGTTTCAGGAGATGGTGAATCGCATCGGCGCCGATGTTCCCGGCATGCCGCGGATGCTGCGCTGGCTCTCGCCGTTCATCCCGCTGGTGGCAGGCCCGCTGCCGATCCCGTTCTTTTTCGGCGTGCTCGCGGGGGAGGAACCCATCGATCACACGCAGAAGAACGTGCTGCGCGAGGGCAAGGAGCTGCACCCGATCATGGATCGGGTGATGGCCATCCACGTGGCCGAGGAGGCCCGGCACATCTCGTTTGCCCACGAGTACCTGCGCAAGCGCCTGCCGCACCTGCCGCGGCGCAAGCGGTTCTGGCTGTCGCTCTACGTGCCGGTCGTCATGCGGATCCTGTGCCAGGCCATCGTCGTGCCGCCGCGCAGCTTCTGGCGGGAGTTCGACATTCCGCGGTCGGTGCGCAAGGAGTTGTTCTTCCGTTCCCCGGAGTCCCGGCAATGGCTGCGTGACATGTTCGGCGACGTGCGCATGCTGTGCCACGACACGGGCCTGATGAACCCGGTGGCAAAGATCATGTGGCGGCTGTGCAAGATCGACGGCCGGCCGAGCCGCTACCGCAGCGAACCGGCCCGCCAGCACGTGGTCGCTGCCGCGTGAGGATTTGACGACACCCGACCATGCCCCATGTGATTACCCAGTCGTGCTGTAGCGACGGGTCCTGTGTCTACGCCTGCCCGGTGAACTGCATTCATCCGTCACCGGACGAGCCGGGCTTCGCCACGGCCGAGATGCTTTACATCGATCCGGCGGCATGTGTCGACTGCGGCGCCTGCGTGTCGGCCTGCCCCGTCGGGGCGATCGCGCCCGACACCCGGCTGGAGCCCAAGCAGCTGCCGTTCGTCGCGCTCAATGCCGCGTTCTATCCGGAGCGGGCCGCCGACGAGAAGGTGCCGCCGACGTCCAAGCTGGCGCCGGTGATCGAGGCGCCGTTTGTCGCGGCCCGTGCCGGCGGCCCACTGACGGTCGCGATCGTCGGGTCCGGCCCTGCGGCCATGTATGCCGCCGACGAACTGCTCACCCAGCACGGAGTGCGGGTCAACGTATTCGAACGGCTGCCAACGCCGTACGGGCTGGTGCGCGCCGGGGTCGCCCCCGACCACCAGAGCACCAAGCGGGTGACGAAGCTGTTCGACAACGTGACGCGGGTGCCTGGATTTACCTTCTACCTCAACGTCGAGGTGGGATCGAACCTGACGCACGACGACCTGCTGGCGCACCACCACGCGGTGCTGTACGCCGTCGGCGCGCCCAACGACCGTCGACTCGACATCGACGGCATGGGGCTGCCGGGCACCGGCACCGCCACAGAAGTGGTGGCCTGGATCAACGGCCATCCCGAATACACTGATCTGCCAGTCGATTTGGGCCACGAACGGGTGGTCGTCGTCGGCAACGGCAACGTCGCGTTCGACGTCGCCCGCATTCTGACGACCGATCCGGACGCGCTGGCCCGCACGGACATCTCCGTCCACGCGCTGGCCGCGCTGCGGGCATCGCGGGTCCAGGAGGTGGTGATTGCGGCGCGCCGCGGCCCTGCACAGTCGGCGTTCACGCTGCCCGAACTCATCGGCCTGACGTCGACGTGCGAGGTGGTGATTGACGCTGCGGACCACGATCTGGTGCTGCGCGATCTGGCACAGGCCTCAGATGCGTTGACCCGCAACAAGCTGGAGATCCTGAGCAAGCTTGGTGACGCGTCGGCTCTGGCGACGCGGCCACGAATCCGGCTTGCGTACCAGCTGACGCCGAAGCGCGTTGTGGGGGACGTGCGCGCGGACGGTGTGGAGTTTGCCGTGACTGGCACCGACGAGGTGCGTGCGCTCACGGCGGGGTTGGTGTTGACCTCAATTGGCTACCGCGGCAAGCCGATTCGTGGGTTACCGTTCGACGAGTCCGCGGCGGTTGTGCCGAACGACGGCGGCCGTGTGGTAGACCCTTCAACGGGTGCACCGGTTCGCGGCAGCTATGTCGCAGGATGGATCAAACGCGGCCCGACCGGTTTCATCGGGACTAACAAATCGTGTGCGGCGCAGACCGTGCACAACCTGGTCGCCGACTACAACCACGGCCTGCTGGCCGACCCCGCGGGCAAGCCGGCGGCACTGGACAAGCTGGTGCGCAGCCGCCATCCTGCGGTGGTCGACGCGGAGGGCTGGAAGGCGATCGATGCCGCGGAGATCGCTCGCGGCGGCGAAGACCGGCCGCGCGACAAGTTCACTGCGATCGCCGACATGCTCGCCGCTGCCGCGGCAGCGCCTCAGCCACCAACGCGCCAGCGGCTGCTCTCGGGTTTGCGTCGATAAGGCGCCAACGACTCGAAGCGGCCGTCGTACATCGTCAACCACATCGCGGTCGTGCAGGACCAGATCGCGCACGGCATGGATATCCGCGGAAACACCTACTGGTCGTTCGTCGACAACCTCGAATGGGCCAGCGGCTATGACCTCCAGTTCGGGCTCTACGGATCAGACTCGACGACACCCGAACTCGAACGCGACCCGAAGCCGGCCAGCATCGACGCGATCAGCGCAATCACGAAAGACCTAAGCCATTCGCTGCCGCTGGACTTGCTGGCCATGTACATCCCGCGCGTCGTCCAAAGAGAAGTGGTCGTTCGACGGCGCCCGGCGGTGTGCTGAGCTCCGTTACTCGTGCTGTTTCATCGCCTCGGCGATTTCCTCCGGGCTCACCTCGCGCACCGGCTGGCCGAGTGACCAGTGATGGCCGAACGGGTCACGCAAAACGCCGTACCGGTCACCCCAGAACTGATCCTCCAGTGGCTGCAGGACGGTGGCACCCGCGTCGAGTGCCTGCTGAAACTTCGAGTCGACGTCGGTGACGGTGAGGTGGATGGTCACCGGGGTGCCGCCGAGCGCGATCGGGGTTGACGATTTGCCATCGTTGTATTCCGGGAAGTCGTCGTTGAGCAGCACCGTCGACCCGTTGATCTGTAGCGCTGCGTGCATGAGCCTGCCGTCGGGGCCTGGTACGCGGCCCAACTCGACGGCGCTAAAAGCCTTGACGTAGAAGTCAATTGCAGCGGCGCCGTCACTCACCACCAGGTGCGGGTACACGGCGGGCTGGACTTCGATTGCCATGAGCGATCTCCTCATATGTGTTGATTTGATGCGGCGCTGCCCATGCAACCACGCCCCACCGACAATTGGGTTGACAACAGCTACCGGTTTCGTGGCCCACCAACGGATAACCACACCAGTAACGGTGAACTCAGACGATCGAGAACGACGGTGGCAACCCGGAGCGCCCGGTCATCGCCAGCAGCACCGTCTCGCCGTACCCTTGGGCGACCGCGATGCGCGCCGCCAACCCAGTCGACTCCTCGAGCACGTCGGCCGGCAGTGCAAACGAAATGCCAATGGCGCGAGCAATATCCAGCCCGTGCACGGCCAGCTCGAACGTCCGTGTCGGCAAATAGGTGTGCAGTCGGATGCCCGCACCACCGATGACGGTGATCAGTGGGTCACCGGCGCCAGACAGCTCGCCCAGCACACGCGAAACCAGCGCGTCTACCGTCGCAGCAGGATCGTCTCCCAGGTCTCGGCCGGCCTGCCTGCCGCGCTCGACGATGCCTGCCGGCGCGACACCGAGCGCGGCGGGGTTCACCTTCGCGTAGTACTCCTGCGGTGAGGTGATGTCCTCCCGCGCGGCGGGCTGCTGCAGATACGTGCTGACCGTGATGAGCGAGCGCGACGTGTGCCCGACCAGTGACCGCAGATCCCACTCACCCAGACCAGGCCCGTCCCAGCGGTCGGCCGGGATGTCATGGACAAGCGCGGCGAAACTGCCTGCCGCCGAAGCGAATGTTGCGACCGGGTCGAAGGACACAGTCACGACTTGGCGACTTGGTCCCAACCCTCGACCGACTCCGGGCTGCGCGGATCGGGGCCGACATAGATCGCTGCCGGGCGCACCAACTTGCCGAGCCGCTTCTGCTCCAGAATGTGCGCGCACCAGCCCGCGGTCCGACCGCAGGTGAACATGGCGGGCATCATCTTGGTCGGCACCTGCGCGAAGTCCAGGATCACCGCCGCCCAGAACTCGACGTTGGTTTCGATCGCGCGGTCGGGGCGGCGCTCCCGTAACTCGGCCAGCGCGGCCTGCTCCAGCGCGGCGGCGACCTCGTAGCGCGGCGCCTCCAGCCGCTTGGCCGTGGCCCGCAGCACCCGCGCGCGCGGATCCTCGGCACGATAGACGCGGTGGCCGAAGCCCATCAGCTTGTCGTGGCGGTCGAGGACGCCCTTGACCACCGCGCGCGCGTCGCCGGTCTTCTCGGCCTCTTCGATCATCGGGATCACTCGGGCCGGGGCTCCGCCGTGCAGCGGGCCGCTCATCGCGCCGATCGCCCCGGACAGCGCCGCCGCCACATCCGCACCGGTCGAGGCGATCACCCGCGCGGTGAACGTCGAGGCGTTCATGCCGTGTTCGGCGGCGGTCACCCAGTAGGCGTCGATGGCCTCGACATGCTTGGGGTCGGGGTCGCCCTGCCAGCGGGTCATGAATCGCGCTGTGACAGTGGAGCACTCGTCGATCGTGCGCTGCGGGACAGCCGGCTGGTAAATGCCGCGTGCGGACTGCGCGACATACGACAGCGCCATCACCGACGCCCGGGCCAGCTGCTCGCGGGCGGTCTCGTCGTCGATGTCGAGGATCGGCGGGTAGCCCCAGATGGGTGCCAGCATGGCCAGCCCGGCCTGCACGTCGACGCGGACGTCGCCGCTGTGGATGGGCAGCGGGAACGGTTCGGCGGGCGGCAGGCTGTGCCCGAACCTGCCGTCGACCAGCAGCGCCCACACGTCACCGAACGTGACCTGACGGTTGACCAGATCTTCGATGTCGACGCCGCGGTACCGCAGCGCGCCGCCGTCCTTGTCGGGCTCGGCGATCTCGGTGGTGAAGGCGACGACGCCCTCGAGCCCTTCTACGAAGTTTTCCGGTACGGCAGTCATGCGCCGATTCTCGCACCCGGGTTGCTGGCTCTGTCTACCGGTCGGTAACAAGTCGGCGAACAGGCGGAGCGTAGCGTTGTCGCGTGGCATCGGAGGGCAGGAGCGGAGCGACCGGGGAATGACACAGCGGGACGACGAGCACCTGGCGAGAATGCGTGTCGAGTACGGATCCGTCGAGAAGGACGGCACCGGCGACCTGGACGCCGACTGGCTCGCCGACGGCTGGGTCGCGCTGCTGCGCAAGTGGTTAGCGGACGCCGAGAACGCCGGTGTCGCCGAGCCGAACGCGATGGTGGTCGGAACGGTCGACGAACGGGGAAGGCCGGTGACCCGTGCCGTGTTGTGCAAGAGCGTGGACGAAACCGGGATCACGTTCTTCACCAATTACGACTCCGCCAAGGGCGAACAGCTCGCGGCGACCCCGTACGCGTCGGCGACGTTCCCGTGGTTTCTGCTCGGCCGCCAGGTCCACGTGCGCGGCCCGGTGATCAAGGTGTCCGCCGAAGCGACCGCCGACTACTGGTCGAAGCGGCCGCGCGGCTCGCAACTCGGCGCCTGGGCGTCGCACCAGTCAAAACCGATCGCCTCACGGGCGGCGCTGCTGGAACAGTTGGACGACGTGACCGAACGATTCGCCGACCTCGACGCGGTGCCGGTGCCGCCGAACTGGGGTGGATACCTGATCGCGCCGGAGGTCGTGGAGTTCTGGCAGGGCCGGGAAAACCGGGTGCACAACAGGATTCGAGTGACAGAAGGCCGCATCGAGCGGCTCCAGCCGTAGTGCCGAGATTTTTCGCCGACACCACACCGCTGCGGACACCGGACTTCCGGCGGTTGTGGCTGGCCGGTATCGTCACAGTCATCGGCGGCAACCTCACGATCTTCGCGGTGCCGGTGCAGCTGTACGCGCTCACGCAGAACTCCGCGTACGTCGGGCTGTCCGGACTGTTCGCTCTGGTTCCGCTTGTCGTGTTCGGGCTCCTGGGCGGTGCGTGGGCCGACGCGATGGATCGGCGACTGCTACTGATCATCGCGTCGTGCGGGCTCGCGCTGGCGTCGGTCCTGCTGTGGCTTCAGGCTGCGCTGGCGCTGAACAACGTCTGGATGGTGCTGTGTCTGCTGTCGGTGCAGCAGGCGTTCTATGCGATCAACAGCCCAACCCGGTCGGCGGCCATTCCCCGCATGCTGCCCGGCGACCAGCTGGCCGCCGCTAACTCGCTGAACATGACGGTGTTCCAGTTCGGCGCCATCGTCGGGCCGCTGCTGGCCGGCGTGATGCTGCACTGGGTCGACCTGTCCACGCTCTACCTGATCGACACCATCACCTGCGTCGTGCCGATCTGGGCCACGTTCCGCCTCGTGCCGATGCCACCCACCAATGGCGCTCGGGGTTCGTCAGGTTATGGGTTGACCGCCGTGCTCGACGGCTTCCGCTACCTGGCCGGAAACCGGGTGGTGCTGATGTCGTTCGTCGTCGACCTGATCGCGATGATCCTCGGCATGCCCCGAGCCCTGTTCCCGCAAATGGCGCACCAAAGCTTCGGTGGACCGGTTGAGGGCGGCACCACGATGGCGCTTCTGGCGGCCGCGATGTCGGCGGGCGCCGTCGCAGGCGGGGTGTTCTCCGGCTGGTTTCCGCGCATCCGGCGTCAGGGCTTGGCTGTGGTCATCGCGATCGTGGTGTGGGGCGGGGCCATGATCGGCTTCGGTCTGGCCGGCGGGTTCGCGCACGGCCACACCGGAACCTTGCTCTGGATTGCATTGGCGTTCTTGGCCATTGGTGGCGCGGCGGACATGGTGTCGGCGGCGTTTCGGTCGACGATCCTGCAGCAGGCGGCGTCCGACGAACTGCGCGGCAGACTGCAGGGCGTGTTCACCGTCGTCGTCGCAGGCGGACCGCGTCTGGCCGATGCGGTGCACGGCGCGGCCGCAGCCGCGGTCGGCACGACGATGGCCGCCGCCGGTGGTGGAGTGCTCGTGGTCGTCGGCGTGATGGTCGCCACATTGGCCGTGCCCGCGTTTGTCCGCTACCGGGTGGCCGAAGGCGACAAAGTCTGACCAACGCCAAGTGTCTGGCTTTGCCACTTTCTAAGTCAATTCATAGTTCGCGGAGTTAGCATGCCCTTCGTGGCTGAAGTTAGGGTGGAGCCAGCCCTCGGTCTGCGTGAACGCAAGAAACAGCGCACCCGCGCCACATTGATCGATGCTGCGGTCGAACTGTGCGAGCGGCAGGGCTTCGAGCGCACGACCGTCGACCAGATCGCCGCCATCGCCGACGTCTCGCCCCGCACGTTCAGCCGGTACTTCGCGACGAAGGACGCCATCGCGCTGGCGCTCATCGACGACGCGATCGACGTGGCCGCCGTCGAATTGGCGCGCCAGCCGAGCGACATCAGCCATTTCGAGGCGCTGCGCCGCTCGTATGTCGTGATGTACGCCGGCACGAAGTCCGCGCCGCCCGGAGCGCTCTCCGCCGATCGGATGATGTGCACCGTGCGGATCATCATGACCTCGCCGACGTTGAGACAGGCCGCCCTCGAGTACCGCCGCCATGCGGTCAACGTCGAGCTGGCCAAGCGGATGGGTGTCGACGTCGAGGATCGTCGGGTGAAGCTGATCTCCGCGGTGTGGGGATCGATCATCATGACCGCGCTCGGCGACCTCTCCGAGCAGGATGTGGACTGGGAGCACGTCGGGATCGACGACATTGTCACGCGATTGGAAGCGACGTTCGCCGAGTTCATGGGTGAAATCGGGGACGTGCGGCACCCTGTCTAGCCCACTGCCTGCCCCCGCGCGGGCACGACTGCGCCAATGGGACTACCTTTTGTAGGGCAGACCTCCGCATTGACGGCAGCGACGAAGGGATTCCCGTGGCCGATAACGCATCCAGTGGTGACGAGCACGCCACCCTCAAATACCCAGGTGGCGAGCTTGACCTGGACATCGTCCGCGCCACCGAGGGTGCTGACGGCATCGCGTTGGGTTCGCTGCTGGCCAAGACCGGCTACACCACCTACGACGATGGCTTCGTCAACACCGCCTCGACCAAGAGCGCCATCACCTACATCGACGGCGATGCGGGCATCCTCCGCTACCGCGGCTACCCGATCGAGCAGCTGGCCGAGAAGTCGACGTTCATCGAGGTCAGCTATCTGCTGATCTACGGCGAGCTGCCGACGAAGGAGCAGCTGGAGAAGTTCACCACCCTGATCCAGCGGCACACGCTGCTGCACGAGGACCTGAAGCGGTTCTTCGACGGCTTCCCGCGCAATGCGCACCCGATGCCGGTGCTGTCCAGCGCAGTCAACGCGCTCTCGGCGTATTACCAGGATTCGTTGGACCCGTTCGACGACGAGCAGGTGGAGCTGTCGACCATCCGGCTGCTGGCCAAGCTGCCCACGATCGCGGCCTATGCGTACAAGAAGTCGGTGGGCCAGCCGTTCCTCTACCCGGACAACTCGCTGACGCTGTTGGAGAACTTCCTGCGGATGACGTTCGGCTTCCCCGCCGAGCCCTACGAGGTCGACCCCGAGGTCGTGCGGGCGCTGGACCTGCTGTTCATCCTGCATGCCGACCACGAGCAGAACTGCTCGACGTCGACGGTGCGGCTCGTTGGTTCGTCGCAGGCCAACCTGTTCACGTCGATCTCCGGTGGCATCAATGCGCTGTGGGGCCCGCTGCACGGCGGCGCCAACCAGGCCGTGCTGGAGATGCTGGACAAGATCCGTCAGGAGCACGGCGACGTCCACGACTTCGTCAAGAAGGTCAAGAACCGCGAAGACGGCGTCAAGCTGATGGGCTTCGGCCACCGGGTGTACAAGAACTACGACCCGCGGGCGCGCATCGTCAAGGAGCAGGCCGACAAGATCCTCGGCAAGCTCGGCGGCGACGACGAGCTGCTCGACATCGCCAAGGCGCTCGAAGAGGTCGCGCTGACCGACGAGTACTTCACCGAGCGCAAGCTGTATCCGAACGTCGACTTCTACACCGGCGTGATCTACCGCGCGATGGGCTTCCCGACGCGGATGTTCACCGTGCTGTTCGCGCTGGGCCGGCTGCCGGGCTGGATCGCGCACTGGCGCGAGATGCACGACGAGGGCAGCGGCAAGATCGGCCGTCCACGCCAGGTCTACACCGGCTACACCGAGCGGGACTACAAGGGTTTCGACGCCCGCTGACCTTCCTTCCGCGAGCGACCGTGTCTGCACGGCGACACGCCGTAAATCCCGCGCCTTCGCGGACGCTCGCTGCTGTTGCGAACGTCACCAAAGTGCCGCTTGTGCCGCCGACAGTTGTAGTTTCACAATAGTTGTGTGAATGAAACTGTCGTCCGATCGCTGAGCGCTCGGCGCAAGGGCATCATCCTGGTGTCCTGCTGCCTGAGCCTGCTGATCGTGTCGATGGACGCGACGATCGTCAACGTCGCAATTCCGAACATCCGCACCGACCTGGGTGCGTCGGCATCGCAGCTGCAGTGGGTGATCGACATCTACACGTTGGTGCTGGCGTCGCTGCTGCTGCTCTCCGGCGCCACCGCCGATCGGTTCGGCCGCAGGCGCACCTTCCAGATCGGGTTGACGGTCTTCGCGCTCGGCTCGCTGCTGTGCAGTCTCTCGCCGAACATCGAGACGCTGATCGTCGCGCGGATGTTGCAGGCCATCGGCGGGTCGATGCTGAACCCGGTTGCGATGTCGATCATCACCCAGGTCTTCACCGGCCGTGTGGAACGCGCGCGCGCGATCGGTGTCTGGGGCGGCGTGGTCGGCATCTCGATGGCGCTCGGTCCGACCGTGGGCGGCGCGCTGATCCAGTTGATCGACTGGCGCGCGGTGTTCTGGATCAACCTGCCGATCTGCGCGGCCGCGATTGTGCTGACCGCGATCTTCGTCCCCGAATCTCGGTCCGTCACGATGCGCGACGTCGACCCGGTCGGCCAGGGACTGGGCATGACATTCCTGTTCGGCGTCGTCTACGCCCTCATCGAAGGCCCGGCACGGGGTTGGACCGACGCCCGCATCGTCGTCGTGGCCGTCGTCGCGCTGCTGGCCTTCATAGGGTTCCTCCGCTACGAGTCGCGCCGCCGCGATCCGTTCATCGACCTCCGGTTCTTCCGGAGCATTCCGTTTTCGTCCGCGACGATGATTGCGGTGTGCGCGTTCGCCACCTGGGGCGCGTTCCTGTTCGTGATCTCGCTGTACCTGCAGGAGGAGCGGGGATTCTCGGCCATGCACACCGGGTTGATTTATTTGCCGATCGCCGTTGGCGCGCTCATCTTTTCGCCGCTGTCGGGACGGCTGGTCGGCCGCTTCGGTAGCCGGCCGTCGCTGTTGATCGCCGGCACGCTGATCACCGCGGCGACGTTGATGCTCACCAGACTGACCGCAACCACCGCGGTCTGGCAGCTCCTGGCAATCTTCGCGGTCTTCGGCATCGGCTTCTCGATGGTGAACGCGCCGGTCACCAACGCTGCGGTCAGCGGCATGCCGACCGATCGGGCCGGTGCCGCTTCAGCGGTGGCCTCGACCAGCCGGCAGGTGGGCGTGAGTCTCGGTGTGGCGCTGTGCGGTTCGGTCGCGGGTCCGGCGTTGGCCACGACGGGCGAGGACTTCGCGGTCGCGGCCAGGCCACTGTGGCTTATCTGCGCGGGACTCGGCCTGGTGATCATCGCCCTGGGCCTGTACTCGACCTCACCGCGCGCGTTGCGCTCGGCCGAGCGCCTTGCGCCGCTGATTGCCGGAACGAATGTGCGAATCGAGGACGCCGATGTCAAGCAGTGATCTGGCCGACGAGGTTTGGCGGGCGATCGCCTCTCTGGTGATCGACAACCGCGACGGGTGGAAGCGTGCGGTCGTCGAACAGACAGGGCTGCCGTTCAGCAGGATTCGCATCCTCAAGCGGCTGAGCCGGCAACCGATGACCGTCAAGCAGTTGGCGCACGCCGCGGCGATAGATGCTCCGGCGACGACAGTGGCCGTCAACGACCTGGAAGACCGCGGGCTCGTCGTGCGCGAAACCGATCCGACCAATCGGCGATGCAAGGTCGTCTCGCTGACCGACGCCGGCCGCGGGATGGTCCGCAAGATCGACACGGTCGACGATCCGGCACCCAACGTCCTGAGTGTGCTCGACGAGGCGCAGCTCAAGGAGCTAAAGGCGATCATCGACAACCTCGTCGCCAATTGAGGTCCGCCCGGCCCTATTATTTGTCGGTGGCGATACCGTGCCGCACGTGCGGCGTCGAACCGCGCGACGGCGCCCGGTTCTGCGATGCGTGCGGTGCTCCCCTCACCGCCCCGGCCGAGCGCGCCGAGTTCAAACAGGTGACGGTCCTGTTCGCCGATGTCGTTCGGTCGATGGATATCGCGGCGGCGCTGGGGTCTGAGCGACTACGTGAGGTGATGGGCGATCTGTTCAACCGCTCGTCGAAGATCGTCCAACGCTACGGCGGCACCGTCGATAAGTTCACGGGCGACGGGATCATGGCGGTGTTCGGTGCGCCGATCGCGCTCGAGGACCACGCGGTCCGGGCGTGCCGCGCTGCGCTGGACATTCAGCGCGATGGTAAAAAAATGGCGATCGAAGCGGAGCGTCGCGATGGCATAACGTTGCAGCTCCGCGTCGGCCTGAACTCTGGCGAGGTGGTCGTCGGTGAGATCGGTTCGGGTGCGTCTGGCCTATACCACCGTTGGCGTGCAAGTGGGTATGGCGCAACGGATGGAGTCCGTAGCGCCTGCTGGTGGGGTGATGGTCAGCGAGTCGACGGCGCGTCTGGTGGCGAGTCGGTCGATTCTGGGTGATCGGGAGCTCGTAGAGATCAAGGGCGCACACGAACCGGTGCCCGCGCGGCGGCTGCTCGCGATGGCTACCGATCGACGACCGGACCGCGCCGAGCCCAGCCTCGTCGGACGGCAATGGGAGTTGGGCGCTCTCACTTCGATATTGGACCGGTCGATCAACGGCGGCGGGAGTGTGGTCGGCATCGTTGGCCCGGTCGGGATAGGCAAGAGCCGAATCGTGCGCGAGATAACGTCGCTCGCCCGCGGCAGAGGGGTCGACGTATTCGCCACGTTCTGTGAGTCGCACACCACCGACGTTGCGTTTTACGCCGCCGCCGGCCTGCTGCGCGCAGCCCTTGGAGCCAATGGTCTGGATGACATGGCCGCGCGAAGCCAAGTCCGGCAACGGTTTTCGGGTATCGACAACGACGATCTCGTCTTGCTCGATGATCTGTTGGGCATCAGGGATCCGGCTGTCGCGATGCCCCACATCGACCCGGATGCCCGTCGACGTCGGTTGTCGAGCATCGTCAACGCCGCCGCGCTCGCGCGCGTGACGCCGTCACTGTTCGTCATCGAGGACGCTCATTGGGTCGACGGGATCAGCGAGTCCATGCTGGCGGAGTTCCTCAACGTGGTTCCCGAGACCAGATCGCTGGTGCTCATCACGTATCGGCCGGAATACACGGGCGCACTGGCTCATGCGCCTCGAATGCAGACGATTGCCTTGGAGCCACTGGACGATTCGCAGATGGCGACGCTGAGCACGGAACTGTTGGGCGCCGACCCGTCGGTGACCAGCCTCGCCGACGTCGTCGCAACGCGTGCCGCCGGTAATCCGTTCTTCGCAGAGGAGATCGTCCGCGACCTCACCGAGCGCGACGTGTTGTTCGGCGGCCGTGGGTGCTACTTGTGTGCAGATCCGGTGGCCGAAGTCAGCGTGCCCAGCACCTTGCAGGCCGTGATCGCCGCGCGTATCGACCGCCTCCATCCCGCCGCCAAGCGGACGCTGAACGCCGCCGCCGTCGTCGGATCTCGGTTCGATACGGCGATGCTGAAGACGTTGGACATCGACGCCGTTCTGGACGAACTCGTAAAGGCAGAGCTGGTCGACCAGATCGTGAAGACCCCACCGCCAGAGTACGAATTCCGGCATTCGCTGATCCGCGCGGTGGCCTACGAATCGCAGCTCAAATCGGACCGGGCACAGCTGCACCGGCGTCTGGCGCAGACCATCGCACCGCAGGACCAGAATGCTGCGTTGATCGCCGAACATCTTGAGGCCGCGGGCGATCTGCACGACGCGTATATGTGGCACATGCGCGCCGGCGCGTGGTCGGGCAACCGTGACATCGCGGCGGCCCAGCTGAGCTGGGAACGCGCGCGGCAGGTCGCAGACGCCCTGCCCGCTGACGACCCGCGCCGCGCAGCGATGCGCATCACGCCGCGAACGCTGTTGTGCGCCAATGCCTGGCGGCGGTTCCATCCCGATATCTCAGCCCGCTTCGAGGAATTGCGGGAGCTCTGCGTGGCAGCCGGGGACACGCCGTCGCTTGCGGTCGGCATGGCCGGCCTGACAATGGAGCACCTCCTCACCGGCCGCATTCGAGCGGCGTCCGCGCTGGCGTCGGAGTACATGGCGGTGATCGAATCGATTGGTGACCCCGTGCTGACCGCCGGAATGGCCCGCGCGGCCTGCGTAGCGAAACTGCAGGCTGCGGAAATGGGCGATGTGCTGCGGTGGGCACAGAGCACGATCGAACTTGCCGATTGCGACGCCGCGATACGTGCCGAGATTGGCGGATCGCCGCTGGCGATCGCCCTGGTTTTTCGTGCCGTCGGGCGATGGACAACCGGACAGCGCGGATGGCGCGACGATTTGGACCGAGCAGTCGCGATGTCCCGCACTGCGGATGCGGTGTCGCAGGCGACCGTCATGGCATACAAATACATATCGATAGCACGCGGAATCGTCTTGGCCGACGACGTAGCGGTCGCCGAAATAGAGGAAGCGATGCGGACATCGGAGCGGTCCAGCGACGAAATTGCGGTGATCCTCATTCGAATGGCACTGGGAATCGTTCTCGTGCACTACGGCACCGATAACAACCAACGTGGCTACGACATCCTGAGCGAACTCCGCGAAACGTGCGTGAAGGAACGATATGCACTGAACGTGGTCCCGATCCTTAACGTGTACGCCGGAAGGGAGATGGTCGACCACGGGAATGTCGATGACGGTGTAGAGCAGTTGCGCGCCGCATGCGATGACATGGTTGAAACTGGCAACATCGGCAATCTCGACCTGGCCACGGTCGCGCTGGTGGAGACGCTGCTGGGCCGCGGTTCTGCAGACGACGTCACCGAAGCGGAAGAAGCCGTCGAGCGCCTGACCGCCAGTCTGGGCGAAGCGGTATGGGTGTCCCGTGCGGTGTCTGGGATGCGGCTGCGCGCGCTGATCGCGCGGTCGCGCGGCGACCACGCGACGTATGAGGCGTTGAAGGGTCAGTACCGGCGAGCGGCCACCGACCTGGGCTTCGAGGGCCACATGGCGTGGGCCGCAGCCATGCCCTAGCGACCAAGGATCACTAGTTCCATTTCGCCACCGCGAGAACGCCGGAAGGTGTTCACTGGTACCACCGTCATTCGGTCTATCGAGGTGGGTCTCATGGCACGCATTGATCTGTTTGCGAAGATTCCATTGATCGGGATGTCCCTGGTGTTCCTCGCGATGTTCATCGTCGCGGTCACCGCGTACCTCCACGTCGGTTGGTATTCGATCATCGGCTACGCAATCGCGGCGGTCGTCGCCGTGTTGGGCTTTGTCATGACGTTTCGTGACATCACCGATACGCCAGGACCCCCGGAGCAGTGGGACGTCCGGGGTACCCCCATTGATCCTGCGTCACCCCGTAACTAACTAGAGCGAGGACCGGTTCGATGACCACCGCACCAAAGCTGCCTGTGTACGACAACTCCGCGCTGCTGGCGGAGGACGAGGGCTACCACAAGGGCCTCAAGCCCCGGCAGCTGCAGATGATCGCGATCGGCGGTGCCATCGGCACCGGACTGTTCCTCGGTGCCGGCGGCCGACTGCACAACGCCGGACCGGGCCTGTTCTTGAGCTACGCGTTCTGCGGCATCTTCGTCTTCCTGATCCTGCGGGCGCTGGGCGAGCTCGTGCTGCACCGGCCATCGTCGGGGTCCTTCGTGTCGTATGCGCGCGAATTCCTGGGCGAGAAGGCGGCCTTCGTCGCCGGCTGGATGTACTGGCTGAACTGGGCGTTCACGGCCATCGTCGACTGCACCGCGATCGCCACCTACTTCCACTACTGGTCGGCGTTCGGGAGCGTCCCGCAGTGGCTGATCGCCCTGCTCGCGTTGGCGGTCGTCGTGAGCATCAACATGATCTCCGTTACCCTGTTCGGGGAGCTCGAGTTCTGGGCTGCGGCCATCAAAGTCCTTGCGCTGATGACGTTCCTAGTCGCGGGCACCATCTTCCTTGCCGGCCGCTACCAGATTCAGGGGCAGTCAACCGGATTCAGCGTGATCGCCAACAATGGCGGGCTTTTCCCCGCCGGCCTCTTCCCGCTGGTGATTGTCATGTCCGGCGTCGTGTTTGCCTATGCTGCGGTCGAACTCGTCGGAACAGCGGCCGGTGAGACTGCCCATCCGCATAAGATCATGCCGCGTGCGATCAACTCGGTGATCGCACGTATCGCTGTCTTCTATGTCGGCTCCCTGTTCCTACTGGCCCTTCTTCTCCCGTACACCACCTTTAAGGCCGGCGAGAGCCCGTTCGTCACGTTCTTCTCCAAGATCGGAGTCGAGGGCGCGGGCACGGTCATGAACATCGTCGTGCTGACCGCCGCATTCTCCAGCCTCAACGCCGGGTTGTACTCGACCGGCCGGATCCTGCGGTCGATGGCAATGAACGGCAGCGCACCGAAGTTCACGGGGGTGATGTCCAGCCGCGGCGTGCCGTACGGCGGAATCTTCCTGACCGCGGCCGTCGGGCTGTTCGGCGTCGTCCTCAACCTTCTCGTGCCCGGCCAGGCGTTCGAGATCGTGCTCAACATCGCGGCCCTCGGCATCATCGCGTCCTGGGCCACCATCGTCATCTGCCAGCTCCAGCTCTACCGCTGGTCGCAGCGCGGCATCCTGGAGCGGCCGTCATTCCGGTTGTGGGGCACGCCGTACACCGGCTATATCACGTTGGTGTTCCTGTTCGGCGTCGTCGTGCTGATGGCGTTCGACCCGCCGATCGGCACCTGGACCGTGGGCACCCTTGTGATCATTATTCCGGCGCTCATCGTCGGTTGGTATGCGGTCCGCGGGCGGGTGCTGGAGATCGCTCGGGAACGCGAGGGCAACACCGGCCAATTCCCGGTCGTCGCCAACCGCCCGCCGCCACCCGATGAGGACGACGATAAGGACAAATGACCTTAATCAGTCATTTCGCGCCAGCCGCGCAAACAGTGACAGCGCGTTGGTGCGGCTCATCACGCTTCACATAATTTCTGGCGCAGCACACTAACTCTCCAGCACCGCCATCGCGGCGTTGTGCCCGCCGATGCCCGACACGGCGCCGCCGCGTCGAGACCCCGAACCGCACAGCATGATTCGGTCGTGGGCCGTCGCCACCCCCCAGCGCCGCGCCGGGGTGTCGAGCGGTTCGTCATCTTCGGCGAACGGCCACGCGAGCGCGCCGTGGAAGATGTTGCCGGCCGTCATCCCCAGCGTTTGCTCCAAGTCCACGGTCGTCTTGGCCTCGATGCACAGCCGGCCTGCTGAATCCTCCATCAGCACGTCTTGAATCGGTTCGGCGAGAACGGAATTCAGCGAGTTCAGCACCGCAGACGTCAACGCGTCCCGCATGCGATCGGGATCCCCGCCGGCGATCAGGCTGTGCGGGGTGTGCAGGCCGAACACCGTCAACGTCTGCGCACCGGATTCGCGCAGCCGATCCGACAGGATGCTCGGGTCGGTCAGCGAATGGCAGTAGATCTCGCAGGGGAGCGGATCCGGCACCACCCCGTGCTCGGCGCGGGTGTAGGCGGTATCGAGCTGACTGAACGTCTCGTTGATGTGAAAAGTGCCGCCGAACGCCTGCTCGGGCGTGACGCTCTCGTCGCGCAGCCGAGGTAGCCGCCGCAGCATCAGGTTGACCTTGACCTGCGCCCCCGGGGCCAGCGTCGGCTCCGGTTCACCCAACAACCTGGCCAGCACAACCGGTGTCACGTTGGCCAACACGAAATCGGCGTGCACCCGGTGCTCTTGGCCGTCGCGGCGATACCGCACCTCTCCGGCCGGGTCGATGGCGTAAACCTCTGCACCCGTGAGGATTTCGGCGCCATGCCCGGCCGCCGCCGCGGCCAGCGCGCCGCTGACAGCGCCCATCCCGCCGACCGGTACGTCCCAATCGCCGGTGCCGCCGCCCAGCAGGTGATAAAGAAAGCACACGTTCTGCGTCAGCGTCGGGTCGTCGGCGCGGGCGAACGTGCCGATCAACGCGTCGGTCGCCATCACACCGCGAACCAGATCGTTGGAGACTGCGGCGGTGATCGCGTGTCCGATCGGCTCGTCGATCATGAACCGCCACGCGGCGTCGTCGGCCACGTGGCGGCACGCCTCATTGCGGGTGCGCAGCGGCTGCGTCAACGTCGGCCACAGCCGGGAGGTGACGGTGCGGCAGCGACGATAGAACTCCGCGAACCCCGCCTCGTCGCCTGATGCCCCAACAGCCCCGAACGTCGACTGTGGCCCGATCAGCAGGCCCGTGCGACCCGCCGTCGCCGGATCGGGCGTGTATGACGAGTACCGGCGGCGCACCAGCCGCACCCGGGCACCCAGCTCGTCGACGATGCGGCGTGGCAACAGGCTGACCAGATAGGAGTACCGCGACAGCCGCGCGTCGATTCCGTCGAAGGCATGCGCGGACACCGCGGCGCCCCCGACATGGTCCAGCCGCTCGAGCACCTGCACCCGGCGACCGGCGCGGGCCAGGTAGGCGGCGGCCACCAGGCCGTTGTGCCCGCCGCCAACGATGACGACGTCAGGCCCCGTCACCGGTCAGCCAAGGTAGCCCTCGACCTCACCGGCCGGGCGCACCCGCGCCTCCCGGGGATCGCCGCCGGTCTCGCGTAGTGCCCGGCGCTGCCGCAGCAGGTCCCAGCACTGATCGAGCGCAACCTCCACCGCGCGCAGCCGCTCGTGCTCCTCGGAGGTGTCGATATCGTGATGCTGGAGCTTGTCCCGCAGCTCTTTCTCCTCGGCGACCAGCTTGTTGACCTGAGTGAGAATGTCTTGGTCCTTAGCCACGGGTCCAGTCTGCCCGACTACGGTGAGTGCGGTGAGTAACAAGCCAGAGATTGAATTTCCCGACGGACCTGCGCCGACGGGGCTGGTCATCAAGGACCTGGTGGTCGGGGACGGCGAGCAGGCAGTGCCCGGCGGCACCGTCGCGGTGCACTACGTGGGCGTCGAGTACGAGACCGGCGAAGAGTTCGACAGCTCGTGGAACCGCGGCGAGTCCATCGAGTTCCCCCTGCGCGGGCTGATCCAGGGCTGGCAGGATGGCATCCCCGGCATGAAGGTCGGCGGCCGCCGGCAACTGGTCATCCCGCCGGAGCAGGCCTACGGCCCGGCCGGCGGCGGGCACCGGCTCTCCGGTAAGGCGCTGATCTTCGTGATCGACCTCCTGGCCACCCGCTAGCGCGGCCCCGGCAGCCGCAGGAGCAGCCGCGCTCCGCCGAGCGGGCTGTCCTCCAACGCGGCCGCGCCGCCGTGCAATTCGGGCCTGCTGGGCGACCAACGCCAGGCCCAGCCCGGAGCCGGAGTGCGACGCCGTCGACCCGCGCGAGAACCGGGCGAACACCACCTCGCGCTCTTCTTCGGGCATGCCGACGCCGTTGTCGTCGATCGCGATCTCCAGACCGGCGCGCGAAGCTGACCGCCGCCGACTGCACCCTCGTCGCGCCGCCGTGTTTGACGGCGTTGGCGATCGCGTTGTCGACGGCCAGCCGAAGCCCCGCGGGCAGCC
>CAVYPI010000019.1:0-21419 GCA_963770125.1 uncultured Actinomycetota bacterium | reverse complement strand
GGTCGGGACCACGTGCCCGAACACGACGTGACCGACATCGTCGGGTGCCACACCCGCCCTGCCGACCGCCTCTTGGATCACCATCGCCCCAAGGGTGGCCGGCGAGAAGTCCTTCAGGCTGCCACCGTAGGTCCCGACCGGAGTCCGAACCCCGCTGAGCACAACGACTTCGCGTGCGGCCATGAGCGCCTCCGATCATCGGCTATTGCGCAACAGTAGGCGGCCCCAGCACGTCTGGTCATTGGGCGACCGAACCGTTATCGCGCGTCGCGGTTGGTTTCTCGCACAATTGGCCGTCCCGATGCGTACGGGCGGGCGGCGTGGTCATCGTTGAGATGGTCTGGCATAGCCGCGGAAAGCTTCGATCACCGGCGCCAAGTCGGCGGCATTGGTGATCAGGTCTGCGTGCCCGCCGGGGTGCAAGTGCACGGTCGCGTGCGGCAGCAGCGCGGCCATTATCCGGGCGTTGGCGACGGGGATGATCGGATCGTCGGTGCCGGCGACGATCAGCGTGTCCTGCCGGACCAGAGGCAGCGCGAAGACGCTCGTCCACACCGATCCCGCCAACAACTGGTACACGTAGCCCGTCCGCGCGCCAGTCGTCAGCTTCCGGTCGAAGAGCCGCTTGACGGCCGACGGATCGGCACGCGCGGCGCCGCCGTACAAGTCGCCGGCGACGGCGGCGACGTGGTCATGATCCAGAAACCGCCGCCGGCTCAGCATTTTGGCCAGTACCGAAGGCTTGCCCGGCACCATAAGGGCGCCGGTGCCGGTGGCGACCAGGATCAACCGCCGGCACCGGACCGGGTTCTGGAACGCGAACTGCTGGGCCAGGGCCCCACCCCAAGAGAAGCCGAGCACGTCGACCTGACCGTGCAGCCCAAGCCGACTCAGCAGGCGGCCCAACACGGCCGCCAGGTACGGAAATCCGTACGGCACAGGCGAACCCGGTGATCCGCCGGTACCGGGCACGTCGAACCGTACCACCGTGGTGTCGCGATCGAGTTGAGCCACCAGCGGATCGAGCACGTCCAGGTTCGCGCCGATGCCGTTGCACAATACGAGCGGCACCCCGAAACCCATGCGAACTTTCACCCGGATCTGCTGGCCCAGCACGGCGACGTGGCCGTCGGTCACCCGGCGGTTGGCCATCAGTGTCATCGCGGCCGCACGTCAGTGCTCGCGCACGTAGCTGCCGGGCGCCGGCTCGATCGGGGCCATGCCGGTGCCGCCCAGCGACGATGGTGCTTCCTTCTTGCTGTCGCTGCGCTCGCCGAGCCAGGCCGCGAAGTCTGGCCACCAGGAGTCATGTTTCTTCTCGGCCTGCTTCAACCAGGCGGTCGTGTCGGATTCGTCAACTGCGCCCACATGGTAGCTAGCCTTGTGGTTTCCGGGTGGGTTGACGAGCGCGGCGATGTGGCCGCTGGAAGACAGCACAAACCGCGGATCGGTGCCGCTAAACAAGCGGGCGCTGCGGTAGCACGCCGGCCACGGCGAAATATGGTCGGTGATGCCCGCAACGACATACGTATCCACCGTCAGCGTCGAGAGATCTACCGGCGTGCCCAGCATCTTGACCGCACCCGGCGTCGCGAGCGCGTTGTGCAATCCCATCTGCACCATGTCGCGATGCAATGCGGCAGCCATCCGGGTGGTGTCGGCGTTCCAGTACAACACGTCGAAGGGTGCGGGCGATTTGCCCTCGATGTAGTTGTTCACCCAGTACCGCCACACCAGGTCGGTCGGCCGCAGCCACGCGAACACCTCGGCCAGCGACTGGCCGTCTAGATATCCCTGGCGCGCCGACTTCGCGATAGCGAGATCAGCGGTTTCCTCGTCGATCGCGGCCTCAGCAATACCGGCCTGATACTGATCGAGCACGGTCACCATCAGAGTGAGACCGGCCAGCCGGTCACCCTCCCCAATCGCGGTGAGGTGGGCGGCGACCATCGCGGCGAGGATCCCGCCCGAACACGATGCTTGCACATGCGCGCGCTCGGTGTGAGTGATCTTTTGCACCTTCTCGAGCGCGTCCAGGATCGCCTGACCGTATGTGTCGAAGCCCCAATCCCGTTGTTGTGCAGTTGGATTGCGCCATGACATCGTGAAGACTTGATGACCCTGCTGCAGGAAGTACTCGATCATGCTGCGGCCGGGGGAGATATCCAGAACGTAGAACTTGTTGATGACCGGCGGCACCATAAGCAGCGGCACCGTCCACACCTGGTCGGTTTGCGGTGTGTACTGGATCAGCTCAAACACCTCATCGCGAAACACCACCGACCCGGCGGTTGCGGCGACGGTCTCCCCCACCGTGAATGCGTCGGGCTCCACCATCGACGGCAGCCGCGGCGCCTTGCGCATATCGGTGACGAAGTGCCGCAGCCCACGCACCATGCTCAGCCCACCGGTATCGATCGCTGCCTTGTATCCCAGCGGGTTGACGAATGGGATGTTGCTAGGCGCCAGCCCTTCGGTCACAAAGTCCAAGACGAACCGCATCCGCTCCGCGTCGCGCCAATCCAGCTTTGCGTCCGAAAACAGTTGATCGACTGTTTTGTTGGCAGCCAGGTATGCCTGCATTGTGCGCTTGAGGATCGGATTGCCGACCCATGCCGGGTCCGCGAACCGCTTGTCGCCCCTGGCCGGGGCGATCTCCGAGCGGCCCGCAGCGATCGCGCCCAGCTCCTTGCCCAGGGTGCCCGCGCGGGATGCGACCACCCCGGGCTGTCGGGCCAGGTTGATGGCGAACCGACGCCACGACATGTTCGGGGTTATCCGCTCGGCCAGGCCGAACACCGGACGGGTCAATAGCAGGTCCAGCGGCACCGCAAGCTCATCGAAGCCGTTGGCGTTGATGGCGACCACGGTGCTACACCCCCTCAGATATCGCTTGTTCCGCCGGACCAGGCGGCTGACCCCGGAAACAAATCGGCCGTCGGAGCCGGAGCGGCGCAGCGTGTTCGCGGCGGTCCGCGCGCACGCGGGCCACACGACTGAGCACGCGACCTCCATCCACGCTGACTGCTGACCGCTTAATCGTCGCTACAACGGCGCGCGCCGTCGTCGTCACAGTGTCCAACGATTGAGCCCCTATCCTGTGCATCTGCACACCGCTTTTCGGCGCGTCTCCGCCTAAGCTGACCGTCTTCGGCGGTGCCCGCACGCCGAAGGGTGGTGCTGCGCTTGTCTATTTAGGGCCGTTCGCCGCCTGTGTGCGCCTCCACACCCGACCGTGGAGGTGCTCGGCCGTCGTAGTGACAACTGAACAGGCCGTACTTCGTCGACGGTGAACGCGGCATGCAATGCATCACCGACAGATTCAACGGCCTACCCAACACACCCGACTGCGGGCAGATCTGACCAGGGCGGGCGCTTGTTCGTCGCGCATGCCTGCGCCCTGAACATCTCGATCACCGGCGCCAACTCGGTGGCGTTGGTGATCAGGTCGACATGACCGCCGCGGTGCAGGTGCACGGTTGCATGGGGCAGCAGTCGACTCATAATCTTGGCGTTCACCACCGGGATGATCGGATCGTCGAGCCCGGCGATGATCAGCGTCTCCTGGCGTATGAGGGGCAGCGCAAAGATACTCGTCCACACCGATCCGGCGAGCAGCTGGTGCAGGTAGCCCACCCGCGATCCGGCCATCAGCTGGCGATCGAACAGCCGTTCGACAACCGACGGGTCGTTGCGAACAGTGCCGCCATAGAGGTCACCGGCGATGGAGGCGGCGTAATGGTGGTCAAGGAACCGGCGCGGGGTCAGCATCTTCGCCAGCACCGCGGGCCACCCCGGGACCATGATCACACCCGTGCCGGTCGACACGAGGATCAGTCGCCGGCAACGGCGGGGGTTCTGGAAGGCGAACTGCTGAGCCAGCGCACCGCCCCACGACAACCCGAGGACATCGACCTGCCCGGTGATCCCGACCTTTTGGAGCAGCCGGCCCAGCGCCGCCGCCAGATATGGAAAGCCATAGGGCAAGCGCGAATCCGGTGAGCCGCCGGTGCCGGGCACGTCGAAGCGCACCACCGTCGTGTCGGGATCGAGGCGCTCCAACAGCGGATCAAAAACTTCGAAGGCAGCGCCCATGCCGTTGCACAACACCAGCGGCACGCCCGTTCCCGGCCGGACGTCGACCCGGATCTGCTGGCAGAGCACCGAGACGAGACGTTCCTGGTTCATCGACGCCGCAGCCGCCGCAGCCGCCGCTGTCACGGGTACAACACAATGACATCGGCCACGCAGGCCGGGCGCGGTTCACCGTCGATCTCGTAGCTGAGTGTGAACACGAATTCCACCCCCGAGCTTTCTGTTGGGCGCTCATCAGCGTCACAGTGGCTCGGATCCGGCAGCCGACTCGCACCGGCGCCGGGAAGCGGGCCTTGTTGAGTCCGTAGGTCAACGCCGCTGTCAGGTCCCGGATCTGCAGCACCTGCGGGAACACTACGGGCGCGAGTGACAGCGTGAGGTATCCGTAAGCGACGCTCCCCTTGAACGGGCCCTTGACGGCGCTGCGGTTCGGCGTGGATCCACTGGTGATCACCGGTGGCGTGGGCGAACAGATCTACCTGCGGCTGGGTGAGTTTCATCCACTCGGTGGTGCCCAACGGCTGGCACACCAGCTTGAGTAGGTCTGCGGGCTCGTCCAAAACGGTTGTCATGCAAAGCCTCTCGTGACGTGTGATCATCGGCATCGTCGGCATCATCGGTATCGTCGGCTGGGTCCGCGAGCGCTTTCGCTGGCTGTTCAATCGTCGCGGTACGCTGGCTCGCCGTCGTTGTGCGGGAGAACAACACGGACGCGTCTTAGATGTGCGGGTGCACACCCGGCGCCGCCGCGCCGCGTTGATAGGGCGTGTGAACGAGGCTTTGAGCTGGCTGCGACAGCGCAATCGCCTGGGGTCAAATCGTTTGGCGTGTAGCCAGACCACTTGGCTGCTGAGCCGAACCAACGGTGAGGACGACTGAACCGACGGTCTTGCGACCTTCAAGATCACGGTGGGCTTGTGCCGCCTCTTGTAGGGGGTAACGCCTGCTTACGGTCACCTGAATGGTTCCTGCCGCGATCGCTTTGAACAATTCACCCGTGCGCCAGGTGAACTCCTCGCGAGTGCGCATGAAATGCGGTCGTGACGGCCGGGTCAGATAGACCGAACCAGCGGCATTGAGCCGTTGGGGATCGAAAGGTGGGACGGGTCCGCTGGCGGCGCCGAATAACGCCAGCGTGCCGCGGGTCTCGAGGCTGGCAAGGCTGGCGTCAAATGTCGACTTACCGACACCGTCAAACGCAGCGGCGACGCCCTTATTACCGGTGAGTGCACGGATCTTCGCGCCGAATTTCTGAGGGTTGTCTGGATAGCCGAGCACATCGACGGCACCGGCCCTCCGGGACAACTCGGCCTTTTCCGCGGTGGAGGCTGTGGTGATGACGCGTGCGCCGAGGCTGGTTGCCCACTGGGTGAGGATCAGGCCGACGCCGCCGGCCCCGGCGTGCAGCAGCACGGTGTCGCCCTCCTGGACCGGATATACGGACTTGATGAGCAGGTGCGCTGTCATGCCTTTCAAGATCGCAGCCGCGGCGATGTCTGTGGTGACAGCGTCTGGCACAGGCGCAACGACATCGGCTGCCGCAACGCAGTATTCGGCGTAGGCGCCGATTGCGTCGGCGGTGGCAACTCGATCGCCTACCCGCAGCGCAGTCACCCCGTCGCCTACTGCTGCGACGGTGCCGCCCACTTCCGCGCCAAGCACAAACGGAAGTTTGTGCGGATACGAACCCGACCGGAAATAGGTGTCGACGAAATTCACGCCGATCGCTTCGGCTTTGATCAACACCTCGCCCGGCCCGGGCGAAGGCGTCGGCTTGTCGACGTACTTCAAGACTTCGGGTCCACCGGTTGCGCTGACTTCGATCGCGTGCACGGTAACGATTCGAACGGGCGAGCCCCTCTCTGTCGATGTAGCTCGGGACAATGACGAGGGCGTGGCGGTGTCTCGTCGAACAACGTATCGGTTGTCTTCTCGTACAGCTACCGGCGTTCGACGTTGTCGCCCGTCACATCGACTGCGCCGTGCCGGCGCACGAGAGTGGTGGCAGTGCGCCTGTTACGGCGCGATGACAATATTCAACCGCGCGAAGGGAATTCACAGGAAAATGGCCGAGCAGAAAACTGTTTACGACGTGACCTATGATCTGCTTCGTTCGCTGGGACTGACGACCGTGTTCGGCAACCCCGGATCCACGGAGGAGACGTTTCTCAAGAACTTCCCAGACGACTTCACCTATGTCCTCGGGCTCCAGGAGGCATCGGTGCTGGCGATGGCCGATGGGTTCGCACAGTCGACGGGCAAGCCGGCATTGGTCAATGTGCACACCGCAGCCGGCACCGGCAATGCGATGGGCAGCCTGGTAGCCGCATACAGAGGAAACACCCCCCTCATTGTCACAGCGGGTCAGCAGACCCGCGAAATGGTCTTGTGCGAACCGTATTTGACCAACAGCGAGGAAACCGTGTTGCCTCAGCCGTGGGTGAAGTGGGCCTACCAGCCCGCCCGCGCCGAGGACGTTCCAGCGGCGTTCATGCGGGCCTACGCGGTCGCCGTCCAACCGCCGGCGGGCCCAGTCTTCTTGTCCATCCCGCTTGACGACTGGGACAAGCCGGCGTTGGGCCCGGCGGTGGTGCGAACGGTCAGCCAGCGGGTCAGCCCCGATACCAAGCGGCTGCGAAGCTTCGCCGACCGCATCAACCGTGCGCAGCGGCCCATGCTGGTGTACGGTCCCGAGGTTGATCGCAGCGGCGCGTGGGACGCCGCCGTGGCCTTCGCGGAGAAGGTCGGCGCACCGGTCTACGGCAGCCCGCTCCCAGACAGGGCGTCCTTTCCTGAGAACCACCGCCTGTATCAGGGGCCCCTGCCGATGACCATCGCCGGTGCCGCAAAGACCCTGCGCGGTCATGATCTTGCCATCGTGATCGGCGCACAGGTCTTCCGCTACTACCCCTATGTGGCAGGCGAGTATCTGCCCGAGGGCACAGATCTGCTGCAGATCACCAACGATCCGGCACTGGCCGCGGCGGCACCGGTCGGTGACAGCGTGCTCGGCGACTCACTGCTGGCTCTGGAACAACTCGTGGACATGGTCGACGACCACAGCGATCGGACAGTGCCTGCCGCACCGGTCCGTAACGGTGCGGTCGACTGGTCGGCGCCCGCGCCGCTTGCACCCGATGCGGTGTGGTCGACCCTGGCTTCGGTGAAACCCGCCGAATCGCCGTTGGTGACCGAGTCCACCTCGACGATGGCCGAACAACTGCGCTGGATACCCACCACTCGCCCGGCGTCCTTCTTCGCGACCGCCAGTGGCGGGATCGGCTGGGGACTGCCTGCTGCGGTCGGCGTTGCGTTGGGCGACCGAGCCCGTGGGGTCAAGCGCACGGTGGTGGCGACCATCGGCGATGGGTCGTGCCAGTACTCGGTGCAGGCGATGTACACGGCGGCCCAACACCGGCTGCCGATCGTGTTCGTCGTCATGCGCAACGGGGAGTACTCGATCCTCAAGTCGTTCGCGGTGCTCGAGGAAACACCAGGCGTTCCGGGACTGGACCTACCCGGCCTCGACATCGGCTCCCTCGCCTCAGGTTTCGGGTGCCGGACGGTGAATGTAGACAGCTGCGAGAAGCTCGCGCACGAGTTCACGAACGCGTTGGAGGCCGACGGGCCCACCGTGATCGTGGTGCCCACCAAAGCGCAACCGGCCTACCTGGGCTGACAATGCGGAGTTGACAGGACATTGGTGGACGGTGCAAGAGCCCATGCGGAGCCGATTGCCGCGGCGGATCCGAAATGCCGAGATCAACGACGCTCCTCCACCGCCGGATTTCCATCCGTATGGCGACGAGCCCGGTCTGCTCTGAGCCAGAGGTGGATGACCGTGCGCACAACACGCAAACACATCGCTCCGGTGCTCGCGGCAGTTGCAGTTGTGGCGGCTATCGGCAGTGCGCCCGTGGCGGCCGCCGGCGAACCGGTCGCAACGGACCAGCCGTCCCCGCCCAGCCAATCCTGCGCGCAACTGGGCGCCGCCGAATACAAATGCGAATCACCGGGCAACGCTCAGCTGAACGACGCGCCGCCCGTCACCAATTTCTTCCCTCAAGGGGACGACTAGAGATTGTAGAAGGAGACGCAAGCATGCCTATCTACACCTGCACCATCGCCGAATCGACGTTGAGCGCCGACACAAAGCGTGCGTTGGCTGGCGAGATCGCGCGTATTCACTCAGCGATCAACCACGTGCCGAGCACGTATGTCAACGTCGCCTTTCACGAACTGGCGGCCGACAGTCTGTATACCGACGGCGTGCCGGCGAGCCCGGTGCTGGTCAGCGGCTGGGTGCGTGAAGGCCACCCCGAGGAAGACACCACAAAGCTTGCCACCGAAATCGCCACCGCTGTTTCCAGGATCTGCGATATCGACGCGAAAAGAGTGCTCGTCGTCATGGAAAGCAGCCCAGCGCGTTTCGCTGTGGAAGGCGGCCGTGTGCTGCCTGAGCCGGGTCAAGAAAAAAGCTGGCTCGCCGGAAGTTAGAGAAGACCAGGTAATACGAGGACAGTCACCCAACCACATGGAAAGGATGAATAGCTATGCCAAGCAATTTCGGAGATTTCCAGATCGGCGTCTATTTGGACGCTGTAAAGGGTGTCACCTCGCGGTACCCGTTCGACTCTCAGTCGATTGAGCGGAAGGCCTCCGAGGCGCTTCCCGACTGGGTGTACCGATATGTCTCGGCGGCCGCCGGAGATGGGCGGACTCAGCGCGCCAACATTGCCGCATTTTCACGCTACGGAATCACTCCCCGGATGATGGTCAGCCCGCCCGAGCGTGACCTGTCGATCACATTGTTCGACAAACAATTCGACTCTCCGATCTTCATGTGCCCGATCGGCTTGATCGGCTTGTGTGCGCCTGACTTCCAGGGAGATGTGGCCGCAGCACAGGCGTCGGCCGCCACCGGGGTGCCGTTCACTCTGTCGACGTTCTCCCAGGCCCCGATGGAGGAGGTCATCAAACACGCCGGCACCACGCCGAGCTTTTACCAGCTGTATCTGCCAGGAGATCGCGAGCTGGCGGCCAGCTTAATCAATCGTGCTGAAACCAGCGGATATTCCGCGTTGGTGTTGACCGTCGATTCGTGGGCTCTTGGCTATCGGCCTTCCGACCTGCAGCTGGGAAACTTCCCGCAGTTCCGCGGCTTCTGCATGGAGAACTACTACTCCGACAAGAATTTCACCAAACACCTGGCAAAGCCGCCCCACGAGGATCAGGCCGCCGCGTTGCAGCACTACGCGAAGATCTTCGAGCACCCGTTGTCGTGGGAAGACCTGCGTTGGATTCGATCGCAGACCAATCTGCCGATCGCGGTGAAAGGGATTCAGCACCCCGATGACGCCCGCATGGCGATCAACAATGGCGCCGATGTGCTCTACTGCACCAATCATGGTGGTCGCCAAGCGAACTCGGGAATTCCCACACTCGAGCTCTTGCCCGGTGTCGTGGCGGCGGCCGGCTCCACTCCGGTCATGTTCGACTCCGGCGTACGGGATGCGACAGATGCCGTGATCGCACTGGCGCGCGGCGCCACGGCCGTCGGAATCGGCAGGCCCTACGCATACGCCCTGTCCTACGGCGGTGCCGAAAGCCTGACCCACTTCCTGAAATCGTTCCTCGCCGAACTGGACCTGTGCATGGCGATCTGTGGCTTCAAGGACATCGCCAGCCTCAAGGAAGCGGGGTGCGAACCCGCCATGGATTTGCACGAGTGATTCCGAACAACGATCGAGGGACTTGAAATGAAGATCAAGGATGTCCAGCTGTCCATCCTTCGCACCGAACTCGACGAGACCGTGATCCCCACGCAGGGCGCGGTGGACAAGTTGCCTCAACTGGTCCTCGTGTCGGTCTCGACACACGAAGGCATTGATGGTCACTACGTCAGCTATCTGATTCCGGCGAAGGCGGTCGAGCACGCCGCCGAGGTCGCGAAGACGATTCTCGTCGGCCGCGACACCTACGATGTCGGTGCATTGAGCCATGAGATGACAAATGCCCTGCCGCCCTACTCGAATCCGCCAGCACTTGCGGCGGCCGACGCTTGCCTGTGGGATATCAACGCCAAAGCAGCCGCTCTGCCCCTGTACAAATACCTTGGTGCCCAGCGGGAAAAGATTCGGGCCTATGCCAGCACGGTCGCATACTCCACCATCGACGGCTACCTCGACGCGATCCGCGCCGCTGTTGCAGAGGGATTCACCGCGGTCAAGTTTCACCCCTTCCGTGAGGCCGGACGAGACATTGAACTGGCGCAGGCGATACGACACGAGTTCCCGCACATCGACCTCATGATCGACCCGGTGTGCGCGTACACCGTGCCCGAGGCGTTGGCGGTGGGCCGAGTTCTCGATGACCTGGACTTCTTCTGGTTTGAGAATCCCATCTCGGATCTCGATATGAACGGGTTGTCGTTCCTCGCGAGCAAGCTCCGCGTGCCACTGGCCGTTGGAGAACAGAACTTCGCCGGCTTCCCTGCGATACACGAGTACTTGGCCAGTGGGACAGGCTTCTACGTCCGCACCCTCGCCGAGTACTCAGGTGGCATCACCCAGATGATCAAGTCGGCCCATGCCTGCGAGGCATTCGGCCTGAACTATGAGATCCATAGCTATGGACCCACACTCAATCTGGCGATGTATCTGAACGTGGCGCTTGCCGTGCGGAACTGTTCGTTCGCCGAGATCATGGTGCCGCAGAATCTGTTGAGCATGGGAATGGTGGACGCAGATCTTCCGATCGTGGATAGTGAGGGCTTCATTGGGGCCCCGCACAAGCCAGGTCTCGGCTACGACATCGATCGCGACGCCGTGGAGGACCTCACCCTCCAGCGGTTCTGAATTCTCCCACCAGGTGCGCCACGTCCCCTTCGTCGAGGGAAAGCGCACCTGCCGCCACGTTTCCCACGGAGGACGAACACTCGTCGCCTGCTAGCTGCATCGCGCGTTATCCGTGCGAAGCCGTCACCGCCCCAAGCGGAAACCGTCCTGTCAAGTTCACATCGCTGTGATATCGGGCAACCGGTGACGAGTGTCGATCCTGTCGCGGACAACGCAAAGTCAAGCCGGCTGGCCCACCGCGACCGTGACGCAGGGCCGTTCACCGTCGCACCGGCCGTTCGGCGCTGTCGCCAGGCATGGTTAGCGCCGCTGCCGTGCAGATGGCGGTGAAAATACAGGTAGCCTGCTATTATATTAGCAGGTAGCCTGTATATCTGTTCAATCAGTGCCTCGTCGCTGTCACCGAGTGCAGCGGCTCGCTTCAGCCCAGAGTGGAATGCCCCGAGTACAATTGACTGCGCTACACAGCGCTATCTAAACAGGTTGCCTGTTTAAAGAGTACAGGACGCCTGGCAATAGCTGTCGATAGGCTCGAGAGAGACGGAGTGCCCATCCATGACGGCACCGCTTCCACGCGACGTTGCTCGCCGGCTTCCCCAGGCCATGATTCGGCTGCGGGCGCGGTGGCGGGCCGAGTCCACGCCGAACGACATGCGCTGGACGTGGTCGCAGATCACCACACTCAATCGCATCGCCGAGGAAGGGCCCACAACGGTCAGCTCTCTCGCCGTCGCCGAACACGTACGTCCGCAGTCGATGGCCGAGACGGTCGCCGCCTTGCGTCAGGAAGGACTCGTCACCGCCAAGGCAGACCCCACAGACGGGCGTAAGACGCTGATGTCGATCACCCCGGCGGGGCGCAAGCTCATCTCGAACATGCGCCCCATTCGGGAAACCTGGCTCGAAGCAGCCATCGACCAGCACCTCACGTCCACCGAACGCCGGACGCTGTTAAAAGCTGCCGACATCATGGAGCGTCTGGCCGACTGCTGAACCCGACGGGACACTCGCGGCTATGCCGATCTGCAATGCCACGCCTCACAAGTTGAGCTCTACGGCGTCGCCTGCCGCTGGCGTCGCCGGGCGCTCCAACCGTCGCACCGGCCGTTCGGTGCTGTGGCCAGGTAAGGTTAGCGCCACTGCCGTGCAGATGGCGGCGGATTTCACGGGTGCAGGCGCGCGATGAAGCTGATTGACCGCCACGCCGAGCGCGGCGTACTCGACGGGCTGCTCGAGGCTATTCGCGCCGGTGAGAGCCGGGCGTTGGTGGTTTCCGGCGAGCCGGGTGTGGGCAAGACAGCGCTGCTCGAGTATCTCAACGGGCAGGCGTCGGGGTGCAGATTGGCCCGGGCTGCGGGCGTGCAGTCGGAGATGGAACTGCCGTTCGCCGGACTACATCAGTTGTGCGCGCCGATGCTCGGTAATCTCCCCCACTTACCACGACCGCAACGCGATGCCCTTCAGACTGCATTCGGCATGAGTGCCGGATCGGCACCGGACCGATTCCTGGTCGGGCTCGCGGTGCTGAGCCTGCTGTCCGATACCGCCGAGCAACAACCACTCGTGTGTGTAGTCGACGACGAACAGTGGCTCGACCGCACCTCGGCGGAGGTGCTCGGCTTTGTTGCTCGCCGGTTGATGGCGGAATCGGTGGCGTTGATTTTCGCGGCTCGCGTACCCAGTAGCGAGCTAATGGGATTGCCGGAACTCGCTGTTGAAGGGCTTGCGGAGAGAGATGCGCGAGCGTTGTTGGATGCCGCTCTGACGGGGCCATTGGACAGCCGCGTACTTGATCGGATCGTCGCCGAGACGGGGGGCAATCCGTTGGCACTGCTGGAGTTGTCTCGTGCACTGACCCCGCAACAGCTCGCCGGTGGGTTCTGGCTGCCCGGCGCCGTGCGCTTGTCGGGCGGTATCGAAGAGCACTTCCGTCAGCGGATCGAAGCCCTTCCGGCCCAGACGCGGCGACTCTTGCTCATCGCGGCAGCCGAGCCCGTAGGTGATCCGGACCTGCTGTGGCGAGCCGCCGCGCGGATGGAGATTGAAGCCGAAGCTGTCGCGCCCGCGATCGAGGCCAACCTGGTCGAGGTCGGTTCGCGAGTGCAGTTTCGGCATCCCGTCGTCCGCTCGGTGGTTTATGGGTCCGCGCTACCGCAGCAAAGACGAGAAGTGCATGCGGCCCTGGGCGACGCCACCGATCTGCAACGAGATCCCGATCGACGCGCGTGGCACCGGGCCAATGCCGCACCCGGACCCGACGAGGAGGTCGCCGAGGAGTTGGAGCGGTCGGCGGGGCGCGCGCGTGCCCGTGGCGGCCTGGCAGCCGCAGCCGCATTCCTCGAGCGCGCGACGGTGCTCACCGTGGATTCCCCGCGACGCACCGAGCGCGCGCTGGAGGGCGCGTCGGCGACGATCAAGGCCGGTGCGTTCGACGCTGCCCGCGATCTGCTGTCCCTCGCGGAGTCGGGGTCAGCTGACGACCTTCAGCAAGCCCGGATCGACGCGATGTGGGCACAACTCGCGCTCCTCACCAGCCGGGGCAGCGACGCGCCTGCTCTGCTGTTGAAAGCGGCAAGGCGGCTCGAGCCGATCGACGCGGAACGGTCCCGGGCGACCTACCTTCAGGCCCTCTCGTCGGGTTACTTCGCCGGCCGCCTCGCGACGGGTGGGGGTGTGCTGGAAGTCGCGCGGGCTGCGGCAACCGCGCCTCCGCCAACGCGTGCCCGCCGTGCACCCGACCTTCTGCTGGATGGACTGGTCGCGCACTACAACGAGGGGTACGCGGCCGGCCTGCCCCTACTCCGAAGGGCGCTCGAGGCATTTGGCGCCGACATGCCGGTTGACGAGGAGTTGCGCTGGCACTGGGTCGCGGGCATTGTCGCGCGCCACGTGTGGGATGACGAGAGCTGGGACGCGCTCTCGGATCGGCATGTGCAGCTGGCTCGTTCCGTTGGGGCGCTCAGCGAGCTGCCGGTCGCACTCAATTCGCGAGCGTTCATGCTGCTCTTCGCCGGCGAGCTGACAGCCGCGGCAGCGCTGATTCAGGAGCTGCAGCCGGCGATCGAGGCGACCGGCACCAGACTCGCTCCCTACGCCGCCCTTGGCCTCGCCGCTCTGGCCGGTAGGTCGGCGGAAGCGACCGCTCTGATCGATGCCATCACAAGGGATGTGACCCCCCGCGGCGAAGGAATCGGGCTGACCGTCGTGGATTGGGCGCACGCCGTGCTGAACAACGGGCTGGGCCACTACCAGGACGCGGTGACAGCGGCCCAGCGGTCGACTGGTTATCTGCGGGAGATGACCGCCCCACCCTGGGCGATGGTCGAGCTGATCGAGGCGGCCGCCCGCAGCGGACACAGCGATGTCGCTGCCGATGCCCTCGGTCGGCTGTCCGAGACGACCAGCGTCAGTGCTACCGACTGGGCGCGTGGTGTAGAGGCTCGGTCGCGGGCGCTACTGAGTGACGGAGACACCGCCGAGCGTCTGTATCGTGAGGCGATCGAGCGTCTCGGCCGCCGTCGTGTGCGGGCAGACCTGGCGCGGGCCCACCTGGTGTACGGGGAATGGCTGCGTCGGGAGCGGCGACGGGTCGATGCCAGGGCTGAGCTCCGTACCGCCCTCGAGATGCTGGAGTCGATGGGGATGGAGGCATTCGCCGAACGGGCCAGGCGTGAACTGCAGGCCACCGGTGAGACGGCCCGCAAGCGCACGGCAGTGACGAGCGATCCGGGACTTACGGCGCAGGAATGGCAGGTTGCGCGGATGGCGCGCGAGGGCCTGTCGAATCCGGAGATTGGTGCGCGGTTGTTCATCAGCGCCCGCACCGTCCAGTACCACCTCCGCAAGGTCTTCACCAAGCTCGGCATCAATGCGCGTAGCCAACTCGACCGAGCCCTCCCCGATTGACCGTCGCCAATCAATCCCGCCACGGCAGCAATCGCCACCGGCCACCAAGGTCAGATCGCCGCAGCTGCGCTGCCTCCGGGCACTTCGTCTGCGAGCTTCTTGACCGCGTCGTGCAGAGTGCGCACGGTCAGTGGCTCGATTACTCGGGGTCCCACACTTCCACGGGTGTCCTCGGTGTGATGAGACCAGACGCCGCTGAAGCACCCGGACGATCGGCCGACCAGCGCAAGCGGCTTGTCATGCAGTGCACCGTGACGCCAGCGACGCGTCAGCCAGTCGATTGCGTTATGCGCCATCGAGGGAACTCGCCCGCGGTAGCTCGTGACGATGAGCACCGCATCAGCCTCAGCAGCGGCCAAACGCAGGTCGACGACAGCGTCCGGCTTCCCGTGTGTTTCTAAGGCTTCGCGGTAGCGGGGCAGGCGGGCAAGGTCGTTGAAAACGTTCACCATCACTCCGTCGGGTGAGCTGTCGATCGCATGTCGGCTGAGCGCACGATTGACCGGACCCGCCGGGAGACCCACCAAGACCAACACGTTTATGAAGTCCGCAAATGCATTTGGTGTTTGTGGAGCCGCCATCATCGCTACCTTGTCCGGAAGTGAAGCATTCGCGCGCTGCTCGGCGATTGCTTGTGACACGTCCATCGTCCGATGGCGCGCAACGCCTGTCGATGGCGTCGCCCACAAGTCCGCGCTACCGCCGGTGTCGGTGTGTACACCGGAGGAGACCAACTATGGGTCGTGACATCAATTCGCCTGACGCATCGTGTGCGACGACATCGACTGCCGCACTGGCCCGGCGCACAACACAAGCTGCCGGCTCTGACCACATCGCCGGACAGGCTGAGGATTCATCGAACGTTGTCGCCCAGCGGTCATGATTTATGGTTTCCGGCCGCCGTCGTCGTGAATGAGGCATCGGATGTCGCGTTCCCAGGAAGAATGACGGCTCGGCCCTAGACCGAGGTCTGGGGCCCGCACCTAACCTGTTACGTCAGTTCGTGATCCGGGAACCCGGTAATCGCCCGCGCCATCGCCGCCGCATAGTAGGTGGCAATCAGCATGGCTAGCCGCTGCTCGAGCCAACGCATCACAGTCATCTCCTTCCTTCATCGTGCTTGTCGCACCTCTCGTCAGGTGCCATTGTCATGTTGTGGATCATTCTGTCGGCCACAGTAATCCACCTTCCGGCCCAGAACGGGTTGAAGGTCAAGCTTTTTGACGATCTGTACCTACAAATTGGGTCACCGCGGCCCGGCCGAGTCCCTCCTGTGCTGCCAACAGAAACACCTGTGCTGCTGGGAGAAAATGTATTGGAGAGTTTGCCGGTCTCGGTTGTAACGGTAGCCAACACTGATTGGGAGATCGTGGCTCGCCGAACAATGACTCCTCGCCCGCCGAGCACTCACGATTGGTGGTAGCGGAAACTGCAACCAAGAAGGGACATCCATGTCAACGCTGAGCAGACTCCATCAACGTGCGGCTGAACATCATGAGCACGCAGCACGGCACCACCGCGAAGCAGCCAAGCTTCACGAGGTGAAAGACGTTCTGGCGGCAGTGGATCAGGCGCACATGGCGACCGACCACCAGGTGCACGCCATCCACTATGCAACGCAAGCTGCGAAAGAGTACCTGTCGGCGCACCGCGGCAGCTAGAAGCATCGTTCCGTTGCGGGCGTCGACCGTCAGGGCAACGACCGACAACGGCGCTCGCCGTGTTGGCGCCCATCAATGCCCGCCACCGTGTAATGCCGTGTCCGAAGTTCAGCTTGATGGCGACTGCAAGATCACGATTGACCGCGGCCCGACCGTAAGCTCCTGCGCGACAGTGACCTTCCGCGCAGGGTCGAAGGTGTCGCAGACGACATCCCAGCGGCGAGTAGGGAGACTCACGGGCACAGCAAAAGTCAACGAACCCCACCACGCGTTGAAGAGAATGAGGAAATCGTCGTCGACCATGGAGGTCCCGTCGGGACGGACGTCGGGATCGGTTGCGCCGTTGATGAACAACGCGACACTGCGGCCCGCTGGGTCGGCCCAGTCTTCGGCTGTCATTTGAGTCCCCGCCGGGGTGAACCAGTCCAGATCCGCAGCCGCCCTGCCAGTCAGATAGCGACGCCTGCGGAAAACCGAGTGGCCACGGCGCAGCACGATGAGCTCCTTGGTAAACCGAAGCAGGTCCTCGTCGACGGCCGACCAGTCGAACCACGTGATCTCGTTGTCCTGGCAGTAGGCGTTGTTGTTGCCGCGCTGGGTGCGGCCGAGCTCGTCGCCGCCCAGCAATAACGGCACGCCGGCGGAAAGAAGCAGAGTCGCAAGGAAAGCCCGCTCCTGCCGCGCCCGCAGGGCGTTCACGTCGGTGTCGCCCGTCGGTCCCTCTGCCCCGCAGTTCCAGGACCGGTTGTCGTCGGTGCCGTCACGGTTGTCTTCGGTGTTGGCCTCATTGTGCTTGCGGTCGTAGGAAACAAGGTCCTTGAGGGTGAACCCATCGTGCACGGTAACGAAGTTCACCGATGCACTGGGTCGGCGCCCTTCGTCGGGCCGGTCGTAGATATCGGCCGAACCACACAGGCGCGTCGCGAAGTCCGGCAGCAGCCGATCGTGGCTGCGCCACCAGTCGCGCACGGTATCGCGGAAGCGCCCGTTCCACTCGCTCCACAACGGCGGAAACCGGCCGATGTCGTAGCTGTCCATGCGGCCGACATCCCATGGCTCCGCGATGAGCTTCACCTGCGACACCACCGGATCCTGGCCGACGGTGTCGAAGAACGCCGAAAACGGGTCGAAGTCACCATCTTCACGGCCGAGGGTTGGCGCCAGATCAAACCGGAAACCGTCGACGCCCATCCCGGACACCCAGTAGCGCAGCGAATCCATGATCATCCGCAGCGTTGTCGCGTCCGCGGTGTTCAATGAATTGCCGCACCCGGTCGTGTCGACGTAGCGACCGAGGTCACTCGGCTCGAGCCGGTAGTAGGCAGCGTTGTCCAGCCCGCGATGACAGAAGGTCGGGCCACCGACACCCCCTTCGGCGGTGTGGTTGAAGACGACATCCAACACCACTTCCAAACCGGCCGCGTGCAGGGCGTTGACCATGTCGCGGAATTCCTCGACCTGGCCACCGGGCTGACCCGCCCGCACCGCAGCGGAGTACGCGGCGTGCGGGGCGAAGAAGCCGATTGTGTTGTAGCCCCAGTAGTTCGTCAATCCCCGCTCGACGAGGAAGGACTCGGGCACGTTGTGGTGAATCGGCAGCAGCTCGACGGTGGTGACGCCAAGCTCGACGAGGTATTGCACCGCCGCCTCGTGCGCCAAGCCCGCGTACGTGCCGCGCAGTTCCGGCGGCACGCCCGGATGCTTCGCGGTGAACCCGCGCACGTGCACCTCGTAGAGGATCGTGTCGGTCAGAGCGTGTCCCGGCCCTGGCGGTAGCGGCGTGGAGGCGGCGGCCGTCACCAGGCTGCGCGGCATCTGACCCGCCGAATCCAGCCGGCTGGGTGCACTGGCGTTATCCGTTGCGTAATCGAGTAATTCGGGCCCGAATCGGACGTCGCCGTGGATCGCTCGCGCATAGGGGTCCAGCAGGAGTTTGGCAGGGTTATAACGCTGGCCGCGCGCGCGATCGTACGGTCCGCTGACCCGATAACCGTAGGTCTGTCCCGGCGCCACACCGGGCACGAAGCCGTGCCAGACGTCGCCGTCACGCTCCGGTAGCAGCAACTGGGTTTCGTTGCCGTCGCCACTGAACAGGCACAGCCTGACCTCGTCACCGTTGGACGACACGGCGAAGTTCGTGCCCTGCGGGCCCGGCGTCGCGCCGAGCGGGGCGGGACGGCCCGGAAGGATGGTGGCGCTCACGCCGTCTCCTCTCCCTGAACCAGGCGCTGGATGACTTCCGACGCCTTGGGGTAGGCGTGGTGGCGACGCCTGATCACGTCGGCCACCAGACCGGTCCATCCGGTCTGGTGGGACGCGCCGAGGCCGGCACCGTTGTCGCCGTGGAAGTACTCATGGAAAAGCAGGTTGTCACGCCAACGGGGATCTGTCTGCATCCGCCCGACGCCGCCGAAGCACGGCCGCGATCCGTTCCGGTCGACGAGGAAAAGCGAGACGAGCCGCTCCCAGAAATCGGCGGCGACGACGTCGAGCGTCACCTTGTTTCCCGATCCGGTCGGGTACTCGATCGTGAACTCGTCGCCGAAGAATTCGTGGACGCGCTGCAACGCGGTCGCCACGAGGTAGTTCAGCGGAAACCACACCGGGCCACGCCAGTTCGAATTGCCGCCGAACATCGCCGTGGTTGACTCCGCCGGCTCATAGTCGATCCCGGCGCGCACACCGTCCACGTTCAAAACGTATGGATGCTCCCTGTGGTAGGCGGACAGGGAACGGAGGCCGTGCGGCGACAGGAACTCGGCCGGATCGAACAGGGCTCGGCATAGCCGCTGGACGCGATCCAGGCTGGTCACCCCAACCAACAGCCGCCGCTGTCCCGGCGGCCCGCGCAGGATTCCCGCATCGGCCATCTCCTTGGTCCCTCCTACCCCATGGCGCCGCAGGTAGTCGGCAAACATCTTGTCCGTCACCAGCGTCCTGTCGATGACCTCCTCGTTAACAACTCCTGCGGCCAGCAGCGGGATCATGGCGACCATCGAGCGCACTCGGACCGGCACTGCACTGCCATCAGCCAGCAGGATGCGGTCATAGAAAAAGCCGTCCGTATCATCCCAGAGACCAACCGCGTCAAGGGCTTCCGAGATGCCCGCAAAGTGCTCGAGGAACTTCTGCACCAGGTCGAGTGCGGGCCGCTGGCCCGACCCGTGGAGGATCGCCGCGATGGTGGCCATCGACAGTGCGTAGCCTGCCATCCAGCCGGTGGCGTCAGACTGCTCGAGGAGCCCGTGGACAGGAAGGTGCGAGCGGTCGATGGGGCCGATGTTGTCCAAGCCCATGAATCCACCCTCAAAGAGGTTGGAGCCGTTGGCGTCTTCGCGATTCACCCACCAGGTGAAGTTCACCAGCAGCTTGTCGAAGATGCGGCTGAGGAAGTCGAAGTCGCGGCCGCCGTCGATGGCGAACACTTCCAGCGCGGCCCATGCCTGTACCGGTGGGTTGACGTCATTGAAGTCCCACTCGTACGCGGGCAGGGCGCCGTTGGGGTTCTGGAACCATTCGCGGCACAACAGCGACAGCTGATACTTCGCGAACGCGGGATCGACATGGACAAGTGCGATGCAATGAAATGCCAAGTCCCAGGCCGCGAACCACGGATACTCCCACGTGTCAGGCATCGACATGACGTCGAACGCCTCAAAGCTGCGCCACCGGGCGTTGCGGACGTGCCGCCGCTGTGCCGGAGGCGGCGGCTGGCTCGGGTCGCCGTCTAACCAGCGGGCAACGTTGTAGTTGTAGAACTGTTTGTTCCACAACAGGCCTGCGAACGCCTGCCGCATGACCGCCGCCTCATCGGCCGATGCTGCGGGAGGGGTCAGTTCGGCGTAGAACTCGTCGGCCTCGTCCCGTCGTTGCGCTTGTACCCGTGTGAAGTCTGCGCCGAGCGCGGTCGCCGCGTCCGGGCCAGCGCCTTGCGGTCGCAGGCGCAACCGCACTTGTGCGGTCTCGCCGGGACCCACCGTCAGCCGGTACCAGGCTGCACACTTGGTGCCGCGTCGCTCGGGATTGACGGTGTCGGCGCCCGCGACGACGTGGTCGTTGACTCCGTCTTTCGGCCATCGCGAGGAAGACGGAACCCCATAGAGCCGTTCAAGATTCGTGTCGTTGTCACAGAACAGCAGCTCCGGGAAGGCGCCCCATGGGTCCGGTCCGGGTAACAGCTCGAGTTGACCGAGGAACGGATGGTTGGCGGCCGCGGTCCCGGTCGATGTGGCCGTAATCGTCGGTCGGGTTCCATCGGCGTCCCAGGACCAGGTGTTGCGGTACCACATGGTCGGAAGCACGTGCAGCAGTTCCGTGTCGGGCCCGGCGTTGGTCACGCTGATCGTCATCAGGATGTCGGTCGGATCCGCCTTGGCGTACTTGACGTCGACGACCCAGTAGCGGTCATCGTCGAAGATCCCGGTGTCGAGCAACTCATACTCGGGATCCAGCTTGCCGCGCCGCCGATTCTCATCGAGCAGTTGTTGATATGGGTAAGCCCGCTGCGGGTAGTGGTAGCGCCAGCTGTTCCAGACGTGGCTGGGGACAGCATCGAGATACCACCAGTACTCCTTGACGTCCTCGCCATGATTTGCCTCCGCGCCGGTCAACCCGAACGACCGCTCCTTGAGGATCGGGTCGCGCCCGTTCCATAAGGCCAGCGCGAGGCACAGCCGCTGCTCGATGTCACAAAAGCCGGCGAGCCCGTCCTCGCCCCAGCGGTACGCGCGCGAGCGCGCGTGGTCGTGCGGTAGATAGTTCCAGGCGTCCCCGTCGGGGCTGTAGTCTTCGCGGACTGTGCCCCATTGCCTTTCGCTGAGGTACGGGCCCCACAGATACCAGTCGCTGGCCTGGTGCAGGCCGAGGTCGAGGCGACCGAAACCACTTACCCGCTGCCGCT
>CAVYPI010000018.1:0-44701 GCA_963770125.1 uncultured Actinomycetota bacterium | reverse complement strand
ACGCGGATGGCGGGCCGGTCTTGGGGCCGTGTCGCATCAGAACGGCACGTCGATGAAGCCGTTCGTGGTGTTGGCCTCGTCGTGGTTCGATACGTGGTATCCCAGCGATGGGCCATGGGGATCGGTGCCATACGGCACGAGTGGATCGGGCGTCGGCGCTGGCGATGGCGCGAGAGCAATCGCTCCACCGATCGCGGCTGCGGCCAACCACGGTGCGACGTACTTGATCGTTGCCTTCATGATGGTCTCCTGTTTGCCGGACCGTCCCTACTGTCATGCCCCAATCATCGCGCTCTAGCAAACCGGTGTCGTCACCGCTGACACCCGTTCGACCCTGCGGCTAACCGGAATCTTCGACCCTGCTGCTAGCTGGAATTCGTCGGTCATCCACATGTCCAGCACCGCCAGTGGAATCGCGCCCTGGTGGAGTTCCGACATTTGTCGGCGACCGCGTCGAGCTGAAGCTGGGATTCTGGTCGGTGGTGCTGACTCGCGACCCCCGGCAGACCAAACTCTCGACGAAGCGAGCGACGGAAAAGCCATAAGCCGCAACCTGTTTCGGCATACCACGATTACACGTGAGGCCTATCGCTTGGCGCTCTGCCTGAATGGACTGCTTGTGATCGTGTGCAATGCACTTGAGCCAGAAGCGATCTGCCACGTGGCCGCACCCATGCCCAGCGAGCGCTGGGATTAAGCGCTCGCAGGCGCGTCCAGCAACCTTAACTCAAGATCGCCATGGCGGTGTGGATACAGCGTTCCCATACTGTCGGTTAGCAGTAGCCACAGTTCGGTCCTGCTACGAGTCTTCACCGGCCGGGAGCCCGCAGTGTCACCAATAGAGCCCTTTGGCCCGTGTCGGGCGGCCCGATAGCCACATACTTCGAACGATGATCACGAAGGATCACAGTGGCGAAAATTGACCTACTCAATCGTCCGGGTTGCGTCCGGACGGTCCACCGCGGGTAATGATCCGAACTGCAGGCCGATTTTCCAATTCCAGTCAAGTATTGGACCTAGTGTGGGAAGCGTCCAACCGAAGGAGACGTCGGATGGCGGATCCAAATGTGCTCGGCATCGTGCTCGCCGGTGGTGAGGGCAAGCGCCTCGCGCCGTTGACCCTCGACCGGGCCAAGCCAGCCGTTCCGTTCGGCGGGCTGTATCGATTGATCGATTTCGCGTTGTCGAATCTCGTCAACGCCGGGGTGCTGCGGATCGCGGTGCTCACCCAGTACAAGAGCCACAGCCTGGACCGCCACATCACCACGACCTGGCGGATGAGCAGCCTGCTCGCCAACTACGTGACCCCGGTGCCCGCCCAGCAGCGCCTTGGCCCGCAGTGGTACACCGGCTCCGCCGATGCGATCTACCAGTCGCTGAATCTGATCCACGACGAGAAGCCGGATCTGGTCATCGTGTTCGGCGCCGACCACGTCTACCGCATGGACCCGAGGCAGATGATCGCGCAGCACCTCGACGGTGGCGCGGGCGCCACGGTGGCCGGCATTCCGGTGCCACGCAAGGAGGCCAGCGCCTTCGGCGTGATCAAGACCGCCGCCGACGGGCAGCAGGTCGAGGCGTTCCTGGAGAAGCCGCCCGACCCGCCGGGGCTGCCGGGTCGTCCCGATGAGACGTTCGTGTCGATGGGCAACTACCTGTTCTCCGCCGACATACTGGTCGAGGCACTGCGCAAGGACGCCGCCGACGACTCCAGCAAGCACGACATGGGCGGCAACATCATGCCGATGATGGTGGAGCGGGGCATGGCGCAGGTGTATGACTTTCAGCGCAACGAGGTGCCCGGTGCCGACCCCGCCGACGCCGGCTACTGGCGCGACGTGGGAACGTTGGACTCCTACTACGACGCGCACATGGACCTGTGCGCTGTGGTGCCGGTGTTCAACCTGTACAACAGTCAGTGGCCGATTCTCACCCATATCCCGCCGCACCCACCGGCGAAGTTCGTGCACGAGGACGGCGAGCGGGTCGGCCATGCGGTCAACAGCGTGGTCTCCAACGGCGTCATCGTCTCTGGGGCGCTGGTGCGTGAGTCGGTGCTGTCGCCCGGCGTGCGGGTGGAGGACTACGCCACCGTGGAACGCTCGGTGATCATGGACAACACTGTCATCGGCGCCAACGCCGTGGTAGAGAACGCGATCATCGACAAGGACGTGGTGGTACCCGCAGGGGCGCAGGTGGGGGTGGACAAAGACCACGACCGGGCGCGCGGATTCGTCGTCTCCGACGGCGGCGTGACCGTCGTCGGCAAGAGCCAGGAGGTGACCAAGTGAGCCAGCCCGACCAGACAGGTGACCGACTCAAGGTCGCACTGTGCACGAGGGAGTACCCGCCCGAGGTCTACGGCGGCGCCGGCGTGCACGTGGAGTACCTGGCCAAGGAGCTGTCCAAGCACGTGGACCTGACCGTGCACTGCCAGGGCGCCGACCGGCCGACCGCGGTGGCGCACCGGCCATGGGACCGGCTGAAGGACGCCAACCCTGCGCTGCAGACGATCTCCACGGGACTGTCGATGGTGGCCGACATGGGCGACGTCGACCTGGTGCACTCCCACACCTGGTACGCCAACATGGCCGCACACCTGACATCGCTGCTCTACGGCATTCCGCACGTGTTGACCATGCACTCGCTTGAACCGCTTCGGCCGTGGAAGGCCGAACAGCTCGGCGGCGGCTATGCGCTGTCATCCTGGTGCGAGCGCGACGCCGTGGAGAGCGCCGCGGCGGTGATCGCGGTGTCCAACGGAATGAAGGCCGACGTGCTGTCCACCTACCCCTCGGTGGACCGCGGAGAAGGTGCGGGTGATCCACAACGGGATCGATGCCCAGCAGTACGCCCCAGACCCCGACACCGACGTGCTCGAGCAGTACGGCGTCGACCCCAATCGACCCAACGTCGTCTTCGTGGGTCGGATCACCCGGCAGAAGGGCGTACCGGTGCTGCTGCGCGCGGCTGCCCAGCTCGACCCCGAGGTGCAGCTCGTGCTGTGCGCCGGGGCGCCGGACACGCCCGAACTCGCGCAGGAGGTGACCGATCTCGTCAACAACCTGCGCGCCACCCGATCTGGGGTGATCTGGATCGAGGGCATGCTGCACCGGCACGAGGTGATCCAGCTGCTCAGCCACGCCACGGCGTTCGTCTGCCCGTCGCTGTACGAGCCGCTCGGCATCGTCAACCTGGAGGCGATGGCCTGCGGTACCGCGGTCGTCGCCTCACATGTGGGCGGCATCCCGGAGGTGGTTGCCGACGGCCAGACCGGCCTGCTGGTGCCGCCGGACGAGCCGGAGGCGCTGGCCGATGCGCTCAACACGCTGGCCCGCGATCCGCAGCGGGCGAACGCGATGGGCGAGGCCGGCCGGCAACGCGCCATCTCCGAGTTCGACTGGACCAGCATCGCCTTGCAGACCGCCAAGCTGTACCAGGAGGTCGCCGAATCGACCGTCAAGCCGGCGGACGCATGACGGTGCTGGCGCGGACAGGCGGCAGATGATGATTCGGGGTATCTTAACGATCGGCACTCTGTCAACGAGAGTCACATGACCGAACTCGATGCTTCGCGCTTCCTATTTCTCGTCGAGTAGGCGTAGGTCGGAGGGCTCGCGCAGGAGATCCTCGAGAATCTTGTTGCCCTCGGTGTTATAGGGCTGGCGCATATGCTCGTCCCACGCGGCGCGTGAGCGGAACATCTCGAGCATCACCCAGGTGTCCGGGTCGTCTTGGGGCTGCAGGAGATGCATGAACACGCAACCCGGCTCCTTCAGGGTGTTCTGGCGCATCGACTGCAGCTGCGCCTCAGCTTCGTCGAGCCGGTCGAGCCGAGGCTTGATGGTGACAACCAGGAACAGGGGTTTGTCCTGACTATCTTGGTCGCTCATGAGCTAGTCCTTCCGCTGGCGGGCCGTCACCGGGCGTCATCGTCCCCCCGGAATGGGAACCGCGATGGAATTTTGCAGCGTGTCGATGAAGGACTTCGAGTTCTTACTTTGCACGAACGCCGCCACCGCGTCATAGAGCGCCTGCTGGAAGGCGGATGGCATAAGTTCGCCGTGTGTCATCGATAGCAGAATTTTGTCGTGCCACAATGCCTCGGACGCCTGACGCTGATAAGCGGGTAGCGAGGACACATCGACGTCGTTTCGTATTGGCACTGAGCCCTTCACCTTGTTGAAAGCAAGCGACGTCTTGGGATCAGCGATCGTCTCGAGGAACTTGATGGAATTCAGCCCGTCTTTGGCCTGAGCCGACACGACGAAGGTATCCACAATCGCCAGATAGGCGCCCGCAGTTCCGGGATAGGCCACGTAGCCGAAGTCCTTGCCTTCGGTGGCGCCGTCCGCGACGAGCTCCCCATAGACGGAATCGTTCATCGACAGGAATGCGCAATCGCCGGACGCCAACTTCTTCGCCGCCTGATCCCACGTCAGGGCACCGGCACTTGGATCGGCGCGGGACACGACGTCGCCGAATCGGGTCAGCGCGTCTTTGAGCTGAGAGCCGCTCCAGTCGAATGAGTCGTCACGTATCTTGGCCCAGCCGTCGCGGCCGATGACGCCGAGCAACGTGTTTTCGAAAAGCTCTGTGGCAGTGAAGCGATCCTTACCGCCCAGGCACAGCGGTGTTCGTCCGCTTGCCGCCACTTTGGCCAGGTCACCGGCGAAGTTCTGCGCGGTGTAGCCGGCGGCCGGAACAGCGATGCCGGCGTCATGCAGCACGCGCAGGTTGAACCAGAGGTTATTGCCGCGGTGTGATCCTGTGGGCACGCCCCACGCCTTGACCCGATAGGTCGCCGCGTCGAGCAATGTCACCGGCATGGTGTGATCCAAGCCGGTGCGTTCGTACACCGCGGACACGTCGGCGATCCGGCCGGCGTCGACCCAGGCGCGAAGCGAACTGCCCAGGAATGTCTGCCACACATCGGGCGGATCACCGGCCCGCAGCCGTGCGGCGAGCGCGACCTGCACATTGCTCCCACCACCACCGGCGATGGCACCATCGATGACGTTCACCTTCGGATTGGCTGCCTTGAAGGCGTTCAGCAACACCTGGAAAGCCGGATGCTCGGACGGCGACACCCACCACGAAACAACCTCGAGCCGGTCCGTTGCAGCTTTGAAGTTCGCCGCTTGTCCGCCACCGCCGCACGCCGCGACGATCAATGCCAGCGCAAGGATCCAGTAGCGTTTCATGCGCGTTCTCCAACCGGGTTCGGTTCGGCCTTCAGATCGAAGAGGGCAAAGCTGGTCACGACTGCGAAGCAGACAGCGGGTACCACGAACGAGATCGCGGGACTAGTAGCGTCGAGCAGTCGGCCCTGGATCAACGGCATGATCGCCCCACCCACGATTGCCATCACCAGGCCGGCGGCGCCGAATTTTGTCGCAGGTCCCAGTCCCTTGAGAGCCACACCATAGATCGTTGGAAACATCAGCGACAGGCAGAACGACACCGCGACGAGGGCCACAACGCCGGCCATGTTGGGTGAAAACATCGCAAAAATGCAGAGTAATACCGCGAGTGCCGCGAGCACTGCGAGCACAGCCGTCGCGCGAATCCGCCCGATCACCCAGGTCATGACGAATCGCGAGATAAGAAACACGATCAGGCTCACCTGCAGCAGGAATCCGCCCAACTGCAGCGATCCATTCAGCGCCTGCTGTGAGTACTGGATGAGGTATGTCCATGTGCAGACCTGGGCCGCGACGTTGAAGAACTGCGCTATTACGCCGAACACGTAGCTCTTGTTCGACAGCAGAATCTTCAATGGTGATTTCCCTTCCAGGTCGCCCGACGGGTATTCCTCGACGATTTTCGGGGACTTCTGGAACGCAAAAACAAACGCGATGGCAATCAATACAAATCCCAGACCGAGATACGGTCCCATCACCGCACCGAGTTCACCGGCGCGGATCGCCCGTACCTCGCCAGGCGACAGATTCGCCATGTTCACCGGCTCGTCCAACTTCGGCAGGATAAGGGTGGCGGCCAGCAGCACACCGATGTTTGTGCCCACCGGGTTGAAGGCCTGCGCGAAGTTGAGCCGCCGGGTCGCGGTCGCTTCCGGACCCAGCGAAAGGACGTAGGGATTGGCGGAAGTCTCCAGGATTGAGCAGCCCGCGGCTATTGCGAACAATGCGACCAGGAACGCTTCGTACGTCATGATCTTGCTCGCCGGATAGAACGCAAACGCGCCCACCGCGGCAAGCAGAAGGCCCGTCAGAAGACCTGCCTTATATCCGAACCGCTGATTGATGAACGCGGCCGGAATCGCCAGCAAGAAATACGCGCCGAAGTACGCCAACTGAACCAGCGAGGCCTGGAAAGTGCTCATATCGAAGATGCGCTTGAAGCCCGCCACCATTGGAGTGGTGAGGTCCGCCGCCACACCCCACGCGGTAAAACAGCAGATGAGGACACCAAATAGCACCCACATCTTCGGAAACACCAAACTCGGTTTCGCCGTCTCCGCTGACGCTTCGGGGGGTTGATCGGCGTGCTCGGTAGTCGTCATGCTCGGTGCCTCTCGCTACGGAGAAGGTTCGGTTTTGCGACCCGACCTATGTGATCCAAGTCACGCTACTCACGTCGTGCGCCCGACGTACGGGTTTGCGCCAGCAGATTGGCGCGCCGACGCCCGGCTGTAGTGGTGAGACCCTTTCCGCGCGCGTCATCAATTGATGACGGCATGGCGATAATCAGATCCTGGTGATGCGGCGCTGAGACACTTGATGCATGCGCGTGAGCGAGCGGAAATGATCTTCATCGTCGTCAAGTTCGAGACGAAACCCGAGTGGACCGACCGGTGGCCCGAATTGGTCGCGCCGTTCACCGCGGCCACCCGCGCCGAGGAAGGCAACCTCTGGTTCGAGTGGTCGCGCAGCCTCGACAACCCGGCCGAGTACGTGCTCGTGGAGGCGTTCCGCGACGGCGACGCCGGCGCCGCCCATGTCAACAGCGAGCACTTCAGGGCCGCGCAGCGTGACCTGCCGCAGGCGCTGGCACACACTCCGAACGTCATCAGCCAGACCGTCGACGCCACCGGCTGGTCGAAGCTGGCGGAGATCACCGTGGACTGAGTGTCTATGGCACGACGGCGATTTCGTCGCCGAGCCGATACCCCGGCGTCAGCGGCAGCGAGTCACCACTCCAGAACGAGCCGGGATCAAACCAGTTGTAGCGCTTTTCCGTTGTGAGCAATCCCATCTCCTCGTAGGTGATGGCAACGGTCTCGGCGCAATACGCGGTCTCCAACCCGACTTGGAGCTGCTCCGCCTTCCTGCGCTGAGTGGCTCCACGAACCTTGCTGTGCACGAACGGAATTCCCCGCGTGAAGTCGGTGACGGCCAGTCGGCCGCGGAACCACCGGCCGGTGAGCCTGGCTGTGGTCGGAAACGGCGTGCCGTCCATCCGGGCGACGACCTTCAGCGCACGGTCTTCCTGCTCGCGGTTGGCGTACGGCGTGAGCTGCCTCAGCCAGCACCGCTGATGGTAGTTGTGCGTCCACCGCTCCACGGCCTGTCGCGAGTCGTTCAGCTGCACGCCGCGATGATTGCTGCCTGTCCACATGTCGGTCAGCTTGTCGCCCAGTTCGGCGTGCCAGATCAGCGGCGGCAGATCCTCGATCGCGATCGTCATCCCGACGTGGTTGACCGGGCTGTTGGTCATCGATTGGATCGCCCGGTCCGGCCCGGAGCTGCCGCGAAACAGCCAGATGTCCCCGGTCCGGGTTTCGTCCAGCGCCCGCTGAAGCGACACCGTGCTTTCGTTCACCCTGGCAGCTTAGGCAGACTCATGGAATGCGTGGCATATGGAAGTGGATTGGACTGGCCGGTGTCGCCGGTGTGGTGGCGGGCGGAGTGCTGGTCGCGCGCGACCAACGCCGTCGCAATTCGTATACCCCCGACGACATCCGGGCCCGGCTGCATCAACGGTTGGCCGAGGCCGGCGACGCCAACAACTAGGAGGCCACGGCGTAGAGCCGGTGCGAGCCGCTGAACCCCTTCAGTTCTACGTCGCGGCCGTCGTCGAAGGCGATGTCTTCATCGCTGACGGCGTCGCGGACCACCTCGCTCACGAGAATCTCGCCGCCGTCCGCCTGCGCTGCCACCCGCGCCGCCATCGCGACATTGCGGCCGAACAGGTCGTCGCCGCGGCGTACCGACTTGCCCATGTGAATGCCGATCCGGACACGAATTCCATTGGGCCGCCGTAGAAGTGAGCGTTGCACGTCGATGCTGCACCGCACCGCCTGCTCGGGCTGCGCAAAGGCGATCATGAAGCCGTCACCCTGGCTCTTCACCACATGACCCGAGTGCTTCTCGACGTGCCTGCGTACCAGCTTGTCGTGACTGCCGATCAGCCTGACCCACGCCCGGTCGCCGATGCGCTCGTTGAGCGCCGTCGACTCCTCGATGTCGGAGAACACGATCGCCACCTTGCCGCTCGGCGCCAGCCGCGCCAGATCCGGTCGTTCCACCTCCGCCCAGTCGGCGAGATCCTCGATCGACGACCGCACGGCCGCGCCCAGCCCGTCCTTGCGCAGGATGTTGGCGGTCTGCCAGACCTGCTTGACGGCCTCCCGACCACCCGAGAGCAGCATGTTTCTGGTGTCGACCCGGCGGCGCAGCTCCTCGAGTTCGCGCTGTTGACCTGTGCACCTCCGCCAAATCACGACGAGTGCCACCGCCTCCACCATGGCGATCCCCGCGAGCACATACGCCGCAATCTGCGCTCCCATCACCGCTCAAGTATTGGATGCTGAACCCGTGATGCCCGAGGCGCCCTACTACGAGAGCCGCTACATCCGCGCCAACCACCCCGATCGAGCGCAGGCGCTGTGGCTGCGCGAAACCCTGCTGCTGTCCACGGCAGGCGATCCGGTGGCCGAGGTGTGGGTGATGATTTTCGACCCCGAGGGGGAGGGCAACAGGGCGTTCAAGCAGCCGTACCCGATCGACGCCGCCGCCTACCAGTACGACACTTGGACCGCGCGCATCGGCGCGACATGCATCGACGACCGGTCCGCGCAGGGCGTCGTCACAGGCGGCACGAATTCGATCGACGGCTCAGCCGGCGGACGCTCGGCGCGATGGGATCTGCGGATCACCCCGGGACCCGAGGAGGCGGTCAAACTCCTCACCGACCGCGCGTACAAGGCGCGCATCCCGACGGCCAAGACAACGGTGCGCCACCCGCTAGCTCAGTTCGAGGGGCAGGTGACGCTCGACGACGCCCGGCTCGTCGTCGACGGCTGGAAGGGCAGCGTCAACCACAACTGGGGCACGCGGCACACCCCGTCCTACGCGTTCGGCCAGGTGTGCGGCTTCGATGACGCGCCAGACTCCAGCCTGGAGATCGTGACCGCGCGCGCCGCGATCGGACGGGTCTTGCTGCCCGCGGCCACGCTGTTCGTGTTCCGACACGCCGGGCAGGAGTTCGCGGTTCGTTCGATCCTTGGCAGCCTGCAGACCCATGGCAGGTATCAGCCGTTCTCATGGGCGTTCGGGGCACGTGTCGGGGACCAGAAGATCGAGGGTGAGATCGTCGTCGATCCGACCGACGTCATCGGCCTGACCTATACCGATACCGACGGCGGCTCGAAGTACTGCTACAACTCGGCGATCGCAACCTGCCGAATCCAGATGGTGGGCAAGGCTTTCGAACGCAGAGAGCTGATGGCAACCCGCCGCGCGATGTTCGAAATCCTCACCGATGCGCAGCACGACCAGGTGCCGCTGTTGGCTTAGTTCTCTTGCGCGAGACCACGCCCAAACCAACGAACGGGCGCAAAAGTGCGAGTGAATTGCGCCATTTCGTCGATCTCGATCTGGAAGTCGATCCCGTCGAAGCCGGCGGTGAACCCGGCGATGAACTCCTCGCCTCGCGGCCATGCACGGGGCGCCATCGGGATGTTGTGGTAGACCACGTCTTCGGTGAAGTAACCGGCCAACTGATCGGGGTCCGCGGTCAGCCACTTCTTGCAGAATTCGGTCACCACTTCGTCGGGGGTAGGCGTCGTGCCTTGATAAAACTCAGCGAGGCGACGTAGATCAAGCCCGCCAGGGCTGCCGATCCGACCGTGCTCACGTCTACTCCGCCGGCGATGTCGGCCAGCGGGCCGACGTACAGCGTGGTGTTGACCGCCAACAGGCCGAACACTGCACCCGCCGTCCACGCCGCGACGGCCGGCACGTTCCAGCCGCTGGTGAACCAGTAACGGCCGCCGTGTCGTCCCTGTGCGAACGCCTGCAGATCCGTCGGGTCATAGGTTTTCGTGCGCAGCGCGCCGATGGCCAGGATCGCCACCCACGGCGTAATGACGGCGTTCAGCGCGACCGTCATCGCCGTGACCGACTCGACCGCGTCGAACACGAACACACCCAGATACAGCAGTGCGATCGCGACCGCCGCGGTGATGATGGTGGTCTGAGTCCTCTTCAGCCGCGGCGCAAGGCCTTCCAAGTCCAGGCCGCTCGCGTAGACGCACAGCACGCCCTGGCTCAGGCCACCCAGCAGCGAGATGACCACGATCGGCAGCACATACCAGCCAGGGGAGGCCGTCACGAGGTCGTCGAGGTACGAATCGGTCGGATTGGCGAACGACATCGCGGTGAACGCGCCGAACAGACTGGGCAGCAGCACGCCGACGAACATGCCGATGCCGAGTGCACTGCAGATACGCCGATTGCTGAAGCGCCGCGCCGAGATTCGGCGGGTGTAGTCGCCGATCGTCGGCCCGTAGGAGATGGGGGCGGCCGCGAACAGCACGGCCGACAGCGCCCACGTCTGCCAGAAGCCACCCAGCGCGTACTCGCCGGTTGGCGCGCTCGGATCGAACCCGCCCGAGAATGCGAACACGCCGAGGATCATCAGCGCCCCGACTACGGGCACGACGAGTTTCTGCATCGCGACGATGGTCGCGTGGCCGTACAGCGCGACGGTCACCATCAGCGCCGCCACGGCGGCGTACGCGATCGCATGCACCGCATCGTTTTCCGGCGTGCCGAGCAGTCGGTGCCCGGCGGCGACGATCGCATCGCCGCTCGTCCACACCGTCACCGCGGCGAATCCGAACGCGATGAGCAGTGCGATGCCCGACCCGATGAACCGCCCGCGGATGCCGAAGAACGCGCCGCTGGACACCGTCATGTTGGTGCCGGTGCGTGGCCCGATGATCGCGGTGGGCAGGACGGCCAGGGTGCCGACCGCGATGCCGACGGCCATCGACATGACCGTCTGCCAGAAGCTGAGTCCGAACAGGATCGCGAACGCGCCGAACACGACGTTCGTCCACGTGAGGTTCGCGCCGAGAAAGACGTTGCCCAGGTTGCGGGGCCGGGAGTCGCGGGCGTCTTCGGGGAGGTACTCGACGCCGGCGTTCTCGACGGCACCGACGCGATCGGCGGTCAGGGTGATCTCCGGGGGAGGCAGGGTCGCGGTCATGGCTGGTCCTTGTTGATGGGTGGATCAATAGTGTTGATGTAGTGTTCAATAAGGATCGGCATTCGTCAATAGGAGGGACCGAAATTGACCGTCGAGGCGCGTGATTCCAAGCGGAAGCTCCCGGCTGAACGACACGGCGAGCTGCTGGCCAAGGCCGTCGAGATCTCGCAGGCGGAGGGCCTGTCCGCGGTCACACTGCGCCGCGTGGCCGCCGACCTCGGTGTCACACCCGGCCTGGTCAGCCACTATTTCTCGGCAGCCGAACAGCTGATCACCGCCGCGTTCCGGTCGGCGGCCGTCGCCGACCTCGAGGTGGCCCGATCGCGTGTCGATGCGGCGCCGACGGCGGTGGCCAAGATGGACGCCCTGATGGATTACGTGCTCGACGACTCCAGCGACGACGCGAGCGCGCTGTGGCTGGAGGCGTGGAGTCTCGGCCGGCGCAACGCACCGCTGGCGGCCGAGGCCAAGGAGCTGACTGCCGACTGGTTGGACTGCATCGCCGAGATCGTCCGGGCCGGCGTCGCCGACGGCGAATTCCACGTGGCCGACGTCGACGTCGCGGCGCGGCGGTTGTTGACGATGATCGACGGGCTCGGCGCCCAGAAGGTCGTGCGCGCGGTGCCGTCGGATGAGGCCAAGCACATCGCGCAGGCCTACTTCGCTTCCGAGCTCGGCGTGGCGGACAACTAGCCGCGCGTCCGCTCGTCGAATGTGAACTCACTGCGAGTTTTGGGCCGATTTTCCGCATTGGCTTCACACTCGGCGGACGTGTCAGTACAAGTCAGCACACTCTTCGCATGGCGGAGCCATTCATCGGCAGTGAGGCGATCGCATCCGGACGGCTGATGCCGTACGCGCTCCGGCGCAGATTCATTGCGATACACCACGATGTCTACCTGCCGACGGACACTGAGGTCACTGCGGTCACTCGTGCCAAGGCAGCGTGGCTGTGGTCACGGCGGAATGGAGTGATTGCGGGCCAGTCGGCCGCGGCATTGCACGGCGCCAAGTGGGTCGACTCCGGCGCGCCCGCTCAGATCCTCTATGACAATCGGCATTCGCCAACGGGGATTTCTACGTGGGCGGACCGCTTTGACGAGGATGAGGTGACGGTCGTGGACGGCACGCTCGTGACGACACCGGCTCGCACTGCGCTCGACCTCGCATGCCGATATCCCGTTGAGTCAGCAGTCGCGAAGATCGATGCGCTGGCTCGCGCGACGAAACTCAAGATGGCCGACGTGGAGCTCCTTGCCGATCGCTACCGGGGCCGCCGAGGCATCAGGCGTGCTCGCGTCGCGCTTGACCTCGTTGACGCTGGCGCCGAGTCGCCCCGTGAGACGTGGCTGCGACTGCTACTCATTCGAGCGGGTTTTCCCCGGCCACAGACCCAGATTCCGGTCTACAACGAGTACGGTGTGCTCGTCGCCGTTCTGGACATGGGGTGGGAGGACATCAAGGTCGCCGCGGATTACGAAGGCGATCATCACCGGACTGATCGAATCCGTTTCAACAAGGACATCCGACGGCACGAGGACGTCACAGAACTAGGCTGGATCGACGTACGGGTTACCTCACAAGATACGGAGGGCGGCATCATCAGACGTGTTGAAGCCGCCCGCGCTCGTCGAATGTGAACTCACTGCGAGCTTTCGGCTGATTTTCCGCAGTGGCTTCACACTCGGCGTCACCAACCCTCGGTCAGCACCCGGTCCAACGTGTCGACATAGAAGTCGGCCGCCTCGACGTCAATGCACAACGGCGGCTTGGTCTTCAGAATGTTCATGTGGTCGCCGGTCGGCTGAATGATCACCCCGAGCTCGAGCATGCGGTCGCAGATCGCGGACGTCTCTTCCGGTGCAGGTTCCAGGGTGTCCGGGTCGCGGATCATCTCGACACCCAGGTAGAGCCCGATGCCGTGTACGGTGCCGATGATCGGGTGCTTGTCCTGTAGCGCTTGCAGTCTCGCCTTCAGGTATGCACCGACGCGCGCGGCGTTCTCCTGCAGCCCTTCGTCGCGCAACACGTCGAGCACTGTCATCCCGATCGCGCACGACAGCGGGCTGCCGCCGGTCGATGAGAAGAAATAGCCCTGGGAGCGGAATCCGTCGGCGACCGCGCGGCTGGTGATCACCGCGCCCAGCGGATACCCGTTGCCCATCGATTTCGCGATCGAGACGATGTCTGGCACCGCGTTCTGCTGCATGAAGCCCCAGAACCATTCGCCGAGACGGCCATACCCGACCTGAACCTCGTCGGAGATCGCCAGCCCGCCTGCCGCCCGCACCGCGGCATACATCTGCTGCAGATATCCATCCGGCAGCGCCATGCCGCCCGCATTCCCGTACACGCTCTCGCAGATGAACGCCGCCGGCACCCGGCCGTCCGCCACCAGCTGTGAGATCTGCTCCACGGCCTCGCCGGCATACTTCACGGCGTCGGCCCCGCGGTACTTGCCGCGAAAGCTGTTGGGCGATTCGACCGTGTGGACCCAATCCGGCCGCGTGGCAAGGGCATTGGGGTTGTCGGCCGTCGACGTGGAAACCGCATCCGCGCCGTATGTCCAGCCGTGATAGGCCTCGCGGACCGCGACCACGTCGCGCCGTCCCGTCGCCGCCATCGCGAGCCGGATCGCCAGATCGCTTGCCTCCGAGCCGGAGTTGACCAGAAAGACCGTGTCCAGCGGATCGGGCAGCATGGCGGCGAGCCGCTCGCTGAACTCGACCACCGACGCGTAGTTGAACCGCGAATTCGTGTTGAGCTTGCGCAGCTGACTGGCGGCGGTGTCGGCGATCCGCGGATGTGCATGGCCCAGCACCGTCACGTTGTTGACCATGTCGAGGTAGGTGCGACCGGTGGTCGACATCAGGTAATGGCGCCTGCCCCGCTCGATCTGCGGCGGCGTGCGATAGTAAAACTCTTGCACGGGAGCAAAACTCGCGTCGCGCCGTGACAACAGATCACCGGACTCCGGCACCTCCACTGCGGGCAGCCCGAGCAACGGTCGCGGATCACGGGTCAGCGCCAGCCAGCCCGGCGCCAGCCCGGACCGCGTCAACAGCGGCGCCGCAGGTGCACCGAGCGGCCGCACACCGACCTCCACCCACGCCTCCGCGGGCGCATCGGCCAGCGGCTCACCGGCATGCACGCTGCCCGACGCCACCGCATGCACGCCCGAAAGTGTCAGCTCGAAATCAACGCCCCGCAAGGTGAGAGACGTCATCCGCAATCACCTCGCCGTCCCACGGGGCGACAACCGGTGTCGACGATGCCGCCCATAGACTGACCCCGGTCGCCACGACGTCCGGGCTGTCATGGCTGAGCTTGCGGGTCCGACTCAGTCGCGCCTGCCCGTACTGGGTGACGACGAGCCGGGCGCCGTTTTGCACTGCCGCCCTGGCCCATTCGTCCTCGACACCCGTCTTCAGTGAACCGTCGTCCTCGAACGCGAAGTCGTAGAACGTCGGACGTGGTGGACAGGTCGAGCGTCACCACCGAGGTGGGGTCGACGTCGACGAGCGGGACCGTGACCTCGACCGGGTGGGGCGGTGCCGCGAGACCGAGGTCGGCCCTTATCGCCGCAGTCATCACGTCGATCGGAATCGATGTCGCCTGATCGAACATGCGCCACTCGCCGCCGGACTGCTCCGTGAGATAGGGGTTTTCGGGATCGAGGGTGGCCTGTTGCGCACCGCTGACGATGAGTACGGCCGTGCGCAACACCAGCAGCGGCCACAACGCGTCCACCTCAACCGTGGTGAGTGGCCGGATGGCGTGAAAGGCCCGCACCGCAGGCAGGATCGCGATCGGTTCGCTACCGAGGTGGCCCAGTACCGACGACACTGTGATCGCCAGCTCGGACACGGCCCAGCTGTCGGACAGGTCGCCGAAGTCGATGACCCCGTCCGGATGAGCCGAGCCGCCCGCCCGGCGCGCCACCACGACGTTGGCGTCGGTGAGATCCAGATGCACGGCCTGCCGCGGCAGCTCATCGACGAGCGGCGCGATCCGCGACCACGCGTCCCTGGCCGCCGCGTCCACCCGTCGCGCGGTGCGACGGGTCAGCGACGTGTGAAATCAGTTCCGCCACAACGGCGGCGCCGTAGCGCAGATCCCATTGCAGGACCCGGTCAAGGCCCGGATGGCTGAAACCCTCGAGCGCCCGGCTCACCCGGCCGGCCACCTCGCCCAGACCCGCAACCGCCGTCGGCGACAGGTAACCCGAATCCAGCAGCGTCCCGCCCGGCAGGAAGCGCAGCAGCCGCACGTATGCGGTCCCGTCCACCAATCCGGTGATGGCCGTGCACTTCTCGCCGACAAGGTTCGGGAGCGGCACTGCCATGCGCAACGACGGCTCAGCATCCGCGATCCGGTCCGCCGCCAGGTCCTGGGCTTCGATTTCGGTTGCGTTGAACGCCGGATTGGCGATCTTCAGCACCCCGACGATCTCGCCGTCAACACCGGTGACCACAAAGTTCTTGTCCTGGTTGCTGCCCAGCGATGTCGCGCGGGCCGGCAGCCCGTAGTGCGTAGCGAGAATTTCCTCGGCCTGCGCCTCGCTCACTTGAGGCGCCGGAAGCTCCGGAGCCTCAAGGAAATTGAAACCGACGGTCACCGGCTGACGAATTGCACGACGGCTTCGGAGAACGCGTCGTTGTCGTCGCCCGCCGCGGTGTGTCCCGCATCGGACAGTTCGACGAACTCGGCGCGCGGCACCTTCCCCAGGAAGTCCTTCACACCCTCGGGGCTGACCACATCGGACAGCTTTCCCCGAATCAGGAGGATTGGGATGGTCAGGTCGATCGCCGCCCGTTCGAGCTTTTCCTCGCGCACGAACGCGTCGTCGGCAGGCGCAGTCAGAAACTTCGGATCCCAGTGCCAGTACCAACGGCCGTCACGTCGGCGCAGGTTTTTCTTCAGCCCTTCAGGACTGCGCGGCCTGGTCCGGTGCGGCAGGTACTCGGCCACCGCGTCGGCGGCCTCTTCGAGCGACTCGAAGCCGTGGACATGGCTGAACATGAAATCGCGAATCCGGGCGCTGCCGTCCTTCTCATACCGCGGCACCACATCCACGAGCACCAGTTTGGTGACCTTGTCCGGGCCCGCGGCGTCGGCGACGAGGATGCCGGTCATTCCGCCCATGCTCGCCCCGATCAAAATCACCGGCCGCCGCGATCTGCTCCAGCACCTGCAGCGTGTCAGCGCACAGCGCATCCACCGTGTAGTTCGCATCGGGGGAGCGGTCGCTGTCGCCGTGGCCGCGGCTGTCCAAGGCGACGACGTGGAAACCCTCGTCGGCCAGGATCTGGCCGGTGTTTTTCCAGGAAAAGCGGTTCTGCCCCCCGCCATGGAGCATCAGCACCGTCGGCCCAGAACCAGTTCCACGGTTCCATTCGTCGGCAACCAGGACGAGGTCTTCGACGCCGCGAAATTTGACGGTCTGCGGTTCGCTGCGTGTAGTACTCACGGACATCCTTTCGGCTGGCTCCGGGTCTTCACGTTACCCAGCTGAAAATTTGCACCGATCTTCGCCCCGACCGCTGCGCGGCATCCCTAGAATCTGCGATCGTGCAGCCAGGCACCGCCAGTGACGACGACCGCGGCTGCATCATCGATGCTGCCTACAGTTGCCTGTCGCAGCCGCACACCGGCCCGATCCCGGTCGCTGCGATCCTGCAACGCGCCGGGGTGTCCACGCGGGCGTTCTACCGCCACTTCGAGTCCAAGGACGAGTTGTTCCTGGCGATGCTGCGGCAGGAGAGCGACGCGCTCGCTGATCGGCTCGACCGCATTGCCGACGACGCGACCGGCGCTCCCGTCGACCAGCTCAAGGCCTGGATCGAGGAGATGTTCGGCCTGACACGCGATCCGCACATCCTGATGCACGTTGTGGTGCTCGATTCCGACGAAGTGCGTGCAGCGAAGGGCTACCGAGAGGCGCGGGAGCGCACACATGCCCACCGCGAACGGTCGCTGGTCGAGATCCTGCGGCGCGGCCGCCACGACGGCACGTTCCCGCTGGCCGACCCCGAGAACGACGCGATAGCGATCAGCGCGGTGGTGAGCCGGGAAATGAGCGTCCTGGGCACGGTCGAGGGCTGCGAAGTCCAGCGGGCGAGGGGACGAGTCCTTTATTTCGCCCTGCGTGCGCTGGGCGCCGTAGGGGCGATCACCGATCGGCGATGACCCCGGAGCGTCTTGTCGGTCGATACAGGAAAGCCGCCTAGACGAGAGGACCCGCTATGCCGTCGATCACGCCGTCGCTCTGGTTCGACAACAACCTCGAGGAAGCCGCGCACTTCTACACGTCGGTCTTCCCAAACTCGAGGATCGAGACGTTCGAGCGCTACACCGAGGCAGGACCTGGCACACCCGGTGACGTGGTGTCGGGGACCTTCGTGCTCGACGGCACCCGGTTCCTCGGCATGACCGTATAGGTTGGGTACGTTGGGTACACCCCCTCTGAATCCGTTGTGACAGAACGGCATTGAGCGCGCAAAACACGCCGCGCAGCTTCACGCTGTTCGCCATTGAACTGTGTAATGGTGTAAGCGGTACGCAAAAAGTGCGCAACCCCTCCTTTGAGGCCAGCCCGCAAAAGCTCGACGCGGGATGAGTCTCGGCAAAAGGCCGTGAAGTAACGGCGAGCCCTGAGGAGGGTTACGTTGCCTGGCACCGTTAATGAGCGGCCGCAGCCGCTGAACACCGAAGAAGTAGCCGCCGAGCTGCGGCTGCACCCCGTCACCGTTCGCACCCTGCTGGAGCGCGGGGAGATCCCCGGCGTGAAGATCGGGGCCCGGTGGTACATCCGTCGTGAGGACCTCGACGCGCTGCTGGCCGGTGAGCGGTGACACCCCGGCTGGAGGACCTGCCGCGCGAGCAGCAGGCCAAGATCCGCGCGCTGGCTGAGGATGCGCCGCCCTGAGCGAGCGCCAGAGGGAGCGGCTGCAGCTGTTGTTCCGCAACGGCGAAGCGCAGACCGAGCAGCAGGCCGGTGGGACATGAATCCTGCCGCCGCCCCCGGCGTGGGAACCGGGGGGGCTTATCCGGCACGGACAAGTCATGTTATCGCCGCGCACCGACAAGGGGCCGGCGATGACCGATGACACCCCGCGCGAGGCGTCCTGGCCGTTCGTCAGGGTCTGGCGCAGCATCGCCAGGGACCAGGACTTCGCGGACCTCGATCCCGACGCCAAGGTCGTCTACATCCGGCTCCTCGTTGAGCCGGACAACAACATGGCCGGACTGTTCACCGTGACCGTGAACCGCTGGGCGAAGTGGGCCAACCTCAGCGCGGAACGGGTGTGGGTGGCGCTGCGAGTGCTGGACGCGGCCCGCTTCGTGGTGCTCGACGAGGACGAGCAGGAGTTGCTCGTCAGGACCAAGCTGCGGAACGACACGCTGCGGGCGGGTCGTCCTGGAAGACGCAGAAGGGCGCGCTCACCGCTGCTCTCAAGGCGATCTCCCCGCGCATCCGCGCGGTGCTGGCCGACGAGGTGGAGAAGTGCCGGGACCTGTTCAGGGAGAGCGTTCTCGAATACGTCGACGAGGTGGTGGCAGAGCTGCGCGGTGATGCAGGCATGGATGCAGGCATGGAAGCAGGTATCGAACATACCTACAGACCACAGACCTACAGACCGCAGACCCGCAGACCAACAGACCTGCAGATGCATCAGCTGTTGCGTTGGTCAGGGGGTCTGGGGGGCCGAAAACGACGAGCGACCACGCAAGCAGTTCACCCGCCCGTCGAAGCGGGGTGAGCCGTGAGCCGCCACGACAGGTTCGGTGAGCGCACCGACGACGACGTGGGGCTGTGGGACGACCCAGCGCCAGCGGTACCACCCGTACCCGTCCGGCGCTGCAGGCTGTGCGCCGGCGAGCTGCTCAGAGAGAACTTCAGCGAGGTCTGCGCGGAGGTCGGCTTGTCGTCGCCAACCTGTTCCGCACCACGGTGGAGGAGCGATGGAGGGACCTGGACGGCGAGCATGTCGTGTCCGATCAAGGGCGCGTCGCCAAGCTGCTCCCGGCCGATCGGTCCCATCGCTATCCCCGTGTCTACCTCGGCGGCGAGCGGCGCTACCTGCACGCCGTCGTCGCCGAGGCCTGGCATGGACCCCGGCCGGACGGCAAACAGGCCCTGCACTGGGATGACGACCCCGACAACCCGCACGCGTCCAACATCCGGTGGGGGACGCCCGCCGAGAACGCTGCCGACGCGAAACGGAATCGCATGACCACAGCACGCTTCACCCTCGGTCAGGGCCCCTCACGGCTCCGTACGACCGCCCAAGCAGGCCCTCAGCTCAACGCTGGGGGCCTGTTCGTGTCGGTGTAAGTGCTGTAATAACAGTCGACTGTCAGGATTAACGTTCGCTGGTAGTTCGGTGACTATCGCCTGTGTACCGATTTCCCATTTCGCGTCCCGCTGTGATTGATCAGCAGATACTTTCTCTACGGGAGTGATATTCGGTGATGTTGGATGTGGACCGGTTGCACGACCGCCGGATACGGCCGGTTCGCCATCGCTCACCAATCGGTCCCGGCGCAGCGGTTCGCCTGGGAGCTGGTCATCGGGCCGATCCCGCGTGGCATGGAACTCGGCCACCGGAACGCCTGTCCGCACCACTGCGTCAAGCCCGATCATTGGGCGCTGGCGACCGATCAACAGAACGCGATCTACAGCGCCGCGCACCCGAGCCCCACCGACCGCCGCTGGCGCACCACACAGCGCCTGTGTGTGATCGACGGCTGCGACCACAAGCACGTGGCGCGGGGCGTGTGCGCCAAGCACGTCGACCAACGAGTGGAGTTGATACACGCCACGCATCGCCGAAGAGTGCGGCGAAGACTTCACTCGGCAGGGTGCCGGGGGAGAGAGAGAAGGGTTCATGACAATCATCAGCACGGTGGTGGTTACCGCCAATCAGGGCGCGGACCCGGTGGAGTTGCTGCAGCATCTCGGCAAGGGCCTGGCCAGAATCAAGTCCTACACGGGCGTGCAGGAGGCAACGCTCTCAGCTATCGCGGTGGGCGGCGCGGGGACCAACTCCATGGTCGTGATGGCGACCTGCGAGGACTGGACCACCTACGGAAAGATCCAGCAGGAGCTCAACACCGACTCGGAGATGATCCAGCTCATGCTAGAGGGCGGCAAGATGGCCACCTGGCAGACCTTCACCAGCCAGACGATCGACTTCGACCTGCTGCCCAGCTAGGTGATCGGGGGTGGGCGCGCGGGCTGTGCGCGCCCACCCCGCCACCGGGAAGGAATCATGACCTTCGTCACCGAAGGGAACTCCCATGTCAGGACTCAACGACGCCGCCAAGGAGGCCAGAGAGCACGCCGACGCCTGCACCAGCCCCTACTGCCATCGCTACGCCCACGCCCTGGCGGGCGCGATGGACGCCCAGTCCCGCGGCCAGCTAGACCAGCTGGACGAGGAGCCCGAGCTTGAGGGCATCCCCCCGCGGTGCGGTGCATCTGGATTGAGCCGCGCGAGGAGCAACCATGAACCGCGATCCCCGCACTGGCCCGACGACGCTGAGCGATCTGAAGGCCTGGTTGGCGAGCGAGGAGGCGTCCGACACGCCGACGTCCAGTCGTTGTGCGGCACCGGCATCCGGTCCTACGACTGCGGCAACCACGACGCGGAATCGTCCGGGGTAACGGGCGGACCGGCTGTGGCACGACGGTTGAGGCACTCGCCGGCGTCGTGGTCCGGAGTCGAAGGACCCCGTTAGCTCGGCACGGGCGTCCTTCCGTCGCATCGACGCCCACAAATTGTTTGCTTCGCTCGAGGTGATGGGCATCGCTCCGCCGCTACCACCCGAGTCTCGCGCAGTTGCCGCCGGGGTCGCCACCTGCGCAAGCAGCTCCGCCGCCGGTCCTGCGCCGCCGCCGATAGCGGGCCGCCGAGTACCAGCCAGCCACCGGCACGTACGTTGGACCGGACGGGCGTGTGTACACGCAGCCAACCTGGCCCGCACTGCCACAGAGGAGCAAACATGGCAGACGATGCTGCTGCCCCCGACGGGGAACTGAGCAAGTCGACGGCCACCGAGGAGACGTCGAGCGCCACCGAGCCGGAGGCGGCCGGCAGCGAGATCTCCGATGCGGCCGTGACCGACGAGGCCACGGACGGCGACGACTACGACGAGGAAGCCCTCGACGCCGAAGCCGAAGGAGCCGCGCCCGCCAAGCCGCGGATGTCGCATCTGAAGCTGGCGACGATCGCCGGCCTGGCCTTGGTCGTGGTGCTGGCAGGACTGACCGGCTGGCTGGGATTCCGCACCTACCAGTCGCATCAGGCCGATGAACAACGCAAGCTCTTCCTCCAGGTCGGCCGGCAGGGTGCGCTGAACCTGACCACGATCGACTGGCAGCAGGCCGACGCGGACGTGCAGCGCATCCTCGACTCCGCGACGGGAACCTTCTACGACGACTTCCAGAAGCGTTCGCAGCCCTTCGTCGAAGTCGTCAAGCAGGCACAGTCCAGATCGGTCGGCACCATCGGCGAGGCGGGGTTGGAGTCCGAGTCCGACAACGGCGCTCAGGTGTTGGTGGCGGTGACGGTCAAGGCGTCCAACGCCGGCGCGCCCGAACAAGCGCCGCGCGCCTGGCGGATGCGCATCTCGGTGCAGAAGGTCGGCGACGAGGCCAAGGTGTCTAACGTGGAGTTCGTGCCGTGAGCAACCACAGCCAAGAGGAAAGCGTGAAGGACGAGACCACCGCGTCCGCCGACACCGATGCCGAGCAAGCCGAGGATACGGCGACGGAGGAGACGGCCGACAAGGTCGACGAGCCAACCGAAACCGCCGAAACTCCCGATGAGGTGTCGGAGTCGGCTGAAGCGGAGAAGCCCGAGCGGCGCATCCAATGGGCGCGGGTGTTCGCGTTCGGTGTGCTGCCCGCCGTGGCGCTGCTGCTGGCGATGGGCGCGGGATACCTGAGGTGGATGGACAATTCGGCGCGCGTCGACGACGTCACCAATGCGCATTCACCTGCACGACAGGCGATGCAGGCTGCGAAGGACAGCACGATCGCGCTGCTGTCGTACAAGCCCGATACCGTGGAGCAACAGCTAACCGCGGCCCGCGACCTGCTGACCGGCGATTTCCGCGACTCGTACACCTCGCTGACCAACGACGTCGTGATCCCTGGTGCCAAGCAGAAGCAGATCTCTGCAGTGGCAACGGTTCCGGCGATGGCCTCCGTGTCCGCCGACCCACGCCGCGCTGTAGTACTCGTGTTCGTCAACCAGACCGTGGTCGTCGGCCAGGACGCGCCGACCGACACCGCGTCCAGTGTGCGGGTGACGCTGGAAAAGGTTGGCGGCCGCTGGTTGATCTCCAACTTCGACCCGGTATAGCGTGACCGAACCGAAGTGGCTCGACATCGCGGCACCGGCCGTGCAGCTGCGCGCGCTGACCTGGGGCCCCGCAGATGCGCCAATAGCGTTGTGCCTGCACGGTTTTTTGGATACCGCCTATGGATGGCGCAAGGTGGCGCCATTCATGCGCGGCTATGTCCCGTCGTCGCTGCCGACGGACGGCAGCTACCACGTCGGCGCGCTGATGGACGACGCGCTGCGGGTACTGGACGCTGCGGTCCCGACGGGACGCGACGTATTCATCGGTCACGACTGGGGAGCCATCGCGGGAGCCGGGCTTGCGGCGATGCCCGACACCCGTATTCCGTTCTCGGCAGCGGGAATTGAGGGACAGTTCGCTGTGCCCTCCACTGAGCATCAATGTCGCTGAATAAGTTAGAAAGTCGCGCCAACGAGCGACACTGTCGCTCAGAGGTGCGCAGTTCGGTTAGTGGGTTGTCGGGCTCGACTATCTACGACTTCTTCAGCCCCGGATGGTTGCGCGCGATCAGCGGCAGCAGGAGCCTCCGCGGCAAATGGTGGTAGAACACCGACGCGATGCGGTTAGGCGGACCGGGCATGATCACACCCTTTCCCGACGCCAGTCCGTCGACCGCGGCCCTGGCCACGGAGTCGGCGTTTTTCCACAGAAAATTCGGCAGGGCCTTCTCGCTCTCCTCGTCTGGAATGCCTTCGGCCTCGAGAAAGCCCGTGCGCACCGGCCCCGGGCACAGCGCGGCGGCGGTGACGCCGGTGTGGCGCAGTTCTTCTCGCATCGCCTGGGTGTAGGACAGCACGAACGCCTTGGCAGCACCGTACGATGCCTGCCCGGGGAGGGGGCCGAACGCGCCGACCGATGCGACGTTGAGCACCGCTCCCCGTCCGCGCTTGACCATGCTGGGGACGAACCGGCTGCACAGGTCGACCACCGCGGCGACGTCGACCTCGATCAGGTTGAGTTCGGCCTCTGGACTCGCCTCGGCGACGGGGCCCACCGTGGTGAGCCCGGCGTTGTTGACCAGGATGTCCGCGACGACACCGAGCGCAGCCACCTGGTCGAACAGGGTCGCGCGTTCGTCGCGGTTAGAAAGATCAGCGGGCAGCACGTGGGCCCGGCCGGCGAGTTCTTCCGCCAGGTCCCGAAGGCGGTCGGCCCGGCGGGCCACAAGTACCAATCGGTAACCGCGGCGGGCGAATTCGCGAGCGATCTCCTCGCCGATTCCCGACGACGCACCGGTGATTATCGCGACGCCGTCATCCCTTGCAGGCGGAAGCATGGCTGAAGAGCCTAGCCTGAGAGCATGGCAGCGCGTTGGCTCTCGGCGGTCGATGCGCAAATGCATTGGATGTCCGCAAAGATCCCCAACGATCAGTTTCTGCTCTACGGCTTCGCGGGGGAGCCGTCGGAGCTGGACCAAGCGCTTCACCGGATCCAGCAGCGGGCACGGAATTGTCCCGAGTTGAGACTGCGGGTTGAGGAGTGCAACGCACTCACCTACCCGGCGTGGGTGACCGGCGACGTTAGGCCCGACCAATTCGTCCTGCACGATCTCGCCGACAAGAGATGGGCGGGATGTCTGGCGGCGGTTGCGGGGCTGGCCGAACACCAACTGGACGCTCGCCGGATGACCTGGCGGCTACACCTGTTCACACCCGTCGACGGGCTGCCCGGTGCCGGTGTGGGCACGGTAGCGGTATTGCAGGCCACCCATGCGCTTGGCGACGGCGTCCGGTCGTCGGCGCTGGCGGCGTGGCTGTTCGGCCGCGAGGAGGAGGTGTCGCCGGTGCCTGCGCAACTTTCGTTTCGCGGCGCAGCACTGCCGTGGCGCAGCTTCCGGGCAGCCCGGGCGCATCGACAATTGGTCCGTGACACCGACGCGGGACTGGTGCCCCCGCAGGCCGATTCGCGACCAGCGTTGCGCAGCAACGCACGCCCAGACGGTGTGCGCAGCATCCGCACGGTGATTCGGAATCGCGCCCAGCTGCCGGGCCCAACTGTGACCGCCGGCGTACTGGCCGCGGTGTCTACCGCCTTAGCAGGCCATCTGCGTGAGCTTGGTGACGACCCGTCGGCGCTGGGTGCCGAGGTGCCGATGGCGAAAGCCGGTGTCCGCCAGGCACACAACCATTTCGGTAACGTTGCCGTCGGACTGTACCCCGAGTTGGATCATAGTGAGCGAACCGCCCGGATCGTCGAGGACCTGGCCCAGCGGCGTCGCAGGGCCGCACACCCGGCAATGCTTGCGGCCAGCCGTGCCTTCGCAGCGGTTCCCGCGCCGCTATTGCGCTGGGGCATCGGGCATTTCGACCCGACGCTGCGGTCACCGAGCGTCACCGGAAACACCGTCGTCTCGAGCGTCAACCGCGGACCGGCCGATCTGTGCTTCGGGGAGTTGCCCGTCGTGCTGACAGCCGGCAATCCGGGCCTGTCGCCGATGATGGGCCTGACGCACGGTTTGCACGGCATCGGCGACACCATCGCGATCAGCGTGCACGCCGCCGAGTCGGCGATCGGTGACGTCGACGCTTACGTCGAGCGGCTCGAAAGCGCGCTCCGATCGGCCGAATAGCTGGCCGCCTAACTCTTGCCGACCGCGATGACGTCGTCGAGCGTCGCAAATGCGGGTGGCGGAGTTGGGAACTCGGGCCGATCGGTGGCGTGCAACCCGTCGAAGAGTAACGCAAGGTAGCGCCGCCAAGTCCCCGTGGAGAAGGCGACGCCCAGCATCGCGAATATGACGGCAGCATCCTCCGGTTCGGCGTCGGTACGTATCACCGCGGCCTCCTTGGCCCGGTCGAACAACCGGGTGATGCCATCTACGATGTGCGGCCAGATGCGAGCCTTGTCATCGACATTGCCCTGCCCGGCAAGGTTTTGGTAGAGGCCGCGGTCGGTGGCGAGCCGGGCCGAGGTGTTCTCGAAGAACATCACAACGGCTTCCCATGGGTCGTCGATTGTTAGCGCGTCCTGGGCATCGGCGGCGATCTGCTGGGTGGCGTCGGCGAGGATCTCGGCCGCGATGACCTTCTTGTTCGGGAAGTGCCGGTAGGCGGTGCCGGTTCCGACACCGGCTTCGCGGGCGATGTCGTCGAGCGTCGCATCGATGCCGCGTTCGGCGAAAAGCGTGCGCGCGGCGCTGACCAGGCGATCGCGATTGCGGGCGGCATCCTTGCGGACCACCAGACGGCACCGTTTTCGATGAGGCTGCGTGCGCAGTCGACAACCGTGTCGGTGGCAGGGCGCGGTCGCCAGCCCTGCAGCTCTTGCGCCTGGGCGGTGGTGTGCCGATTCTTGCGGCCGAGACCGGGTGCAATGGCCCGCATTTCGGGGTCGAACCCGGCCACCAATCGCACGAGCGCGTCGGGGATGGTGCGGGTTGGCACCTTGGCGGCGTCGGGCCCGAGGCGGTCACGAAGAACCGCCGCGATGTCGCGGACGTCGACGACCTCGAGGCCGATCCGCGGCGTGCCGCGGATCGGCCGCGCAGCAGCCGTCCGATCACCTGCACCGAGCCGAGGTTTTCGGTGTTCAGAAGCGGTCCGAACACCGCGCCGGGCAAGACGGTGGCCAAAGTCGTTGGGCCGTCGGCCGTTTCCATGAATGTCCACGCTGCGCGCTCGGCCAGCGTTTTCGACTTGCGGTAGGTCTGCAGTCCAGGTGTGTCGGGGTCGGTCCACAGCGTTTCGTCGCTGATCCCCTCGTCGCGGTATGACGACGGACTCGCGGTGTTGGCGGCCGACGTGAGCACGACCCGCTTCACCCCGGCCGCAGTCGCGGCCCGCAGCAGCCGAAGAGCGCCGTCACGGGCCGGAGCCACCAGGTCGCCTGAGCCGTCGAGACCCAGTGGCGACGCGACATGCAGGACTTAATCACAGCCCGCGACCGCGTCGTCCCAGCCGTCATCGGACGTCAGGTCGGCGACCACACATGTCAACAGGTCGGCGGGATCGATGACGCGGGACACCGCATCGCGAACCGCAGCTTCCCTCGACAGGTTGCGCACCGTCGTGCGCACCCGATAGCTCTGTTGCAGCAGCTCGACGATGCACCACCGCGCGATGAAACCCGTGCCGCCGGTCACCAACACCGTCTCGGTCATGAGGATCCTTTGGTTCGAACCTGCGGAGATAGTGTCTCCGTTTTGGCTCTACCGCAAACGGAGAACGCGCCTCCCTTGGAGCACTTTGCGTCTGCTGGGCGTCAAGTCTGGGCGCGCAGTGATTCGATCCCGACGTCGAGCGCGGCCTCGAGATAACTGAGATCCCCGGTCGCCAGCATCACGCCGACACCGCCCTGGATCCCGGCCAGCAGCGCGGCGGCGAGCTTGTCCGCGTCGAGCCGGGCGGCGACTTTCTCCTGTGCCTGCATGTGCCGCACCCCGGCCGCGATCTCGTCGTGCCACTTGTGCATGAGCGCCGAAGTGACCGCCTGGGCGCCCGGTGTGCTGCGGCCGATCTCGGACATCAGCACGGCGAGGGGGCAGCGCTGGCCCTGCCTGCGGTACCTGTCGACGACGGCATCGCGCCATCGCTGCCAGGCCGCCCACGACGTCAACGCGCCCAGGTATGGCTGTTGGTCGTCGAGGACCATCTGCGCCTCGTGCTCGGCGACCGCGAGCAGCAGCTGCTCCTTGCCGTCAGGGAAGTAATGAAACAGTTGACTTTTGGAGGTCTGGGTGCGTGCCCGGATATCGTCGAGAGTGGCGACGGCGACACCGTGTTCGCGGATCTCGGCGGCGGCACCCTCGATGATGCGCTGCCGTGTCGCCCGGCCCTTCGCCGTCAGCTTCTGGACTTGCAGGTCCATTTTCGACAGCGTACCAGTGGACCCATGAGTCCAAACATCAAGCGGCTCGCCGGCCGCACAGCAGTGGTTACTGGTTCCACCGGCGGTCTCGGGGTCACCATCGCCTCAGCACTGGCGGCGGAGGGCGCATTCGTCATCGTCAGCGGTCGCGACAAGGCCCGCGGCGATACCGTCGTCGCCGACATCCGGTCCGCAGGCGGCACGGCCGAGTTCGTCGTCGCCGACCTCGGCGCAGGGGAACACGAAGTGCGCCGACTGGCCGAACAGGCCACCGCCGCGGCCGGAGGGCGGATCGACATCCTGGTCAACAACGCCGCAATGCTGCTCATGCCGACGCCGACCGCCGAGATCTCCGAAGAACTGCTCTGGGATGCGTTCGCGGTCAACGTGTTTGCGCCGTTTCTGTTGACCGGAGCGCTGGCGCCGGCGATGGTTCAGCGGGGTGGGGGCGCGATCGTCAACATCGGGTCGATCACCGGGCTGCGTGGCGGCGACGGTTCCGCGATCTACAGTGCCAACAAGGCGGCGGTGCACTCGTTCACCCAATCGTGGTCCGCCGAATACGGGCGCTTCGGCGTGCGGGTCAACGCTGTCGCGCCGGGACCGATTGCGACCGAACGCCAGGCGCAGTTCGCCGACCACGTCGCGCCGGTGCTGGCGCGGATCCCGTCGCGGCGGATGAGCACACCGGCCGAGGTCGCTGCGGCGGTCGTCTTCCTGGCCAGCGACGACGCCACCAACATTCACGGCGTCGTTTTGAGCGTGGATGGGGGCTGGGCCGCCGTTTAACACATGGCCTAGATTTTGTTGCATGACTGCGTACCACACGGCCATCGACACCGGACTGCTGATTCTTCGGGTAGTCCTGGGTCTGACCCTGGCCGCACACGGTTACAACAAATTCTTCGGGCCCGGGGGGCTGAAGGGCACCGCTGGCTGGTTCGACAGCATGGGGATGAAACCGGGCATGTTCCACGCCCGGGTGGCTGCCACCACGGAGATGTCGGCCGGGCTCGGTTTGGCGGCCGGCCTGTTGACGCCGATTCCCGCGGCCGGCTTCGTTGCGCTGATGTTCGTTGCGGCGTGGACCGTGCACCGGCCCAACGGTTTCTTCATCGTCAAAGAGGGCTGGGAGTACAACCTGATACTCGCGGTGACGGCGGTGGCGGTGGCCACGATCGGGCCGGGCAAGTTCAGCCTGGACTATGCCTTGTTCCACACCACCGGCTTCTACGACTACCTCCACGGCTGGTGGGGTCTGCTGATCTCGGTCGTGCTGGGGCTCGCCGGTGGCATCGGCCAGCTGGCGATCTTCTGGCGGCCGCCGGCAAAGGCCGACGCCTAGTTCGCCAATCGCCGAATGTAACGCCATGGCGGGAAATCTCCGGGTTGAGCATTTCCAGTTCGTCACTCAGTTGATCGAACAGGCTGCGGCCAATGTCGGGGACCATGGCGGACAGGTAAACCAGATGGCATACGGGTCGACGCGCGGCCACCAGCGGCACCGTATTTCCGCCGTAGGAGTGTCCGACCAGCACCACCGTCGCATCCCTCTAGGGCTGCGCACACCACGTCGGCGTAAGTGTCGAAGCTCGCGGTCCCGTCCTCGCTGGGCAGGTCCATCGTCACCACGTCATGGCCGGCCTGCTGCAGGAGCGGAGTCAACTGCTCCCCGCATCAGGCGCCGTGCCAAGCGCCGTGCACCAGGGCAAAGGTGGTCATCGGGACAGGCTAGGGCCACTGCGGGTGCGACATGCCCAAACTGATTCCACTCGGCTAGAACACGTTCTAGTCTCATGCGTCATGGGGTTCTTGAAGCAGGACGCGCCCGTCATCGACTACGAACAGTGGAGTAAGGGCACCCGCGCGGAGAAGATCGTTCCGATGGCCCGGCACTGGGCCGAGGTGGGGTTCGGGACGCCCGGCGTGCTGCACCTGTTCTACGTCGTCAAGATCCTGCTGTACATCCTCGGCGGTTGGCTGTTCGCGCTAGCGACCAAGGGCATCGACGGGTTCACCAACGTCGCATCCTGGTATGCCGAGCCGATCGTGTTCGAGAAGATCGTGCTCTACACGATGCTGTTCGAGGTCATTGGGCTCGGCTGCGGATTCGGCCCGCTGAACAATCGGTTCTTCCCACCCATGGGGTCGATCCTGTACTGGTTGCGGCCCAACACCATTCGGCTGCCACCGTGGCCGAACCGGGTGCCGCTGACCAAAGGCACGGCCCGCACGCCGGTCGATGCGGCGCTGTATGCGGCGCTGCTCGTGATGCTTCTGGTCGCGTTGTTCTCCAACGGCAGCGGTCCGATCCCGGCGCTCGACACGACCGTCGGCGTGCTCCCGCTATGGCAGATCTGGACGATCCTCGGTCTGCTCGCGGTGCTCGGCCTGCGCGACAAGGTAATCTTCCTGGCCGCCCGCGGCGAGGTGTACGCATCGTTCACCGTGGCGTTCCTGTTCGCCGGGGTGGACATGATCATCGCCGCCAAGCTCGTCTGCCTGGTGATCTGGCTCGGCGCGGCGACGTCCAAGCTGAACAAGCACTTCCCGTTCGTGATCTCGACGATGATGAGCAACAACCCAGTGTTCCGGCCGCGGTTCATCAAGCGCAAGTTCTTCGAGCACTTCCCCGATGACCTGCGGCCGGGACGGCTGTCCCGAATGCTCGCGCACTTCAGCACCGCGGTTGAAGGGCTTGTCCCGTTGGTGTTGTTCTTCTCCCATGGCGGCTGGCCGACGGCGATCGCCGCGTTCGTGATGCTGTGCTTTCACTTCGGCATCCTGTCGTCGATACCGATGGGGGTGCCGCTGGAGTGGAACGTGTTCATGATGTTCAGCGTGCTGGCGCTGTTCGTCGGGCACGCCGGGCTGGGGTTGGGCGACCTGCACAGCCCGCTGCCGATCGTCCTGTTCGTCGTGGTCGCGGGCACCGTCGTGATCGGAAACCTGTTCCCGCGCAAGGTGTCGTTCCTGCCGGGGATGCGGTATTACGCGGGCAACTGGGACACCACGTTGTGGTGTCTCAAGCCGTCGGCGGAGCAGAAAATTGCCAACGGTATCGTTTCGATCGCCAGCATGCCGCAGGCCCAGATGGAGCGGTATTACGGCAGCCCAGAGACCGCGCAGATGTACCTCTATATGGGATATGCGTTCCGCGCCTTCAACACTCACGGCCGCGCGATGTTCACCCTCGCCCACCGCGCGATGGCAGGACAGAACGAGGACGACTACACGCTGACCGACGGCGAGCGGATCTGTTCGACGGCCGTCGGCTGGAACTTCGGCGACGGCCACATGCACAACGAGCAGTTGATCGCCGCGATGCAGGAGCGGTGCCATTTCGAACCGGGCGAGGTGCGCGTCGTGTTGCTCGACGCACAACCGATCCATCGGCAGACCCAGCAGTACCGGCTCGTCGACGCCGCTACCGGCGAATTCGAAAGCGGCTACGTCAAAGTCGCCGACATGGCGACGCGCCAGCCGTGGGATGACAACGTGCCCGTGCACGTCTACCGCAGTGACCACGTCGACGCCCCCTGACCCGGTCTTGGTCTGGACCGACGAGGACGCTGGACAGCTGATGAGCGAACTGGGTCCGGTCGACAATTGCTGTTTGGCCCGGCTCGTTGCCGGCCATTGTCCTGAGCGTCATCAGTGTGTGGTGCTCGACAGGGCGCCGGGTCCGCGACTGTTGTTCGGCAGCGAGCTGATGTCGGAACTCGACGACGAGAAGGGCATGTATCTGGAGACCCATGCCAAACACCTTGAGGACGACTTCATTTCAATCTCGGTCGACCATGTAGGCCCCGAAGGTTATCCGGGCAGCTGGCGGTACCGGCTGCTGCCCATGTGCTGGAAGAATCATGAACACTACGTGAGCACGAACACCAGGCTTGCGGTGTGGCCGGACTAGGGGCACTCATTCGCGAACACTGGTCAGGAAGCCCGCGTTCGGCGCTATCCCATCACGTCGCGGACCTTGACGGTCTCCAGGCCCTTCAACAACAGATCGCGTGCGGTGTCGAGATGTTTGCGCCAATGCGCCTCCGCCGCCGCACCGTCGCCTGAGCGCAGTAACCGCATCAGGCGGCCGTAGGACCGCATCAGCTTCTCGTAGTCGGCCTTCGACACCGGCCGGCGCTCCTTGAAGACGACCGCGGTGTGCCGCACCGTGATCTCGTGCAGCATGCCCGCGATGATCGCAAGGGTCGCATTGCCAGACAGCTCGACCAGGCGGCGATGAAAGTCGCCCGTCGTCTCGGCGAGACGATCCGACTGCCAACCCGCGGGGACGTGCTCGGCCAGCATTTGGTCCAGTTCGTCGAACGCCTCCGGCGTGCCCGATTCGGCGAGCAACCGTGCGGCCATCGGCTCGATACCAGCCTGAGCCACCATGACATCGGCGATGGTCGCGCCAGTCAGTTCGAGCAGCAGTCCAGCGGGACGCGCGACGATCTCCGGTCCGGGCACACGGACGCGGGCGCCGGTGCGCGATCCGCGGCGCACCTCGACGAGTCGTTCAGACTCCAGCACCCGCACCGCCTCGCGCAGGGTGGGGCGGCTGACGCCGAAGTGGGCCATCAATTCGGCTTCGTTGGGCAGGAAGTCGCCGTCCTTGAGTTGACCGTCGACGACCATGCGGCGCAGCGTTCCCGCGACGAGCTCGGCCGTCTTCGGTGACCGGACCGCAGCACTTGCCGGGACGGCGTCAGGGCCGATCATCGGCGCCAGCGGTGTGCTTCGCGTCACAACATCTCCCAAACAGCGTTTCTCCGAGCTATGCAACTCAGTAAACCATGTCAGGGGACTCAAGATCTGCACGAACGTCCGGCGCCTCCCTACCAACCAGTAGGTTGACCTAGTAAACTTTGTTCCTCTACGTTCGGAAGAACACCACCGTCTTCGAAGGAGAAGTGTCATGGCTGAAGCCGTCATCGTCGAGGCCGTGCGGTCGCCGGTCGGTAAGCGCAACGGCGGGCTGTCGGGCGTGCATCCCGGCGAACTGTCCGCACAGGTACTCAACGGGCTGGCCGAGCGAGCAGGCATCGATCCGGAGATCGTCGACGACGTCATCTGGGGTTGCGTGATGCAGGCAGGCGAGCAGGCGCTCGACATCGGCCGCACCGCGGTGCTGGCGGCGGGTTGGCCTGAGAGCGTCCCCGGCGTGACCGTGGACCGGCAGTGCGGATCCAGCCAACAGTCCATTCACTTCGCCGCGGCCGGCGTGGTGGCCGGGCACTACGACGTGGTGGTCGCGGGCGGCGTCGAGTCGATGTCGCGCACACCCATGGGCGCCTCGCTGGCCAACGGCGGCCACCCGTACCCGGAGGCGTTCCGCAACCGCTACAGCCAGACCCCGAACCAGGGCATCGGCGCCGAGATGATCGCCTCCCAGTGGGGCTTCGACCGCACCGCGCTCGACGAGTTCTCGCTGGGCTCACACGAGAAGGCTGCGGCCGCACAGGATTCCGGCGCATTCGACGACCAGATCGTGGCCATCAAGGACCAGGACGGCAACCCTGTGCTCAAGGACGAGGGCATCCGCCGCGGCACCACCATCGAGAAGATGGGTGAGCTCAAGCCGGTGTTCAAGGAGGACGGCGTGATCCACGCCGGCAACTCGTCGCAGATCTCGGACGGTTCCGCCGCGCTGCTTTTCATGTCGGCCGAGAAGGCGAAGTCGTTGGGCCTCAAGCCGATTGCCAAGGTGCACACCGCGACGCTGGCCGGAGCCGATCCGGTGATCATGCTGACCGCGCCGATCCCGGCTACCCAGAAGGCGCTGAAGAAGTCCGGCCTCAAGCTGGAGGACATCGGCGTATTCGAGGTCAACGAGGCCTTCGCTCCAGTGCCGCTGGCGTGGCTGAAGGACATCGGCGCCGACGAGAAGAGGCTCAACCCCAACGGCGGCGCCATTGCGCTCGGCCACCCGCTCGGCGGCTCCGGCGCCCGCATCATGACCACGATGCTGTACCACATGCGGGACAAGGGAATTCAGTACGGCCTGCAGACCATGTGCGAGGGCGGCGGCCAGGCCAACGCCACCATCCTCGAACTGCTGTGACCGCGGCCGCGACGGCCCCCGGCGCTCTCACCGAGCGGCGGGGCAACGTCCTGATCATCACGCTGAACCGGCCGGAGACGCGCAACGCGGTCAACAGCGCGGTGAGCACCGCGGTGGGTGATGCGCTGCAGGAGGCCCAGGACGACCCGGAAGTACGCGCAGTGGTGATCACTGGCGCCGGTGAATCCTTTTGCGCCGGAGCGGATCTCAAAGCGATATCACGCCGTGAGAATTTGTTCCATCCCGACCACGGCGAATGGGGCTTCGCGGGATACGTCCACCACTACATCGACAAGCCGACCATCGCCGCCGTCAACGGTACGGCGCTGGGCGGCGGCACCGAGCTGGCGCTCGCGAGCGACCTGGTGGTAGCCGAGGAACGGGCGAAGTTCGGGCTGCCCGAGGTCAAGCGCGGGCTGATCGCCGCCGCCGGCGGCGTGTTCCGCATCGTCGACCACCTACCGCGCAAGGTCGCGATGGAGCTGCTACTCACAGGGGAACCGATGTCGTCGGCCGACGCGCTGAAGTGGGGACTGATCAACCAGGTCGTGCCCGACGGCACCGCGGTGGACGCGGCGTTGGCGCTCGCCGACCGGATCACCGTCAACGCTCCGCTGGCGGTATGGGCCAGCAAGCGCGTGGCCAACGGGGTCGACGACGGGGTGATCGTCGGTGACGAGCCCGGCTGGACCAGAACCATGCGCGAAATCGGGACACTGATTCGTTCCGAGGACGCCAAGGAAGGACCGCTGGCGTTTGCGGAGAAGCGTCAGCCCGTTTGAGCGAAGTAAGCAAAGTGATGAAACGACTTGTATTCGAACCGGAGCACGAGCAGCTGCGGGAGACCGCGCGCCAGTTTCTCGAAAAGGAGTGCGCGCCGTACGTCGAGAAGTGGGAGAGCGAACGTCTCGTCGACCGCGAATCGTACGTGGCCGCAGGCAAATACGGTCTCATCGGGTTCAACATGCCGGAGGAATACGGCGGCGGAGGCGTTGACGACTTCCGGTTCAACGCCGTGATCGTCGAGGAGTTCTCGAAATTCGGCCCCGCGACCCCGAGCCTGAGCCTGCAGAACGACATCGTTGGCCCGTACTTCGCATCACTGGCCACCGACGAGCAGAAGGAGCGCTGGCTGCCGGGCTACATCACCGGTGAGCTCATCGGCGCGATCGCGATGACCGAGCCCGGCGCAGGCAGCGACCTGGCCGGCATCAAGACGTCGGCGGTGCGCGATGGCGACGACTGGATCCTCAACGGCTCCAAGACATTCATCTCTGCGGGCATCAACAGCGATCTGGTGATCGTCGTCGCCCGCACCGACCTGGAGGCGGGGCACAAGGGCTTCTCGCTGCTGGTCGTCGAGCGCGGCATGGACGGGTTCACCCGTGGGCGCAAGCTCGACAAGATGGGCCTACACGCCGCCGACACCGCCGAACTGCACTTCGAGAACGTCCGCGTGCCCGGGAACAACCTCCTCGGTCAGGAGGGGCGCGGCTTCTATCACCTGATGCACAACCTGCCGTCGGAACGGTTGTCCATCGCGATCGGCGCGATCGCAGGTGCGCGTGAAACCTGGTGCGAGACACTGCAGTACGTCAAGGACCGCAAGGCGTTCGGCCAGCCGATCGGCAGCTTCCAGCACAACCGGTTCGTAATGGCCGAGATGGACACCGAGCTCGAAATCGCCGAGCAGTACATCGACCGCTGCCTGCGCGCCGTCGTCGACAAGGAGCTGACCGCGATCCAGGCGTCGAAGGCCAAGTGGTGGTGCACCGAGCTCGGCAAGCGCGTCGTCGACAATTGCGTTCAGCTGCACGGCGGGTACGGCTACATGAACGAGTACAAGGTCGCCCGTGACTACGTCGACGTGCGGATCCAGACGATCTTCGGCGGCACGACCGAGATCATGAAGGAGATCATCGGCCGCGACCTAGGGCTGTAGCCCGCCCGCGTCGAGATCGACGTTTTGGTGGGATCTACTCGAACTTTCCCGCCCAAACCTCCGTTTCGGCGTGCCCTAGCCAGCCGCCGGCATGTGCTGATCGCCCGGCGGGGGCGACGGGGCCGGTGCCTCCGTCGTCGTGGTGGTGGTCGTCGTGGTTGTGGTCGACGACGTGCTGGTCGGCGTGATCGGCTCAGGCGGCGACGCCGGGTCGAGCACCGTGTCGATCATGTAGATCCGCGCGTTTTCGGCCTGGATGCCGCCGCAGACGACCTTGGCGGTGTCGTTGACCTTGATGTCGCCACCCTTGCCGGTGACCTTGATCTCTTCGCCTTGCTGTGTCGGCCGCTGGCCTTGCACGTCGTCCGGGCCGAGCAGGCCGAGGAAGACGTGGTAGTAGTCGAGCCTGGCCAGCGCCGCCGGATCGGCCTTGATGGCCTCGAGTTGGGCCGGGTCCATCTGCGCGAACGCCTCATTGGTGGGTGCGAACACGACATACGGGCCGTTGTCGAGCACCGAGACAATGTTGATTGCTGGATTGGCCTGACCGGAGATCAACGAGTTGAACGTGGAGATGTCCGGGATGCTGGCGAGCACGGTGCCGATCGGCTCAGTGGCCAAGTTCTTCCAGTTGGGCAGCGCAGTCTTGAACGCGTCACAGCCAGAGCCCTGTGGATCGGGAATCGGCGCTACAGAGATCGTCGGCGTGGGCGTCGGTGCCGGCGCTGGCTCCGGGTCGGCGTAGGCATTGATCGCCAGGGGCAGCGATGCCGCAATCGCGGTGATGCCCGCGGCGGCGCCCAATGCCTTGCTGGTGCGAGTCTTCAAGTTCGGCTCCTCAGCTTCGTTAGGTCGCATGGCATGTTAGAGGCACACCTGCGCCAACGCCAAAGCGGCGGTGTCGCCAGACCTACGCTGCAGCGTGGCTGACCTGCACTTTTCTGACATTCGCACACAGTGCAGCCGCGACGAAGCAAAGACCCGATGCCAGGTAGAACGCGAGGTCGTAATTACCTTGCAGATCGCGTAGCCGACCGGCCACCGCAGCCGCGATCGCCGCGCCAAGCTGATGCGACGCGAACACCCAACCGAACACGACGGGGGAGCGGGTGCCGAAGTAGTTGCGGCACAAAACGATCGTCGGAGGCACGGTGGCCACCCAGTCCAGCCCATAGAAGATGACGAACACCCAGGTGCTCGGTTCGGCGTGCGGTGAGAGCAGCGACGGCAATAAAAGCAGCGACACGCCTCTGCCGGTGTAGTAGACGACCAGCAGCAACCGTGGGTCGACGCGGTCGGTCAGCCAGCCGGAGAACACCGTGCCTGCGACGTCGAGGATGCCGATGGTCGCGAGCAGGCCCGCCGCCACCGTGGTGGGCATGCCGTGGTCGTTGGCGGCCGGGATGAAGTGCGTGCCGATCAACCCGTTCGTCGTCATCCCGCAGATCGCGAAGCTCGCCGCCAGCAGCCAGAAGGCGGCCATCCGTGCGCCGATCCGCAACCCGTCGAAGGCGGCGGCGAAACTGGAAGCGGGCACGTCAGCGGGCTTGGCCGCGGCCGTCGCACCGCATGGCGTTAAGCCCTTGTCCTGCGGGTAGTTTCGCATGAACGCGAGCACCGGCGGGACCACGCTGAGCGCCGCCGCGGCGACGATCAGCGACGCCCAGCGCCAGCCGTGCCGGGTGGTCACCTCGGCGACGACCGGCAGGAAGATCAGCTGCCCGGTCGCGCTGGCCGCGGTCAGCACGCCGGTGACGAGGCCACGCCGCGCCTCGAACCAGCGGGTCGCGACGGTCGCGACGAAGCCCATCGAGATCGAGCCGGTGCCCACTCCGACCAGCACGCCCCACAGCAGCACCAGCTGCCAGCTTGCGGTCATCGTCACGCTCAGCGCCGACCCCGCCGCGATCAGCAGCAGCGCCGCCGACAGCACCGGACGCACGCCGAACCGGTCCATCAGGGCCGCGGCGAACGGCGCGGTCAGCCCGAACAAGGTCATGTTGACCGACATCGCCAGCCCGACCACCCCGTGTGACCAGCCGAACTCGTGGTGCAGCGGGTTCATCATGACGCCGGGCACCGAGCGGAAACCGGCCGCGCCGAGGATCGCGATGAAACTGACCGCGGCCACCACCCAGGCCCAGTGAATTCGGCCCAGGGGCGTGCTTCTCCGTGCGGCGGTGAGCGTCACCGAACCACTGTTGCGAATCCGAGGGACCGCGACTAGTGGCATGAATGACACCAGTCGTCAAAAACGTGCCAAAATGGCGGCATGCATCGCGTCGCCGTCCTGCTGCTGCCGCCGGTGGTGGGTTTCGACGCCGCGATCGCACCGACGCTGTTCTCCAACGCGACCGACGCCGACGGCAACGCGCTATACGACGTGGTGACGTGTGGGCTGACACGCGGTCCGGTCGCGGCGACGACTGGCTTCGACCTGCTGCCCGCCGCCGGGCCCGAGGCGCTGGCGACCGCCGACACGGTCGTGATCCCCGGCACGCGGTTCCCGTCGGCCCGCACCGAGGGCGTGTTGACGCGTGAGGTGTCCGAGGCGTTGGCGCGGATTCGGCCGGGCACCCGGCTGGTGTCGATCTGCACCGGCGCGTTCGTGCTCGCCGCGGCCGGCCTGCTCGACGGGCGCCCCGCGACCACGCATTGGAAGTTCGCCGACGAGATGCGTCGGCTGCATCCCGAGGTGCTGCTCGACGAGAACGTGTTGTTCGTCGACGACGGCGACGTGCTCACGTCGGCGGGCCTTGCCGCGGGAATCGACTTGTGCCTGCACATCATTCGCTCCGATCACGGCGCGCAGGTGGCCAACGCGGTCGCCAGGTACTGCGTGGTGCCGCCGTGGCGGCAGGGTGGCCAGGCGCAATTCATCGACCGCCAGGTGCCTACGCCGGATCACTTCTCCACTGCCGCGACGCGGGAGTGGGCGCTGCAGCACCTCGACGAGGAGCTCACGGTGCAGCGGCTGGCGCGGCACGCGAATATGAGCGCGCGCACCTTCAACCGTCGATTCCGCGAGGAGACGGGACAGTCGCCGGGTGTGTGGGTGCGCAGCCGCCGCGTCGACCGCGCGCGTGAGCTACTGGAGTCGCGGGATCTGGCCGTCGACGAGGTCGCCCGGCTGGCTGGTCTCGGATCGGGGGGCAACCTGCGCCACCACCTGCGCCGCGGCGTCGGGATGTCGCCGTCGAGCTACCGCAAGGCGTACCAGGGTGCCTGACGGCCGTCAGCCTTCGTAAGTTCAGCGAATCACCTGGATCGGCACGTTCGACCAGCCTGCCACGTTTGCCATCGCGACCCGGCGCAGTCCCGCGGTTTCTACCAGGTACTCGGGCATCAAATCAAGCATCACGTCGAGCGCGATTCGGCCCTCCATCCGCGCCAGGGCGGCGCCGAGGCAGCTGTGGATGCCATACCCGAAATTGAGGTTGTGCCCGGATGGCTTCCGGTCGATGTCGAACCGATCGGCATCGGCGAAGGCTCGCTCGTCGCGCGTCGCCGACCCGTTGATCAGCATGACGATGCTGCCGGCGGGAATGGTTGTCCCGTGCAGCGTCACGTCACGCGTGCTGTACCGCAGCTGGTACTGCGAGGGTGCTTCATATCGGAGCAGTTCCTCGACCGCGCCGGGGATCTTGCTCCTGTCTTCACGGAGCTTCCACCATTGGTCGGGGTTCGCGGCGAAGGTGACCGCGGCATTGCCGATGAGCTTCACGACCGTCTCGGCGCCCGCGCCTCCGAGCATCATTGCGAACACGGCGATTTCGAGATCGGTCAGTTTCGCGACACCGTCGCCGCGGACGACGTCCACTTGGGTCAGCCCGCTGATCATGTCGTCTTGCGGGTTGGCCCGGCGTTCGCAGACCAGCTCGTAATAGAACATGCCGATCGCTTGCGCGGCCTGCATGCCTTCGGGCGGGATATGGAAATCTCCGGGGTTCCGCTCCAGCTGCTTGTCCTGCCAGAGCCGTACCTGCTGTCGATGTTCAGGGGGTACGCCCAACATCGTGGAGATGACCTCGACCGGGAAGATCGCCCCGAAATCGGCGACCGCATCGAATGCCGAGCGGTCGAGGGTGTCGACGATATCGGTGATCGTCTCGCGAATCATTCCCTCGAGATCCGCGATCGCGCGTGGTGTGAACACCTTGTTGACCAGTTTGCGCATCAGGGTGTGCTCTGGCGGATCCATCATGATGATCATCGGCGGCTGCGTCGGATCGGGTTCGGCCAGATACATATCCAGCGTGATACCCCTGGCCGACGAGTAGGTCTCGAAGTCCTTCAGCGCGGGCTCGACGTCCTGGTAGCGCGACAACGCCCAAAAGCCGTACTTCTGGTTGTGGTAGACCGGTGCTTCGTCGCGGAGCCGACGGTACGTGTTGAAGGGCGCATTGAAGAAGTCGTCGGAAAACGGGTCGAACTCCACTGTGTCGGGAGATGCGACCGGCCCAATCACGTCCATAGCGACCTTCCCTGCCCTGGCTCCGCGTCCGTGCGGTAGGGATGCAGTGCCCAGTTCGTGGTCCCCGTTTCTCCGGCGTGGACCGGCCTACCGGTGACACGAGTGTCCTCCCCGCCGCCGAGACCGAGGTGAGTAATCGGATATTCGATCGAGATCGACGTTTGGGCGGCTTTCACTCGCACTTTCTCGCCCGAACGTGAGTTTCGGCGGGAACTGAGCCGCGATCCGCGCCCTGGCGGACTCGTCGACGTCGACGATCAACGGCGCGACACGCAACCGTTCGAGATAGATCTCGGCGACGATCGCGTCTTTCGACCGGAAGTGCGCGCGGATCTCGGCGTGAGAAACGGCCGCGCGCTTGGCGATCGACCGCATCGTGATGCTCGAGTACGGCACATCCCGCAGCAGCTCGACCGTCGCGTTCATCACCCGGCGCGCGGTCTCGTCGTCCACACGCGTGCGGTCGTCATACGACCGCAGGTATACGACGTCAGCCATTCGATGAAGCGCCCAACAGATCGGCCAGCGCGACCGCCAGCTCGTGAAAGCCGGATTCGATCGAATACGTCTTGTCCACAGTCCAATTGACGATGCCGCCCGTCAGCGCGCCGACGATGATGTCGGCCAGCGTTTGGGCATCGTGCCGGACGCTGACCTCGCCGCGTGCCACGCCCTCCTTGACGAGCTCGAGAAACGTGTCGTGCAGGGCGAAACCACGTTGAATGCCGTAGCCCGCGGCGGACAGCATCTCGGCGATCACCTCGCGGTAGGTATCGCTCGACTTGACCAGGGTCGCGGCGATGTCGTCGAACAAGCCGATCAGCCGGGCGCGGATCGGTTCGTTCGCGCGGTCGAAGACGACGTCGCGGAGGTTGAGCATGCGCTCTTCCGCGAGCGCGCGCATCATGTCGTGCCGGGTGGCGAAGTGGTTGAAGAACGTTCTATTCGCGACGTCCGCGCGCTCGCAAATGTCTTCGATGGTCGTGCCGGACACACCCTGAACCAGGAACAGGTCAAAGGCCGCACTCAGAATCCGGTCGCGCACCTCCTGCTTGCGGCGTTGCATCCTGTTCACGGCTGCGAGCCCAATGCGACGTGCTCGCAGAGCCTCTCCGACAACTCCCACAGCGCCGCCGCGTGTGCCTCGTCCACCGCATAGGGTGCGACGTCCTCGCGGACCCGGCAGTCCGCGAGGTAGACGGAACCCACGTCTGCCAGATCCTCACTCACCGCGGCCCACACTTGGGTCGCCGCCCCGCGTTCGGGCATCTGGAAGTCCCGTCGCACATTGACCTTCTCTTGGCCAGGATCCGCAGGCTCCAAACTCATCAGGCTCGCGAAGTCCTCGCGTGTCATGTGTCGTGCCAACGACGTCGCGACGACGCCCGGATGCACCGCGTACGCACGCACACCGCGGCCTCGCAGCCGCCGGTCCAGCTCCACCATGTGCAGGACGTTCGCCGTTTTCGACGCGCCGTACGCGGCGAACTTGTCGTACGCTCGCCGCTCCCAGTTGGGGTCGTCGAGGTCGACGTCGCTCATCCGGTGTCCGTCCGACGACAGGATCACGACGCGGGTGCCCTCGACAAACTGCGGGATAAGCAGTCGGGTGAGTTCGAAGTGGCCGAGATGGTTTGTGCCGAACTGGATTTCGAAGCTGTCGGAAGTCCGGCTGAACGGTGTGAACATCACCCCGGCGTTGTTCATCAGCACGTGGATCTCGGGCGCGAGGTCCCGTATCGCTGCCGCGGCGGTTCGGATGCCGGCCAGTGTGGTGAGATCCAGTTCGACGGTCGACGTCGCCGCATCGGGCACCTCGGCGCGAATCCACGCTTCCGCGTCGCGGAGGGCCTCGAGATTGCGGGCCGCGAGGATGATGTGTGCACCGGTCGTGGCGAGTGCGCGGGCCGACTCGCGTCCGAGGCCAGCCGACGCACCGGTGATCACGCAGGTCTTTCCGGTTAGGTCGACGCCCTCGACGACCTCGAGTGTTGTGGGCGTTTCCACCTATGCCTGCGCGCTGACTTCGCCGAAGCGGTGAAGCTCTTCCAACTTGTCGCGGCCGATGCAGTGTATTTGGGTCAACGACTCGCCGAAGAATGTGATCGGACCGTCCATCAACTGCTCAACCGTTCGCGTGGACTCATGTGTCGCCATGCCTGGGCACAGTACAGATGGTTGCAGTAAACTGCAATGGCGTAGTCGGCTGCAATTGGTTCCGCTGGCGCGGCCGGAACCGCCCCGGAGCAGTGTTGTCCGCGACTATCTCGACTGGCTTGAATCAAGTTCAGTTGAGATGCCGCCGGTGTCACACCGGGGGTGCCGCCGATCGTCTTACTTATAGGAACAGAAAACCTCCCAAACAAGAAGGAAGGTCGGATGCCATCGAGTACCAAGCCCAGCCCGAGGGGAGTGGGCCGTGAAGTATGTTCTGTTCTTCGTCCAAACCGAGGAATTCGCAAGCGATCTTGCGGCGATGGGCGCCTCCGAGCGTGAGCGCGCGTACGCCCGGGTCAACGAATGGTTCGCTAGTCACGCGGACAAGCTGCGGGGTGGAAGCAAGCCGAAATCACCTGTGACAGCGACGACCGTGCGACTCGACCGTGGTGAACCGGTGATCGTCGACGGGCCTTTCGTCGAGGGCAAAGAGGTCGTGAGCGGTTACGTCGAGATCGAGGTCGCCGACCTGGATGAGGCGCTGCAGGCGGCCAAGACCTGGCCGGGCTGCCCGGTCGTCGAGATCCGCTCTGTCGAATTTGAGTCCATGTGAGTGATGCAGTGCGTGCCCAGTTGGCTCGCGTGGTACGAGAACACGCGGGCCATCTGGCCGCGTCGCTGATGCAGGTGACCGGCGATTTCGCCACCGCGGAGGATCTGGTGCAAGACGCCGTGCTGGCTGCGCTGCGACACTGGCCATCCGAAGCGATACCGCAGCGACCGGATGCCTGGCTGTTCACAGTCGCCCGGCGTCGAGGCCTGGACGCACTACGGCGCGATCACAACTACCTCGCCAAGCTGGCGCAACTCGAGTGGCCGGTCCAGCCGGAGCCCGAAGAGCGGCTGCGGCTGATCTTCACCTGCTGCCACCCGGCCCTACCCCCGGGAGGCGCAGACCGCGCTCACCCTGCGGGTCGTGTGCGCGGGATGACCACGGCCCAGATCGCCCGAGCGTTCCTGGTGCAGGAAACGACGATGGCGCAACGGATCACCCGCGCCAAACGAAAGATCACAGACGCGGGGATTCCATACCGGATCCCAGCTTCGGTGTCCTGCCAGCATTGGGCTTCGGCGTGGCAGGCGACTATCGCAGCTTGCAGATGCTTCACCTCGCGCCGTCCCCCGTCACCCGTCTCCACCGGACCATCGCGCTGCGTTACCTGTCGGGGCCACAGGCGGCGATGACCGAACTGGACATCCTCGAGGGCGAGCTCGACCGCTATCACCTCTACCACGCCACCCGCGCAGATCTGCAGCGCGAACTCGGCCGCCTCGACGACGCCCGGGCCGCTGATCGCCGCGCCCTCGAGCTGACCGCAAACCCCGCCGAACGAGCCGTACTCCAAGAGCGCATCGCCTGCACCTACCCAGAGGAGACCCACGAACGATGACCGACATAACCCAACTGCATCGCGCGCTCGTCACCCGCGTCCTCGACAGCGACGGGAAGGCGCCGCCCGAGCTGCGCCGGGCCGCGTTCGACAATGCCGGTCTCAGTGAACCCATGCGCACATTGATCGAGAAGGTGGCCTACCACGCCTACCGGGTGACCGACGAGGACGTCGCCGCTGTCCGCGCCGCGGGTCTAAGCGAGGACCAAATCTTCGAGATCGTTGTGTGCGCCGCCGTCGGCCAGTCGAACCGCCAGTACAACAACGCGCTTGCCGGGGTGGCCAGCGCAACCGGCGAAAGGGGAAGTCGGCGATGAGGCTCGAAATCCTCGACCGCGGCCACCGCCTGCGCACAAAGGCTCTGCTGACTCTGATTCGACTGGTTTCGCGGCAGCCGGTGGTCGACGCCGTCAAGCTGGCGCTCTACCGCCCGGACTTCTACGGCGGCGGTCATCTCACCCACGAGGCAATGCGCGGACCCTCGGCCTGGTCGATCGGCGATCGCGAGCTAATGGCGGCGTTCGTCTCCCAGGCCAATGAATGCCCGTTCTGCGTCGCCGCGCACTCCACCACGTCGACCCTGTGGTACCACGATGCCACGAAGGTCACCGCCACCCTTGCCGATTTGGACACGGCGCCGATCGCGGAGCCGCTCCGGGCGACGCTTCGCATGCTCGCCAAGCTCACCCGTGAGCACAGGATTGATGCAGACGACATCCGAGCCGTGCTGGCCGCGGGCGTTTCCCCTCAGCAGATCGAAGACGCCTTGGCCGTATGTCTAGCCTTCGACATAACCGCCCGACTGGCCAATGCGTTCGACTTCAGCATTGCGAGCCCCGCCGCGATGAACGCCGGTGCCCGGCACCTCTTGAGACGCGGTTATCGATAAGCGCTGTTGTTCCTCTCTTTACTCGTACTCTCAACGGCACACCAGGCCGGTGAGCGCAACACCGCCTAGGAAGTCACGTCAGGGC
>CAVYPI010000017.1:0-23019 GCA_963770125.1 uncultured Actinomycetota bacterium | reverse complement strand
ATGGGCGTGTTCATGGTGACGCCCGACATTTTCGATTCGCTGCCGCAGAGCTCCATCATCGGGGTGCGCGCCAATTCGCTGGCGATGCTGGGTGAGATCGTGGCCAGTCAGGCCGGCTCGGCGCGCGAACACGACGTGCGAATCATGCGGGCGCTGGGCCAGCACCACGGGAAGGGGAGCCGATCCCATTCGCACGAGTGTTCCCGGTCGGCCGCTACATCGGCGCGGACCGCACACTGTTCGGGGACGGTTCGCAGTGGGCCGTCTACCGGGGGCTGGCGCGGGGGCTCGCCGGGCTGATGATGAGCGGCGCGGCCAGTGACCAGTTCGTTTCCTACGACCTCGGCAACACGGCTTCCCCGGAGGGGGATCGGGACCTGCTGGGATGGGGTATCTCGGCGTGGGATGTGCTGCCCTGGGGCACCTACGGGTTCTCCAGCTTGAGCATGGGCCGCGACCGCTACGCCGAGTACGCCGCGCAGCGGCTGGCCCGCAGCTGCGTGGACAAGCTGCTGTTCGGGCATATGCAGGCGGGCAACCCGGCGTCCAGCACCGAGCAGCTCGATTCGCTGCTGGGCAGCCAGTGGCAGGCGCACTGCGGCGAGCTGGGACTGCCCCCGGCTCCCGGCGACGAGCAGACCCGGGTGGGCATCCTGGGCCGCTGGATCGGCTCGGACGCGTTCGCCCCTGAGTCCGTGGCGACCATCGTCAACGGGCTCATCGAGCGCCAGCTGCGGGGGTATCTGCCGAACCCGGAGGGCATGACCGCCGAACAGTGGGTGCCGATCTTTCGCCAGGCCGTCCTCAACCGCCGCAGCGAACTTGTGCAAGCGTGCGCCGACGCGGCCTACGCCATGGTCTTCAGCTGGCACCGCGAGTTCGCCGGGCGGCTCGAACAGACGGTGGGCGGGGCGATTGCGACGTTGGGGCTGCCCTACACCCGGGAGCTGGTGGACCGGTTGCGCCGGCACATCGACGACGTGCTGGCCCCGACGACGGCGCAGCTCGGGACCATGGGGCCATCAGACATCGTCGCCGTGCCGCCACAGGTGGATGCGGCCCTGCGCTCGCTGCGCGGGGTGATGTCGAACGCTGATCAGGTGCTGGCGACGGCGCTTGACGGGTTCCGCGCCAACGTGCGCCGGCAACTGTTCGCCGACGCGGCCGCGCGGATCGGCGATGTGATGCGGGTGATGGGCGCGGAGATGTTGGCGCCGCTGCGCGAAGCGCTGGGCGAGGCGATGGTGCTGCTGGAGAAGGCGCGCGCGGAGCCACCGACCGATGTCGGGCTGGCCCGGCTGGCCACCGACCAGTACGTCGCATGGCCGGCCGACGCCGACGAGCTGGTGCCGTCGCGCTTCGCCGAGGCCAACAACGAGGTGCTGCTGATCAGCTCGTCGGCGTTCAAGGGCCGCTACGAAATCGATCTGCCCAAGGCCGTGGCCGGCGCCAACGCGATGGTGCCGCTGCGCACCGCGATCGACGACGCCACGACCCGGGTCATCTTGGGACAGTGGCGCACCACCGGCGGGGTGTCCGCACCCGGGGGTCTGATCGAACGCACCGCGACGTGGGTGACGCGCGCGTTGGGCACGGACCCGGAGACGCGTCGGCCCCGAGTGCCGTCGATGGCGCAGTTCGACGTGCACACCCGTTCCGGCGAGCTGCTGGCGCGGGCCCGGCTGTACGTGGGCCGGCCGGGTGAGGCGTTCGAGGAGTTCTGCAAGGTGTCGCTGCGCGACTTCGTGCAGGGTGCGGGCGCGGCGGAATCGGAATTGGCCACGCGCCGCCGCGATATCACCACCAAGTTCACCGAGGCGCTGTCCCTGGCCCGCCCGTTGGCCAGCGTGAATGACGAAGCGTTGCAGCGGGTGCATCCCGGTCAGCAGACGGAGTACCGCTACAAGTTCTCCGAGGTCCCCTTCGCCGGCCAGCCGGTTGCCGACGCGCTGTTTGAGGTGCTGCGCACCAACCCGCGTATCGACCGGGCCACCAAGGACAACTACCACCGGTCGCTGTCGGATGAGGACAGCGTGACCCGGGTGGACATCTTTGGGTCCTACCCCAACTACTCGCCGCTGGCGTTCGACTCGGTGCTCAAGCCCGCAGCTCAGCAGTGGGCCCAGATCGCCGGGCCAGGACGCGGGACGTTCTGGCGCTATCGTCGCGCGCGGCCGTTGCCGGCGTCGCTGCCGATGACCGATGACGAGCGCCTAGCCATGACTGCAGGTTGGTTCCTTGGTCAGATTGTCGGCCGGATTCAGATCCCGCAGTCGCCCTATACCGAAGCGGTGCGCATTTATGACGCCGATGCCCGGCACTGGTTGAACTTCCCCAACCCGCTGCTGACCCCGCCGTCGGCGTTCATCGCTACCTATGACTGGCTGCCGGCGGTGCTGGAGAGCATCCTGCTGGCGATCGCCCAGTCCCACGAGCCGCCGGTGATGCGCTCGCTGCGGCCCTACGGCGTGCTGCGCGAGCTCTACGACGCGCATTCGCAGGACCCGGCCAGCGGGATTGTGGAGTTGTCGGCGAGCGAAGTACTGCGCGAGTTCCTGGCAACCGGTGCCGCAGCGCCAGCTGTGACGCCGCGAATCGAGACGATCGCCGCGGCCCAGAGTCCCGCGGAGCGCGCCACCGCCGCCGAGGAGTGGCTGACCAGTGTGCGCGACGTCGCCGCGCAGTACCTGCCGGCGGATATGCCCGGTGCAATGCCCGGGGGGGTGTTCACCTCGATCCCGACACGGTCGACGGCGTCGAACACGCCGATCTTCCGCGACCTCGCCCCCGACGTGTTTTGGGCGACCGAAGACCTGATCCGGTGGTTGCGGCGCGAGGCCGCGGCGCTGGCCCGCGGTGGGGCAGCGGCCGGGGCGGCGTATCTGGATGATGGCGCCCCCGTGGTGATCCCGGAGGGCGGAACGTTCTGACGATGGCGATGCCGACCACTTTGCAGCGGGCGCTGACCGTACTGGTCGTGCCGCACGCGCAGACCGACGAGATCGTCGCCGTCTTGGCCGACTATTCCGCCGTCGGGCTGCTCGCCGCGTTCGCCTGGGTGGACGCCGCCGACGTCGGTGGCGCGTCCACCCCGGCCACCGTGGTGGGGGACGGGCGCTCGGAGCCGGTGGTGTTGCAGCAGTTGCTCACCGCCGAGCGGTACGACCGGATCCGGGTGGCGGTGCTGGTGCCGACCGAGGCGCCGACCGCGCAGAGAGTGCCCCCGGTGTCCGAACAGATCGTCGAGCAGATTGTGCGCAGCAGCTCGATGGGTGCGCGCATCAGCCTGCTGCGTGTCCTGCTGACGCGGGGGGACACCCGGCCGACGACGCCCGATCCGACGCTGGTGCTGGAGGGTTGGCACAACCTGCTTGTCGCACCGGAAGATTCGGCGGGACCGGGCCTGGGAGCGGTGCCATGGGGCCCGATGACCGATGCGCTCGATTTCGCCCAGTACACCGCGCCGGTGATCGCCGGGATCGCCGGGCTGTGGGCGGGGCTGGAGCGGACACCATTTGACACTCTGGAGATCCTGCCCGGGCAGACGGTGCGCGCGGTGCGGGCCTTCTACCGTCGGTTGGACAGCAGCGAGGTCGAGGTGCGCCTGCGCATCCGGCTGTTCGATCCGGCGGGACGCCTTCCGCTGCCCCGCGGCGGCCAGGTGCCCGTCGTTTATGTGGAGGATGTCCGGACGGCCACGCAGACCATGGCGAGGGCCCTGTGGACCAAGCACCGCGACGTGCTGCGCGGGCCGCGGCTCTCCGCGGGTGACGTTGGGATCCAGGCGATTTCGATCTGGGCGGCGTTGAAGATGTTCGTCAAGTTCATGGGCGCCGCGCTGCGCCGGGCACCGGGGGCCTGGTGGTCGGCGGTGACGGGTTCGGTGTCGTCGGTACTCGCCAGCACGGTGCAGGGCACGGTGTTCGGTGGTAAGGATTCCGCGTTCGCGGTCGTGACCAACACCGAGGTGGCAAACTGGCAGGACCTGGGCCGCAGCGCCGACACGCTGAACACCGCGTTGGGCGGAGGGCCGCAACCGGAACATCTTGCGCAGCAGGATCTCAGCGGGTTGTGGATGGATTTCGTCAATGGGGCCCTGACCCTGGCCGACGGGGGCCGTCGCGCCGCAGGCCTGGAGCCGATCCCGGTGGGTTCCGGGATCGGGGTTCTCGCCAACGCTGCCGACGTCATTCCCAGTGCTGCTGAACAGTTTTCGACGATTCCGACGTCGCTTTCCGCGGTCATCGGGGTCAGCGCAGTGGAACCGGCCGATGTGCTCGGTGTGGACAACTTGCGGGAGCGGTTGCAACGGGCCTACTCCGATCCGGCGGCAGGGGTGGAGGCGCGCACCGCGGGCACCGAACTAGAAGGCTGGCAAGGGGTTACGTCGAGAAGCTATGCCTGGCAGGTCAGTTCGGTCCTGGCTGACTTTCTGCACCGTGCCCGTGGCGAGGTGGCGCAGCTGGTGGGCCAGATCCAGCAGGCTGCCAACCGGTTGTCGGCCGACGAGCGACTGCGGGCGCGCCAGCGGGCAATCAGCGTCATCCTAAAAACGTTCTTCTGGTCGCTGCTACTGGTGCTCGTCGTTCTCGCCGGGATCGCCGCCTTGGGCTGGGTCCGTTGGCCGTTCGCGTTCTGGACGGGCGGTGTGATGCTCGGCCTGTATATCGGGGTGTCGCTCGCGTTGTTCCTGCTCGCACAGCGAGACCTGTTCGCGGAGATGAACTTACGCCGGTCTCAGATGGGCGAGTTGGAGGCGATGCACGCCAATCTGCGCACGGCGCTGCAGGATGTCAGCAGGCTCTCCACCGCGTACGGGCAACTGTTGTCGTGGTGCCGGGTGCTGGGAGCGGTGCTGCGAGCGCCGTTCGGGCCGGCGCCGGCCGCGCGGCCGTCACCCGGTCAGCTCTTCGACGGTCTGCCCCGCTCGACCCAACTCGGTGTCGCCGACCCGGTTGAGCAGCAAGCCGGTGACGCCGCGCATGCGATTCAGCGGCGCCTGTACGCGTTGGGCTGGTTGACCCAGCCGTGGCAGGACATGATCAACGAGGTGGCCGCCCAACTGCGTGAGGAACCCGACATGTTGTTCCGGATGCCCGGTATCGGCACGCAGTCCGGGCTGGATCAGTGGTCGTGGGCCGTGGCGTCGGGCCGGCTGCAGCCAACCGGTGCCGATGCGCTGTGGGGCCAGGTCGAGCAGATGTTCGCCGAAGAGCGCATCGGGCTTGCCGACGCACTCACCGGCACGGTGCTGGTACCCAGCCTCGGCCGGCACGTTCCGGCCCAGCAGTTCGGCGCGGGCATCACCGAACACCCCGATGGGCGGGCCGCCCCGTTCCACGCGTCGCTGTTCACCCATGCCGCGATGACGGCGGGCCGCTCGGCGGTGGCGATCAACGAGGCCGCGGTCGCGCGCAGCGGGCTGGGTTATCGCGCGGTGGTGGTGCAGGCCAGTGATGGGTTGCCGCCGTACGACTTTGCGATGTTCGAGCCCCGGGTCACCGTCATACCGGGCAGTGAGGACGACTCGACGTTGCTCAGCGGGCGCGAGCGCCGCGACGTCCCGCCCGGTCAGGACATGGTGTTCTAGCGATGCCCGATCCGCAGCACATCGACGGGGGCGACGATCCACGGCTGGCGGCGCTGATGGCGTGGCGCCAGCAGCTCATCGAGTCCGGTGCGGTGTCGCGCAATAGCTTCAAGGAAGCCCACCTGCGCCTGGTATTGCGCTCGGGCCGCACCGACGTCGCGCAGATCCGGGCCATGTTGCCCGGCTCGGTGGCCGAACACGCCGAGGACATGGCCCGGCTGCTGGCCGAGCTCGAAACCCAGAGCGGCCGCAGTGGAGGGGAATCGGGCAGCGCGGCGGGCCGACACCGGACGGGGCTCGAGCAACCTCGGGTCGATGGCGGTGCCGAGTCGGAGAAGCTGTTTCGTCCGGCCCTACCCAACGATCTCCCGCCGCGGCACACAGAGGAACTCCAGTACCGGGCAGGCGATTTCGCTGCGTTCAGCTTCGGTGAGCAGCGCCGTGAGGTGCATGCCATCGGCCTGCGGCGGCACCAACGTGGCGAAGACCGGTCCGGCGCCCTCGAGTTGACCTGGCCGCCGTATCTGGAGGCCGCCGGCGGCGCTGAATCCGTGGTCATCTACCGGGTGGTCAGCGAGGAGGACAACCCGCCGTATTCACCAGACCGGGCGCATCTCGTCGCCGGCGGCACCGACACCTCGGCGATCGACGAACGGCCGCCAGGTGCCGCGGTGCGCCACTACCAGGTGTGGGTCAACACCGGGCCCACCGCCGGCCAAGCGTTGGCCGCTCAGCCGATCAAACATGCCCAAGCCGTGTTGGTCAGCCCCGTGCGCGACTTCCTGATTCGCGAGGATAACGGGCAGGTCATCGGCCGATGGAACGTCCCGTCCGCGGTGAGCGATGTGTTCATTTACCGCATACCCGCCGAGGAGGCTGCCCGCGAAGGACTGCAGCACCGCATTCTGACGGCCAGCGACAACCGCGGCGGGTTCGTTGACACCGAGGCGCTGCGCGGGCAGCGCTACATCTATCGGGTGCGCTGCGCGGCCACCGTCGACGGCGTCATGCGCTTGTCGGAGGCCGCCGAAGCCACCGTCGCGGTGTCCGCGGTGCTGGCGCCGGTGCCCGATCTGTCGATGGGTGCGCACAGTACGGATGGATCGGTGTTCGAGCTGACCTGGACGCCGCCGCCGGCCGGACGCGTCGTCATCTACCGCAGCCAAACCGGTCCCAGTGCCGGCACGGAGACCGTCGAGTTGCCCGAAGCCGCGCTTGAGCAAATCGGGCTCGGTCCGGAACTGCGGTTGCCCCAACCGGTGTCGCAGCGCCACGACGAGCAGGGCCGGCCGCGTGGGGTGATCTCAGGGGTGTCGTGGCCGGGCAGCTGGAGCCGGGCCTATTTCACGCCGGTGACCCTGCTGGCCGGGCGCGCACTCTTGGGCAAAACCCTGTCGTCGGTGCGCACCGGGATCATCCGTGACGTCGATCTAACCGAATACTGCAACAAGCAGGTGCTCACCTTCGGTTGGCCCGCTGGTGCGGCGGCGGTGGTCGTGCACCTGGCTCCGAAGGGCTACGACCCGCGAAACGGGCTGACCGGCAAGTCGTTTGAGATCTCACTCGAGGAATACGAAAGGTACGGCGGAATGCAGCTCTCCAAGCACGAGCTGCCCGCCACCGGGTGCTCGCTGCACCTGGCGCCGGTGGCGTTTTCGGCCGGGCGCCGCGTGGTCGGTGCGATTCGCAGCGTTGAGTACGCCGGGCTATTGCGTCTGCAGTATGCGGTGCGGATCGACCGGGATCCCGATCGCCGGCCTACCCACGCCACTATCGCCTTGCGCTCGCAGTATGAGCTTCCGGGCTCGCCCGCGTTCGTGCTGGTCAACAACGCGCAGCGCATCCCGCTGTCGATCCACGACGGACAACCGGTCGATGCGGCGCCCGTCGACGAACACGGCGAGTCCATCGGGGAGATCTCGAAAGAATTGCGGTGGTCGGCGCTGACCACACACGGCGGCGGCGAGATGTGGGCGGCGAATCTGCGTGGTCTGCAGGGATGGATCCGGCTGTTCGTGAACACCCCCTCGCCGGCGCGGCTGCGCACCATCGCGCTACTGGACCCGGCGGTGGAGAACCTGCGGCTCGACCCGGCGGCGTCGTGAACACCCGCTACGGCCAACTCGCCTACACGTCGCTCGATGAGCCCGGCTCCGCCGGGGGCTGGCAGATCAAGCAGGTCAGCGGCGCGTTGAGCGCCGCAGAAGCGCAAACACTTGTGGCGGGGGTGCGCACCGCGTTTCATCCCGCCGAACCGCTACCCGCCTACCCGACACCCGAACAGCTCGAGCGGGGTCCGCGGCGGTTGACCTATCGGCGCATCGATGAACGCGGCGCCGGTTACTGGCACACCGTGCCCGCCGGGTCTGATAGCACCGGCCGGCCCGGCAACGTGTTCGCCCATGTGGTGCTGGACCGAACTCCGGACGCGGCGCCGCAGCACCGGCCGATCCAGTGGTGGCGGTCGCCACAGTGGGTGTGCCCGTACGGGTCGGCTGCGGTCGCCCGCGCCGTCCTGCCCGACGAGGCCCCCGGCCCGGCGGTGGCGGTGACTAAGGACAGTGTGGTGGCGTTCGCGTTGGATAACAGAACGTGGCGGTTGGCCACGTTGTTTGGGCTGCTCGACGCGGTGGCCGCCGCGCTCGACGGCGGCGCGCCGGTGGTGCTCGGGGTTGAATCCGTGGACGCCGCCGCGCAGTGGATCGGGCTGGTGAGCTTTTTGATGTCGCCGGGCACGGCCTCCCGCCTGAACTTCTCCACCTTCGATCGCGCCGACCAGGTCGGGCTGGCGCTACAGAGCACACAGCACCTGACCGCGGTACCGGTCGCCGACCTGGCTACGGTTCCGGCCCGGTTGGTGGTGATCGATGAGACGGCGACCCTGTCGTTGGGGGAACTGGGGGGAGAACCACACCGCACCGCGACCGGGCAGCCGATCGCGGTGACGCCGTGGTCGGCGATGGCGCAGGTGGTGCTGCTCGAGCCGCGCTCGGCGCGGGCCGTGCTCGACGACATCGACCGCTATGCCGCACAGATTGAGGACAGCGCACTGCCCCCGGCCTGGCCTATGGCGATGGCGGTGGCGGCCAGCGACGAGTACGCCGATGCCCACGCCGAAGCGCACAGCGTCATCGCGGCGCACACCCCTCGCGGGGTGGTCCCCGGCTCGGCGGTCGGCGCCACCATTTCAGGAGTCATGAACGCGTTGGTCGGCAGCAGCACCGCCGATGCCTGGGACGCGGTGCAACACGCACCACCGGGTCCGGCGTCCGCGCACGCCGACCTGACCTACTTGCGCCGTGCCATCAACGATGACACCTGGCTGAGTCAGCTAGGCCCAATCCCGGTGGGGCCGCGGCGATTTCACCGGACCTCGGTGCCGACGGAGCTGTCGGCTGCCATCGGCCCGGCCCTGGAGCAGGCGCGCGGCGTTGGCGCGGACCAGGTGCTGCGGCTGGTCGATTTTTTGATGCGGGCCGGTGTGGACGACACACAGCTGTCGGCTGCGCTCAGTCACGATGTGGTGGCGTCCCTGTGCGATCCGCAGTCCGGTCCGCGGCTGACCCACCGGCTCGGGCAGCGCATCGGCGCCGAAACTCGGCTCGCACTGGCCGCCGAATCGCTGAAGGTCAGCGGTCAACGCGACGGCTTTACGGAGCTGAGCGACGAAGTGCTCGACTGGCTCGCCGACGGCATCACTGCGCCGGCGCCGTCCGAGCTGGCGCAGGCTCGCCCGTGGAATGCCACATGGACTCGTGCGGTACTGCGCGGGGCGCGCGCCCAACACCTCGGGGCAGCCGAGGCTGCGGATCGCTGCGTCTGGCTGTGGTGGTTGCGGATCTGCCGCTCGCCGCGCTTTGAGCAGGTGGTCGCCGCAGGGGTGTGGGAACCGTTCGAGCTGCTGGCGGCTGCCGGCGGCCCCCCACCCGGCCTGTCCGTGCTGCCCACTCTCCTGGGTGCACCCGACTCGGCGGCGCTGGCCGAGTTGGCCTCCGCGGTGCTCGAAGCCAACGCCGATGACACCGCAGTGGCGTGTGCGGCGGTGCGTCTGCTCGAACCGCGAATCTGGTTGGAGAAAGGGCAGATTGAGAGTTACCTGGCCGCCTACAGCCCCCACGTAGACGCCGCGCTTCGGGTGCTGGGATCCGACCGGTTGCACCCGGACTTCGCGGTCCGCCTGCTGACCCTGGCGGTGGTCGCGATGATCGCGGGTCAGCCTTATCCGGCTGGTTGTGCGGCGCTGGCCGCGGACCCGGCGCTGGCCGCCCACTCGGTAGCGCGGGTGGTGGCGTTGGTCGACGACCACGCCATCACCGCGGCTGCGGTGCTGGCCGCGAGTCTCGTGCGGGCCACTCCCGATGAGGAATTGGGGGAGTCCACCGGCGGTGTTGACGACCTGTTGACGCAAGCCGCCCAACAAATCGCCGCTACCCGAGACCTCACTGACCAGGAAATTGATGACGCGGCGGAATTGATGGCGAAGATGTCGGGCGTCGAACCAGACGGCTCATCGCTCCGCCGCAACCGAAAGCTGGTGACCAAGCTGTTGGCGCACCGCGCGGAGGCGCAGCCGTCACTGGCAGCCCGATTCCGGGGGAATCGCTGATGCCGATTTACGTTGTGGGTGCGCGCAATCAGCGTGTGCGTATTCCCAATCAGGCGCTGGCGGTGTCGATCACCGGTTCGGTTCGGGACGCCGAACTGGACCTGCGTGCCGGTGCCGACCAGCCGGTCGTCCGCCCAACCGCGCATCACGCGGTGCTGCCCCGGATCACCGGCGAGGTTACGGTCGGGGTGCGACCCGTCAGGGCAGCGAGATTCGGCCCCGGCACCGTCATTCATCTCGCGATCGCGCATGACAACCCCGCGGACGTCGATCCCGTGCAGGTGTTGTTCGACCCGGTCGACGTCAGCGGCGACCTAGGGGTGGTGTTCGCCGCGTTGCGGCCGCAGGGCTCCCACATCGAGGTGGCGGTCAGCGCGGTGGCCGACGTGCCATTGAGCCCGTTGGGGTCGGCGGCTCGCAGTTCGGCCCGCCAGGTGACCGGGCGCGGGCGGGCGCAGTCTGAGGGGTCCGTGGTGGTGGCGCTGGACGTCTCGGCGTCGATGCGGCCCTGGTTTGCCGACGGCAGCGCGGCCGCAGCCACCGACATCGTGATCGGTGTCGCCGCGGCGGCCGGCATTCGTAATGTGTCGGCGGTGTTCGTCGGGGCGGAGGTCACGCCGGTGGTGGTCGCTGGGTCGGGCGCTCTCGGCTCTGACGGTGTGGGCCTGGCCGATGCGGTGCGCCAGGTGCGACCACGGTGGTCCGCCGGTGCGCGCTGGTCGCGTTTGGCGCCGGGCCCGCGCACCATCACCTGCGCCGACTTTCCGGCTTCCGCTGTGCGGCACGGGTTTCCGGTGATCAGCTTGTCCAACGACCGGCGTTTCGACGCGGTGGGGGCGCGGCTGCCGTCGCCCCCACAGGGCCAGGACGCGTCCGCTGAGTTGTTGGCGCACCCGCACGTGTTGGACCGCATCACCGCCTATGTCGTGAAGGCGCTGACGTGACGAAATGCCCGCGGTGCTTTACGGTGCTGACCCCCAATCAGCACTTGTGGATGATGCCCCCACAGGCCGGGGCCACCCGCTATCTGGACGAGGTCGGCTCGGCGTTCCTGGGCGCGCCCGCCGAGTGCGGGCCCTTTTATAAGTGGGATCGTCCGCCGGGCTACTACGGCCCGCCACCGCCACCGGCGGAGGCGAGCCGTGCGCTGCAAGGCCCGGTGGTCGAGGTGTGCCCGGTGTGTCACTACCAGCTGCCGAACGGGTGGCGTGACGGGCATGCTACCTGCATCGCCATGGCTGGCGCCCGCGCCACCGGTAAAAGCCTCTACATCGCGGTGCTCGTCAAACAACTCGAGATGCTGTGTGAAAACCTCGGCGTGTCCATGGAACCCGCGACCCGCGCCACCGCCACAGCGTATTCAACGCATTATGAGACGCCGCTGTTTGTGCAGCGCGGGCTCATCCCGCCCACCCCGACCGTGCACACTCAGGCGTCGCTGCAGCGGGAACCGCTGATCTTCAGCATCGGGATCTGGCAAGACGTGCGGCGCTACCTAGTGCTGCGTGATGTGGCCGGTGAGGACATGGAGACCGGCGACCTGAGCGCGCCGCCGTTTCGGTTCTTCTCTAACGCCGATGCCGTGTTCTTCATGTTCGATCCTCTGCGGGTCAAGTCAATCCGTGACCAGCTGCAGGACCTGCTGCCCGCGCAGATGTTCAGTGGGGGCGACCCGCGCAGTGTGCTGAATAACGTGATGTTGGCGATCGGCCGGGGACAACCCAGGCTCGCGGTGATCCTGTCGAAGTTCGACGCGCTGCGGGTACTTCGTGACGTAGAGGGCTCCGAGTGGAGCTTGATCATGTCCAACGCCGGTGCGGCATATCTGCGCGATAATTCTGACGCGCCGTACTACGACGAGGCCGGCGGGCAGCTGCTGCACGAAGAAGTGCGCAGCCTGCTGACGCGACTCAATGCGGGATCGATGATCGCGGCGGTCGAAAACCCTTCCACTGGAATGCGGTTGGCGCACCGATACTTCGTGGTGTCGTCGCTCGGGCAGCCGCCTAGTGGTAACCGCCTGAACGTACGGGGTATCGCTCCGTTCCGTTGCGCGGACCCGGTGCGTTGGATCACGTCGAGTTTCGGGCTGCTGTGAATTGTGTCGAGCGTTGGGGACGAAATCCGCGCAATCAAGGGCATGGCGGCTTGGGGAGATGGATGTGCTTGGTCGACGAGGAGGGACGCGAATGACGCACGGCGGTGATGGCGGGGGACCGGCCGCCCCATCCGGGGGTGATGCGTTTGGCAGTGACCCGTTTGCGGGTGACCCGTTCGCCGTTGGTCGGACTGGTGCCACCGCCTCGGAGCCGCCGGCACCGACTTCCCGGCAACAGGAAACCAATACGTTGGCCACCTTGTCGGTGGTGTTTGCGTTCGTGTTCGCCCCAGCCGGGGTGATTCTCGGCCACCTCGCGTTGTCGCAGATTCACGAGACTGGAGACCGTGGGCGGGATCGGGCGTTGGTCGGGGTCACGTTGTCGTATGTGTTCATCACCGTGGCCGTGGTGGCACTGGTGGTCTCGGCCGCTGGCGTCCACGCCCGATAACCGGCGGTCGCCCGGCCCGGTCGCTACTCTCGATGAAACCGGGTGAGGTGCGCAGATGAGCGACGGCGGCTATGGCGGCCCGACGGGCCAGTACGACGGTGATTGGTTCGACGCCGATCCCTATCCGCAGCCTCCGATCATTTCGGCCCCACCACCGCCTCCTCGTCGCAAGACCAATACGTTCGCCACCTTGTCCGTGGTATTCGCATTCCTCTTCGCCCCTGTCGGCGTGGTGCTGGGCCATCTCGGGCTGTCCCAGATCCGGCGCACCGGGCAACGGGGCAACGAGCGCGCGCTGATCGGTCTGACGTTGTCATACGCGTTCATCGTCATTGCGGTTGCGGCGCTGGTCATCTGGGCGGTCGTGGGCACGGATGCGGAGCGGTCCCCGACAGTCGCGACGTCCCCTCCTCCTATGACGAGTTCGGCCGCTCCGGATGAGCGGCTCGTCACGGCCGCCCAACTCCCGAAGCTGTTGCTGAGCATCGACGAGGTGAAGCAGGCGGTCGATGCACCCAACCTGGCCAAGGTCGAGGATGGGGCAGGCCTGAGCGGTGACAAGGGCATCAACGTCACCCCCCCCGAATGTCTCAGCTCGTTATTCGGTGGAGGCGCGTCGGCATATGAGCGCACCGCCACTCGCGGGGCGTTCACGCGTGAAATCACCGGCGACGGTAACGAGGGTCTGATCCTACTGAACGAGGCCATGTCGACGTTCGAAAGCACCGCCGCCGCAAGTCAACTGGTGGCACGAGTGGTCGGCCAGTGGCGTGGTTGCGCGGGCAAGTCGGTGACCTTGATCGTCGACGGCACCCCCCTCACCCTCGATGTGGACGAGCCGATTCAGAAGGGCACGGTCATGGTGCTGCGCAATACGCTGCGCAGCGGTACGGCCGGTTTCAGCAGTGACCGGGCCATCGCGGCCAAAGCCAATGTGGTCATCGACCTGGACGCGCAGGGGTTCGACCTCGGCGACAGCCTCCAGACGATCGCGGACCGCATCCTGGACAGGGTGCCGAGTTGAGCCGTTAGTGGTAGCCGGGTGCCGTTCACCCGGGCCGCGGAAGCGACGTGGTCACCACGTGAACCCGGCGGCGGTTGCTCAAGGCGACGACCAGCCATATCCACGCCCAGCCGCCGCACGCCCAGAAGGTCAGCAGCGTGAGCACGGCGTGCAGTGCGTGGTTGGGGCCGGTGACCACGACGCGGGTCGGCATGATTATCGGCTGCGACGGAGGTGGGAGTGGCGCAAGCTGCGACGACGCGGGGATGGGCTGAGGTGGAGCGGCCACTGGCTGTTGTGGGGTGCCACGATGGTGCGCCGTCCAGTCACGGCCGTCAAAGTAGCGCTGCCCGGGCGCGCCGCTCGGGTTCGGGTACCAGCCGGCCGGTGGTAGTGAAGTCATGGCTCCATCCTGCATACCAGCCCCCTCGCGTCTATTGCCCCAGAGGGCAACAAACACGTTCTTCCGCCGGACTTTGCGTCTGACCGATCCGGCAGGGCCTTGACCTTACCCGCGGCCAAACAACGTCACGCGGCCCGCGGATACACCGAACAGTTTTGATGTCATCAAAAAGCCGCGCCTCCCGTCTGGTACCCGGATCGCGACGCTCATCACCGCGACGGTTTGCTGGACAGGCCCGGTTGAGCAGGTATCGCTCGATCATGCGGTCCCGCAACGCGATCCGGAATTAAGAGACGGGTTCTTCGGCCAGATCTGGCTTGTCTAGCCTGGCCGCTGGTGAAGATCGCAGCAGTAGTTCGACGTGAATCGGCCCTCTCCTGTCGGTAGAGGGCCGATTCATTGGGGTCGGTGACGTCGGGCCGCTAGCTCAAGCGACTCCGGATATCGTCACTTGTCGTTGCTGCGGGTACTGGCCGCACCGACATCGGCGCCCCAGGCGCGCCCGCCGGTGATTCTGTTGACGGTGTCTCTGAACTTTTTAGTCGACGTCGTGATCCGGTCGCTGACCGACTTGAGTACCGACCCACCCGGGGAGGTGGCCTTGGGGCGGTTGACCGCCGCGTTGGGGAGGCTGGGCCGGACGCGGTTTCCCTGCGTGCCGCTCGTGTTGCTGCCAGTGGAATTAAAGCCGGACGCGCTTTCCCTGCGAGCCGCTCGCAGCGACGACACTGGTGTTGCTGCCAGCGGAATTGAACGGGGTCCTAATGGTGATATCCGTGCCTGGCTGACTGACGGTCTGACCGTTCACGCCGAGCGCACCAAGGATCGATAGCGGGCCGCCAACCGTTCAGCTTCGCCGGGTGGCGGGCTCGGCGAGTGCCGTGCGGTGAGTCATGTCCGCGATGGTGCGGTGGCCGACGGTTGAACGCCGCCAAGCGCTCGACAGCGAAGGGGATGAACCGCCGGCCACCTAACGCGGAGCGAACCCCCAGAAACACTTCCGCGCTGACGACCGGTTACCCGGTAGCAAACCACGCGAAACGCACCCAGGACACACTCGCACCACTCGGACATCGCCGCCTACCGCTGTCGGGCGCTGACCGACAGCCATCCGCCGGGGCTGTCGGCCGCGGCACGGAACGGGATATGGAGACGAACCGCGCTGCCTGCGTGTTACCCAATTATGGGATTAGTTAACCGGATTCGGGACACCAGGGTTGCCACGGTCGAATCACCTCACGCCGAACCGGGAAGCAACCGTGCCCCATCGCTTGGGACGTTTGGCGATCGGCGCGCGGTACCTCGACTGGTGAAGTCCAGTCTCAAGACGCCTTCAAAGGTAAGCGTCAGCTACGTTGGGTGGAGATCCGCACGGCCCGTCGAGGCGTGTGCAATGGGTGCTCAGTGGTGGCCCGTGCACCGTCTGGTCACAGCCGCGGCACGTCCAACGTGGTGGGGCCGCCGCCGCCGTGTCCACGGCACGCTTGATGACCGACGAGCACTTGCCCAGGGCCCGAGACGGTTCCGTTGGGGCAGTGCGTGATCCGCCGTCTCGCCGTGGAATTGCGCCAAATCCCCGACCGCGGGCATCAATTTAGGCTAGCTAACGTTGCAAACTTTAGGGGGTGGGGAAGGGAGTTTGGCAATGCATCTGAAGAAAATTGCGGCCGGAGCTGCGATGGTCGGCGCACTGGGGTTCACCGCCGTTGGCCTGGGCGCGGGCATCGCGAGCGCCGCACCACCTGCACCCGCTGTTGCGGGGTGGCAGCAGGAAGGCCATTGGGGCCATGGCGGCGAGGCGCACTGGGGCGACCATGGAGGCTGGGGCGACCGTGGAGGCTGGGGCTACGGTGGAAACTGGGGCTACGGGCCATCGTGGGGCTGCATTACCGGTCCGTTTGGGCACGTTACCTGGTGCCCCTAGTCGCGGATCGTGCGCCCAGCAGTCGGCCCGCCACCTGGCGTTGACATACCCCGACTCGCTCGGCGCTGGGCGGTGCGACCGGAGTCCGCTGATGGTAACCGCGCAGGACTCGGGGAGGCCCTACATGGGCAGATCCCTCCAGGTTTTCCACCGACCCCACTTCCAGGCCAGCCAAACCAGCAGCGGTACCGGTCGCGTGCACGGGCAGTGCGTGCAGTAGAACGTCTGACGGCGCACCCGGCCATAGAAGAGCTTGTATGAGTGAAGGTCCTTACTGATCTCGTGATCGGTGTGATGGCAACTCGGGCGAGTTGGCGGCGATCGTCCGCGCGTGCTCGAACTTGATCACCGGCTGGAGGGTACTCGATGGGCCCGGAGGCCCGCCGGTCAGAGCAAACCGAGCAGCTCCAGGTCGGTAATGTATTTGACGATCACCGGCGCGGAGACATGTGGGATGTCCTTTTCCGGCCCGATCTTGTTGTCCTGCACCGCCGCCCGGAAGTCATCCGCAGGCGCCAGAGACGTGTTGATCGGATGCTCGGGCTTCTGGTAGTTGTGTAGCAGCGGCAGCAGAGACGCTTGACGCCGCTTGTCGGGCAGGCCGCGCAGCGTTGTCTCGAACCGCGCCAACCAGGCCGCGTAGTCGGGCACCCGGGTGATCTGGTAGCCGGCCTCGACCAGCCAGTCGACGTAGGTGTCCATGCTGATGCCGTCGTCGTAGGGGTTCATCACGTGGTAGGTCTCTAAGCCCGCGACCACGTTGACGCCCAGAGTCGAGATGGCGTCGGCGATGAATTCCACGGGCAGGCCGTCGAAGTGGGCGCGTTGCCGGTTGCCGTCGGCGTCCAATTCGTAGAACGAGTACGGCGCGATCCCGGTGGCCACCAGCGACAGCATCATGCGGGTGAACATGTCGGGGACATTGAGCTGTCCGGCGTAGGTCGTGTCAGCCATGATCATGTCGCACCGGAACACCGAAACCGGCAGACCGCACAGGTCGTGGGCTTCGCGCAGCAGCACCTCGCCGGCCCACTTGCTGTTGCCGTAGCCGTTCGCATAATTGTCGCCGATCTTGCGGGTTGGGCTCATCTGCCGGATGTCGGTCTCTTCGACGAACTTGCCCGGCTCGATACCGTCGCCGACACCGATCGTCGACACATAGACGAAGGGCTTGATCCGCGTCGTCAAGGCGATGCGGATCAGCTCTGCGGTACCAACGACGTTCGGCCCGAACAGTTGGCTGTAAGGCAGAACGTGGTTCACCAGCGCAGCGGGGTCGACGATCAGGTCGACGGTGTCGGCCAACCGTTGCCAGGTGGCGTCGTCGAGCCCGAGGTTCGCCTCGCCCTTGTCGCCGGCGAGCACTTCGAGATGATCGACCGCCAGGGACCCGTAGTGCTCGAGCAGTTTCGGATCACCGCTGTCGAACGTCGCGTCCAGACGTTGGCGGGCCGCGACGTCGTCCTTGGCACGAACCAGGCAGATGACCTTGCCGTCGACCAGATCCATCCGCTCGAGCCAGTGCAGCGCCAGATAGCGCCCGAGGAAGCCGGTCGCCCCGGTCAACAGCACGGTACGGACTTCGTGGCTCGCCTGGGGCAGCGACGGTGCTGCCGCGAGCGTCGCCTCGTCGAGGAACTTGTCCAACGTCAGATCGCGGGCATGCACCTCGGTCGCGTCGCGACCGTGCACCGCGTCGTAGGTCGGCCGCTTGGCCCCGCCAGCACGCTGAGCGTCGATGTAGGCCGCGATCGAGGCGAGGTCGTTGGCCGGGCTGACGATCACGCCGACCGGTACGTCGACGTCGTAGATCTCGCGCAGCAGATTGCCAAAGGTCAACGCCGACAGCGAATCCCCACCCAGATCGGTAAAAGCCGTGTCGGCAGCCGCGCCGGCCGCGGCGGCACCGAGCAGCGCACCGGCGGCCCGGCTCACGGTTTCCACTGTCGGCCGGTTCGCGCCGTCCTTGCGCAGCCCGCGCAGCACATCGGCTTGGCCCTCGGCCAGGTCGCTGTAGAGCTGCTCGAGCGCGGGCCCGTAGTGTTCCTTCAGCTTGGGGCGGGCCAATTTGCGGATCCCGGTCAGCAGACCGTTCTCCAACGTGAACGGCGTTGTCTCGACAATGAAGTCGCGCGGGATCTCGTACGACTGCAGGCCGGCTTCACGCGCGATGCTCTGCAATGCATCGCTGAGCACCGGCTTGACCGCGGCAACGTCGCCGCCGACGCTGGCCAGCGCGTCGTCGGTCGGGACGATTACCGCCAGGAGATAGGACCTCGCGCTGTTGCCGTACACGAAGATCTGACGTACCGACGGGTGACCGCCGTAGGCGGCCTCCAACTTGGATACGGTGACGAATTCGCCTTGAGAGAGCTTGAGCACGTTGTTGCGGCGGTCCACATAGACGAGCTGATCGGGGCCAATCTCGGCCATCACGTCACCGGTGTGATACCAGCCGTCAGCATCGAATAGCTCGGCAGTGACCTCAGGCCGCTTGTAGTAGCCGGGGATCAGATCCGGTGTCTTGACCAACAATTCGCCGCGCGGATGCGGCCGATCGGTGGCGAAGTAGCCAAGGTCGGGCACGTCCGCAAGCTTGTAGTCGGTGACCGGCGGCCGCTGGATCTGGCCATTGACGAGGATGATGCCGTCTTCGGTCGAGCCGTAAACCTCGGTCAACGGGATGTCGAGGAACTCTTCGACCCACGAACGCAGGTCCGGCGATATGGGCGCCGAGCCCGTCATCGCCGAGAACTGGCGTCCGCCAATGAGTTTCTCGCGCTGTTTGGCCATGACCTGCTGCTCGACGGTCTCGCGGTCGGTGCCATCGGTCCAGCGGTCGTCGACCTCGCTCTGCAGCTCCTGGAAGAGCATCTCCCAGATACGGGGCACGAGATCGAGCTTCGTTGGACGCACCAGCGCAATATCGTCGAGCAGCGTCGAGAGGTCGCTGCGGGCGGCGAAGTAAGCCGTTCCGCCCACCCCGAGCGTGGAGTACAGAATCACCCGACCCATCACGTGGCTGATCGGCATGAAGCTCAAGGTGATGGCCGGCAGCTTGCCGTTGGGGTCCCAGTCAGGGCTGAACCAGCCGCGCCAGCAGTTGGCCATCAGGCGGTCGGTGTACATCGCGCCCTTCGGGGTCCCCGTAGAGCCTGAGGTGTAGATCAGCAGGCGCAGCGCGTCGCTCTCGCCGCGCGGGATCTCCGGTCCGTCGCTGTGCTGAGAAGCTTGATTGACGACGTCATCGAGCGACTCGACGGTGACGTGCAGGTGGGCCAGGCGCGCCGCGACGGATTCCAGGGCCTCGCGATGATCGTCGACCTGAGGGTGGTAATCGAATACGACCAGGCGTTTGGGTGTATACGCGGTGAGCGCGAGCTCGGCGGCGTCTTGGAGGTGGTCGACGCTGGAGAGGATCGCGACCGGTTCGGTCTCGACCAGGATCGGGTGCAGTTGTTGTACCGGCGCACTGGTCTGCAAGGGCACTGCGACGGCGCCGGTCAGCGACAGCGCCATGTCCACGATCGCGTAGTCCGCACTGGTGAAGCCGAGCGTTGCCACACGGTCGCCGGGCCGGACCGGATTGTCGGTCAGTGCATCGGCGAGGGCCCGCACACGCGTCCAGGTCTCGCGATAGGTCAGGGTGTCGAAACGGGGCTGCAGTTCGGCAACTGTGCGCCCGTTTCCGTCGGTGACGAATTCGACTGCGCGCTGGCCAAGAGCTGGCCGGTTGGCGTACCCCTCCATCACGGTGCGGATCACGTCGCCGAGCAGCAGGCCCGTGCCTTCGAGTGCGGCCGATATCGCTGGATCAGGCTCGGCGGCAACGAGTTGTGCGTCGGCCGAGGTCAACCTATCGAATCGACTTTGTCGCCGGGCTTCGCGAGCAGTGGCCGAAGTTGACATACCGAGATCTCCTTCAACAAACAAAAATCAAGTTTCGGAACAGGCGAATCGCCCCCGTAGACGTAAGTACTTTAGGAAAGCTAAATATTCCTGGACGCCTGCTGTGAGTGCTCGGGCGGGGCTGTGAAGGTACTGACCCCGAGCCGGTCGCGGCGGCATGAAATCAATTGCGGACCAATAGCTTTCGATCGGGCCCGTCTGAGTCGGATAGCGCTTGCCCCGCCCGCGTGGCGCTAGGGTGATATACATCACCGAACATTCCCGAGCGGGAAGGTCCGTTTCCAGGGGCGGCTCCTGGGTGCGACGATGGGACATCACCCGGTGCGCGGCCCGGGAAGGAGAACACCATCGCAAGCAAATGTGGAGGCCGGCTGTCGTCCGTTCTCGCCTGGCTGCTGACGGTGTTGTTGCTGGGCGGATGTGCCGGGCACGCCAATCCCGGCGGCGCATCCTCGGCGAGCTCGGCGGCCGGACCCGATGCAACTTCGGCATGGACGCTGGTGAAGGTTCTCGCCGCCGCCGGTCTAGCGGTGCCCAATCCCCGTGACGTGACGGACCAGCGCTGCGCTGATATCCACTGCGCAGGCGCGGTGGCCGCGGACACCGTGTCCATACTCATCTTTGGCAGGTCGCGCGACGCGCAGCTCTACGAAGCCTCCCTGTCGAACGGCTATCAGATCGGCGACGTGGTGTTGGAATTCGCGCCAACGGTCGACGCCGCCCAGCGCACGGCCTACCAAGCGGTCGTTGCGCGCGCGGTGCGGTGACGGGGACAACGCGAGAGACTGCGCGGCGCATTTCATCGGATTCCTACAGCCGACTCACACCGTTCTGCGAGCGAGAAGCGGTAGACGTCGATCCAGACGACCTAGGCGAAAGGACCGCAGCAGTGGACACCGACACCGTGGACCGCCAGTTCAGCGCGCTGCAGCAGCAGGCTCAACAAACCGCGGCACTCATCGCGACCCTGGCAGGAAAGCTATCGACAGCGGCCGCCGGGGGTGACCCCAACGCGCGCGAATGGGGATTGGACCTCAAGGAGATTGCGTTGGCGATCCGCGATGAGCAGAGTACGACAACCGAACTGCTGCAGGCGATTCACGCGCTCGTCGACAGTCACGTGACCGCCGCCACACCGCAGTCAGCAACGTCGGCACCGCAACCCGCGTACCGTCCACCGCCCACCGAGTACAGCCAGCCGCCGCAGTATCCGCCGAGCTACCAGCAGCCCACGCAGGGCGGCGGCACGCTACAGCGTTTCCTCGGCGGACGGTTCGGCCAGGCGATCGTGACCGGCGCCGGTATCGGGATCGGCGACGACATCGTCAACTCGATCTTCGATCGGCTCTGAGCCTGCCCCACATGGGGCAGGCGCAGAGCGCGGACTACGCGCAGCGCAGCGGGTGGAACAGATCGAAAAGCGGTCCGGCGCAAGGCCCAACCCAGTCCGGCGGCGGAGCCCAGCCGGGCGGGGGATACCAGCCCGCGGGCGGGGTCCAGTCCGGGGGCGGCGCCCAGCCGGCGGGCGGATACCAGCCGGCGGCCGGGTAGCCGTTGTTCCAGCCAGGGCCCCATTCCGGGTGATCCCAGTCGCGCGGATGCGGTGGCCCGTAGTGGCCGTAGGGACCCCAGTCGGTCGCATAGCCAGCCGGTGGTGCAGCGGGTACGGTCGCCGATGCGACGGCGGGGACGGCAAGTGCAGCCGTGAGTGAGACTCCGGCCGCTGCCAGCGCGAGTGTGCGTAGCGATGATTTTCGTAGTATCGGTCTGCTCCCTTCATGACTAAGCAGTGCAACGCATCCCGACGTTAAGTCGCACATATGAGAGCCCGAATAGCGTGCGCTTGAGGAGCGCTGTGAGATTCGACCGATGCTGTGTGTATGCCTTCAACGTAGTTGAGAATCCACTGCCAGAATCACATAGAGAGTCATTCGAGTGGCACATTGGAGATCAAGACCGATGAGATCGATCGGAGGTTGATGAGAGGTGAAGAAACACACGTTCCGAGTTGCGGCGGCCATAGCCGGCGCAAGTGCATTCGTCGCGATGGGCGCGCTGACTGTCGCTGCAGGCGTTACGCAGGCGCAGCCGAACACTGTCATCCCAGAAGGTTACGGCTGGCCGGTCACCACGAGTGTCTACAGTCCGCCAGCCACACTCGGTATGCCGGTGCGATCGAGCCCGTCGACGGCCACGCCGACACCGATGGGCGCACCCGGCTGATCGTCGGACGGCGCGCATCGGCTACTGACATTTATCGCCGCCTTGCCGATCGGCAGGGTTGTCGTCGAATCGCAACCCAGTCTGGCTGTGCCGTAGGCGGCGCGGTCCGGGATATCGGGCACTACCACGTGTATCGCGTGACGCCCGCGGCCCGAGGCTGCCGAAAGCGCGAGCGGGGAACTATCCGGGAAGACCCTGTTCTTCGGAAGGAAGAGGGGCGGGACCCCTGATGGCCGGCATCGTCTCGGTGACGGAAAGTGTTGACGGCGCAGTGGATTCAGTGACGGTTGTCCCGATGGACATGCCTGACTCCGCGTCGGTGCCGAGGCTGCTGCGATCCTGATTCATACCCACGGCGACGGCGCCGACCGTAACAACAGCGTTTGCTCCGATCGCGGCATTTTTCCAGATCTGTTTGTTGCGCAAGTTATTTCCGTATACTTTCGTCTACTTGAACATCAACGGCGTTGTGGTTTTCTGGCCCGACGCACGTTGCGTTTGCTCCATTTTTCATCCGGCCAGGCATATTTACTCCGGGCAATGACACCGTCCACTGCGCGGCTGGCGCGTCAGTATCTGCGTACCGTTGTGCTGGGGCGGTGTGTTGGTTCGAGAGAAGGTGTGAGACCTTCTCTGCCGACCCTGCCCGCCGAGAAGGGCTCTATCTGGCCGCGGCGGCGGTGCCGCGGGACACTCTGGCGGGCAACAAATCTCAGGGCGACAGGTTCGTATGGGATGTAGCGCTGACTACAAAGAGCGCTGCCTGGCCAGCGGTGAGACTTGGAAGCCGCCCAGCGAGCGTGTCGTGGAGA
>CAVYPI010000016.1:0-17334 GCA_963770125.1 uncultured Actinomycetota bacterium | reverse complement strand
TTGGGGCCGCTATGGGGAAGCCGCGCTCACCTATTCATTGGCTTCATTGGCGCGCAGGAGAGTTTTGAGGGCCGTCAACGACCGCTCGATGTCGATGGCGGTTGGGTCGACCCGCCACTGCTGATGTAGTCCGATCAAGGCGCCAATGATCACCGTGTCGAGGTCGGCATGACTGACGCCCGGTGGTGGGGTCAACCCAGCGGTCAGTTGGCTGGCCCACTCCCGCAATGCTCGATGCACGTCCGCATAGAAATCGTGTACCGGTGATTGCGGCTCCACGGCCTCGGCGATCAACGTGATGAGCAGGCGGGTACCGGGCCGACGAATGAAGTCGGCCACCCATGGGACTGCTTCGTCAAGGCTGTGCGGTCTCGGAGCTTCGCTGCCGAGCGTCGTCTTGATCATGATATTCGGTCACCACTTACAACAGACCTTCTTTGTTCCCGAAGTGCCGCGGTATCGACCCGCGGCTGATGCCGCAGTGATGGGCGATGTCGGCAAGCGTACGTTCGGCGGAAAGCCACATTGAGGCGAACGACTCGTAGCCCATTGATCAGCAGCTGACGGCTTTCCCTGCTGGTCTCGGCACGACGGGTGGGCATGACTAACGAGTTTAGCTGCCCGTCGGCCGTTTACATGTCAAATGACATGTTCTATGTTGAATAACACAGAACGCGAGCGGGCCCGGGCACGGAAGGGGTACGGGATGGCGCGGTGGGCGACATCAGTACCGGGGCGAGAATGATGCGGGGGTTGTGTCTGGCGACGAGCTCTACGGCGTACCGGACGGCGTGAACATGCTGGACCTGATCGGGCGTGGCTCGGACGGCATGTATGACGCCGCCGAGGCGGCGTTAAAATGCCGGCCCACGTACTGCCACTCGCCGATGTCACACTGCGGTCGCCGATTCCACAACCTCCGTCGATTCGCGACTGTTTGGGCTTTCTGGATCACATGCGCAACTGTCAGCAGGTGACCGGCGGCTCCCGCACGCTCAGCGATATCTGGTACAGGATTCCCGGGTTCTACTTCGCCTGTCCCTCAACGGTTCTCAGTACCTTCTGATGACGCGCCGATGGCTCCGGGGTCAGCGTCGGCAACTAGAACTAGAATTGCGGCCGTTGTCGGTGCAGCACGTGCCGAATCTGACAGTCGAGGAGGCCGAACGGGCCATCGTCGGCTACACGATATTCAACGATTGGTCGGCGCGCGATCTGCAACTGCGGGATGGCCAGCTCGCGCTGGGACAAGCCAAAGGCAAGGACAGCGGAATAACTTTGGGCCCATTCCTGGTCACCCCTGACGAGCTGGAACTGCTCTGTGACAACGGACGGCTCAGTCTTGAGGTGACCGCGTTGGTCAACGACGAGGTGATAGGGTCGGGCACGACATCGGCGATGGATTGGACTTTCGCACAGATCATTTCGTACGCGTCGCGAGGGGTGCCGCTGCGGGCCGGCGACGTATTCGGCTCAGGCACAGTGCCAACGTGCACGCTGATCGAGCATCTTGATGTTTCTGAGCCGGCGTCGTTCCGCGGATGGCTGCACGACGGCGACGTCGTGACTTTGCGAGTAACTGCGCTCGGCGAGACCCGCCAGGTCGTTCGGGCGACACCGCCGCCTCATCCCCTGCCGATCTTGGAGAACCCCAATGCCAAATCGCAGCAGCGGGTCAATCAGGCACCGGCCCGTATCCCGTACACGCGGGGCCTTCGCAATGTCGCCGATCGTGTGTGGGCATGGATGCTGCCGGACGGCGGGTATGGCTGGAGCAATGCGGGACTCATTGCCGGTGACGGTGAGTCGCTGCTCGTCGACACGCTATTCGACCGAAAGCTGACGCAGGAGATGCTCGACGCGATGCGCTCGATCACCGACGCCGCACCGATCACCAACGCGCTGATCACACATTCCAACGGCGACCACACCCATGGAAACCAATTGCTCGATCCGACGGTGCGCATCATCGCCGCGACGGGTACCGCCGAAGAGATCGCACATGGCGCCGGAGATGCTGGCGATGGTGCAAAACGCCGACCTCGGGCCGACAGCGACACCGTACTTGCGAGACCGCTTCTGCCCGTTCGACTTCAGCGGCATCACGGTCCGTAATGCGGATGTCACCTTCGACAGCGACTTGGATCTCGAGGTGGGTGGGCGTGCGGTATCCCTGATGAACTCGGGCCTGCCCACACTGCTGCCGACTCTGTGGTGCACGTCCCCGACGCCGGGGTCTTGTTCGCCGGGGACCTGTTGTTCATCGGGTGCACACCCATTGTGTGGGCTGGGCCCATATCCCGCTGGATCGCTGCATGCGATGCGATGATCGCTCTCGATCCAGCGATCGGCGGTACCCGGGCACGGGCCCGTCACCGATCCTGACGGGATACGTTCCGTCAGAGGATATTTCGAGTACATACTGACAGAGATCGACTCAGCCCACGAACAGGGGACTGACATTCGCCGAGGCGGCCGATCATATCGACCTAGGCGAGTATGCGCAGTGGCTCGATGCTGAACGCGTCGTGGTCGATGTCTATCAACGCTATCGGGAACTCGAGCCCGAAACCTCTGCGCTGCCGCCACTGGTGCTGCTGTCGATGCAGGCCGATTGGTATGCAAAGCGAGCGAGCAACTGAGTTTCCCGCTAGACGCACCTCACGTACCAATCGACCTCGGCGGCACCGATGAATTCCTGGCGACCCTCGGATCAAGTTAGCGATCAACGGCAATGTGCCATGCCGCCAACGCTTGACGAGGTTGGCCGCACGACCCGTAAATTTCGTCTTTCGGGGCATGCCGTCAGAACCTTCGACATGCCCCCGGGTCCGCCTGCGCCACCTTTTCCGCCTTGTGCATTTCAGCGCCGCCAGGACCGCCGTTGCCGCCACTGCCAAAATCGTCGGCGACACCGCCAGGGGAGTTCGTGAAACGCGTCAAGACCGCGCAGCGGCGGATGCCACTAGTGGGATCGAGCGACTCGCGCCGCGGCGGCCGCGTTCCCGGCCTCGCCTGGCGTCGTCCCACCTCACCGGCCGCTGGTGTAAGCGCGCCTTTATCCGTCGATCTCGCCGGCGACGCCTCGCTCGATCGCGGCCCGGGTCCTGTCCGGCAACACGATCAGACCTTCGAGCTCTTTGCGCGCCACCTCGTAAGCGTGCCCGCGTTCCTGCGGCGTCGCGGCAGTGTCGGACGCTACGCGCAAGAGGCTCTGGGCACGCGATAGCCGCTGCTGTTCCTCCCGTGAAAAGTCGTTGCGGCGTCGCCGGATTGCCTCCGTCTCTGCGGCGTTGAATGCCGTCACGTATCGCTCGACGGCGTCGAGGTACTCGCGCGCAGCATCCGGGTTATCGAGAAGATCCTCGGCCGTGCTCGGCCGCAGCAGGTCCGCCCGGAGTTTGGCCCTGTGGAAGCTCATCGTGAGCGGGTCGCGCATATCGGTTATGAGGGGGAAGTCGAGAAGTTTGGCGGCGTCGAGCTCGTAACTCAACCAGCGGGTATCCGTTCGGTTGTGCTCCTCGAGTACGCGTGTGATCGTGCGCCACTGGGCAGCTTGGTTGCCGAGGGGGTGTCCGCGGGGCTCGGCGATCTTGATGTCGTGGGGGGAGGGGGCGAGCGGCCGTTCGCCTGCCCGTTCACGCGCGGCCGAGATTGCTCTGGTGACCGCGATGACCGCGCCGACTAAGGGCACCAGCACGAGGAGCAACTCCGCAAGACGAAACAGCAAGCCCACGAGGTCAGGATGCCACCATCACTGCGCGGCAGTGCGTACGCTCGGTGCGGTTCTCGCCGAGTGACACCTTGAGGCTGCGAATCTGGACGTCAACCCGAAGTGCCAACGACCTCAATGCGGCAGGTTGGTCCGTGCGAGCTGGCGAGGCGAGCGTCCAGGGTCAACAGCGTCGCGTCGAACGCTTCGGCCAACGCGACGTAGAACGCGTCCCATCCGCGCACCGAATCACGCAGTTCCCACACCCGGTCCAGGAGCCACCGGTGGCCGAAGCGTTCACCGGGCCAGTCGCGCAGGTCGGCAACCGCTTGCCCGGCGGCGGTGCCGTCTAACCTCCCCCGCAGATGCTGAGCCCGTATCACTGCAACAACCTCGACGTCGATGACGTGGGGCGCCGCCTGGTCGGCATCGGCGGCCAGGCGGGCTGCAATCTGGCCTGAGCGGGGTGTGTCGGCGACCACCTCGAACAGGCACGAGGCGTCAACGACCAGCATCGGGCCACTCGCCGCGCCACTCGTCGAGCGTCTCCAGAACCTCGGCGGTGGACACGGTGGAGGGCCGTCGACCGATCCGCGAGAGCCACTGTGCGACCGACGGGCGGCCGGCGAGGCGGGCGGCTTCGCGGCGTAGTAGCTCCGGCACGGTGATGCCCTCCTCAGCCGCGCGGCGCACTAAACCGGCGTAGACGTCGTCATCGATGTCGCGAATCTGCACGGTCTTAGGCATGATCGCATCATAGCATGCAATAGCGCATGTCTACATGCGTAGCGTACGGACATCGGCTGGATATCGGTACGCCCGACCGTCGCTGAGTGCTCCGCGCTGTGGTGCCAAGTCACTGCCCTGTTCCTTGATCGTCGCGACGACGACCCCGTAGCCTCGTGACGTGTCCGGCCTGACCGACGTCCGCGCCGACGAACTGGCCGCGCTGGAACTCTTCGCCGACTACCCCACCGAGGCTCTAGTGCCGCTGGCCGCACAGCTGCGCCCGCTGACCGCGGCGGCAGGCCAAGTGCTCATGCAGCAAGGCGAACTCGCCGTGTCCTTCTTGATCATCGGATCGGGACGCGCCGAGGTAACGCACACCGGAGTTGACGGGCACTACACCGTCGCAGAGTCGCTCCCGGGAATGATTGTCGGTGAGATCGCTTTGCTGCGGGACGGGCCCCGTACCGCGACGATTATCGCGAAGGAACCCTTGTCGGGCTGGGTTGGCGGACGAGAAGCGTTCGCGACGATGCTCGAGCTCCCCGGGATCTTCGACAAACTCCTGTGTATAGGACGTCAGCGTCTTGCGGCCTTTATCGCGCCGATCCCCGTGGACATGCGCGACGGCACCGAGCTGCACCTGCGTCCGGTATTGCCCGGCGACAACGAACGAACCACAGACGGCCCCGTCGAGTTCTCGAGCGAGACGTTGTACCGCCGCTTCCAGACCCCGCGGAATCCCACCGAATCATTGCTGAGGTACCTGTTCGAGGTTGACTACGTCCACCACTTCGTCTGGGTGATGACCGACGGTACCGACGGACCAGTAGTGGCTGACGCGCGCTTTGTGCGCGACGAGAGCGACCCCACGGTCGCCGAGGTCGCCTTCATCGTCGCTGATGCCTACCAGGGCAACGGCATCGGCACGTTTCTCATGGGCGCTCTCGCGGTTGCGGCGGCTTACCATGGCGTCCAACGCTTTTCGGCGCGGGTGCTGACAGAAAACGTCCCGATGCGCGCAATCCTCGATCGCTTCGGCGCGGTATGGCACCGCGATGACCTCGGCGTTGTCACCACCGTCATCGACGTTCCCAAGCCGCCCAACCCGCCCTTTTCGCCCGAGCTGACCAAGCAGATTCGCGACGTGACCGCTCAGGTCGTCAGGGTTGTCGGCTGATGCGGCCACCACTGTCGAAAGACACCCGCCTGTGCATCTCGCTGGCGGGTCGGCCCAGCAATATCGGGACCAGATTCCACAACTTTCTGTACGACCAGCTCGGCCTCGACTTCATCTACAAGGCGTTCACCACAACCGACATCGTCGCCGCGATCGGTGGTGTGCGGGCGCTGGGCATTCGCGGGTGTTCGGTGTCGATGCCGTTCAAGGAGGACGTCATTCTCCTCGTCGACGAAGTCGAGCCGTCGGCACGTGCGATCCACTCTGTCAACACGATCGTCAACGACGACGGCCACCTGACGGCGTCGAACACCGACTACGTTGCGGTACAACGACTTATCGACGAGCAGGGCCTGGGTCCGGACGACGCGGTGCTCATCCGCGGCAGCGGTGGCATGGCCAGCGCTGTCGGTGCCGCTTTCCGCGACAACGGCTTTCACTCCGGTATCGTCGTCGCGCGCAATCCTGGCGCGGGGCGCGCACTGGCTGACCGGCTCGGCTACGCCTATGCTCCCGACGTCGGAGACCTCAGCGCGCCGATCATCGTGAACGTCACTCCGATCGGGATGGCAGGCGGCCCCGAAGAAAGCAAGTCGGCGTTCGACGAGGCGACAATCGCCAACGCGCACGTCGTTTTCGATGTGGTGGCGCTCCCGTCAGAGACACCGCTGATCAAGGCGGCGCGCTCGGCGGGTGTGCACGTCATCACCGGCGCCGAGGTGATCGCGCTGCAGGCCGCGGAACAGTTCGAGCGCTACACCGGGGTGCGCCCGACTCCCGAGCAGATCGCGCAGGCCTCGACGATTTCGCGGGCCTGACGCGTCACGGCGCGTTGACCACCACGATCTGACGGAGCACCGTTTCGATGCCCTGGGTCCACGTCGAGTACATCAGCGTGGCCTCGAGAACCACACAAGGGATGAGCGCACCGCCTCGGCCGTCGACGGCGCGGCCGCCCGGGACCGTCGCACTACGGCGTGATCGTGGTCCTCTCGTCGATGACGCCCATCGCATCCATCAACACGCCCATCTGATCCTCTGTGCCATCGGCATTGAGCTGCAGCACGTACAGTCCGTCCTGGCCTGGGATCACCACGGTCTTCTGTGCGATGGTGCGCTTGACGCCGGCCCTGGTGTAGGTGCCGTGGATCTGGGTCGCGTCGAACCCACCGAGCTTGCTCGGGCTGCCTTCGTTGTCGCCTTCGTAGCCGGGCATGTTCTTGATCTCGCCCGGTGCGAATTCGAGGATCTTGTCCGGGTCGACGTTGCCGGTCAGCTTCGAAATCAGTGCGATGATCGTCGGCGGATCCTGGGCCATCGCGGGGTCGCTGAACAGAATCGCGCTGTAGGCCCACTGCGGCGTGCGGCTTCCGGCGTCCTGCCATCCGGGCGGAAACGGCAAGTTGATCGTCGGCGACCCGGGATCACCCCGGTGCACCGGGGTTTCGGTAATGCCGCTCTCCTTGATGTAGTCGGCGATCGTTTCGTTCGGTGCCGCGGCCTGTGCCGACGTCGTCGGCGCGGCTTTGCTGCTCGTTGCGGACGATTCCGTTGACGTCTGCTTCGGGGTGGACAGCTCGGACTTCGCACCCGATCCGCAGCCGGATAGGCCGATACCGATCGCGATCGCCGCAATGGCGACAACGACGGCCCGAAGTGAGCTTGTCATTGGATCTCCTGTCGATGAGAAATCTCGCGGGCGTAGCCTACGGTCGGCAAACATCGGCCACATGCGAAATCGCCACACGGTTCGCAATGGAAATCTCCCCGTAACCGACGTGGCCGGCAGCCCCGGCAGTGGCTGGTGACGATCGACGGCGGCAACGAGTTGTTGAATTCGCAAACGACATGTATGGCCATGGGCAAGGACTATCAGCGCTGGTGACCGGCGGATTGTTGGTCGAGAATTTCGTTGACTGTGCAAGCAGCAATATTTGATGAATCAATTGTCTGCTGGCTGGCGGCGCGGAACTCGACATCGCTTCGCTGACGTGGGTGCAAGATCCGGCTGTGCTGCTGCTTGGGGGTTGCCACGCCGACATACGTCGCGCACGGCGAGCACCCCTGTCTCTGTGAGTCCGTGATGGAGAGGTCGTGATCATGCGCATCACCGTACGTTCGCTGTGGGTGGGCTTCCTGGCTTCCTGGCACTGCTCGAGGCAGTTGTCCTCGCCGCCTCGTGGACCATCACGAGCGCTGTCCAGCTACAGGTGGCGACGGCCTTGATCATGGGCGGCACGGGGTATCCGCTGACGGCGCCCACGGACCAGCCACCCTTCGTGACCGCGTATCTGAACAACGCGATCAACAGCTACATCGACCCGGCCCGGCCGCGGGAACCGGCACCGCCGCGCCGGCCACCAACGCTGTCGCGGTCTATAGCTCCGAGTTCTTTCCGGTTTTCGGCTCGCGTACGTTCGGCAAGTCGGTCGCGATCGGACGGCATCGAAGCAAGCGGCTGTGCGTACAACAACGATCCCACCGTCAGCCCGGAGGTCGGCACGTTGCCACCAGTCGTGACCGACAACTTCATCGTCTTCGGCTACTCGCAGAGCGCGGTGGTGGCCGCTCTGACCAAGCGGACTTGATCGACAACTACCAGGCCGACGACTCCAGTAGTTCTTTCCTGTTCGTCGCAGATCCCATGTGTCCCAACGGCGGCATCCTGATGCGCTTCAAGCGGATATCGACGATTCCGCTGCTCAGCATGCCGTTATATGGCGCCGCTCCGCACATACAGCGCTGTCCTCAATGACGGTGGCACGCCGGGCGATCCGTCCGACGACACATACGTCTATCCCACGGTCGGCATCGCACAGCAGTACGACGGTTGCGGCCTCCGTACAATTCGTCCACCGAATCTGCTGCACCGCAATCGCATTCAGCCAAAGCCGATGCCATCACCGCTGTCGGCGAGTCGCAGAAGCAAGGTCTCCAACCAACCGCCGGTGATGTCGATGCCCCGAAGGTTCAGCCGACGTATGCTGCATCCGACGACGCCGGCGTCCGTACAGGCCACCACGAAGACACAGGCCGACGAGGCGACGCCGACGACGAGCAAGACTCCGCCAGTACACCAGCCGCGGCCGAAAGTGCGCTTCGCGGTCCACTTCAACTCGTACAAGCGGCCGATTGGATCGACTGACGAACAACCCACCACCCAGGAACAAACTGCAACCGACGAATCGTCTGAACACAAGTCGAGGTCGAGTTCAGGCTCCCACTCGGAGCGCAGCGAGCACAAAAACGCCGCTTAGCGGTTCACCAGGTCGTCAGCACTTGGCTGTCAAATATACGGTTTGATAGACGGTTTGGTTCACCAGCTCGCCGCCGTTTTGAACGGGACGGGTGACCGTCCCGCCCGGGCGGACCGAGTCGACCGTGCAGTGATCGAGCGGCCCGGTGCCCATCTTGTTGAGCACGACCTTGAAGCCGTTGTCCTCCAACTCATTGAGGGTGTCCTGCGCCGACCCGACACCCGACGGTGCGGCCTGCGCACCGGCCGAAAGTGCCAAAGCCAGTGTGATGAATGTTCCTCCCGCAATGGTGGCAAATGTCAAGCGATTTATTTGTGGTGCCTTCACGTCTGCTCCTTCGGACCGACAGCGTCCCTCGGTCACCGCGGTCTGATGAGTGAAACTCGCGGTAGCGCAATTTGATTCCACAACTGCAAGCGACCTGGCCGATCGCAGGCACGTGTAGTCAGTAATTTGGCCGGCTTGATGAATCCGGGGTAACCGGCACCTAAATGCGTCCCCTCGGCAAGCCTGCGCTCAGACGTCGCAGTTCAGCGTTACGTTGATTGATCTGCTGACGACGACGGTAATAAGCCGACGTTGCTTGCCCTCACCAACCCAGAACGTCCTGGTCTGCGTCTGCGGGTTGCGAACGCTGGTGACAATGCACTGATTGATCGGAGCATTGCCGACGCGGTCGATGATGACGTCGTAACCCTCATCCTCCAGCACCCCGATCGTTTGATAGGTGTTGCCGCTTTGGATGGGCTCCGCAATTGCGAGTCCGGCCGGGGCGAGCATGACACTCGCCGCCGCTATTGTTGCTGCCACACCCCAGCCTGTGCGCATGGCAGTCTCCGTTCTTTTGTTTGCCTGGTATTTGTTCATCGCCGGACGGACGCGGGATGTTGCGGGGCTTTCTGAGCAATCTCTGTGGTATCAACGGGCGTGCGGCTGTTTGCCTTACTCGCAGCGCTGTCTCTCTGCGTTGCGGCGTGTGGGCACGCGCCCTCCTCTGCCCCGCCGACGGCGACGACGGCTTCAGTGAATCCGGTGCGGATCGAGCGGGTGCGCACGGAACTACCGAGTGGATACGAGGTCGCGGCCCTGTCCGGCAGGGCGGCGCCCGTCGCGTTCTGGGGGCTGGGTCCTGACTGGGGCGCCGACCCGCCGCGGTGCGGGCCGCTCGCCGATCCCGTCGCCGACGCGGCGACGACACGGGGCTGGTCCGCTTCGGGTGCCGGCGGCATCGTCTACGCGGTCGTCGCCGGCTCCAAGGCGACGCTCGATCCGTCGCTGCTCGACGAATGCGGCCAGTGGACGGTATCGGCTGGGCACACCAGCGGAACGGTCGCGTTCGTGGCGGCGCCCGCGATCGACGGCACCGGGACCGTTGGGCTGTCCACCACGACCACCACCGTCGTCGAGGGCGGCACCGAAACCCACTCGCACGCGGACACCTTCACCGCCTATCTGGGCGACTACGTCGCCTTCGTCACCGTCGTCAGCGATCCGGGCTCGCCGAATCCCTCACTCGGACAGGATTTCGCGGCGGGCTTGCTGGTGAAAGCGGTGAGGGCATTACGCGGCTGAGCGCGGCCGTGCGGGTACATTGGCGGCGATGTCGAACCCGAGGGTGATTGTTGTCGTTGCGTGCGCTGGTGTGGTCGCCGCATGCGGGTCCGGACAATCCGCAGAGCAGGACTTCCCGCACGCCGACATCGCCCACGTCGCAAACGTCAAGTCCAGCTTCGGGTCGGAGTTCAAGGTCGCCAGCGTGGGGCCGACGGGCATCGATCCGCGGCTGCTCGGGCGGCAGACGCTGCCGCGCGGGATGACGTTCGACCCCGCCGACTGCGCGAAGGGCGCCAGCCAGCCGCTCGTGCCTGCGGGCGTGAAGGGCAACATGGCCGCCACGACCGCGGAGGGCAAGGGTAACCGGTTCATCGCGATCGCGGTCGAGACCTCTGAGGCGGTGCCGGCCAACGATCCCGGGCAGAACTGCCATAAGGTCACGTTCACCAAACCGGGAATGCGCGGTCTCGTCGAGGTGGTCGAGGCTCCGCAGATCGGCGGTGTGCACACGGTGGGCACCCATCGGGTGCTGCAGACGACGGTCGCCGGCAAGCCACGCACCGGCGAGCTCTACAACTACATCGCCAGCTTCGGCACCTTCCTGGTGATCGTCACGGCCAACCCGTTGGTGCTGCCCGGCAAACCCGTCGCTCCGGTCGACACACAGCGCGCGCGTGACCTGCTGACCGCGGCGGTCGCGGCGGTGAAGGGTTAGGGTTCGGCGGACCTCAACGGACGTCGTGCGGGCGGAACTGGATGCTGATCCGCGGGCCGACCGGCCGCGTCGTCTTCGGGATCGAGTGTTCCCATGTGCGCTGGCACGACCCGCCCATCACCAACAGATCGCCGTGCCGGTGCGTAGCCGCAGCGACTTGCCGCCGCCGCGCGGGCGTAACGCGAAAACCCTTGTGGCACCGAGGCTGACGATGGCGATCATGGTGTCTTCGGTGCTGCTGCGGCCGATCTTGTCGCCGTGCCAGGCGACGCTGTCGTTGCCGTCGCGGTAGAGGCACAGACCGGCGGTGGTGAACGGTTCGCCGAGCTCGCGACCGTAGGTGTCGTTGAGCCGACGGCGCATCTGCTTCAGCCGCGGATGTGGTGCGGGCTCATCGACGAGGTTGTGGAAACTGACCAGCCGCGGCACGTCGAGCACGCGCTCGTACATCTGCCTGCGCTCGGCGCGCCACGGGATCTGTTCCATCAGCTCGTCGAACAGCCCGTCGGCGTCCGTCAACCAGCCGGAGCGCACCTCCACCCACGCGCCGCTGCCGAGGTGGCGCCGTTCGGCGTGTTCAAAGAGAGAGCTTTGTAGAGCCAGCTCCATGACCGAGAGTCTATCGCACAGGCGTTCGAAGAGTCATAGGCGCACGGCGCCTGGCCCCTGTTCGGCGAGCATGTCGCCGGGGTTGGACAGCGCGCAGGTCTTAAGGCTCAGGCAGCCGCAGCCGATGCAGCCTGCGAGGTTGTCGCGCAGCCGCTCCAGGTGCACGATGCGGTCGTTGAGATCCTGGCGCCAGCCGGCCGACAGTCGGGCCCAGTCCTTGCTGGTCGGGATGCGATCGGTGGGCAGGGTGGCCAGGGCCTCGCGGATGCGTGCCAGCGGGATGCCGAGGCGCTGCGACATGCGGATGAACGCGACGCGCCGCAGCGTTTCGCGGGCGTAGCGGCGCTGGTTGCCGCCGGTGCGGCGGCTGTTGATCAGGCCCTCGCGTTCGTAGAAGTGCAGTGCAGAGACGGCCACGCCGCTGCGATGCGACATCTCGCTCGGAGTGAGTTCGTGGATCAGCTCCATGACCTCAACCATAGTTGAGGTGAAGGGTGGCGCTACTGTGCTAGATGTGACAGACGTTGCGCTGGGCTGCGACTCCGAGGTCGGCAGGCTGCGGGCGGTCATCCTGCACCGTCCCGGGGCCGAATTGCAGCGGCTCACTCCGCGCAACAACGACGCGCTGCTGTTCGACGGCCTGCCGTGGGTGTCCAAGGCGCAGGAGGAGCACGACGCGTTCACCGCGGTGTTGGAATCGCGCGCCGTCGAGGTGCTGTTGCTCGCGGATCTGTTGACCGAGGCGCTGTCTCACAGTGGTGCGGCGCGCATGCACGGGGTCGCGGCGGCCGTCGATCCGCGACGGCTGGGACTGCCTCTGGCGCAAGAGCTTTCGGCGTATCTGCGGACGTTGGAGGCGAGGCCGCTGGCGCGGGTGCTGATGGCGGGGATGACGTTCAACGAGTTGCCGTTCAGCGGTGGTGAGCTGTCGCTGGTGCGGCGGATGCACCACGGCGGCGATTTCGTCATCGAGCCGCTGCCGAATCTGTTGTTCACGCGGGACTCGTCGTTCTGGATCGGGCCGCGGGTGGCGATCACGTCGCTGGCGCTGCCTGCGCGGGTGCGCGAGACGTCGCTGACCGACCTGATCTATGCGCATCACCCGCGGTTCCTCGGGGTGCGGCGGGCATACGAGTCGCGGTCGGCGCCGGTCGAGGGCGGCGACGTGCTACTGCTGGCGCCGGGTGTGGTCGCGGTCGGCGTGGGCGAGCGGACCACGCCTGCGGGCGCGGAAGCGTTGGCGCGCAGCCTGTTCGACGACGACCTGGCGCACACAGTGCTGGCAGTGCCGATCGCGCAGGAGCGCGCGCAGATGCACCTGGACACCGTGTGCACGATGGTCGACGTCGATGCCGCGGTGATGTACCCGAACATCGTCGACTCGTTGTCGGCGTTCACGATTCACCGCGACGGGGACGGCGGGGTTCGGATCGACGACGCGGTGCCGTTTGTGGAAGCCGCCGCGAACGCGATGCAGATCGAGAAGCTGCGCGTCATCGCGACGGGGCTGGACCCGGTGACGGCCGAGCGTGAGCAGTGGGACGACGGCAATAACACGTTGGCGCTGGCGCCGGGTGTGGTCGTCGCATACGAGCGCAACGCCGAAACCAATGCGCGGCTTGCCGATGCGGGCATCGAGGTGCTGCCGATCGAGGCGTCCGAGTTGGGCACCGGGCGCGGCGGCCCACGCTGCATGTCCTGCCCGGCGGCGAGGGACCCACTCTAGGGTTTGCGCCGAAATGGAATTCCCGGTCGCTAAGCGGGCCTGTTAACAACCCTGGCTTCTGTCTCGCCGTTTGTCGGTGCGCCCAAGCACGATCCGGCCATGGGAACCATCTTCTTGGGCAGCGAAGCGCTGGCACGCGGCGAGTTGACCCGCGGTCGGCTGAGATCGAGTTACCGCGCGATCTACCCGGATGTGTACATGCCGCGCGTCGGAGAGCCGTCGCTTTACGCGAACACCATGGGCGCGTGGCTTTGGTCGAAACGTCGCGGCGTGATCACCGGGCGGGCGGCATCGGCACTACACGGTGCACTGTGGGTCGGCGATGACTCGCCGGTAGAGCTGATCTGGAACAACAACCACCCACCGGCAGGCATCATCGCGCGCGACGAGCGATTCAGATGCGACGAGGTCATCGAGATAAACGGCATGGCGGTCGAGACGCAGCAACGTACGGCGTTCGATCTCGGCAGATTTCTGCGTCGCGATGCGGCTGTCGCGCACCTTGATGCGTTAGCACGCGCGACAGGCCTCGCGCGCGAGCACGCGCTGCCGCTGGCCGATATGTACAAGGGTGCCCGTGGCATTCGACGCTTCCGTACGGCCATCGACCTCATGGACTCCGGGGCGCAGTCTCCGAAGGAAACATGGTTGCGACTGTTACTCGTCGATGCCGGCTATCCACCGCCACAAACACAGATTCCGGTGCTCGACGATCGCGGTGTTCCGTTCGCATTTCTCGACATGGGTTGGGAGGACATCATGGTGGCAGTCGCGTATGACGGCGACCAGCATCGAACAGATCGCAAGCGATACGTCTGGGATATCCGAAGGCAGGTGCTCGTCGAACGCAGAGGTTGGATCGACATCCACGTGATCAACGAAGACCGCCCCCGCGACGTCCTGGAGCGAGTGAGCAAGGCCTGGAGACAACGCGAGACAGAAGGCAGGGTCGTTAACGGTGCCCGCTTAGCGACCGGGAATTCCATTTCGGCGCAGACGGCGCGTCAGCGCCAAGAAGGCAGCCAGATCTGCATGTTCCACGTCGACTGCGAGATCGGGATGCCCGTCAGGATGGGATACATCCAAGCGAAGTTCGTAATGACAAGGGCGACATAGCAACTCACGACGATCAGCCCTAACGTTCGTCGCTCCGGGTTCTGGTTCGGCTTGTGCAGGATGTCTCCCAGGATCATCGCGATCATCAACACCAGGAACGGCGCCATCGTCGCCGCGTAGAAGAAGTACATCTGCCGGTCGATATCGGCGAACCACGGCAGGAACCCCGCACTGTAGCCCACCAGGCAAGCGCTGTACCGCCAGTCGCGCTTCACGAACGCCCGCCACATGGCCCACGCCAGCACCGGCACCGCGATGAACCACATCGCAGGCGTGCCGACCAGCATCACGGCCTTCACGCACGACTGCGCGCCGCAGCCGGGCACGTTCTGGTTGTCGATCGCGTAGAGCACCGGCCGCAACGACATCGGCCACGTCCATGGCTTGGACTCCCACGGGTGGTGATTGCCTGCGGCATTCGTCAGCCCGGCATGAAACCTGTACGCGGCGTGCGTGTAGTGCCAGAGCGAGCGAAAGGCATCGGGAATGGGCAGCACGCTGTCCGGGCCGATCGAGTTGCCGACCTCGTGCCTGTTCACCGCGGTCTCCGACGCGAACCACGGCGCATACGAGGCCAGGTACACCCCGAACGGAATCAGCACAAGGGCGTACAACGACGGGGCGAGGTCCCTCCGCAACGCGCCCAGCCACGGTCGCGGCACCCGATATTGCCTGCGCGCGTTGATGTCGAACGCCAGCGTCATCAGGCCGAAGAACACGATGAAGTACAGCCCGGACCACTTTGTCCCACAGGCCAATCCGAGCATCAGACCGGCGCCGAACCGCCACCACCTCACACCCAGCCGCGGACCCCACGGCGTCTCGCCGATGCGGCCCTCCAGCAGCGCGACGTGCATCCGCTCCCGCACCTGGTCCCGGTCGACCATCAAACAGCCGAAAGCCGCGACCACGAACACCGTCAGAAAGCCGTCCAGCAGCGCAGTGCGCGACGCGACGAAGCTGACGCCGTCGCAGATCAACAGCAGCCCGGCGATCCCACCGACCAACGTCGACCGACTGACGCGCCGCCCGATCCGCACGACCAGCAGCACGACGATGACGCCGCATACCGCGCCGGAGAACCGCCAGCCCAGCCCGTTGTAGCCGAACAGCGCCTCACCTATCGCGATCAGCTGCTTGCCGACCGGCGGGTGCACCACCAGCCCGTAGCCCGGGTTGTCCTCCACGCCGTGGTTGTGCAGCAGCTGCCAGGCCTGCGGCGCGTAGTGCTTCTCGTCGAAGATCGGCGTGCCCGCGTCGGTCGGCGAGCCGAGGTTCAGGAAACGCGTCAGCGCGGCCAGCGCCGTGACGACGGCCGTCATAGCCCAGCCCTGCAGCCGGTCGACCGGCCCGAAGTCGGCGACGGGTACCAGGGGCGCGGGGCTGATGACGGGAACCGCGCGCTCCCTGGCAACGAGTTCATCGGCCTGGGCGGTCACGACAGCGATCGTAGGCTGTTGCGAATGAGCCCCGGCCGACTGCTTATCGGCGCCACGCCGCTGGGTCAACCGACCGACGCCTCCGCGCGGCTGGTCAGCGCCCTGGGCAGCGCCGACGTCATCGCCGCGGAGGACACCCGCCGGACCCGCACGCTGGCGCAGGCGCTGGACGTCAAGCCGGCAGGCAAGGTGGTCAGCCTGTACGACGCCAACGAGGCGACCCGCGTTCCTGTGCTGGTCGACGCGATCGCAGCCGGGGCGACGGTCCTCCTAGTCAGCGACGCGGGCATGCCGCTGATCAGCGATCCCGGATACCGGCTGGTGGCGGCCTGTATCGAGGCGGGGGCGCCAGTGCAATGCCTGCCCGGGCCGTCCGCGGTGACGACGGCGCTGGCGGTGTCGGGGCTGCCATCGGAGAGGTTCTGCTTCGAGGGGTTCGCGCCGCGGAAGCACTCGGCGCGGGTGTCCTGGCTCAAGACGCTCGCCGCGGAGCCTCGCACATGTGTGTTCTTCGAGTCACCGCGGCGGCTGGCGGCCTGCCTGCGAGACGCCGTCGACGCCCTCGGCCCGGATCGCAAAGCGGTGGTCTGCCGCGAGCTGACCAAGACGCATGAGGAGGTCATCCGGGGCACGCTCGGCGAGCTCGCAGAGTGGGCGAGCGATGGCGTGCTCGGAGAGATCACCGTCGTGCTTGCCGGCGCGACGCCGAAGGCCGACCTCGCGACGCTGGTGGGCGAAGTGAACGCGCTCGTGAACGACGGCATGCGCGTGAAGGACGCCTGCGCCCAGGTCGTCGCGGTGAATCCGGGAGCTCCGTCGCGCCGCGCGCTCTACGATGCCGTCTTGCGCTCGAGGGCGTGATCATTCAAGGCGCAGGAGAGCGTTGAGCAGGCTGCCTCCGGGACCGCCCGCTTCGCCGAACACGTCGCGTTGGACCGCGATCATCACCGGCAACGCCTGCCGCAGCACCGCAAGTCCGGCGGCGGTGATCTCGACGTTCTTCGCGCGAACATCCGCAGTGCTGCGCACCCGGCGCACCCAGCCCTTGCGCTCCAGTGCCTTGAGCATGTGCGAAACCTGCATCGGTGCGACGTCGCCTGCCCTCGCCAGCTGCGCTTGTGTCACCGGTTCGCCCGAGCGTGCCAGCCACGCGGCCATCGCCAGCGTCTGAAACTGGAGGTGAGTGAGGTTGAATTCGAGCAGCGCACGATCGGCCTCTCGAATGTAGCGATGAAGCACCCGCCACATGACGAAGCCCACGGCCTTCTCGGGTCCACCCAGAGAGGCCGTCGCGAACAGA
>CAVYPI010000015.1:0-57656 GCA_963770125.1 uncultured Actinomycetota bacterium | reverse complement strand
AGCACCGGGCGACCATGGGACCGACTGCCTGCGATGCACAGGCACTCTAGCTGTATCAGCAGCAGCACTGCTATAATAGCAGCATGGTGGCCATCACTGTGCGCGACATCCCGGATGACGTCCGCGACGAGCTCGCCGCGCGCGCAGCCCGCGCCGGCCAGTCCCTGCAGGAATACCTGCGTGGACTGCTGGTTCATACGGCGGCCAAGCCCACCCCTGAGGATGTCATCGCGCGTGCCCGCGCGCGTGTCCAGACCACCGGCAGCCGACTCGACGCAGCGACTATCCTGGCCGCCAAGCGACTCGACCGGTGATGACCGGTCGCATCGTGTGCGACGCGTCCGTCGTCGTGGCGTTGCTTCTCGACTCCGGGCCCGACGGGCAGTGGGCAGCCGACCAGCTCAGCGGTGCAGACCTTTTCGCGCCGTCACTGATGCCGTATGAATGCGCCAACATTGTGCGGCGGCACGAGCTCGCAAACAGGGTCGGCGCTGACCAGGCCGCCCAGGCCCATGCCGACCTACTCGAATTAAGCGTCGAATTATGGCCATACGAATTGTTGGCCGGTCGTGTATGGCAGTTGCGGGCAAACCTGTCGAGCTACGACGCGGCGTACGTCTCGCTGGCCGAGGCGATCGGCGCTGGGTTGGCAACACTCGACCGGCGAATCGCCCAAGCGCCGGGGATCACGTGCGAAGTCAAGTGCCCGTAAGCCGGTCCATCGCGACTTTGCGAACCGGCTGTTCAAAGCCTTCGTCACCCATCGGAACCGCTCGACGCACCGTTACCTGCACTTCGCGAGGTCGAAAAGTGTTGGGAGAGTGCATAGTACGGGTTCTAGTTGACGTAAGATGGTTATCGGCCGCAGTCCGAAACAGTGAGTTTTACTGCAGCACAACGTAAGTCATCCAATCATCCCTTGACGTTCGGTGATATCTGGGTGTGATGGCCGGTCTTGTCATCTTGCCACAAGCGTAATCGCATCGCGTGGCCGCAGCGCACCGGCGCAGAGGCATGGCTTTGACGACACACTCGCTGACCGCGACGAACATTGGCCTGACCGTCGCGGCCGCGGGCGGCTAACTCTCGCTAACAGTGGTCGATCACTGTTGCGCCTGGCCGAGGGTGACCTGGGCGGTCTGAGCGGCACCCGATGAGTCGAGATATGTCAGTGTCACTTTGTCCCCGGGTGCCTTCGACCGCACCGCGGCGACCAGCGCATCGGCGCTGTCGATGACGTGGTCGTCGACTTTGGTGACTAGCACGCCGTTGGGCAGGCCGGCTGCCGCGGCGGGGCCCCCAGCGGTCACCGCGGCGATGGGGGCTCCGTGGCTAGTGGTGTCGGTGCTGAGTTGCACGCCCAGGGAGGCATGGGTGGCCGTGCCGGTGGAGATCAACTCATCGGCGACCCGCTTGGCCTGATCGGCCGGGATGGCGAAGCCAAGCCCGATCGAACCACTCTGCGCGCCAGGGGAATTTTCCCCGCCACCCAGTGACGCGATCGCCGAGTTCACGCCGATCAGTTCGCCATTCATGTTCACCAGGGCGCCGCCGGAGTTACCCGGGTTGATCGCGGCGTCGGTCTGGATCGCGTCGAGCACCGTGTTCTGGTTGGGGGCGTCGCCCCCGGTGGAGACCGGACGGTCCAGCGCGCTGATGATGCCCGTCGTTACCGTGCCCTGCAGGCCCAGCGGTGACCCAATCGCCACGACGTTCTCACCGACCTTCAGATCGGCCGAGGACCCCAGTGTGATCGGGGTGAGACCCGAAACGCCTTGGGCCCGAACGACGGCGATGTCACTGGAGGGATCGGCGCCGACCACGGTGAACGGCACGCTGCGGCCATCGGAGAAGGTCACCGTGGCGTGCGCGTCCTGACCACCCGGCGCGTCCTGACCGCCCGGCACATCCTGGCCGCCCGGGAAACCCTGACCATCCGGGGCGTCCTGATCACCCAGGCCCTCGGGGCCGGCTGCGGCGCCGTTGGCGGCGGCCACGACATGGTTATTGGTCAGGATCAGCCCATCGGAGCTGAGGATGATGCCGGAGCCCTCTTCGCTCTGACGGCCCGTGTCGATCTGCAGCTTCACCACGCTGGGCACCACCTTGGCGGCGACCTGCTCGACCGAGCCGGCCGACAGGCTGGCCGCGGGCCGGCCGGGGGCCGGCGCTTGTGTGGTGGGATGGCCGCTTGCCGCCGGCCGGTCGTGCTGGGTGACCAGTGCCGCGGCGCCGGCGCTTGCGGATACCACGGTAACGGCCGCCGCGCCAACCATCAGGGTGCGGGCGCGAGAACGCTTCCGCGGCTGCCTATTCGGCACGCTCGGCGCCGAATAGGGCTGGTAAGCCCCGTGGTAGGGGTCGTAGGGCGGCCCGAATGGCTGCTGAGCGTAGCGCCAATCGTGGGGCTGCTGATAGATGCCCTGGCCGGGGTGAGGCGGGTACTGTTGGCCCCCGGTCTGATTCGGGCTGGGTCCATGGCCCGGCTGTTGGGGTGAGTACCGCGATTGATTCGTCATTTTCGTTGCGTTCGTCTTCCTCGAGTGGATAGCAAAGTCACAAAGCAGTTTTCACTAGTCAGCTGAGAGTGGGCTGATAGCACGTTCTGTACAGTCCAAGACTTTTGGGCATCGCTCTTATCCCGCGGCGAATGACGCGGTCAAATTTGTTCGCGCAGAGCAAACGCCGAATCGGGGCAACGATATCAGCGATCGAGTCGGGTCGATGACGACGCGCACACTCCGAAGGGTAGACGTCTCCTGTCTGCTCCCGCCACCGATGCAGCCGAACCGCAGGGCTATGATGGCGGAGAACGTGTCCCGCAGTGGCATGTCCACCGAAGTGCCGGCGGCAAACCGTGATTCGCGTCGACACCTGCCACGACCTGATGGTCAGCGAGCGGAGACGGCTGGCTGAGATACTCGTCGACCGGTGCCGGCTGTGCTCGCAATGATCGGCGCAGCCTTGTGCAGGCATTCGTCCCACTCGCGGTCGGGATCGGAGTCGGCGGTGATGCCGCCGCCGACACCGAGCACCGCATTGCCGGATGCGTCGAACTCCACCGTCCGGATCGCCACGTTCAGTTCGCATCCCGCGACGGGTGACGCCAAACCGACTGTGCCGCAATATACTCCGCGGCGATTTGGCTCCCAGCCGGTAAGCAGCTGACGCGCCCTGGTCTTCGGCGTGCCGGTTACCGAGGCAGGTGGGAACGTCGCATCCAAAACGGAAGCCATCGGCACGTCCAGGTCGACGCGCGCCGACACCGTCGACACCAGATGCCACACGCCCGGCGCCGATCGCACCACCAGCAGCTCGGGCACGGTGACCGTCCCCGTGATCGCAACGCGGCCGAGGTCATTGCGGACCAGATCGACGATCATGATGTTCTCCGCGACGTCCTTGACCGACGCCCGCAGCTCCAACGGATCCGCGTGCCGCGGCAGCGTGCCCTTGATCGGGCTCGACGTCACCGTCTCACCGCGGCGCAGTAGGAACAGCTCCGGCGACAACGACGCCACCGCGCCCCACTCGCCGGCAAGGTAGGCCGCCCGTGCGGGCGACGTGCGCTCCACGGCCTCGAGGAAGAAGTCGACGGGTGCGCCGTCGAGACGGCCGGCGAACTGCGTGCACACGCAGGCCTGGTAGATCTCGCCCGCAGCGATCGCCTCCAGGCACTCGAGCACGCCGCGGCGATGCGCATCGCGGTCGGCCTCGGCCCACGCGATGCTGTACTCCCGCGGCGGAACAGGTGAATACAACGCCTCCGCTGCCCACGCCGAAAGCGTTGCACCGGAAAGGCTTTCATACCACCATTGCCCGTCGCGGTCCTGCCGCAGCACGCAGTCGGACCAGCCGCCTGCAGCCTCGCGGGATCCGCGGACCAAGACCGTCGACGCGCGCGTCGGGATACGAGAGATAGCCGAACCAGCCGCCGCCGATCGCCCCGTCGGATACACCGGTGGGCACGGCGAAGACGTCGACAGCGGCGACGGCCTTCAGCGACGGCGCGATGACCGCCGCCGAGCCGAACCACTCGCCGATCAGTGCGGCGGGCGGCGGCAACTCGTTCCGCTCGGCGGCTGAGGCGATGGCGCGCAGCACCGCAGGGGCGCTGCCCAAGTCGCCGAGCCGCTCGATCCGCACCGACCAAGCGTGACAGAACGCTAGCGGCTGATCGCCCGCGGGATGGTGATCCCCGCCAGCTTGTCGGGGTTGCGCATGGCGTAGAAGTGCGTGATCTTGCCGTCGATGACCTCGACGAGGAAGACGCCCTCCAGATGGTCGCCGCTGTAGACGATCACCGCCGGTGCGCTGTTGTACACCGCCGTCTCGATCCGTACGTCCGGCAGCTTCTGACCGAGCCGGAAGATGCCGATGATCGCCTTGGCCACCTTCTCCGCGCCCATCACCGGCCTGCGGGCCGCGCTTGCCTTGCCGCCGCTGTCGGCGGTCCACGTGGCGTCCGGCGCGAGCATCGAGAGCAGTCCCTCCATGTCGCCGGTCGCCGCCGCGGTCATGAACTGTTCGGTGATCTGCGCGGTCTGGGCGGAGTCGACGGGCTCGAACCGCTTGCGCCGCGCGTGCACATGCTCGCGGGCGCGGTGCGCGATCTGGCGCACCGTCGCCACGGATTTGCCTACCGCGCCGGCGATTTCGTCGTAGTCGAAGCCGAACACCTCGCGCAGCACGAACACCGCGCGTTCGTCCGGGGTGAGCGTCTCGAGCAGCACCAGCATCGCCATCGACACCGACTCGGCGAGCACGACGTCGGCCGAGGCGTCGCGCTCGTCGAGCAGAAGCGGTTCGGGTAGCCACGGGCCGATGTAGTCCTCGCGACGACGGGCGCCGGCCCGCAGCGCGTTGAGCGCCTGACGGGTCACCAGTTGCGCCAGATACGACTTGGTATCGCGCACCGTCGCGAGGTCCACGTCCGCCCACCGCAGGTAGCTGTCCTGCAGCACATCGTCGGATTCGGTTGCCGAACCGAGGATTTCGTAGACGATGGTGAACAGCAGCGGCCGCAGATGGGTGAACCGCTCGGCATGTTCGCCGCCGGCCGAGCCGGCGATCGGGCCCTGGGTGGTCACGATTCCGTGACCACCTGCGGAACGACCACCGGCCGCGACGGACGCTTGCCGCCCTTGAACCAGAACGTCGAGCCGGGCTTGCGGGCCTCGCGGCGGATGCCCCACACAGTGCCCTTGCAGATCGCCTCCTTGAGCGAGGCGCCGAGCCGTCCGCCGATGTAGTACTTCACCGCGGTGTCGTCCTTGCGGGCCAACTGAATCGCGGCCCCGTGCCTGCCCAGGCTGACGCACGAACCCGTGAACGCCTGGTCGATGACTGCAGGCGCGGTGCCCGCGATGCGGCTCAGCACGGTGTTGGCGGCCTGGGCACCAAGCGGCACGGCGGCCTGGCAGCTCATCCGCAGTGGCTGGCCCGACGGGGCGGCGCAGTCACCGGCAGCGACGATGCGCGGGTCGTCCACGCTGGTCAGCGTCTCGTCGGTGAGCAGTCGGCCCATAGCATCGGTATGCAGGTCGCTTGCCGCCGCCAGGTCCGGCACGCCGAAGCCGGCCGTCCAGATGGTCACCATGCTGAGGATGCGCCGACCGCTGTCGAGCAGGACAGAGCCGCCGGTCACCTCGACGACAGTCGAGCCGGGCCCGTCGAGGACGGTGACGCCATGCCGTGACAGCCACCTGGCGACCGACTCGACGACCCGGCTCGCTCAGCGATGGCACGAGCGTTCCGCCACACACCAGCGTGACCGCGTGTCCCTGCTCGGCGAGTTCGGCGGCTGTCTCGGTGCCGGTCAATCCGGCGCCGACCACCGTGATCGGAGCGTCGGGGCGCAACTCGTCCAGCTTGGCACGCAGCCGTTGCGCATACTCGAATTCCCCTATGGGGTGAGCGAATTCGAGCCGCACCGGGCACCGTCGACGGAGCCACGCCGGTGCTGCCGACCGCGTAGATCACATAGTCGTAGTCCAGCGCGGCGCCCGACGCGAGCTCCACTTTGCGGGCAGCGGTGTCGATGCGGACGGCGCTGTCGACGATCAGCCGGATGCCCTCGCCGAGCAGCGTGCCGTAGTCGACCGTGGCGTCGTAGTTGCCTGCCACGTGCTGGTGCAGCCGGATCCGCTCGACGAACTTCGGCCGCGGGTTGACCAGTGCGATGTTGACGTCGGCGCGCAGCCGCAGGTGGTTGGCGGCCAGCGTGCCTGCGTATCCGCCTCCGATGACGACGACGTTGGTTGTTTCGTTGCGATCAGTCATGCCCTGAAGACACCGCCGACCCCCCAGACGTGACATGACGTGACGCGCATCACTCCGCCATTGTGCCGCTCAGACGTCAGGCGGAGCGATGAGCGTTCGCGGCATACGGTCAAGTCGCGGCCACAAATTGCGCGACAAGAAGGTTGACACGTTCGGAATCGTGTCCGCCACGAAGTCGCCCGCTTCGGCCAAGAGTGGCCAAGCCATGCAGGGTGGCCCACAGGGTTTCGGTGGCCGTGTCTGCGTCCGCGGTGTCTGCGACGGCCGTGACCGCGTTCCGTAACTCGGCGAAGGCGGCCGATAGTTCCGGCGGCGTGTCGGAGGCCGCGAAGTGCAGCGTGGTGGCGCGGGTGAACATTGCGTCATAAACCGCCGGGTTCGCGAGGGCAAAGTCGATGTACGCGTGCGCAATTCGTCGAAGTGCTTGCTCGGGCTCCGCGGCGCCGCCTCTTGCATTGGACAGTGACTCGGTGAGTTCTCGGAATCCCTCCACAGCGACGCTCTGGGCGATCGCTTCCATGTTTGAGAAGTGCTTGTAGAGGACGGGCTGGCTGTACTCGATTTCGGCGGACAACCGACGTGTGGTGACCGCATCCCATCCCTCGGCTTCGGCAATCCGACGTGCCGTCGTGACGATGAGTCGGCGACGGGCCGCGCGGTCTCGTTCGCGACGCTCCTCGATGGTCATATTCGATTCTAGCATCGCTAGTATTAATAGCAATGCTATTGACACGGTATTCGGCCAAGGATTAGCGTTGCTAACACCTTCGAGTCGATTGGAGTTCGACATGACCGCCTCCGCACATGACCTCGCCGACGCCTTCGTGATGATGCTCAACGAGCACGACCCCGATCTGGTGGATCGATTTGTGGCACCCGATTACCGAAATCACAACGCGTTCGTCCCCGACGGACGCGAGGCGAACCGACAGTTCTGGACCGGGTTCTTCCACGCACTGCCCGATCTGACGGCCACCATGGAGGACTTGGTGATCTCTGGCGACCGCGTGGTCGGCCGCTTCGTCTACCGCGGGACCCACGCAGGCGAATTCATGGGGATTCCGGCCACCGGCCGCAAGGTCGAGATGCGATCGATCGACATCTGGCGCGTGGAGGACGGAATGTTCGTCGAACACTGGGACGAACTGAATACCCTGCAACTGCTTCAGCAGATGGGCGCGCTGGGCGGGGCCGGCACCGGAGGCGAAGCATGATCGACGTCGTCCGGATTGCAGCCCTGATCGCGATTTTGAGTACCGGCGTCGTGTACGGCACCGATGTGTTCTGCGCGCTAGTGCAGCGCCCCGCGCTTGCCCGCGTCGACGACCGGGCGCTCACCACCGTGATGGGAAACGTCCATCGTTACGGTGACCGGCGAATGCCGATACCCGGGGTGCTGGGGACCATTGCGGCGGCCATATGCGCCGCGGTCGCCGGGATAGCGGGCCAGTGGGTCGAGGCCATCCCTGCCGCCACAGCCGTGGGTCTGCTACTGGCCTGGATCGCGCTGTACCGAAGCGTGAGCGCGCCGATCAATCGGCAACTCGCAGCGGCAGCGGAAGTTGGCGATGTTCCAGCGAACGTGCGTGTATTGCAACGCAATTGGGATCGGATAATCACCACCAGGGCGGTCTTGCAGGGCCTCGTCGTGGCGGCGTTATGCATTACGCTCTTGATCTGAAAGGCACCAGAGAATCATGTTTCAACTCAGGATTTATACACTGCGTTCCGCCGAGGCTCTGGACAGATACGCCGTGATTCATTGGGCCCGTCACATCGGCAGCCTCGAAGCGTTCGGGGTCGAAACGCGCGGCATCTGGACGTCGCGCGACGGCGGTGAAAACCGGCTGTTCGCGCTTGTCTCATACGAGAACGGCGCAGACCCGGCGAGGGTCGAGACTGAATACATGGCCGGCTCGGCGTTCGCGGAGGACATAGCGGGTTTCGATCCTGACGACATCGTCGACGTCAGTTCTGTCTTGCTCGATGCGACGGTGTCATCACCGATTCGGTAAGTGGGCGAGCAGGTTTCACTCCACCCGGTATCGCGGGAACACGCCAACCGGCGCAGGCAGCGCGGTTCCCGGGGCCAGCCGTTTGTCGATCGCCGCGAAGGTCCGGTGGTCGTCGGCCTGGCCGAGCAGGTCGAGCAGCTTGCCCGTCGACTCGGGCATCACCGGCTGGCTCAGCAGCGTGGCGATCCGCACCGTCTCCAGCGTCGTGTACAACACGGTGCGGAACCGTGCCTCATCGGTCTTCCGCAGCACCCACGGCTCCTGCGCGGAGAAGTATTTGTTGGCCGCGCCGAGCACTGACCAGATCGCCTCGAGCGCGAGATGCATTGCGGTGGCGCTGTAATGACCGCGGACCCGGTCGAGCAAGCCGTCGGCGGCCTCCATCAGCGCCTTGTCATCGGCGGTGAATTCTGCTGGCTGCGGGACGATTCCGTCTAGGTTCTTAGCCACCATCGACAGCGAGCGCTGCGCCAAGTTGCCCAACTCGTTCGCCAGATCGGCGTTGATCCGCCCGATGATGGCGTCTTCGCTGTAGCTGCCGTCCTGCCCGAACGGCACCTCGCGCAGCAGGAAGTAGCGGACCTGGTCCACGCCGAACGCGTCGATCAACGCATTCGGGTCGACGACATTGCCGACCGACTTGCTCATCTTCTCGCCCCGGTTGAGCAGGAAGCCATGCACGAAAACCTTGCGCGGCAACTCGATTCCCGCCGACATCAGAAACGCCGGCCAGTACACGGTGTGGAACCGGATGATGTCCTTGCCGATCATGTGCAGATTGGCAGGCCAGAACCGCTTGAACAACTCCGACGAGGTGTCCGGAAACCCGACGCCCGTCAGGTAATTGGTCAGCGCGTCGACCCAGACGTACATCACGTGGTCGGGGTGGTCGGGAACCGGAACGCCCCAGTCGAATGTCGTCCGTGAGATCGAGAAGTCACGTAGCCCGCCGGACACGAAGCTGACCACCTCGTTGCGCCTCACGGCGGGCTCGATGAACTCCGGATGCGCGTCGTAGTGCGCCAGCAGCTTGTCGGTGTAGGCCGACAGTCGGAAGAAGTAGGTCTCCTCCTCGGTCCACGTCACCGGGGCTCCGGTTTCGGTGGCTACCCGGACACCGTCGGGGCCGACGCTGGTTTCGGCCTCGGTGACGAAGCCTTCGTCGCGCACCGAATACCAGCCCGCGTAGGTGTCGAGGTAGATGTCGCCGGCCTCGTTCATCCGTTTCCAGATCTCGATCGACGCCTCGATGTGGTCCTCGTCGGTGGTGCGGATGAATCGGTCGAAGGAGATGTTGAGCCGCTCCTGCAGCCGCTGGAACACGTCGGAATTGCGCCGCGCCAGCTCCGCGGTCGGAATGCCTTCGGCCGCGGCCGTCTCGGCCATCTTGAGCCCGTGTACATCGGTGCCGGTGAGGAAGCGCACGTCGAACCCGTCGAGTCGCTTGAACCGCGCGATCGCGTCCGTTGCGATGTATTCGTAGGCATGTCCGACGTGCGGGTCGCCGTTGGGATAGGCGATGGCTGTCGTGATGTAGTACGGCTCGCTCATTTGAGCTCAGCTTATTGTGTGCGGGTGAGCGCTGAAGGCTCCCCGCCTCCCACCCGGCGACCCTCGCCGCCCGCACCCGAGCCACTGACCCCGCTGATCGACGCGCACACCCACCTTGACGCCTGCGGGGCCACCGACGCCGCGAGCGTGCGGGCGATCGTCGACCGGGCCGCGGCGGTCGGCGTGCAAGCCGTCGTCACCATCGCCGACGACCTTGATTCCGCGCGCTGGGTCACCGAGGCCGCCGACTGGGACACCCGCGTCTACGCCGCCGTCGCGTTGCACCCGACGCGCGCCAACGCGCTCACCGACGAATCCAAGACCGTCATCGAGCGGCTGGCCGAGCACCCGCGCGTCGTCGCGATCGGCGAGACCGGACTCGACATGTACTGGCCCGGAAAGCTGGACGGCTGCGCCGAACCTACCGAACAGCGAGAGGCCTTCGCCTGGCACATCGACCTCGCCAAGCGCACCGGCAAGCCGCTGATGATCCACAACCGCGACGCCGACTCCGAGGTCCTCGACGTCCTCGACGCCGAGGGCGCGCCCGACACGGTGATCTTCCACTGCTTCTCGTCGGACGCGGCCATGGCCCGTACGTGCGTGGCCAACGGCTGGCTGCTCAGCCTGGCCGGTACCGTCAGCTTCCGCAACGCGCACGCGCTGCGCGAGGCGGCGTCGCTGATCCCGCCCGAGCAGCTGCTCGTCGAGACCGATGCGCCGTTTTTGACCCCGCACCCGTATCGTGGTGCCCCGAACGAGCCGTACTGCCTGCCCTACACGGTGCGGGCTATCGCCGAAGTCGTCGATCGCCCGGCAGAAGATATTGCCCAGGCAAGTACTACGACGGCCGTTCGGGCCTATGGACTGCCGAGTTGCCGCCCGTAGGCCTATTCGTTACCGTTCTGTGATCGAACACTGGAGCCGGAAAGGCCGGCGACATCGTTTTCCGACGAAACGGTCCGTTCGCTCAAGGCCGATAGTCGGGGATAGACCACGTTTTGAATACTTTGAATAAGCTCCACGAGGCGCGTTCGCCGATGCTTCGGCTGCTGGTCGGTGCGACGTTGCTCGTACTCACCTTCTCCGGCGGGTACGCCATAGCTGCGCACAAGACCGTCACGCTGACCGTCGACGGGGCGCAGATCACGGTTGCCACGATGAAGTCCCGCGTGATCGACGTGGTCAAGGAGAACGGCTTCGACGTCGGCGACCGCGACGACCTCTACCCGGCAGCCGATGAGCCGGTGCATCAGTCCGATTCCATCGTGCTGCACCGGAGCCGGCCGCTGCAGATCTCGCTCGACGGCGAGGACAGCAGGCAGGTGTGGACGACGGCATCGACGGTCGCCGACGCGCTGGCGCAACTGCGGATGACCGACAAGGCTCCGGCCGCGGCCTCGCGCGGCAGTCGCGTCCCGCTCGCGGGCATGTCACTGCCCGTTGTGAGCGCAAAGACCGTGCAGCTCGACGACGCCGGCGTGACCCGGACACTGCATCTTGCGGCGCCGAATGTGGCCGGCCTGCTCGAGGCCGCAGGCGCGCCGCTGAAACAGAACGACACGGTTCTGCCGGCTGCTGGGTCGCCGGTAGTCGACGACATGCAGATCCAGGTGACCCGGATCCGCATCGACAAGGTGACCCAGCGCGTCCCGCTGCCACCGAACAACAAGCAGATTCCCGACGTGACGATGAACATGAGCCGTCAGGTGGTCGACGACCCCGGTGCCCCCGGGATTCAGGACGTCACTTTCGCCGTCGCGACACTGAACGGCGTCGAGACCGGCAGGTTGCCAGTAGCCAATGTTGTTGTCACGCCGGCCCGCGACGGGGTTCTGCGGATCGGCGCCAAGCCGGGAACAGAGGTTCCTCCGGTAAGTAATGGAGCCGCCTGGGACTCGCTGGCAGGTTGCGAAGCCGGAGGTAATTGGGCCATCAATACCGGCAATGGTTTCTACGGTGGTGTCCAATTTGATCAAAGCACCTGGGAGCGAAACGGCGGTCTGAGGTATGCTTCGAGGGCGGATCTGGCGACAAGAGAAGAACAGATCGCGATTGCTGAGGTCACCCAGGCGCGACAAGGTTGGGGTGCGTGGCCCTTGTGTAGCGCGAGGATTGGAGCGCGGTGACTATTCGACTCCTCGGGCGGACCGAGATACGACACCTGGCGAAAGAGCTTGACTTCAGGCCGCGTAAATCGTTCGGCCAGAACTTCGTCCACGACGCGAACACCGTTCGCCGTATCGTCTCGGCCTCCGGCGTCAATCGTCATGATCACGTTCTCGAGGTCGGTCCAGGCCTTGGTTCGTTGACCCTGGCCCTGCTCGATCGGGGCGCCGGGGTGACCGCGGTCGAGATCGATCCTGTGCTGGCCCGGCAGCTTCCGAAGACCATCGCCGAGCATTCCCACAGCGAGATCAATCGGCTGACCGTGCTCAACCGCGACATCCTTAAGCTGCACAAGCCCGACTTGGCCGAGCAGCCCACGGCGCTGGTGGCCAACCTGCCGTACAACGTCGCCGTACCGGCGCTGCTGCACCTGCTCGCCGAGTTCCCGTCGATTCGCACGGTCATGGTGATGGTGCAAGCCGAGGTCGCCGAGCGGCTCGCCGCCGAACCTGGCGGCAAGGACTACGGCGTCCCCAGCGTCAAGGTCCGGTTCTTCGGCAACGTCCGGCGCTGCGGCATGGTGTCGCCGACGGTGTTCTGGCCCATTCCGCGGGTGTACTCGGGACTGGTGCGTATCGACCGCCACGAAGCCTCGCCGTGGTCGACCGATCCCAATTTCCGCACCCAGGTGTTCGAGCTGATCGACGTGGCGTTCGCGCAGCGCCGTAAGACGTCCCGCAACGCGTTCGCCGAGTGGGCGGGTTCTGGCGACGCGTCGGCCCGCTGGCTGCTCGCCGCGAGCATCGATCCGTCGCGCCGCGGCGAGACGCTGTCGGTCGCAGACTTCGTCCGCCTACTGCAGCGCTCCGGAGAGTGGGAGCCCAAGCCCAAAGAGCCGCAAGAGCCGCAGGCGCAGGCCCACCAGGAGCCCTCCAGCCCAGACGCAGGAGCATCAGATCCGCCGCGCGATCTGACGGTTACTCCTTGACATCCTTGTCGAGGAACTCGTCCATCAGTGGTGTTTCGGCGATGACGGGTAGTTGCCGGTGAAGCCGACCCGCCAGTTCCACTGCGGCGTAAGCGAAAATCGCGCGCCCGTGGTGATGATCACCAGCTACAGCACGCCGGTCGGCAGGATGCCACCGTTGTCGGCGATGACGGAGAAGCCCAAAACTCCATCTCACCAAGCAATTTCACCGTGATCATGTTGACGGTCAGCACAATCGCCAGGGCGATCAACGCGATCGTCCATTGCGGAACCGCTTTGAATGCACCCCAGTAGTGGACGATCGACGTGCACGCCCAGTTGAAGAAGTACATCCAACCCGCCCGAAAGTCGGAGGCGGTAAAAGTTAGGTTACTAGTGATGTGGCGTGAGTTACTGCAACGCCCGGGTGATCAACGAGATGAAGTCCGAGCATGATTCGTATCTGTTGTCCGGGGTTTTCGCCAAGGCCTTGCTCATGATCGAGTCGAACGCGTGTGGCAGCCAGTCGATTTTGCGGGAGAGCTTCGGTGGCGGGGAGTGCAGCTGCTCGTCCACCAGACCCATCGACGTGATCGCGGTGAACGGCGTTGAGCCGGTGATCAATTCGAAGGCCGTGCACGCCAACGCGTATTCGTCAGTGGCTGCCGATGGCGCCTGCCCGCGCAGCAGCTCGGGAGCCGAGTAGGGCAGCGACACCTCGACGTGCGCGGGTCTGTGGCCCACTTCTTCGGCCACCGCGTGCGCGACGCCGAAGTCGATCAGCACAGCGCCTTGTACCGAAAAAGACAGCGAAACAAGGATATTGGATGGCTTGACGTCGCAATGCACGATGCCACGCTGATGGGCATAGTCCAGCGCCCCTGCGATCTGCGCCAGGGCGGCGAGCCGATCGGGCAAGCCCCGCAGCTTGGCTGCGGTGCCACCGTCGACCAATTCCATTGCCAGCCAACCGGACCCGCACTCATACACCGTGATGATGTGCGGGTGGTCGAGCCGGTGGGCGAAGTCGAATTCCCGCTGTAGCCGCGCTATCTGGGCAGGTTGGCGGTGATGGTCGTCGAGAACCTTCAGCGCCACCGCGGGATACGGGTCCGCGGCGTCATGCGCCCCGTACACCGTCGCATACCCGCCGTGGCCGAGAGCCGCTTCGATGACGTAGCCCTCGAACAGTTCGCCGGGAGACAACACTTACACAGCCTAGGGTTGGGTGAAGGCATCTGCCTGCCGGGAAGAGGACGGCGGCCCAGCCATCTGGGTGCTTCGGTACCTGTCTTGCTCGTCGCGGCGCTAGTGTCGTGCCGTGTCCGCCTCCGACGGAAGCACCGCATCCGAGTGGGTTCCCACTGGGTCGGTCACCGTGCGAGTGCCGGGCAAGGTCAACTTGTATCTGGCCGTCGGTGACCGCCGTGACGACGGCTACCACGAGCTGACGACCGTCTTTCATGCCGTGTCGCTGCTCGACGAGGTCACCGTGCGCAACGCGGACGTGCTGTCGCTGGAGATGGCCGGCGACGGGGTGGAGTCGCTGCCCACCAACGAGCACAACCTGGCCTGGCGGGCCGCCGAGTTGATGGCCGATCACGTCGGGCGGGCGCCGGACGTCGCGATCTCCATCGAGAAGTCGATACCCGTGGCGGGCGGTATGGCGGGCGGGAGCGCGGACGCAGCGGCGGTGCTGGTGGCCATGAACACGCTGTGGGAGCTCGGTGTGCCACGCCGCGACCTGCACGCGCTGGCCGCCCAGCTGGGCAGCGACGTGCCATTCGCGCTGCACGGCGGCACGGCGCTAGGCACCGGCCGTGGCGAGGAGCTCACCACCGTGCTCGGCCGTAATACTTTCCATTGGGTGCTGGCCTTCGCCAATGGCGGTCTGTCGACGCCGGTGGTGTTCAGCGAGATCGACCGGTTGAGGGAAACCGCGGGGGCCGGCCGGGACCAGCCGCCGCGGCTCGACGATCCGGAGCCGGTGCTGGCCGCGCTGGCGTCGGGCAACCCGGCCGAGCTGGCCCCTCTGCTCGGCAACGACCTGCAGCCCGCGGCGCTGAGCCTGGACCCGGGGCTGCGGCGCACGCTTCGTGCCGGCGCCGACGCAGGCGCGCTGGCCGGGATCGTGTCGGGGTCCGGCCCGACATGTGCGTTCCTGTGCGCGTCGGCGGCCGCAGCCATCGACGTCGGTGCAGAGCTGGCGGGCGCCGGGGTGTGCCGTACCGTGCGGGTGGCCAGCGGGCCCGTGCACGGCGCCAGGGTGGTGCCCGCGCCGTCGACGTCTGTTTGATCACGACCAGGTGTGACCCAGGCCTCAATTCTCGCTACAGTTTGGCGGCTACTTAAGAGTTGCTTAAGATGATCCGCGGTGAATGCTAGCGGTCAGGAATCGGGCGCGACCTGTTCTCCCACCGGTAACCCCGGTGGGAGGTCGGCCGGATATATGTGTGAAACACCGATTCGAGACCTAACCGCTCCCCAATTGTGTGCGCGCCTCCGCGAAAGCGCCCTCTATCAGCGGGAGCATTACCCCCGGGCATTTGCTCTGGGACCGATGTCGCCGGCGCGGCGGCTCCGGAAACCGAGGAGGCTGTCGTGAGCAGATTCACCGAGAAGATGTACCGCAACGCCCGCACCGTGACGACGGGCATGGTCACCGGTGAACCCCACGAACCCATCCGCCACACCTGGGGCGAGGTCCACGAGCGCGCTCGGTGCATCGCGGGCGGCTTGGCCGCCGCGGGCATCGGACACGGCGATGCGGTTGGCGTGCTGGCCGGTTTCCCGGTCGAGATTGCCCCCACGGCGCAGGGCCTGTGGATGCGCGGCGCCAGCCTGACCATGCTGCACCAGCCCACACCGCGCACCGACCTGGTGATCTGGGCCGAGGACACCATGACCGTTATCGGCATGATCGAGGCCAAGGTCGTCATCGTCTCCGAGCCGTTCACCGCGGCCATCCCGGTGCTGGAGGAGAAGGGCATCAATGTCCTCACCATCGCCGGGCTGCTGGCGTCGGATCCGATCGACCCGATCGACGTCGGGGAGGACGACCTGGCGCTGATGCAGCTGACGTCCGGTTCGACCGGTTCGCCCAAGGCCGTGCAGATCACGCACCGCAACATCTACTCCAACGCCGAGGCGATGTTCATCGGCGCCGAGTACGACGTCGACAAGGACGTCATGGTCAGCTGGCTGCCCTGCTTCCACGACATGGGCATGGTCGGCTTCCTGACCATCCCGATGTACTTCGGTGCCGAGCTGGTCAAGGTCACCCCGATCGACTTCCTGCGCGACACCCTGCTGTGGGCCAAGCTCATCGACAAGTACAAGGGCACCATGACCGCGGCGCCCAACTTCGCGTACGCCCTGTTCGCCAAGCGCCTGCGCAAGCAGGCCGAGCCGGGTCAGTTCGACCTCTCGACCCTGCGGTTCGCGCTGTCGGGCGCCGAGCCGGTCGAGCCCGCCGACGTCGAGGACCTGCTGGACGCGGGTAAGCCGTTCGGCCTGCGCCCGGACGCGATCCTGCCTGCCTACGGCATGGCCGAGACGACGCTGGCGGTGTCGTTCTCCGAATGCGGCGCCGGTCTCGTGGTCGACGAGGTCGACGCCGACCTGCTGGCTGCACTGCGCCGCGCCGTGCCCGCCACCAAGGGCAACACCCGCAGGCTTGCCTCGCTTGGTCCGCTGCTGCAGGACCTGGAGGCACGCGTCATCGACGAGCACGGCAATGTGATGCCGCCGCGCGGCGTGGGCGTGATCGAGCTGCGCGGTGAGTCGCTGACTCCCGGCTACATCACGATGGGCGGCTTCATCCCGGCCCAGGACGAGCACGGCTGGTACGACACCGGCGACCTCGGCTACATCATGGAGAACGGCCACATTGTCGTGTGCGGCCGCGTCAAGGACGTCATCATCATGGCCGGCCGCAACATCTATCCCACCGACATCGAGCGGGCTGCAGGCCGCGTCGAGGGGGTGCGGCCGGGCTGCGCCGTCGCGGTGCGCCTTGATGCCGGGCACTCGCGCGAGACGTTCGCCGTCGCGGTCGAGTCCAACGCCTGGCAGGACCCGCTCGAGGTGCGTCGCATCGAGCACCAGGTCGCCCATGAGGTGGTGGCCGAGGTCGACGTGCGTCCGCGCAACGTCGTGGTCCTTGGCCCTGGCACCATCCCGAAGACGCCCTCGGGCAAGCTGCGCCGGTCCAACTCGGTCTCGCTCGTCACCTAGTAGCGCGACCGCCGCGAGTGACCGTGTCTGCACATAGACACGCCGCTCAGCGGTGGCATTTTGCGGTCGCTCGCGCGGTGACGAGTTGTCGTTGCGCGCCGATACGGTCGCATCCGGCGCAAGAACGAAGCGCGGCTGGGAGACCAACTGCTGGAACAGTTTTCGATCGCCGATGCCGCCGACCGCGTCGTCAAGTCGTACTCCGGAGGCATGCGCCGTCGGCTCGACCTCGCCGCCGGTGCTGTTCCTCGACGAGCCGACCACCGGCACCACGCTGCTGCTGACGACGCAGTACCTGGAGGAAGCCGACCAGCTCGCCGACAACATCGTGGTAACCGACAAGGGCCGCATCATCGCCGAGGGCTCGCCGCTGGAGCTCAAAGACAGGCCAACACCTTCGCGCCCACCGAGCCGATGCAACACTGGCTGCGGGTGATCGCGGAATGGAACCCGGTGTCTTCGCTTGCGCAGGCCATGCGGGAGCTGTCGGGCAACGGCGGTCCGGCACCAGCAAGCGCACAGCTGGCGCTGCACCATCCGGTGCTGGCGACCGTTCTGTGGTCGCTGGCGTTGACGGCCGTATTCGCGCCCTTCGCGCTGCGGGCTTACGCCCGCCGGACGGGAGGTTAAGACCGGACCACCTCGATGGTCCAGGCAGGCAGAATCGGTGCGCGCGTGAGGAAGTGGTCGGCTTGACCATTCGTCCGCAGCAGAACCTGCGTGCGCACAATGCAGCACCCCATCCGCACCATCGCGAAGATCTCGTACCAGTCGAGGTCGACGAGGGTACGACCGATCATCTCCTCGTAGCGTCGGATCACGTCGTCGCGGCTATCGAACCCGGGCAGTTCCGGATCCGCGTCGAGGCCGTTGACCTCCAACATCTGCCGGCGAGTGGCCAGCCACCATGCGAAGTCCGTCTCGGGCGGGCACACACAGGCCTGCTCCCAGTCCAGCGCCCCGACGAGCTGTCCTGAGTTGTCGAAAATGGCGTTGGACAGACGGGCATCGCCCCAGCACACCGTCAACGAGCCCTCGTCCTCCGGTTGGTGGCGGACGAGCCAAGCGAACGCCTCGGTCAGCGCGTCGGGAACCTGGTTGTCGGTTCCCCACTGCGCATACTCGCGCCACCACGCGAGCTCTGCGGAGTTCCCGACGCCACCGGGCCGTTCGAGCCACGGCGCCTCGCTGACCGGGACACGGTTAAGCGCCGCAAGCGTTTCCAGAAACGAGTCGTGCGTGCGCCGCTGAACCACGGGCCCCGCGTCATGTAGCCAACCGCGGGTCGCGTATGAGGTGTCCGATGGTGTGTGGCCGACGATCCGCGGCATCACAAGGAATTTAGAGCCGATCCACGCATGGTCCGACTCGTACAGGAGTGGCGATGGCGTCGCGATCCCGTACTCGTGCAGGAGTTCCTGCGTCAGGGCCTGCGCGCCGATGTCGTATTCGCGGAATATGCCGCCGCCGGCGGGCGGTATCCGCACCACGTATTCGCTTGTCTGCCCGGCGACTTCCGCGGTGAACGCTAGGCTTTCGCTGGACCAGCCCGCGGCGCGATTCGCCGCGTGCAATTCGGACACCGCGGCCTCGTCGCCGAATCGGTGCTGGAACCACGCCTCGAGACGCGCCCGGGTCTCCGCCAGGTCGCGCTGGGCGAGCGTGATGCCTGCCATGTAGAAAGAGTTACATACGGCACATCAGATGTAAAGCTACCGATGTTTACGTAGACAAGCTCGTATGTAATACGATCGCGAGGTGACCCGACCGCAGCCCATCACGTTCGGAGACATCGCGGACACGGCGAGACCAGCCTGGCTGTGCTCGTCCACGGATTTCCTGACACGCCGTACACCTGGCGGCACCTCGGCCCCGACCTCGCCGAGCGCGGGTACCGGGTGGTGGCGCCGTGGCTCCCCGGGTACGACACGCCCGTCGACAAGAACATCAGCGTGGGCACCTACGTGCGTCATGTCCTCGACATCCGTCGCGAGTACGGGGCGGACGATCGAGCGATTCTGATCGGCCACGACTGGGGCGCCCACGCCAGTTATGGAGCCATCGCCACCGAGCCGAGCGCGTTCCGCAGATACATCGCTCTTGCGGTTCCGCCGGTCGCCGCACTGGCCACTGGCATGTTCACCTACCGCCAGCTCAAGCGGTCGTTCTACATCTGGTTTATCCAGCAGGTCGGCCTGGCCGAGACGGTGTTGGTGGGGCCGGGATTCTGGGAGTCGCTGTGGGCGGACTGGTCACCCGGTTACGACCCGTCCGACGATGTCGCGCAGCTGCGTAAGTACGTCACGGACAACAACATCGCCAACGTCATCTGTCCTTATCGCGCGTCGTTCAACACGCAGTTCGCCGACCCCGATGCGCAGGCCGAGGACGCGGCGACGATGCAGCCGCCGCGGGTGCCGACGCTGTACTTGCACGGTGCCGACGACGGCGGCATGGGCGCTGACCTGCTCGGTGAATTCGATGTGGCGGTTCACCTACCCGCGACCGGATCGACCTTCGAGATCGTCGACGGTGTCGGTCATTTCCTTCACCTGGAGCAGCCCGAGCTCATCGCCGCCAAGATCGGCGACTGGCTCGGCGCTTAACCGACAGCCCTGGCCGGCCTGCGCCGCCGAGACGGGTCGAGTCCCGCGGCGTGGCGCAGTTCGGCCAGGAACCGATCTGGGCTGCCGCCTCCGATCATGTAGTGGCAGACCGCGATACGCACGACGGCGGACGCGGCGATGTCGCTGTCGTCGCCGGGGATGATGCGCGCAATTCGGTCGTGCATGATCGGCAGTACGCGCTTCATCTGAAACAGCACGTGCTCGGGCTCGATGTCAGCCAAGGAGCCCAGCGAGTACGTGCTCTGGAAGTCGACGATGAACCGTAGCGCAGCGTCGAGCCGGTCGGGTCCGCTCAGTCCCGCCATCGCGGCGGCGATGCCGGCGTCGAAGTTGTCCTGCTCGTACAGGCCGAACGCTTCCAGCAGTCCTTCCTTCGACCCGAAGTACCGGTACAGCGTCGGGCGCGAGACCTTGGCTTCGGAGGCCACGTCGGACAGCTGCAACTTCCGCCGTCCGTCGCGGGCGAGCACGACGAAGGTGGCCGCAAGAATCCGTCGTCGCGTCGAGTGCTCGGCGTCGGCGGGCGGGTGCGAAGCCATCATCGAGTCCTTTACATCTGAGGGTTCAAATGTCACACTGACGCTATCCTAGACCCGGGTGTCCGGATGGCGATACAAGACACCGTCGGATGCCACTGTTAAGTCCCACAGCAGGGAGGCGGTGACCGATGACAAGGCTCGTGGTCCGCAAGATCCCGTGGGAGTTCGATGCGAGCGTGCCGTTCATGTGGCAGCCCGCCAACCCCAACTTCGGCCTGTTCTGCAACGCGTTCACCTTCATCGCCGTGCCGTTCGAGCGGTACATCGTCACCGCGGTCCGTAAGGCTGCGGACCGACTGCAACCAGGACCCGGACGTCGCCTCCGAGGCCGAGGCGTTCCTGCGGCAGGAGGCGCAGCACGCGGCCGCGCATCGCAAACACATGATCGCGCTCGTGGCGCGCTACCCCGAACTCGAACAGTGCTACGAAGACGCCTGCCGGGCCTACGACGAGCTCATCGACGAGCAGCCGATCGAATTCCACGCGGCCTACATCGCCAACCTGGAGGCGACGTTCACCCCGCTGTTCAAAGTCATTCTGGACAACCGTGATTCGCTGTTCGGCGGCGGGGACCGACGCGCGTCGCCTCGCTGATGATGTGGCACTTCGTCGAGGAGATCGAGCACCGCAGCTCCGGGCTGATCCTGTGCCGGCACATCAATCCGGACCCGTGGTACCGGGTCAAGCACATTCGCGACACCTTCAGCCATGTCGGCCAGCTCTCCGAGTCGATCGCCAAGACCTTCGACGAGGTCGTCCCCTTCGAGGACCGTGGCGCGTCGGCCGAAGCACTGATGTCCAATCTGCTGTTCGACGAGTTCAAATACCGCGCACCCGGCGGACGTCGCCGTCGTGCCCGGCGTAGCGGTACGCCAACGTTGTTTCACGCCGTGCCGACGAGTCAATTGGTCAAGATGGTGTGGCGCCTGGCGTTGTCACAGACTCCGCATCACGACCCGGCCGACCAGCCGCTGCCGGATTGGGCGGACACCTGGATGCGGGAATACGACCGCGGTGTCGACATGACGACGTTCGCGGGTGCGATCTGGCCGGCCGGCAGAAGGGTAAGGGCATTGCTGTCAACGAACTACGGCGCTTTGGTGCCCGAAGATGAACTGCTCACTCATCAGATCGTCGACACGTTCGCCACCGTCAGCCAGTCGGATCCGTCGTGGACCGAGAAGATCTGGACGATCGCCCATGCACGCGACAACTCGCTGCAGGTCGTCCTCGGCATCGGAAAGTACACCAACCGTGGTGTCTTCGACGGCGCCGCGGGCGTGTGCCGCGGCACCGAGCAGTGGACCGTGCGTGCCGGACGTCGATTGTCGTCGGACCCGGCTGGCACTCGACGTCGGGCCGATCCACTACCGAGTCGTCGAACCGTTGCGTGCCATCCGGGTGAGCCTCGACGCCACCGAGCATGCGCCGATCGCCTTCGACGTCGTCATGCGCGGTAGCTTCGACGCGGCGCTGGAAGATCCGTGGCCGGATCGCAGCCCCGACGGGTACCGCGTCACTCACAACGTGCTGCGCTACCACCAGATCGGTGTGGCGTCCGGCTGGGTCGAGGTCGAGGGCGACCGTACGGAAATCGAAGCGGAAGAGTGGATTTCGATCCGGGACCACTCCTGGGGTCTGCGGCCCGGCGTCGGTAAGCCGATACCGGGCCTGCCGCGGGGCGGCCGGAAGATCAAGCAGATGTTCATGACGTGGTTGCCGATGACGTTGACCCGGCCGGACGGGTCGGCCTACTCGCTGTTCGTGATGTACCAGGAGGAGCGCGGCGACGGTTTCACCGAGATCCGTTGCCAGGCAGAGCAGCAGAACGATGACGGCAGTTCGCATCGCTATGCTTCCGTCGAACAGGACCTGCAGTTCCAGGACGACAACCGCCGGTTCACCCACGGCACGATCACCCTGATCGACTCCGACGGCACGAAACGTCCGCTCACGATCACCGCGGCCGGCGACACGGGCTTTCACCTCGGCACAGCGGGCTACTACGGCTGGAACGACTGGGTGTACGGCCAATGGGTCGGCGACTGAGCGAGTGGAAGGCAATCACGTCACCGACTGTGACAAGCCCGAGACCGCGCGCCAACTGCATCAGCTGCGGGATCTGCTTGTGCGCGTCGAGGATCCCGTCGGTGGGGGCGTCGGGCTGGGCAATGCGGAGACGTTCGCGCTGGGTGCCTTCCCCGAGCGAGGGTTGACGGCGGAGAACTCGTTTCTGTGAACAGACCGCGCGTCGCAATCATCGGTGCCGGCCCGGGCGGCATCGCGATGGGAATCCAACTCGCCCAGGGTGGTTACGATTTCACGATCTTCGACCGCGGCGACGGTTTCGGCGGCACGTGGCGCAACAACACCTATCCCGGCGCCGCGTGTGACGTCCCATCGCATTTCTACTCCTATTCGTTCGCGCTGAACCCGCGGTGGAGCAAGACCTTCGCCAACCAGCCGGAGATCCTGGCCTACCTGGAGGAGGTGGCCGCCGACAATCAGCTCGGCGAGCGCCTCGTCGCGCGCACCCGCGTCACCACCATGCGGTGGTCGGACGTCGACCGGCGCTGGCAGCTGGAAACCGAGGACGGCGCGCGGCATCAGTTCGACGTCGTCGTCACCGCGGTGGGAATGCTCGACGTCCCGAATATCCCGGACATCCCCGGCGCCGAGCGATTCCGCGGCCGCAGGTTTCACTCATCGAGGTGGGATCACACGAAATCGACCGCGGGTGAACGGGTCGCGTCGATCGGAACGGGCGCCAGCGCCATCCAGTACGTGCCGGAGATCGCCCCGGATGCCGCGCATCTGACGGTGTTTCAACGGACGCCGATCTGGGTGAGCCCACGGTACGACGAACCGTTCACCGCCGAACAGCAGGATCTGTTCGAACGCGATCCGGAAGAGGCGCTGAAGGTCCGCGATGCGGCGTTCCAGGCCTACGAGTCAGCCAACTTCGCGGTCGATTCGACGATGACCAAAGAGCTGACCGAGATGGCCTGCTCGTATCTGACCCGGAAGGTGAAGGATCCGCAGCTGCGCGCCAAGCTGACGCCGTCCTACCCCGTCGGGTGCAAGCGGCCGCTGCAGTCGCGAGCCTGGTTCCCGACGTTCGCGCTACCCAACGTGACGCTGGAGACGTCGCCCATCGTGGAATTCACCGAACGCGGGCTGTGCACAGAAGACGGCACCGAGCACGAGGTCGACACCGTCATCTATGGCACCGGGTTCCATGCCGCCGACTACCTCCGCAGCCTCGACGTCTACGGCACAGAAGGCCGCCGGTTGCGCGACGACTGGCGTGACGGCGCCGAGGCGTATCTGGGCACGGTAGTCCCGGGCTACCCGAACTTGTTCACGCTGTACGGCCCTAACACCAACGGGGTCACGTCGATCATCTACATCCTGGAGGCCCAGGCCGAGTTCGTCCGACGCGTACTCGACGACATGGCCCGTCACCGCTTACAGGCAATCGACATCAAGCGGGAGATTCACGACGCCTACAACGACGAGATCCAGGAGGCGATGCAAGGCACCGTGTGGCTGGCCAACTGCAACAACTACTACCGCCATCCCAATGGCAAAGTCGTCACCCAGTTCCCATACAGCGGAACCACCTTCGCCGAAATGCTGACACGGGTAGAACTGGGCGAATTCGACTGGTTGGCCCCGGCAGGCGATCGGAAGGAAGCACACGTGTGACGGGAATCCACCATACGGCGATCGTCACCGCCGACGTCGAGCGGTCGGTGCGGTTCTGGTGCGACGGCCTCGGGTTCACCGAGTTGTTCGACCACACCTTCACCGGCGACTGGCCGACGCTGTTCAACGCCCGCACCGATCGACTGCGGTCGGTGTTTCTCGGCAACCCGAGCACGCCCGACACGGGCATCGTCGAACTGGTGCAGTTCGACCGCGGACGCGAGGAGCGGGACGTAATCAGCGCCAAGCCCGGTGCGTCGCCGCCTGATGCGCCGGCCTTCGGCTTCTTCCTGCTGTCGCTCCAGCGCGACGTCGACGCGACACTCGCCCGGCTGGCCGGGCTTGGCTTCGACGAGGGAGTCCGCCGCATCGAGATGCCCGCACCGGGCCGCAAGACGGTCGCCATGGCGGTGATCACCGCGCCGGACGGTGTCCGCGTCGAACTGATCGGGCCGCCCGAATGATCGCGGTCGTCACCGGCGGTGGTTCGGGGATCGGCAGCGCGGTCGTCGACCGGCTGCGCAACGCGGGCGCCGACGTCGTGGTGTGGGACATCAAGGACGGCGATATCCGTTGCGATATCAGCGATCCCGAGTCGGTGACGGCCGCGATCGAGCAGACCGTCGCCGGCCACGGGACACCCGATCGGCTCGTCGCCTGCGCCGGCATCGGGGCGTCAGGGCTGCTGCTCGAGCAGACCCCCGCCGACTGGCAGCGGGTCATCGACACCAACTTGACAGGAACGTGGCTGACGATGCGCGCCGTCGCGGGGGCGATGGTCGATGCGGGCTCCGGTGGGTCGATGGTCGCTGTGTCCAGTATCAGCGGGACGCTAGCCGACCGCGATATGGGCGCCTATTGCGTGTCGAAGGCGGGCATCGACATGTTGGTGCGCGTCGCGGCCACGGAGTGGGGTGCGCACGGTATCCGCGTGAACGCCGTCGGCCCAGGTGTCACACGCACGCCGATGCTCGCCAAGCCCGAGCAGCTCCCAGGGTGGATCGAGGGCCTCACCGAACGCACCGCGCTCGGTCGCCTCGGCGAGGCCGATGACGTCGCCGAGGCCATCATCGCCGTGCTCGAAATGTCCTGGGTCACAGGGCAGACCGTGTTCGCCGACGGCGGCTTGGCATTGCAGAGTCCTATCGACGCATACGGTCAGGTGCAGCGTGTGATGGCTCGCCACCAAGCCGGTTCTGCCGAACGATGAGGTGGCGAATGGTCAGTAGGATCACCGTAGGCACGGCCATGAGCGACAGCACCTGAAAGAGTTGGGCCATTACGCGCCTCTGCCGGATTCATGCACGGCGGGCGAGGCCGGACCCATCTGGTCGTACACCCGCCACCATGTCATCTCGTGGGCCGTCGCCGAGATCTCGCCCCGCGCGAGCTGTTCGTCGGCCTCCAACAGCGCGCCCGCGAGGTTTTCCAGCTTGTTGCGGAGGGCCGACGACACCGGATCGTGGTGACCTCCCATCACCATCGCGCCGATCGTCCTGACCTGCCTGCGCGGTTCGCCTGCCATCGCCGTGGCGACCAGGCCCAGCCCGAGATAGACGGCGGTCGAGGCGGCCAGAGCAGTCCACGGACCGGTCATTTGGCTGAGCCAGATTTCGCAGAAGACCCACACCAGCGCACCCCACAGCGGCCAGCCGCGTGCCACGCGGACCCGGCGCCGCTCGGAGTCGCTGATACCGGGCGGGAACACCACCAGGCGGTAACGCGTCATCCCGAAGCGGTCGGGGCGTATGTCGACCGACCCCCACCGGCGGTCACCGTCGAGCGCCCGCCGCCAGCCCCGGCGCAGCAGGCCGGAGTCCGTTCGCATGTCATGCATACCTCGGGTGTACCCGCGGAGAAGGCTCCGATGCGCGGTCCCAAACGCATTTTTTACGCGCGCTGGGCATCTCTTAACGGGTAGTCCCGCGACCGGCGAACTTACTGAGTATTGTGTACTATACTCAGCATGACGATCGAGAAGCTCCCGACCCGGCTGGCCGACCATCCGACGGTTCGCAAGGTGCGATCGCGCAAGACGGAGAAACCCGGGGTCATCGACGCCGATTGGTTGCGTCAGGTGTGTCTCGACGCGGGTGCCGACGACGTCGCCTTCGCCAGCGTCGAGAACCCCGATCTGGCCAGTGAGCGCGAGCACGTCGACGCGGCGCTGCCGGGAACCCAGAGCTTCATCTCGCTGGTCGTCAAGATGAACCGCGACAACGTCCGCTCGACCGCACGCAGCGTGGCCAATCAGGAGTTTCACCGCAGCGGCGAAATCATGAACGAAGCGGCCCACCGGATCACCCGCGCGCTGCAGGACGCGGGCTACCGTGCGATCAACCCGTCGATGTCCTTCCCGATGGAGATGGACAAGTTCCCCGGCCGCATCTGGGTGGTGGCGCACAAGCCGGTTGCGGTGGCCGCAGGCCTCGGCGTGATGGGCATCCACCGCAATGTGATCCATCCGAAGTTCGGCAACTTCATCCTGCTCGGCACGATCCTGGTCGCCGCGCCGGTCAGCAGTTACGGTGAGCCGCTGGACTATTCGCCGTGCCTGGAGTGCAAGCTGTGCGTCGCGGCCTGCCCGGTCGGGGCGATCAAGAAGGACGGCGACTTCGACTTCGTCGCATGCTCGGTGCACAACTACCGCGAGTTCATGGGCGGGTTCACTGACTGGGCGCAGACCATCGCCGACAGCGCCGACGCCGACGACTTCCGGTCGCGCGTGAGCGATTCCGAGAACGCGTCGATGTGGCAGAGCCTGTCGTTCAAGGCCAACTACAAGGCGGCGTACTGCCTCGCGGTGTGCCCGGCCGGCGAGGACGTCATCGAGCCGTACCTGGACGATCGCAAGGGGTTCATGGATCTGGTGCTCAAGCCGCTGCAGGAGAAGAAGGAGACGCTGTACGTGCTGCCGAATTCGGCGGCCAAGGCGCACGCCGAACGCCGCTACCCGCACAAGACCGTGAAGGTCGTCGACAGCGGCATCCGGGGACGCTGATGCGCTGACGGAATACTTTTGCGGGAAACCTCGTTTGCCCAAGGCATGAAGATCGTCGATGTGGCGGCGCTTCGCGCCAAGTCAGGAACCGTTCCGCCGCTGCGTCGGCTGTTGATCGGCATTGCGGCAGTGCTGATTTCGGGTGTGACGCTCGTCGCACCCGCTCTACTTCCTTCTGGCGCGACGGGCATTGCCTCGGCGCAGGCGGATGCGTGTCCGGCCATACAGGTCGTGTTCGCACGCGGCACCGGCGAGCCAGACGGGACCGGACGAGTTGGTGAGGCGTTCGTCGACGCACTGCGGCCCTTGGTCAAGGGCAAATCCGTCGCCGTCTACGCCGTCGACTACCCCGCAACGCGGGACTTCTTGCGCGCGGCCGACGGCGCCAATGACGCCAGTTTGTTCGTTCAGAACATGGCCACCACCTGCCCGGACACCAAGATTGTTCTCGGTGGCTACTCACAGGGCGCGGCCGTCGTCGACATCATCACGGTGGCCGACCAGCCGACCCTGGGCTTCGCTCAACCAATGCCGGCCAACATCGCCGATCACGTCGCCGCGGTGGCCGTATTCGGCAACCCTTCCATCCGCCTCCTCGGCGGTCCGCTGACCGCGCTGAGCCCGCTCTACGGCTACAAGACGATCGACCTGTGCAACGGCGCAGACCCGGTGTGCTCGGACGGCAACGACGTCGCTGCCCACAGTCTCTATGTCCAATCCGGATTAGCAACGCAGGCAGCACAATTCGTCGCCGACCGGATCACCACCCAGGCGCCCATCAGCACGCTGGCAGGCCAGAGCCAGGGGTGACGACGGACTAACCCCAGGCGTGCACGGTGTTCTGTGCAGGCTCCAGGCCTTGGGCCACAAGGAGTTCGGCGGCATCGGCGGCCTGCTCGCAGATGGTGGGTACCTCTTTCCACTCCGCGGTTGTGAAGTTACCGAGTACGAACGCCGCGCCTTCCATGCGGCCGGGTGGGCGACCGATACCGATGCGAACCCGCTGAAAGTCGTTTGTGCCCAACGCCGATGCCAGTGACCGCAGCCCGTTGTGCCCGGCGACGCCGCCGCCGAACTTGAGACGGATGCGGCCGAACTCGATGTCGAGCTCGTCGTGGATCACCACGATGTCGGCGGGTGGCACCGAGTAGAACTTGGCCAGCGGCCCGACCTGGCGCCCCGACTCGTTCATGTAGCACCGCGGTTTTGCCAGCACGACCGATCGACCGCCGAGCCGGCCCGTCGCGACTTCTGCGCCCGACTTCTTGTGCACCTTGAACCCCGATCCGATGCGATCGGAGAGGATGTCGGCCACAAGGAAACCGAGGTTGTGCCGCGTCGTGGCATATTGCGGTCCAGGATTGCCCAGGCCGACCACCAATAATGGCTCGGCCATGTCGGAATCCGCCTATTCGGATTCCGCGCTGGGCGCCTCTTCGGCGGCCTCGCCCTCGGCCTCTTCGGCGGCCTCGCCCTCGGCCTCCTCGGCGGCCTCGCCGCCGCCCTCACCCTCCATGTCCTCGGCGGTCGGGGCTGCGACGACATTGACCACAAGCATCTCGGGATCAGACACCAGCGAGACACCGGCAGGCAGCGTGATCGAGCTCGCCGTGAACTGGGTGCCGATCTCGGCGCCTTCGATCGAGACGGTGAGCTGGTCGGGGATCGACTGCACGTCCGACTCGATCTCGACAGTGTTGGTGTCCTGGGTGACCAGCGTGCCGTAGGCGGCTTCACCCTCGACGACCACGTTGACCTCGACGGTCACCTTCTCACCGCGGCGCACGACGAGCAGGTCGGCATGCTGGATATTGCGGCGAATGGGGTGGATTTCGAGCGCCTTGGTCAGCGCAAGCTGCTCCTTGCCCGCGATGTTGAGGGTCAGCACCGCGTTGGTGCCGGAGTGGCGCAGCACGGCCGAGAAGTCGTGGGCGTCAAGCTCCAGGTGCTGCGGGTCGCTGCCATGGCCGTAGAGGACGGCGGGAACCTTTCCGTTTCGCCGGGCGCGACGCGACGCGCCCTTGCCGGTCTGGGTCCGGACCGCAGCGGTCAGCTTGTTAGCGGTGGAAGTCTTAGCCATTTCGGTGTTGCTCCTGTGCCGGTCGTTTGTTTCGGGCACGGCCAGGGTCGCAAACCATCAGATGTGCGGGCTCCCGTCGATAACGGTGGCCAGTTCGAATAATCGAAGCCACCCTCGCCGTGACGCCAGGAAAGGTTAACGCATCAGCAGCTCAGAGTGCGAATTTGGTGTCCGTGAGCTGCTCGGATAGCTCCCACAGGGCGGTCGCCTTCTTACCGTCGCGGGCCAGCGGGCTGCGGGCGGACTGGCCGGTGGGGCCCCGCATCGCGAACCTCGGCCCGATGAAGCTGTTGCCCGGCAGCTCCTGGGACACGGCGTAGAGGGTCTGACGTGCGCCGAAGTCGGCGTCGGTGGCCAATTTGTTGCCGAGCCGCATCAGTGGGTCGCCGATCCTGCTGCCCGTGTGTCCCTGCAGGTTGGTCGCGGAGTAGCCGGGGTGGGCGGCGTGCGACTTCACGGCGGACCCTACCGCGTCGAGGCGCCGCTGCAGCTCGCTGGTGAACAGTAGGTTGGCCAACTTGGACTGCCCGTAGGCCGGCCAGGCCAAGTACGGCCGCGACTTCCAGTTCAGGTCCTTGAGGCTGATCCAGCCCAGCAGGTGCACCATCGACGACACCGTTACCACCCGCTCGGTGACCTTGGGCAGCAGCAGGTTGGTCAGCGCGAAATGGCCGAGGTGGTTGGTGCCGATCTGGCTTTCGAATCCGTCGACGGTCTGTGCGTACGGCACCGCCATGATGCCTGCGTTGTTGATCAGCACGTCGACTCCGTCGACTCCGTCGGCGAAGGCGCGGACCGACGCCAGGTCCTGCAGGTCGAGCGTGCGGACCTCGACGTCGCCGGTCATGGTGGCGGCGGCTTCGTCGCCCTTGGTGGTGTTGCGCACGGCCAGAATCGTTTTGGCGCCGACGCGGGCCAGTTCCCGCGCGGTGACCAGTCCCAGGCCACTATTGGCGCCGGTGACGATCACCGTGCGTCCGGAGAACGAAGGCAGATCTGCGGCGGTCCACTCACCCATGGCAGCCACCCTAATGCTAAAGCCGCCGCTACTTCGGCGGCACGTTCGGCACCGCGACGTTGAATCCCGCAATGACGCCCTCGATGTCGGGCGCCTCCTCGGCGGCCTTCTCCGCGTAGCCCGTCACCGTGAACTGAACGAGGTAGCGCTGATTCGCCGGCGGAGCACCCGCCGGGATGACGATCCGGTTGTAGCTGTGCAAGCGGCGGCCGTTGAGGTCGTAGCTGCCCTCGATCATCGACGACGGAAAGCCGTGCCAATTGTCGATGGAAGCGTTCAGCCGCTTGAAGTTCTCCGACAGTTCCGCGTCGGCGTAGCCGTGCTTGATCGCCTCGTTGACGTTGAAGTCGCCGGTCAGCTTCAACACCGTCAGCATCGCAGTGGGGTAGGTGTCGCCCTTGGCGATCACCTGCGTCCCGGGCGCGAAGTTCGGATTGTTGTACTGCTGCCAGCCCTTCGGCCGCGGCATCGTCACCGTCAGATCGGTGAGCTTCTGGGGCGCGACGGGCTCGCCGGTGACGCCCGCGTCCTCGAGGAATTTGGCGATTGGCACCGGCGCATCGGTGGTGGTGGGCGGAGGCGTCGCGCTCGATGTCGACCACACCGAGTGGTAGTCAGGCGTTTCCGCGCCGCAGCCCGTCGCGGCGAGTACCACCAGCGCCGCCGCTGCGGCCCAGTGCCGAAAAGTCACAAAATCTCGCGAACCGCGTCGATCGGCCGGGCCAGCCGGGTGCCTTTGGGTGTTACGACGAATGGACGCTCGATGAGGATCGGGTGCTCGACCATCGCGTCGAGCAGTTCGTCGTCGCTGGCATCAGCGAGGTTCAGCTCGTCATAGAGCGCTTCGCGCTTGCGCACGGCTTTGCGTACGTCGATGCCGGCGTCGTTGATCATCTTGACGAGCTGCGCTCGCGACGGCGGCGTCTTGAGGTATTGGATCACCGTCGGCTCGATGCCGTTGTCCCGCAACAAATCCAGGGTCTTGCGTGAGGTCGTGCAGCGTGGATTGTGGTAGATGACGCTTTCAGAGCTTTTTGGCACTACGCCGACCCGTCGAAAAGACCTGTCACCGAACCGTTTTCGAATACCGCACGGATGGTGCTTGCCAGCAGGGGCGCGATGGACAAGACGGTCAGCTGCGGGAACTGCTTGTTCTCACCGATCGGCAGCGTGTTGGTGACGATCACCTCGCGGGCGCCGCACTCGGCCAGCCGCTGCGGCGCCGGATCGGAAAGCACCCCGTGTGTGGCGGTGATGATGACGTCGCGCGCGCCGTCTTCGTGCAGCAGCTTGACCGCGCCGGCGATCGTGCCGCCGGTGTCGATCATGTCGTCGGTGAGGATGCAGGTCTTGCCCCTGACGTCGCCGACGACACGGTTGGACTTCACCTGGTTGGGAATCAACGGATCGCGGGTTTTGTGGATGAAGGCCAGCGGCACGCCGCCAAGAGCGTCGGCCCACTTCTCGGCGACACGCACGCGGCCCGAGTCGGGGGAGACCACAACCATGTCGTGATCGACGTAGTTCTCGGCGATGTAGCCGCACAAGAGCGACTGCGCACGCATGTGGTCCACAGGGCCGTCGAAAAAGCCCTGGATCTGGTCGGTGTGCAGATCGACCGTGATGATCCTGTCGACACCGGCGGTCTTGAGCAGGTCGGCGACCAGTCGCGCCGAGATCGGCTCGCGCCCGCGGTGCTTCTTGTCCTGACGAGCGTAGGGATAGAACGGCATGATCGCGGTGATCCGCTTGGCGCTGCCGCGCTTGAGCGCGTCGATCATGATCAGCTGTTCCATCAGCCACTTGTTCAACGGCCAAGGATGCGACTGCAGCACGAACGCGTCGCAGCCACGGACCGATTCATCGAAGCGCACGAAGATCTCGCCGTTGGCGAAGTCCCGTGCGGTCTGCGCGGTAACCGTGACGTCGAGCTCCTTGGCCACCTGCTCGGCCAGTTCGGGGTGCGCGCGACCCGAGAAGAGCATCAAATTCTTGCGGTTGTCGGTCCACTCGGTGCCCACAGTGCGCCCTCGCCGTTAGGGGATCGATACGGCCTAATCGTACGTAGTCTTTCGGCATGTGCATTGCCGGGTTACCAGATTGCCAACAGTAGGCGTCTGGTTACTCGTCTTCGGCTGGCGCCTCGGAGGGGTTTGCACGGGCTTTACGGGCGGCCTCCGCAGCAGCCGATCCGGGCCGCTTGCGCTCCACCCAGCCCTCGATATTGCGCTGCGGGCCCGCCGACACCGCCAGTGCACCGGGCGGCACATCCTCACGCACCACTGTGCCCGCGCCGGTGTAGGCGCCGTCGCCAACCGTCACCGGCGCGACGAACATGGTGTCGGATCCGGTCCGGACGTGGGAGCCGATGGTGGTGCGGGTTTTGTTCTGTCCGTCGTAATTGACGAAGACGCTCGACGCGCCGATGTTGCTGTGCTCGCCGATGTCGGCGTCGCCGACGTACGTCAGGTGCGGCACCTTGGTGCCCGCGCCGATGGTCGAGTTCTTGGTCTCGACGAACGTGCCGAGCTTGACGTCCTCGCCGAGGACGGTGCCCGGTCGCAGGTAGGTGAACGGCCCGACGACCGCGTCGTCACCGATCACCGACGAGGTGCCGTGGGTGCGCACCACCGTGGCCCCGTCGCCGACTGACACGTCGGTCAGCGTGGTGTCCGGGCCGATGTGGCAGCGCCCACCGATGCGGGTAGCTCCCAGTAGCTGCGTGCCCGGGTAGATGACGGTGTCGCGGCCGATGGTCGCGTCGACGTCGATCCACGTGGTGGCCGGGTCGACGACGGTGACCCCGGCGCGCTGATGGGCGGCTACGATCCGCCGGTTCAGCTCCGCACCCAGCTCGGCGAGCTGCACCCGGTCGTTGACCCCGGCGACCAGTGCGCTGTCGTCGACGTGGCAGGCCCGCACGACGTGTCCGTCGGAGCGAAAGATCGAGATCACATCGGTCAGGTAGAGCTCCTGCTGGGCGTTGTGGGGTCGCAGCCGGCTCAGGGCCGAGCGCAACACGGTGACGTCGAAGGCGTAGACACCGGCGTTGACCTCGTGGATGGCGCGCTGCGACGGGGTGGCGTCGGCATGCTCGACGATCGCCGATCACCTCGCCGTCCTGCGTACGCACGATGCGACCGTAGCCCGTCGGATCGGGCACCGTCGGTGGTGAGGACGGTCGCGACGGCGGACTCCGGCGCTGTGTGGCGATCAGATCGGCCAGTGTGTCGGCGTCCAGCAGCGGGACGTCGCCCGAGGTCACCACGACAATGCCGGTGTAGTCCTCGGGCAGCGCCGAAAGGCCGCAGCCGACGGCGTGGCCGGTGCCGAGCTGCTGGTCCTGCACCGCGATGTCGATGGTGCGGCCAAGCTCATCCGCCAGCTCGGCAATCGCGGGCGCGACACGTTCCCGTGTCATGGCCGAGCACGACGACCAGGTGATGCGGCGCTACCTTGGCGACCGCGTGCAACGCGTGGGACAGCATGGTGCGCCCGCCAGTGCGTGCAGCACCTTGGGTGTATCGGAACGCATCCTGGTGCCTGCCCCGGCTGCCAAAACCAGGACCGCAGCCTCACCGTGGTTGTCAGACATAGATCATTCCTTGCCGGAGCCTATGTTGTTTGACACGTCGCTCGAACTCCTTGAGCGCACGCTCGTCGCTCATCTGCTCCGTCGCCAGGACTCGAACCTGAACTATCTGAACCAAAATCAGAGGTGCTGCCGATTACACCACGACGGACTGATCAACTCGTGATGCTAGTCGAAGGGCCTACCCTGAAAGCCGTGGCAGCGCCCGATAAGGAAGTCCGTGTACCCCGCGCCAGGATGACCGGCGCGGAGCGGCGACATCAGCTCATCGACGTCGCACGAACGTTGTTCGCCGAGCGCGGGTACGAGGGCACCTCCATCGAGGAGATCGCGCAGCGCGCCAATGTCTCCAAACCCGTCGTCTACGAACACTTCGGCGGCAAGGAGGGGCTCTACGCGGTGGTGGTCGACCGTGAGATGTCGGCGCTGCTCGACGGGATCACGTCGTCGCTGACCAGGACCACCAACAACCGGTCCCGGCTGCGGATCGAGCGGGTGGCGCTGGCCCTGCTGACGTATGTCGATGAACGCACCGACGGGTTCCGCATCTTGATTCGTGACTCCCCGGCGGCCATCACGTCGGGCACCTACTCCACGCTGCTCAACGACGCTGTCAACCAGGTGTCGTCGATCCTGGCCGGCGACTTCTCCCGTCGCGGCCTCGACCCTGAGACGGCACCGCTGTACGCCCAGGCGCTGGTCGGGTCGGTGTCGATGACGGCGCAGTGGTGGCTCGACGTGCGCGAGCCGAAGAAAGAGGTGGTGGCCGCGCATCTGGTCAACCTGTGCTGGAACGGGCTGTTGCACCTCGAGAACGACCCGCCGCTGCTCGACGAGTAGACGTTGCACGGCTCGCGCCCGCCGAGATCGACGTAATGGTGCGATTCACTCGTACTTTTGCGCCGAAACGTCCGTTTGGGCAAGCACTTCGGCGAGTGCCTACGATGGATACCATCATGACCTCATCGGGGATTTCTCATGTTCATACCCCGATCTCGGGGCTCGTTGACCTGGCACTGCGGGATCCCTCGTTGGCCGATGTCGCCCGTGCTGCCGCCGACAAACCCAGCGACCTCACTCTTGTCGGCCCGGCCAGTGCCCGCGTGTTTGCAGCGAGCGCCCTGGCGCAAGCCGGTCCGCTGCTCGTGGTCACCGCTACCGGGCGCGAAGCCGACGATCTGACCTCCGAACTGCGCGGCGTTTTCGGTGAGGCGGTTGCGATGTTCCCCTCATGGGAGACACTGCCGCACGAGCGGTTGTCGCCGGGGGTCGACACGGTCGGCGCGCGGATGATGCTGCTGCGCCGGTTGGCCCATCCCGACGACGAGCGCCTCGGCCCGCCATTGCGCATCGTGGTCACCGCGACGCGATCGCTGCTGCAGCCGATGGCACCCGACGTCGCCGATATCGAGCCGGTGACGCTGACCGTCGGCGCCGAGGCGGAATTCGAGGCCGTCATCGCGCGGCTGGTCGACCTGGCCTACACCCGTGTCGACATGGTCGGCAAGCGCGGCGAGTTCGCGGTGCGTGGCGGCATCCTCGACGTCTTCCCACCGACGGCCGAGCACCCGGTGCGCGTCGAGTTCTGGGGCGACGAAGTCTCTGAGATGCGGATGTTCTCCGTCGCCGACCAGCGCTCCATCCCGGAGATCGCCGTCGATTCGGTGGTCGCGGTGCCGTGCCGGGAGCTGCTGCTCACCGGCGTTGTTCGCGACCGGGCCGCCAAGCTGGCCGCGGAGCACCCGGTGCAGGAGAACAGCGTGCCGGGCAGCGTGCCCGACATGCTGGCCAAACTCGCCGAGGGCATCCCGGTCGACGGCATGGAGGCGCTGCTGCCGCTGCTGCGCCCCACTGAGCTGTCGACGCTCTCCGATCACCTGCGGGCTGGCACCCCGCTGCTGATCTGCGATCCGGAGAAGGTCCGCACCCGTGCGGCCGACCTGATCAAGACCGGCCGCGAGTTCCTGGAAGCGTCGTGGTCGACGGCCGCGGTCGGGGGTGACGTGCCGATCGACATCGAGGCGCTTGGCGCGTCAGGGTTCGTCGAGCTGGACGACGCCCGGTCCGCGGCCCGCGAGGGCGGGCACCCTTGGTGGACGCTCTCGCAACTTTCCGACGAGTCCGCCGTCGAGCTCGGCATTCGGCCAGCGCCGTCGGCGCGAGGTCAGCAGTCGAACGTCGACGAGATCTTCGCGATGCTGCGCGCCCACGTCGCGACGGGTGGTTACGCCGTCGTCGTCACCCCCGGCACCGGCACCGCGCACCGCGTCGTCGAGCAGCTCGCTGAATCCGACACGCCCGCAACGATGTTGGAGCCAGGCAGCGTCCCAAAAAACGGCGTCGTCGGGGTGCTCAAGGGCCCGCTGCACGACGGTGTGGTGATCGCCGGGGCCAACCTCGTCGTGATCACCGAGACCGACCTGACCGGCAACCGGGCGACCGCGATCGAGGGCAAGCGGCTGGCGGCCAAGCGCCGCAACGTCGTCGACCCGCTGGCGCTGACCGCGGGCGATCTGGTGGTGCACGACCAGCACGGCATCGGCCGGTTCGTCGAGATGACGGAGCGGGTGGTCGGCGGCGCGCGCCGCGAGTACCTGGTGCTCGAATACGCGTCGAGCAAACGCGGCGGCGGATCCGACCGGCTCTACGTCCCGATGGACTCGTTGGACCAGCTGTCCCGCTATGTCGGCGGTGAGTCGCCCACGCTCTCCCGCCTGGGCGGCAGTGACTGGGCCAACACCAAGACCAAGGCCCGCCGGGCGGTCCGCGAGATCGCCGCCGAGCTGGTGTCGCTGTACGCCAAGAGGCAGGCCTCGCCTGGCCACGCATTCAGCCCGGACACCCCGTGGCAGGCCGAGATGGAGGACGCGTTCGTTTTCACCGAGACCGTCGACCAGATGACCGCGATCACCGAGGTCAAGGGCGATATGGAGAAGCCGGTCCCGATGGACCGGGTGATCTGTGGCGACGTCGGCTACGGCAAAACCGAGATCGCGGTGCGCGCGGCGTTCAAGGCGGTGCAGGACGGTAAGCAGGCGGCGGTGCTGGTGCCGACGACGCTGCTGGCCGATCAGCATCTGCAGACCTTCTCCGAGCGGATGGCAGGCTTCCCGGTCACCGTGAAGGGGCTGTCCCGGTTCACCGGCCCCGCCGAATCGCGGGCGGTGCTGGAAGGCATGAAAGACGGCTCGGTCGACATCGTGATCGGCACACACCGGCTGCTGCAGACCGGCGTGACCTGGAAAGACCTCGGCCTGGTCGTGGTCGATGAGGAGCAGCGCTTCGGCGTCGAGCACAAGGAGCACATCAAGTCGATGCGCACCCACGTCGACGTGCTGACCATGAGCGCCACCCCGATCCCACGCACGCTCGAGATGAGCCTGGCCGGCATCCGCGAGATGTCGACGATCCTCACCCCGCCCGAGGAGCGGTATCCGGTGCTGACCTACGTCGGCCCGCACGACGACAAGCAGATCGCGGCGGCTTTACGGCGCGAGATGCTTCGCGACGGGCAGGCCTTCTACATCCACAATCGGGTGCGGTCGATCGACCAGGCTGCCGCGCGGGTGCGGGCACTGGTGCCGGAGGCCCGCGTCGCGGTCGCCCACGGGCAGATGCCCGAGGATCTCTTGGAGCGCACGGTCGAGGGTTTCTGGAATCGCGAGTTCGACATCCTGGTGTGCACGACGATCGTCGAGACGGGCCTGGACATCTCGAATGCCAACACGTTGATCGTGGATCGCGCCGACACGTTCGGGCTCTCACAGCTACATCAGCTGCGGGGCAGGGTCGGCCGCAGCCGCGAGCGTGGCTACGCCTATTTCCTGTATCCGCCCGAGGTGCCGTTGACCGAGACGGCCTACGACCGGCTCGCGACGATCGCGCAGAACAACGAGCTGGGCGCGGGTATGGCGGTGGCGATGAAAGATCTTGAAATCCGTGGCGCGGGCAACGTGCTCGGTGTCGAGCAGTCCGGACACGTCGCCGGGGTTGGCTTCGACTTGTACGTGCGATTGGTCGGCGAGGCGGTCGAGGCCTACCGCGCGGTGGCCGACGGAAAAACCATTGCGGCCGTTGAGGAGCCGAAGGACGTTCGGATCGATCTGCCAGTCGACGCGCACCTGCCGCCGGACTACATCGCCAGCGACCGACTGCGGCTGGAGGCTTATCGAAGGCTGGCGGCGGCCGCCGACGACGGCGCCGTGGATGCCGTGGTCGAGGAGCTTGTCGACCGGTATGGCCCGCTGCCTTCGCCGGCGCAACGATTGGTCGCGGTGGCGCGGTTGCGGTTGTTGTTCCGCCAATGCGGGATCACCGAAATCAGCGCGATATCCGAGTCGACGCTGCGGCTGTCGCCGTTGCCGTTGGCCGACTCCCAGCAACTACGACTCAAGCGGATGTACCCGGCTGCGCACTATCGCGCGACGACCTCGACGGTCCAAGTGCCGATACCGCGAGCGGGTTCTGGCGTTGGGGCGCCGAGGATTCGTGATCTTGAACTGGTCGCCATGGTGGCCGGGCTGGTGTTGGCCCTCGATAGAAAACCCCAGAAGGGTATTGATATAACGAAGTTTGGAGGTGCGGCAATGAGCGACGGGCAACAGGCGACATGACAGTCGTCCTGGTCGACCCTCGCCGCCCCTCGCTGGTTCCCGTTGAGGCGATCGACTTGCTGACCGGTGACGTCCAGTACACCGAGGAGATGCCGGTCAAGGTGCCGTGGTCGCTGCCCGCGGCCCGCCCGGCCTACGACGGCGAGGACGCCCCGGTGTTGCTGTCGTCCGATCCCGACCATCCAGCAGTGAAGGCGCGTCTGACGGCCGGCGACAAGTTGATCGCGGCGCCCGACGCCGCGCCGGGGGAGCGGCTGGTCGATGCGGTGGCGATGATGGACAAGCTGCGCACCGCCGGGCCGTGGGAAAGTGAGCAAACACACGACTCGCTGCGGCGCTACCTGCTCGAAGAGACCTACGAGGTGTTCGACGCGGTGCGCGGCGGCAACGCCGACGAGCTGCGTGAGGAGCTCGGAGACGTATTGCTGCAAGTGCTGTTTCACGCGCGCATCGCCGAGGATGCGCCGCAGCACCCGTTCACCATCGACGACGTGGCCGATTCGCTGGTGCGCAAGCTCGGTAACCGGGTGCCTGCCGTGCTCGCCGGTGAGTCGATCTCACTGGACGAGCAGCTCGCCCAGTGGGAGGAACGCAAGGCCATAGAAAGAGCGAGCAAAGGGGTCCGCTCTTCCATGGATGACGTGCCCACCGGGCAGCCGGCATTGGCGTTGGCGCAGAAGGTTCTTGAGCGAATCTCGGCCGCGGGGCTGCCTGTCGACCTGATCCCGGACACCATCACGTCTGTGAGCGTGTCGGCGGATTCGGACGCCGAGAATTGTTTGCGCTCAACGGTTCTGGAGTTCATGGACGCTGTGCGCCGCGTCGAGCACGCGATCGCGGCTGGCCGCCGCGGTGAGGATGTGCCGGAGGAACTCGACGTGGCAACGCTCGGCGAGATCACCGAGGAGGAGTGGCGGGCCCACTGGCCGACTGCAGCCGAGGACACCGAACCGGGACCCGACCGAATCCCGGAGCCGACGCCTGCCGACGTTCCCGAGCCCGGGCCGGTCGAAGTGCCTGAGCCTGCGCCGGTCGAAGTGCCGGAGCCGTCGCCCGAAGACATCTCGACGGAAGAGGACGCCGCCGAGGACGCCGAGCCCACCGACGAATCTGACGAAGGCGCAACGGCGGCCGAGAAGTTCACCGCGTAGGCCACTTACCTCAGCTGAAGATGGCCTGGGCGAGGTAGTGGCCCTCTTCGGGTGCCGGTGGGACGGCAAAGATCGCCGAACCGATATGGCGGATGTACTCGTTGAGCAAATCGTGTGCGCCCAAACGGTTCTGGATGCGTGATGAAGTGCGCCGGATCGTTCTGGTAGGAGATGAACAGCAGCCCGGCGTTGAGCTGGCCGGTTGCATCGAGCCCGTCGGTGTAGTTGTAGGAGCGACGACGGATCATCACCCCGCCGTTGTTCTCGCGAGCGGCGAGTGCGACATGTGAGACCGGATCAATGATCAGATGACCGTCAGCATTCTTGGCCGCGAAGTCGGGCGTGTCCAATTCCTTCGTACCCGTCAGCGGCGAGCCCTCCTCCTTGTGCCTACCGAAGATGGTCTGCTGATCGCCGATTCGGTCGGTGTCCCACGTTTCGAGCAACATCCGGATCTTGCGCACCACTTGATAGGTGCCGCCGTTCATCCACGGTTGATCGCTGTCGGCGACCCACACGAACTGGGAGTATTGCTGTTCCGTGGTGACGTTGCGCGTTCCGTCCTTGAACCCCAATAGGTTTCGCGGAGTTTCCTGCCCCGGCCCCGCTGACGCGCGTCCGAAACCCAGCACGGCCCAAGACGGCGAGACGGTGCGCCTGCCGATGCGCGCGAGGTTGCGGGTGGCGTGGTAGCACACCTGCGGGTCATCGGCGCACGCCTGAATCGAGAGGTCGCCCCCAGTCAGCCCGGGGTCGAGATTATCTCCATTAAGCGTCGGCAAGTCCGCCAGCAGCGCGGGCTTGTGCGCCTCGAGGCCGAAACGCTTTCCGAACACCGACGGGCCCAGGCCGATGGTCACCGTGAGGCTGGCCGGGCTGAGCCCGAACGCCTCACCGGTGTCGACCGGCGGCGCGACCTCACTGGTCGGCTGGACGGTGCCCACCGAGTTTCCCTGCTGCAGCACCGCAGATGCCGCCGACCAGCGGGCGAGCAGCGTCTGCAGATCCTGGCGGGTCGCGCTGGGGGCCACCGTGAATGACATGAACACGCAGTAGCGCTGCGGTTCGGTCGCCACACCGGCCGGGTGGGGCTGCCCGTAGAACGGGTAACTGCGGCGCAAGTCGACCGTGTCGTTGTCGTTGTTGTCGTTATGCACGGACGACGCTTGCGCCCATCCCGCGGCGCCGCCCCCGGCTGCGCCGACAGCCAACCCACCGACGCCTGCCCACAGGGCGCCGCTGAGCACCCCGCGCCGGGACACCCCCGAGGACGCGGCTTTCACCGCATCCTCCGGGGTGTCCTGCGGGGACGGTTGGCGATCGTCAGCCGTGGCCATATCAGCCTGCCGTTGCCACCTTCTGGGCGATGGTGGAGAGGCTGTCGTGAAGGGGTTGGATCACAGCCGTCAGTTTAGGTGCGTCGGTTGCTCGCAACTCCGGAGTCCACACCTTGAATCCGCCCGGTGCGGCCGGGTCGCGATAGCCGTCGAGCGTGGTCTGCACCGACTTGAACTGCTCATCGATCTGCGTGACGAGGGTGGGGTCGATTTTTTGCAGTCCCGGTCGTAGCGACGCGTAAGCCTGCTGCGCCCCTTCGACGTTGCCCGCGAAGTCCACCAGGTCGATGTGGCTGAATTGCTCTTCTTCGCCGGTGATCTTGGTGTTCTGCACCTCTTCGAGCAGGTCGGCCGCGCCGTTGGCGAGATCCTCCGGCTTGTATTGCAGGGTCTTGACCACCTCGACGAGCTTGCCGACGTTGCCGACCAACTCCGTGCTCTGAGTCTTGGTTTCGGGAGTGATGCCCCCGCCCCAGAGGTCGCGTTCGATGGCGTGGAAGCCCTTCCACCCGACCTTCTCGTCCACTGGGGTCGACTCGCGCATATCGATGAGGTAGTCGAGATTGCCGGCGTTGTCGTCGACGGCGAAGCCGGGAAGCACGAAGCCTTCGACGCTCGACTCGGACCGCTCGTAGTAGGGCCGCGCCTTCGCGTAGGCGGTCTTGGCCTCGTTGACGTTGCCCGACTGGACGGCCGCGTCCAGCTGCCTGACGCTGTCGTTCAGCAGGTTGATCTGGTTGATCACATAGGCCGCGTAGTCCTTGGTGCCCTGGGCCAGGATGGTCTGGGTTGAGCCGGCCGGAGTTGCGGCCGCCTGTCCGGTGACGGTGAAGTCGACGAACTCGGTCGCCGCGCCGGGGCAGTAGACCTGATACTTGCCGCCGTCGAGCGTGACGGTGAACGACACCGGATCCAGGCCAGGAGCCAGGTTCTCCTTCTCGCCGAGGATGCGCTGATCCTTGACCAACTCCACTTCGTTGATTCCGGGTGCGCTCTTGTTGGCGACGTTGAAGGTGACCGGGCCAGCGGGCACGCTGGCGTTGTCGATCTTGCAGGAGTCCTTGCCAGCCTCGTTCGCCAACGTGATGTTGACCGCGGACACGCCGTTCGCACCCGACGTTGGGGCTGCGCTGCTGTTGTTGCCGGAACTGGTGTCGCTGCTCGAGCTGCATGCTGCCGCGGCGACTGCGACTGCGGCGATCAGGACGGGCGTCGCCGGCCAGCCGCTACGAGACGGCAATCTGGTCTCGCTGAGGTGCTTCACCATGGTTTTGTTGTTTCCCTTCGTTTCCAGTGGAAGTTCGGGCGGTGCGCAGCCCAGAGAAGGCAAGCGAACGCGGCTGCGAGTGCTAGCACCGCAGGCAGCCATGCCTTCCACAGCAGTTGTTCGGCGCGGGATTGTGAAGCCTGCGCGATCTGTTCGACCGCGGCTTGGTCGTCGGTGCCTGAGGTGGCCCAGTCGCCGGCGAGCCCGCCGACGCTAACGATCTTTGTGGCAGATAGGCCGCCGCCACGCAGCGTGGCGACGCGAGAGCTCGTCGCATCGGCGTGCACGAGCGCGTCGCCGTGGGAGAGCACGTTGTAGGCGGTGCTTGCGCTCCATTGCACGTCGAATGGCCCCGGCGTGCGGGCTGCGCCGAGCCCGACCGGAACGCGTCCGCCGGTGAGTTGGACTAGCTCAGCCAGGGTGACCGTGCCCGACTTCAGGCCCGGGTCGGTGGGGACCCTGGCCTGCCACACATCGACCGTCGTGCCGTCGACGGTCTGCTGGCCTGCAGCTTGGAGCCTTACCTCGGGCGCGCCGGGGACGGAGAGCAGCCGGGTGTCCTGGTCGGAGCGCAACGTCACCGACACGTTGTGCCCGTCGGCTCCGGTCGCGACCCGCGAAGGCCCCGGCAGCTCGCCGCCACGCGGAACGAACACGGCCAGGGCGACGGCACCGAGGCCGAGCGCCGCGGCGGTGCCGAGCAGCAGTCGGCGACGAGCACGCGGCGTTGCCGCCAGCCGCGCCGGCCAGAGGAAGACGATCAGCACCGGGACGGCGTACAGCACCCATCCGAGGACCTCGACGAGGCGCGGATCGGGTGGTATCCCAAACATTCCGGTGATCAGGGCGCCCACAACGGAGCGCGTCGGCATCCAGGCGGACAAGTCGAAGACGCGCTGCTGGCCGATGGTCACCCAGCCCGCCTCGTGCGCCGTGCGCAGGCTGCTCATCACCAGGCCCGCCGCGATCAGTACCAGGAACACCCCGGTGATCCGGAAGAACCGGCCCAGGTTCAGCTTGAGTCCGCCGTAGTAGATGCCCACGCCGATGACGATCGCCGCGGCGATGCCAACGGCGCCGCCCAGCACCGCCCAACCGCGGCCGCCGCCAGACGCCTGGGTCGCGGCCAGCAGGAAGACCGCGGTCTCGAAGCCCTCCTTGAGCACCGCGAGAAACGCCATCAGGGCCAGCGCCAGCGAGCCGCCGGTGTTGATCGCCTGCTGCGCCTCCCGTTCCAGTTCGCCCTTCAATCGGGAGGCGTTGCGATTCATCCAGATGATCATGGTTGTCACGAAGACAACGGCGATCGCGCCGATGACGGTCTCGAGCATTTCCTGCTGTCTCTGAGGCAGGTTCTCGGACAACAGATCCAAGGCCACGCCGACCGCGATGCTGATGCCGACCGCGAGGGCGACGCCGACCAACATGGGGCGCACGGATTTGCCATTACGCTTCAGGAAGGCGGCGACGATGCTGACGATGAGGGTGGCTTCCAGACCCTCCCGCAAGCCGATCAGGAAGGTGCCAACGAAGATGCCCTGCACCGTATCCCCAATCGATCTCTGCGGTGGTCTACCCATCCTTTGCTTTGGCTAGCCAAAACAAGGTGTGCCTCACCTTATTCAATTTCGCAGAGTGAGGGTATACCTTCGGCGCGCCGCATCCGCAGTCACTTGCCCGTGGGACGATGGGCAACGACCAGAGTGGGTTGAGGGAGTCCGGTGTCGCCAGTGCGTTGGCTGCGGGCTGTCGCGGTTGTAGGCGCGACAGCGCTGCTGATGGCTTCCAGTTGCTCGTGGCAACTAGGCACGCCGATTCCCGACGGTGTGCCGCCGCCTGCAGGCGATCCGGTGCCCAAGATCGACACCCACGCCAAGGGGCGGCCCGCCGATCAGCTGCACGAATGGGCGGCCCGGCGCGCGCTCGCACTGGGCATCCCGGTCGGCGCGCTGGAGGCCTACGCCTATGCCGCGCGTGTCGCGGAGGTGGAGAACCCCAACTGCCATCTGGCGTGGACGACGCTGGCAGGCATCGGCCAGGTGGAGAGCCACCACGGCACCTACCGCGGCGCGGTCATCGCGCCGAACGGCGACGTGACACCGCCGATCCGCGGCGTCCGCCTGGACGGCACCAACGGCAACCTGGAGATCATCGACAACGACGGCGGCGACCTTGACGGCGACCCGGAGTACGCAAGGGCCATGGGGCCGATGCAGTTCATCCCCGAGACCTGGAAGCTGTACGGCGTCGACGCCAACAATGACGGCATCATCAGCCCGGACAATTTCGACGACGCGGCGCTCTCGGCGGCCGGCTACCTGTGCTGGCGCGGCAAGGACCTGGCCAAGCCCCGCGGCTGGATGGACGCGCTGCGCGCCTACAACCACTCCGACCAGTACGCCCGAACGGTGCGGGACTGGGCGACGGCCTACGCCAACGGACACCCCCTCTAACCACGCCGCGGGCGGGTGCACGCTCTAGGCTCAATTCCGTCCAGCCCCATGACCAAGGAGAAGCCAGTGCCCATCATCGAGCAGGTCGGAGCCCGCGAGATCCTCGACTCCCGTGGCAATCCGACGGTCGAGGTCGAAGTGGCCCTGCTGGACGGCACGTTCGCCCGTGCCGCGGTACCGTCGGGCGCGTCGACCGGCGAGCACGAGGCGGTGGAACTGCGCGACGGCGGCAGCCGCTACGGCGGCAAGGGCGTCGAGAAGGCGGTGCAGGCCGTGCTCGACGAGTTCGCGCCCGCGGTCATCGGGCTGAGCGCCGACGACCAGCGACTGGTCGACCAGGCGCTGGTCGACCTCGACGGCACGCCGGACAAGTCGCGGCTGGGTGCCAACGCCATGCTCGGGGTGTCGCTCGCGGTGGCCAAGGCCGCAGCGGAGTCGGCGGGGCTGCCGCTGTTCCGCTACGTCGGCGGGCCAAACGCGCACATCCTTCCGGTGCCGATGATGAACATCCTCAACGGCGGTGCACACGCCGACACCGGCGTCGACGTCCAGGAGTTCATGGTCGCGCCGATAGGTGCGCCCAGCTTCAAGGAGGCCCTGCGCTGGGGTGCAGAGGTGTACCACTCGTTGAAGTCGGTGCTCAAGAAGCAGGGCCTGGCCACCGGCCTCGGCGACGAGGGCGGCTTCGCACCCGATGTGGCAGGCACCAAGGCCGCGCTAGACCTGATTCTGAGCGCCATCGAGGCGACGGGCTTCAAGTCGGGCTCCGACGTCGCGCTGGCTCTCGACGTTGCCGCCACCGAATTCTTCACCGCCGGAACGGGTTACAGCTTCGAGAAGGAGACCCGCACCGACATGCAGATGATCGAGTTCTACGCCGGGCTGATCGACTCCTACCCGCTGGTGTCGATCGAGGACCCGCTGTCGGAGGACGACTGGGACGGCTGGGTGGCGCTGACGGCGGCGATCGGTGATCGCGTTCAGATCGTCGGCGACGACCTGTTCGTCACCAACCCCGAGCGTCTCGAGGAGGGCATCGAAAAGGGCGCGGCCAACGCACTTTTGGTGAAGGTGAACCAGATCGGCACGCTCACCGAGACGCTGGATGCGGTGGCACTGGCGCACAACAGCGGCTATCGCACCATGATGAGCCACCGCAGCGGCGAGACCGAGGACACCACGATCGCCGACCTGGCCGTCGCGGTCGGCAGCGGCCAGATCAAAACTGGTGCGCCGGCCCGCAGCGAGCGCGTCGCCAAGTACAACCAGCTGCTGCGGATCGAGGAGACCCTCGGCGACGCTGCCCGCTACGCCGGCGACCTGGCCTTCCCGCGGTTCTCGGTGGAGACCAAATAACCCGTGCCCGAGGCGAAACGGCCCGATCCGAAGCGACGGTCCCCGGCGGGCCGCCCGCGGGGGACGGCGCCTGCCCGCCGCCAGCCGCGCGAGACCGAGACGCGTTCGGCGCCGGAGGCCGAGCCGAAGGACACTGTCCGCGAATCGATCGTCGCATCGGCAGAGCAACAGTCCGAGCAGCGGTTCGGATCGGCGGCTCGGCGTGCGGCGATTCTCGCCGCGGTCGTCTGCGTGCTCACTCTGACCATCGCGGGTCCGGTGCGCACCTACTTCGCGCAGCGCACCGAGATGAAGCAGTTGAAGGCGACTGAGACGCAGCTTCGCGCGCAGATCGCCGACCTCGAAGAACAGAAGGTCAAGCTCGCCGACCCGGTGTTCATCGCGGCGCAGGCACGCGAACGGCTTGGATTCGTGATGCCGGGCGACATTCCGTACCAGGTGCAGTTGCCTGCGAACGTCGGCGTGCCGGGAACCCCCGGCGGCGAACCCGCGACGGCGAAACGCGACGAGCCGTGGTACACGTCGCTGTGGCACACCATCGCCGATGCGCCGCACGGTGTTTCGCCGCCCATCGCGCCCGGTGCGCCTCCTCCCGGTGGTTGATGCAGCGGATCTCGACGCCGTCGCGCGGCAACTGGGCCGCGAGCCCCGCGGCGTGTTGGAGATCGCCTACCGCTGCCCGAACGGCGAGCCCGGCGTCGTCAAGACGGCGCCGAGACTGCCTGACGGAACGCCGTTTCCGACGTTGTACTACCTGACGCAGCCGGTGCTGACAGCCGCGGCGAGCCGGCTGGAATCGTTGGGGCTGATGCGCGAGATGACCGACCGGCTGCAACAGGATGCGCAGCTGGCGGCCGCGTACCGGAGGGCGCACGAGTCCTACTTGGCCGAGCGTGATGCGATCGAGCCACTGGGCACAGCGTTTTCCGGTGGCGGCATGCCCGAGCGTGTCAAGTGTCTGCATGTCCTGATCGCGCACTCGCTGGCCAAGGGTCCCGGCGTGAATCCTCTCGGCGACGAAGCGCTCGCGGTGTTGGCCGACGAGCCGGCGATGGCGGGAATCCTGGAGAAGGGCAGATGGACGTGAATCGGGTGGCGGCGATCGACTGCGGCACCAACTCGATCCGACTCTTGATCGCCGACAAGGTCGATGGCCGTTTGCAGGACATGCACCGCGAGATGCGGATCGTGCGGTTGGGCCAAGGCGTCGACGCCACAGGGCAATTCGCGCCGGACGCGCTTGCGCGCACGAAGGCGGCGTTGGTCGATTACGCCGAGCTGCTGCGCAGTTTCGAGGTACCCGAGGTGCGGATGGTGGCGACGTCGGCCGCCCGCGATGCGACCAACCGCGACGTGTTCTTCGCGATGACGGCCGACGTGCTGGGTGCGGCGGTTCCGGGTGCGGTGGCCGAGGTGATCACCGGCACCGAGGAGGCCGCGTTGTCGTTCCACGGTGCGGTAGACGAATTAGACCCCGCCTCAGCACCTTTCGTGGTCGTCGACCTCGGCGGTGGTTCGACCGAAGTCGTGCTCGGCGAACGCGACGTCGAAGCGAGCTTTTCGGCCGACATCGGGTGCGTGCGGTTGACCGAGCGCTGCCTGCACTCGGATCCGCCGACGGCCGTGGAGATCGCCGCCGCACGCGAAGCGGTCCGCGAGGGGCTGGGCGAGGCACTGCGGATAGTGCCCGTCGAGCGGGCCCGTACTTGGATCGGGGTGGCGGGCACTATGACCACGCTGTCGGCGCTGGGGCAGCAGATGACGACCTACGACCCGGAGGCGATCCACCTGTCCAGGGTTGGGTTCGGTGACCTGCTGGAGGTGTGCGACGAGTTGATCGCGATGACGCGTCAGCAACGCGCCGCGCTGGGACCGATGCACGAGGGCCGGGTCGACGTCATCGGCGGCGGCGCCATCATCGTCGAGGAACTCGCGTACGCGCTGGCCAACCGGGCGGGCATCGACGAGTTGGTGGTCAGCGAGCACGACATCCTCGACGGCATCGCGCTGTCGATCGGCTAGCGTCTGTCGATGGTGAGGAAACTGTCCGCGTAGCGAGCATTTATCAATGTGGTCCCGCGGCGGCCGGATTGCTGCCCGCCAGGATGCGGCCCAACGATTACGCGGACGAGTCGCCGGTGTTTTGCACGGAGGTCAGCGGTGATCACTTCCAGTCGCGACAGTGGCGGGCGATCGCGCTTCCAGCGGCGTCCTTGCAGCTAGCAGGCACGCCGGATACCGGCCTGCCTGGCGACTCTCACTGATGCCAGCGTTGAAGACATTTGGCCTAACGCGCCGAAAACTTACTCCTGTCCGTACAGCGTCCGATCGACGTGATGTCGCGCTCGACAGCTCAATAACCGCCTGGCCCGGCTTGTGCTACGCGAAGCATGTCGAAGGGAAGGGAACGTCACCGTGCGAATCAGAACGCACCACACCACGTTTCTGTTGGCCACTGCGGCCACTGCGATAGCGATTGCCGCCGCGCCGGGTGCTTCGGCGGCACCGAGTGAGCAGCCCTGCTCTGACGCGGGGGGATCGACCACTTGTCAAAGACCGGGCAACGTGCAGGTCTACGCGGCGCCTCGCGCGTTACCTCGGGTTTCCCCCCCAGCATCAACCCGCGGTGGCGTGATCTGGGGTACAGCGCGCGGTTCCCGGCGTACGGGTTTGTCCCGAAGTACCAGGCCTTTGGGTATAACCCGCTTTACAGCGGGTTTCAGCCCCGACCCTCCGTCTTGCGGGCTCCTCAACCCCCGGTCTCTCAGGACCTTCGGTGCCCCACGTCGTCGCCGTCAGCATGTACACCCGTCAATCCCAAACCCACTGACACGGGTGGCTCGTCCATTTACCAGACGCCCGGCCACGCGCAGATCACCGCTCAGCCGGGGCCAGCGGCGCAGAACGCCGACCAGCAGGCCAAGTTCTTTCCGGTATCCGATCTTCCGAGAGTATGACGCCAGTGCGACGGTTGCCGGCCAGATCGACGAGGTGATCTCGGCCAGCCCACCGGTCTCGCGAAGCAGGTTGCAAGCGCATTCTCACTTGCAACAGAATGACTTTCCGTTATCTACCCCTCGGGTTGTCCACCACAGACGCAAGATCCGGTCACGTCGGCGCCGCCCGTAGGGGAGGTAGTCAGCCTGCGGAGGCGCGACGTAGACCTGGGCGTTGCCGGGAGACTGGCAATCCGTTTGCGTGCTACCCAAGCTGGTGCATGACTGCTGAGCCTGGGCGGGCGCAGTTGGGTCGGTTGACTGCGTCGCGACGGTCCCAGACTGAGTCGGAGATGGCGCCGCCGCCGCAATTGGTGCAACGGCGATCGCTGCCACGGCTGCCGCCGATCCCAATATCGGTGTCAAATAACCGAGTTCGATACGCATGGTCGTGCTCCTTCCGCGCGATGTAGTACTTCAAGATTGGCGATCTTGAGGCCCGGTGTCGTCACGGCTACCCCCCGCTTCACCTTCCGGCCAGCCAGAGTGCGCGCATCTCGGTGGCACAATTTGTCCACGTAGCGAGCGACAATTTCTGCCCGCGTTGACTTGTCGCGCCCTAAGCGGGCATTTTTCAACCACGGTCCCGCGGCGGGCGAGTCAAACCCTTATGCCCCGTTGCGTTTTCGTTGGCCTCGGGGTCGGCGCTTGGTCGGGTCGCGCTGACCGGCGAGAGTGAGGCCGAGCAGCACCATGCCGATGCCGAGGCCAAAATGCAGCCAGTTATCTGCGCCATTGACGGGCAGGAGGTTCGCTCTACTGCCCTGGTCCATGAACAATCCATGCAGCCATAGCGCCAGGTAGACCACACCTCCCCCGAGGAAGTACGCGCGCGACGCGGCATACGTGCGAGCCAGTGCGAAGCCGACGACGCCGGATACCAGATGCAGGATGTTGTGCAGGCCGGAGATGGCGAACATCCCGAAGAGCCTCGCGCCGGAATGGTGTCCGGACCATTCGAGGAGGCCGTAGTCGGTCGTCGCACCTGGGATGAAGCCGAGGACACCGATCACGAGGAACCCGCAGGCAACCAGCAGCGCGGCGCCCTGCACCGCCATGTACCTGGGGGTTGTCGCCGTCATCGCCTCATCTCCCACGCTCATTTACGCAGGAGAAATACCCCAGGCGACGCAGGATTAACCAGCGATGTGTGCCTGCGGGCGGCGTACAAACACGGCTAAGCGGGCGCTCCGCGCTATTTCCTGCGGTATGGCGGTCGTGACCGCCGAGTGGCTACCTTCTGATGTTGCAGTTCGGCGGGTTACCGCAGTGATGGCCGTTGTCGCATGCGTTGCAATGACAATTGCAACCCGAGCCCGCCTTGGCCTCTGATGCTCGCATCGTCGATCAACTCCTCTGTCGCTCTGACCACCAGAGAGGGTGGGAGCAGAGTTCGTTTGCACGGACGCATATCAACATATGACGACATCACAATAGTTCGCATCGCTGTGGAAATAAAGGAAAGTCGGCGCCAATGACCGATGAACGCAGCCATCCCGGGTCGAGCGAAACGCCCGAAGTGAGCTCGATCGGCTCGGGGCGACGACCGGTTAGGCCCTCTGCATCGGCTCCTGCGGCTCGGCCGGCAGCGGCTGGTGCCCATTGGTGGCGTGCACGTCGGCGGGCCTGCACATCTCGATGGCCTTCTCCGTATACACCCGGTAGCCGAAATCGGGTTGGTAGCCATGGATCAGACCCGAGCGCAGCGGCTGTGCGATGTGCGACGGTCGGAACTCGTCGGGGATCAGGTCCGAGGTGCGAAGGCAGGCCATGTACTTGCTCAGCAGCAGGTGGTTGTCGATCGCGTCGCGCAGTTGCATGGCGTTCTCGATCTGACGCTGCACGAGTTCGACGCCTTCCAGGGCGACCTGTCGGCGGCCGAGGTCGAGCGAGGCCAGGATCTGGTAGTTCGGCGACGTCGACGTGTGTGCCATGTAGGTCTCGTGGAACGGCTCCGCGACCTTCTGGTCGAAATCCTGGTCGAAGACGTGGATCATCGAGCCCTGCCGCAGCGACGTCAGCGTCTTGTGCGTCGACTGGGTGGCGTAGACCCGCACCCGCGCCTTGGCCGGATCCGGCATCAGCCGGCGGTTCATCAGTTCGTCGTCGGTCGGCGCGCGGTTGGCGTCGGCCTCCAGCGTCGCCTCGAACCGACGCTTGTAGTTTTCGTCGCAAAGCTTGTCCCGCAGCGTCCGCGCCGCCGCCATCGCGGTCCGGGTGCGGTACACCGGGTGGAAGCGCGCGAACGCAAACCACGCCTCGTCCCACAGGAAGACCAGATCGGGCTTGATGGCCAGGCATTCCTCCATGACGCGGCTGACGTCGTAGACGATGCCGTCGAACGTGCAGTTCGTCAGCGAGATCATCTTGACGCGGTCGAGCTTTCCGGCCCGCTTGAGCGACAACAGCTTTGACTTAATTTCGCGCAGCGGCACCGCGCCGTACATCGAATAGTTGGGCAGCGGATAGGCCTCGAGATAGATGACCTGCGCGCCTGCCAGCATCATCCCGTAGTGGTGGGACTGGTGGCAGTTGCGGTCGAGCAGCACGATGTCGCCGGGTGCCACCAGCGACTGGGTGACGATTTTGTTCGCGGTGGACGTTCCATTGGTGACGAAGAAACGTGTGCCGTGACCCGTACGCTTCGGCCGCGAGCTGCTGCGCGTCGCGCAACGGGCCGGTGGGCTCGAGAAGCGAGTCCAATCCGCCGCAGGTGGCCGAGGTCTCGGCCATGAACACGTCGAGGCCGTAGAAGCCGACCATGTCCTTGATCCAGTGCGAGTTGACGATCGACTTGCCCTGCGAGATCGGTAGCGCGTGGAAGACGCCGGTCGGGCGGTGGCTGTACTCTTTGAGCGCGCTGAAGAACGGGGTGCGGTAGCGCGCCGCCACGCCCTGCAGGATCGACAGGTGCAGCTCGAGGACGCCCTCGCGTGCGTGGAACACCCGGCGGAACTGCTGACCGAGCCGCCCGGCGATGTCTTCCACCTCGATCTCTGTCATAAGGTAGAGGTCCAGCTCGGGCCGCAGTTGCGACAGCGACGCGGCGACGATCTCCGCGCGCTCGTCGGGTGACTTGTGGTCGTCGAGCTCATCGGAGATCTTGGTGTCGACGAACTCCGACAGGGCCGACAGGTCGCGGGTTGACTGGTGGGAGAACCGGCGACGGATGACGACGGCCTGCAGATTGACATTGAGCCGGGCCGCGATGAGCGCCTCGTCGCCGGATGCCACGACCACAAGCTCGTAGACGAACTCATCATCGGGACGACGCCAGCTGCGGACCTCTTTGCGCAGCGCGCGCTCCTGGGCCTCGGTCATCGACTCGACGACCAGCACCTCGAAATACGGCTGATCGCGCTGCGCGGCGGGCTGGTTCTCCAGGTGGCGCGGGTCGGCCGGGAACATGTCGTGCTCGTCCAGGCCGGCGTGCTCGACGTCGCCGGTGCGGTACGACTCCGTCGTCAGGCTCGATTGATTCGCGCCACCGCGTGGGCGAACTTGTCGTAGCTACCCGCAGAGAACAGCCGCTGGACCCGGGCAAACTGCGGTGAGCCGGGGTACGCCCAGTACGGCTCCAGCGGCGTCAGTGTGGCCAGCAGGTCCCTGCAGATGGCTGCGTACGGTGAGGACGCCGACGAGTGCGGTGTCGTCGGCGCGGAAGCGGTCCCAGGCGTCGATCAGCTCGCGATGTGTCTGCGGCCCAATGGCGTTCATGCGTTCGGGTCGGTTGATGGTGATGGTGGTGACCGGCCCGCGCTGCTCGTAGATCAGATGCTCGTAGTCGCTCATCGGGTGGATGCTAGCCGCTCGTCGAGGGTGGCGTGGAAGCGCCCGATCGCGCTTTCGTGCGTGCCGAACTCCACGAAGGCGTTCGCGCCGGCGTGCAGACCGCGCTGTACGCCTTCGGACATTTCGTTGTCCTCCACCCCGCCAGCATCGAGCAGGCTGCGCGGGCCCGCGGCGGCGTCGGGGTTGGTCGACACGTGCTTGGCCACCTCGGGCGTGACCATGGCGTAGACCGTGACGGTGGAGTGGTCGATGTCGACCGGGTCGATCGTTATCAACAGCACCTGGTTGGGGAACGTCGCGAACATGACGTTCGGGAACAAGTGATACACGTAGGTCACGCGGTGGTCGACGGTCCACGATGATTCGGGACGGTCGCGCAGTCGCTCAATGTTGCGGTACGGGAATGTGATTCGACTGTTCGGTCCGAACGCTTCCACGACGTTGAGGTCGTCGTACTGAATCGGATAGAAGGTGTCTTTGTGCGTTGACCGGATGTGATAGCCCTCCAGGAACTGTTCGACGAGAACCTTCCAGTTCATCGGCCGCAGAGTGGCTCTCACGGCCACAAGCCGGTTGGCGGGCAGCAGCTTGGCGCGCCACGGGCTGCCGTCGGCCAGAGCGGTCATCGCGGCGTCGGCGCGCTGCCGCCACGAATCCGTCGCCGGAGACTGCAGCGGGCCGATGACGATGAGGCCGTCCATTTCGCGGCTGTCGACCTCGACCAGCCCGCGGGTGGACATGTCGAGGTCGGGGAAGGCGTCGGCATGGGGGACGTGCGAGAGCGAGCCGTCGAGGCGGTACGTCCAGCCGTGATAGCGGCACACCAACGCGTGGGCACAGCCTGGGCCGTCGACGAGGGCCATCCCGCGGTGCCGGCATGCGTTGCGAAACACCCGCGCCCGGCCATCGCGGTCGCGCACCGCGAACAGCGGCACGCCGAAGCTGAGACGCTCGGCATGGTCGCCCGCGTTGGGGATCGCTGTAGACGGCAGATAGACGCTCGGATATGAGCGCAACATTTCGAGCTCAGAGGTGAATCGGATTGGGTTTAAATAGTTTTCGACGAGTTCCCGCCACGGAGCGCCTTCATCGGTCGTGCCCGCGTCGATGTGCGCGAAGATGCGGCGAACGATCTCGACGTCGTCGGCGACCGACGCCTTTGTCGGAGTGCTCATAGTGGTGAAGTATCACACTAGATTAGTCACACGTCAATAAGATTGTGAGATATGTACGGGGGAGGCGTTGAGTGCGTTAAATGGATCGAGGATCTGACGGTTCGAGCGTCAAGGAGGGGCATGGCTACCGATGCACCCATGCAGCTGGGAATGGTGGGACTCGACCGGATGGGGGCCAATTTGGTTCGGCGACTGATGCGCGACGGGCATCACTGCGTGGTCTACGACATGAACGCCGAGGCGGTGGCAGGTCTGGCGAATGAGGGCGCGACCGGCGCGGCGTCGTTGGGCGACTTTGTGGACAAGTTGGACAAACCGCGCGCGGTGCGGACCTGCTGGAGCCGGGTGACACCGTGATCGACGGCACTGCGCCAGAAGGGTATCTGCACTGCGGGCCAAGCGGCGCAGGGCATTTCGTGAAGATGGTGCACAACGGGGTGGAGTACGGGATGATGGCCGCCATCGCCGAGGGGCTGAGCATCATCAAGCACGCCGAGAAGAAGTAGCCGTCATGACCGCACCGGCCACCACGCCAGCCGATGTGCTGGTGATTTTCGGTATCACGGGCGATCTGGCCAAGAAGATGACGTTCCGGTCGCTGTACCGGCTCGAGCGTCGCCGCTTGCTGAACTGTCCGATCGTCGGAGTCGCCCGCGACGACTGGTCGGTCGCGGCGCTGCGCGATCACGCCCGCCAGGCGATCGAAGGTAGCGGTGAAACGATCGACGAGGACGTATTCGCGCGATTCGCCAAGCGGCTGTCGATGGTCTCGGGCGATTTTGCCGACGCGAAAACCTATGAGCGGGTGGCCAAGGCGATCGAGGGCACGCACACGCCCGTGTTCTACCTCGAGATCCCGCCGTCACTGTTCGGCCGCGTCGTCGAGGGCCTGGCGCACGCCAACCTCACCCTGCGCGCCAGGGTCGTCGTGGAAAAGCCGTTCGGCCACGACCTCTCGTCGGCCCGCGCGCTCAACGACCAGCTGCGCAGCGTGCTGGAGGAGTGGCAGATCTTTCGCATGGACCACTTCCTCGGTAAGGAACCGGCGATGGACATCATGTTCCTGCGGTTCGCCAACTCGGTCTTCGAGCCGCTGTGGAACCGGGACCGGATCCAGTGCGTGCAGATCACCATGGCCGAGAACTTCGGTGTCGAGGACCGGGGCAGTTTCTACGACGCCGTCGGGGCCCTGCGGGATGTGGTGCAGAACCATCTGCTGCAACTGATCGGGTTGTTCGCCGCCGAGCCGCCCAGCGTCGCCGACGCCGACGGACTGCGCGACAAGCGGGCGGAGGTGTTCCGGGCAATGCCCTCGGCGGACCCCGCGCATTACGTGCGCGGGCAGTACGACGGCTACCGATCCATCGCCGGGGTGCAGCCGGATTCGCAGACCGAGACGTTCGTGGCGTTGCGGCTGGAGATCGACAACTGGCGCTGGTCGGGAGTTCCGTTTTTCGTCCGGGCGGGCAAGGCCCTGCCGGTGCGGGCCACCGAGATTCGGGTCGTCTTCAAGCGCCCGCCCAAGCTGGCGATCACCTCGCTGGCGCCCGATCCCAACGAACTCGTGCTGCGCATCGATCCCAGCCCTGGTACCGATTTGGTCGTCCAAGCCAAGGAGCCCGGAGCCAACCGCACCCGCACGGTGGACCTGTCGCTGATCTTCGCCGAGGAACTCGGTGAGGCGCCCGAACCGTACGAGCGGCTGCTCAGCGACGCGATGCGCGGCGACTCCAGCCAGTTCGCCAGGGAGGACGGCGTCGAGGAGACTTGGCGGATCGTGCAGCCGCTGCTGGACGCGCCACCCGCGGTCGAGCTGTATGCACCCGGGTCGTGGGGACCGGCCGCGGCGAACAGGCTCGTCGCCGGGTGCACCGGCTGGCGCGAGCCCTGGCTGCGGTGCTAGATGCCGGCAGCATCCCGTGCTCGCGTGGCCGACTTGATCGGCGAGCGTCCGCTGAGCGCGCGATCCGTGCTCGCGACGGCGTTGCTCGGTGCCGACCAGCCGCAACTCACGGTGGGGGAACTCGTCGCGATGGCCTCGTTGTTCGGCATTAGCGACGGCGCGGCCCGGACGTGTTTATGGCGCATGGTCTCCAACGGGGAACTCACCAGCGACGACGGCACCTACGCGCTTGCGGGGGGCCTGCTCGAACGACGTCAGCGTGTCGACCAGGCATCGCGCATCGACGACGATGCTGCGCCGCCGTGGGATGGGACGTGGGAGCTTGCGGTTGTCTCGCTGGACCGCCGGTCGGCGGGCGATCGGCTGGCGCTGCGCAAAGCCGCGACGGCCTTGCACCTCGCCGAGCTACGGGAGGGCGTCTGGATTCGCCCGGACAATCTGGACCGGGATCGCTTGCCGACGTTGCGCGCAGTGCTGGACCGGCAATGTGTTCACTTCCACAACGCCGCGACGGACGTCCCCGCCGAGACGGTGCGATCGCTGTTCAATCTTGATGATTGGGCCGCCGACGCCCGAAGGCTGACCCGCGCGGTGCGCGATGAGGTCGACGCCGAAGCGGTTGACGCGAGCGACTTCGCCTACTGGTTCGCATTGTCTGTCGCCGTGGTCCGCCACCTTCAACTCGACCCACTCCTGCCCGCCGAGTTCATCCCAGACGAATGGCCGGGACAGGATCTGCGCAGCGTCTACCGCCGCTTCGACGAAGTGTTCAAACACCGACTCGGCACTGCCTTCCGCTGACTCTGCGCGCAGGGCGCAGGTCACTCGTACTTGTGCACCATGCGTGCAGAGTCAACGGAGCTGTCAGGGCTCGATGGCAGCCTGCCGCCATGGGGGAGGGGCCGCCGTTCATCGGCAGCGAGGCACTCGCGGCAGGTTTGGTGAGCAGACATGCACTGCGTCGGTACTACCGAGCGGTGATGCCGAACGTCTATCTGGATAAACGGGCACAGCCGTCGCTTCGGGATCGGACGTGCGCTGCCTATCTGTGGTCGCGACGCCGAGCAGTCGTTGCAGGTCTCGCGGCATCGGCCTTGCATGGAGCGAGATGGGTCGACGACAACGTTCCGGTTGAATTGATATGGAGTAATGCGAGAGCGCCGCTGGGCGTCGTCACGCGCGATGACTTGTTGTTCGAGGACGAGATTCAGCGGCTCAATGGTCTGGCGTTGACGACGCCGGAGCGCACAGCATTCGACCTTGGACGTCGTGATCGCATCGGCCGTGCGGTCGAGCGCTTGGATGCTTTGGCCCGCGCCACCGATTTCAAGGTGTCCGCGGTCGCAGAGCTTGCGGCCCAGCATCCACATGTGCGCGGTCTGCGCCAGCTCGACGCTGCGCTCAACCTCGTCGACGCCGGCGCGGAGTCGCCTCGAGAAACAGCGCTGCGCCTCTTGCTGATTGGCGCCGGATATCCGCGCCCGCGTACTCAGATTCCGGTGTTCAGCGGTGATGGGCGTCGCCAGTACTACCTCGATATGGGTTGGGAGGGGCCGATGCTAGCTGTGGAGTACGACGGAGATCACCATCGGCTGGACCGAGCCCAGTTCGCCTACGACATCGAGCGTGCGGAGGACCTCGACGAGGTTGGGTGGCTCGTGGTTAGGGTCGCAGCGCGGAGCCGATCAGCCGATGTGCTGCATCGCGTTCGGCGCGCCTGGAACGCCCGCATGCGTTGATTCTGTGTTGATGGTGTGGTCCTCTCGCAGTTTCGCGCCCTGGGCGCAGAGTCAACGCAAGAGGATCACAGCCCCGCGATCCCCGCCGCGAGCAGCACACACCCCACCCCGACCAGCACAGTGGCCACCCCCCGGCGGCCACGCGACAG
>CAVYPI010000014.1:0-78230 GCA_963770125.1 uncultured Actinomycetota bacterium | reverse complement strand
CCGCAGGTGGCTCTGTTGGACTACCGCATGCCGGGCATGGACGGCGCCGAGGTGGCGGCCGCCGTGAAGACGAGCTGCCGACCCGGGTGCTACTGGTGTCGGCGCACGACGAGTCGGCGATCGTGTTCCGCGCGCTGCAGCAGGGGGCGGCCGGATTCCTGCCGAAGGAGTCAACAAGAAGCGAACTGATAAACGCGGTGCTGGACTGCGCGAGGGGCCGCGACGTCGTCGCGCCAAGCCTCGCCGCCGGCCTGGTGGGGGAGATCCGCAAACGGGCCGAACCAGCAGGCCCGGTGCTCAGCCCGCGCGAGCGGGAGGTGCTGAAGCTGATCGCCGCGGGCAGTAGCATTCCCGCGATGGCCAAGGAGCTTTACCTGGCGCCGTCGACCGTCAAGACCCACGTGCAGCGGCTCTACGAGAAACTCGGCGTCGGGGACCGGGCCGCGGCCGTCGCCGAGGCAATGCGCCGCAAGCTCCTGGAGTAGCGTGGCGCGCCCCGTCCAACTATTCGTCGACTACTTCGCCGCGGAACCAATACGCGCTGTGCCTGGTGTCGGGCGGCGCGACCGCGGCGCTGCTGTCGGTCTTCTTCCGCCGCCGATCTCCGTGGCGTTTCAGGACCGGCCGGCGTTGACGGCGATCATCGGAACCGTCACGGCGTTGGGCTATCTCGCGGTGTGGATCTTTTATCTCGAACGCGACGACAAGGTCGGATTACCGAACATGGTGTACACGCACTTCGGCTTCCTGCTCTGGTTGGCCGTCGCGGTCGCCGCGGCTGTGCTACCGGCGGCCTCGCCGCGACGGTCCGCGCGGCTGAAGGCACAGCAGGAGATGCGACGTCAACTGGTCTCGGAGGCAATGCAATCCGACGAGCGTCACAACCGCGAAGTCGCCGAGCACCTGCACGGTCCGACGGCCCGCTGCAGACGCCGCCGGCCGCGCGGCTCGAACTCGATGAGGCGCGTGAACGCCATCCCCGACCCCGCGCTCGACATGGTCTACGCGGCGTTGCTGCAGGGAAACCGCGACCGGATTGCGCTCGACCGTCACCGACCTGCACCCGCAGGTGCTGGCCCAACATCGGCCTCGCCCCTGGCGGTAGCGAGAACTGTTGCGGCAGTTCGAGTCCCGCACCGATATCGCCGTGGTAGCGGAGCTCGAGGATGTGGGTAAGCCCGAGTCTCAGGCGTTGCTATACCGGGCGGCGCGCGAGCGGCTGACCAACGTCGGCAGCATCAGAAGGCCACCACGGTCAGGGTCGGGCTGATGCGCAAGGGCGACCGCATCGTCTTGACGATCGACGACGACGGAGTCGGCTTCGATTCTGCCATCGTGGCGCAGTACGTCGCCGACGGCAACATCGGGCTGGGCTCGCTGTTGGCGCGGTTCGACGCGATGGCGGCGCGATGGAGATCAACTCGCGGATCGGCTACGGCACCCAGGTGACTGCGACGTCGCCGCGGGAGCCGTCCCTGCGCGCTGTTAAGTGACAAGCCCGCGGGCGATGACCAGCCGCTGAATCTGGTTGGTGCCCTCGAAGATCTGGGTGATCTTGGCCTCGCGCATGTAGCGCTCGACGCGGTAGTCACTGCGTGAGGCCGACGCCGCCGAACACCTGCACCGCGTCGGTGGTGACCTTCATCGCGGCGTCGGTGGCCACCAGCTTGGCGACGCTGGCCTGTTCCGAATACGGGCGTCCCAGATCGCGCCTGCGGGCTGCGTCGAGGTACGTGGCCCGTGCGCTGGCGACCGCCGCCCACCGCGCCGCGATCTTTTCGAGCACCTGCAGATAGATCTCGTAGGGCTGTCCGCCGCCGCCCCACTCCTCGGGCTGCGGCAAGCTGAGCAGCCCCGCGGCACCCAATCGGGCGAATACGCCCTCCGGATAGGTCTCGGCCTTCTCGTGCGCATCCACGATCGGGTTGAGCACCTTGTCCGCGATATCGCGGGTCAGCGCGATGAGATTCTCCGCATCCTGCGACGGCAACAGCCGGTCGACTGCCATGGTCATGCACTCGTATCCCCGGGCCATCGACCTCGACTTAGCTGTGACTCGCAGTAGCGGTTAAGGTGTGTCTCGCAGTGTCCACACGGGTAGGGGAGCTGACGGTCACGTCATGACACGTATACTACGGTCGGGGTGGTCCGGGAGTCCGGCGCCGATGAGCGGCGGGTGGCGCTGGTGCCGAAGGCGGTCGCATCACTGGTCAACAGCGGTTTGGCGGTGGTGGTGGAGTCGGGCGCCGGTGAGGCGGCGCTGCTGCCCGATGACCTGTATACCGAGGCGGGCGCGACGATCGGCGATGCGTGGGCCGCCGATGTGGTGGTCAAGGTCGCGCCGCCGACGGCCGCGGAGGTCGGCAAGCTCAAGAGCGGGCAGACGCTGATCGGGTTTTGGCGCCCCGCAACGCCGACAATCAGATCGAGGCGCTGACGAAGGCTGGCGTCACCGGCTTCGCGCTGGAGGCGATTCCGCGGATTTCGCGGGCGCAGGTGATGGATGCGCTGTCGTCGCAGGCCAATGTCGCCGGGTACAAGGCGGTGTTGGTGGCGGCCTCGATAGTTGACCCGGTTCTTCCCGATGTTGACCACCGCGGCGGGCACGGTGAAGCCGGCCAGCGTGCTGGTGTTGGGGGTGGGTGTGGCCGGTCTGCAGGCGCTGGCGACGGCCAAGCGCCTTGGCGGTAGGACCACCGGGTATGACGTGCGTCCGGAGGTGGCCGATCAGGTCCGCTCGGTGGGTGCGCAGTGGCTGGACGTCGGCATCGACGCCGCCGGTGAGGGCGGTTATGCCCGACCAACTCTCCGATGAGGAGCGCGCGCAGCAGCAGAAAGCGCTGGAGAAGGCGATCACCGGGTTCGACGTGGTGATCACGACCGCGTTGGTGCCCGGGCGGCCGGCGCCGCGGTTGGTGACCGCGGTCGCGGTGGAGGGCATGAAGCCGGGCAGTGTGGTGGTCGATCTGGCCGGGGAGACCGGCGGCAACTGCGAGCTGACCGAACCCGGGCAGACCGTCGTCAAACACGGCGTGACGATCGCCTCGCCGCTGAACCTGCCGGCCACCATGCCCGAGCACGCCAGCGAGCTGTACTCCAAGAACATCACCGCGCTGCTGGATCTGCTGATCACCGACGGCGCGCTGGCACCGGATTTCGACGACGAAGTGATCGCAGAGTCCTGCGTCACGCGCAAGGGGGACGGGTAAATGTATGACCAGTTGTTGGCCAATCTGGCGATCCTGGTGCTGTCCGGGTTCGTCGGGTTCTCGGTGATTTCCAAGGTGCCCAACACGTTGCACACCCCGTTGATGTCGGGCACCAACGCCATTCACGGCGTCGTGCTGGTGGGTGCGCTGGTGGTGCTGGGCCGGGTGGAGCATCCGTCGCTGGCCGAGCAGATCATCCTGTTCGTCGCGGTGGTCTTCGGCACCCTGAACGTGGTTGGTGGGTTCGTGGTGACCGACCGGATGCTGGGCATGTTCAAGGGCAAGAAGCCCGGCGCCGCGCGTACGTCTGAGAAGGCTTCGGCTGGATCTGCGGCTCCGGCCGCGGAAACGAACGGGCAAGCGCGATGAACTATTTGGTCGTCCTGCTCTACCTCGCGTCGGTCGCGCTGTTCATCTACGGCTTGATGGGTCTGACCGGGCCCAAGACGGCGGTGCGGGGCAACTGGATCGCCGGCAGCGGGCATGGCCGTGGCGGTGATCGCGACGCTGATCTCGATTCGCCATACCGAGAACTGGGGGCTGATCATCGCCGGTCTGCTGGTCGGGGTGGCGCTGGGGGTGCCGCCGGCGCGGCTGGTCAAGATGACGGCGATGCCGCAGCTGGTGGCGTTCTACAACGGCGTCGGCGGTGGCACCGTCGCGTTGATCGCGCTGGCCGAGTTCATGGACACCAGCGGCTTTTCGAACTTCAAGCATGCCGAGTCGCCGACCGCACACATCGTGGTGGCGTCGCTGTTCGCCGCGATCATCGGGTCGATCTCGTTCTGGGGTTCGATCGTCGCGTTCGGCAAGCTGCAGGAGATCCTGCCCGGCCGCCCGATCGGCGTCGGCAAGGCCCAGCAGCCGCTGAACATCCTGCTGCTGACCGGCGCGATCGCCGCCGCCGTGGTGATCGGCGTCAACGCCCATCCCGGCAGCGGCGGGGCGTCGCTGTGGTGGATGATCGGGCTGCTGGCCGCCGCGGGCGTGCTCGGGTTGATGGTGGTGGCACCGATCGGCGGCGCCGACATGCCCGTGGTCATCTCGCTGCTGAACGCGATGACCGGATCGTCCGCGGCTGCAGCGGGGTTGGCGCTGAACAACACCGCGATGATCGTGGCCGGCATGATCGTCGGCGCGTCCGGTTCGATCCTGACCAACCTGATGGCCAAGGCGATGAACCGCTCCATCCCCGCGATCGTGGCCGGCGGGTTCGGCGGCGGCGGGGTCGCCGTCGGTGGCGGCGACGACGGCGACAAGAGTGGTCAAGGCGACCTCGGCGGCGGACGCCGCGATCCAGATGGCCGCTAAGCACCAACCAGGTCATCGTCGTCCCGGGTTACGGGCTGGCCGTCGCCCAGGCGCCAGCACGCCGTCAAGGACCTGGCGAACCTGCTCGAGGACAAGGGCGTTCCGGTCAAGTACGCCATCCACCCGGTCGCAGGGCCGGATGCCCGGGCACATGAACGTGCTGCTGGCCGAGGCCGAAGTCGACTACGACGCCATCAAAGACATGGACGACATCAACGACGAATTCAGCCGCACCGACGTGACGATCGTCATCGGCGCCAACCACGTCACCAACCCCTCGGCACGCAACGACCCATCCAGCCCGATCCACGGGATGCCGATCCTCAACGTCGACCAGTCCAGGTCGGTCATCGTCCTGAAGCGGTCGATGAACTCGGGCTTCGCCGGCATCGACAACTCCCTGTTCGCCGCCGATGGCACCACCATGCTCTTCGGCGACGCCAAGAAGTCCGCCACCGAAGTCGCCGACGAACTGAAAGCGCTGTAGCCGGGCGCGGCGCGGGGCCTACTGATCGAACTGGATAGCATCCTCACCGGCGCGGTCTACTGACCGCCTCGACTGATCGGCGACGATCTCGAGCAGCCGACTACTCACGCAGGGTCGATCAAACCCGGAAATCACGGGTTGACGGAAGCCGACTGTCAAAGAGGTCGTGGAAGACCGACCGGCGTCGACCGTCGATACGGGTAAGCCGCGTCATCAAGATATCGACTCGCTGCGCGAACAACGCATCCGGTGGGACGGGTACTTCACCGGCCCAACCTGGTAACACGCCAGCCCGCGCTAAGGCTTACACCGGGGGATAGGCCGGTGGTGGATACACGCCGCGCAGAATCCAAGCCCACCAGTTTAAGCCGTACTCGATCTCGTCGCTCGCGTCATAGTCCGGATCGGATCCATGTGCTCACCCTCTCGCTCACGGCTGGTTCTCGCTCAAGTCTAGACCCGCCGACACCGCCACGACAGCCCGAAGACCTAGACTGTCCAACCAGTTGATCGACGCCCGAACACAGCCCGGGCCTGCATATAGTGAGTCGCCATGTCGTCCGAAGCCACCACCACAACGGGATGACCGGTCGCGAAGAGCTGTTGACCGTCGCCACCAGGCTGTTCGGTGCGTGGGGGTACGACGGCACCCGGATCACGACGTCGCCGACGTGGTCGGCCTGAACAAGGCGACGGTCTACCACTACTACGCCAGCAAGTCGCTGATTCTCTACGACATCTACAAGGGCGACCGCGGACTTCACGGTCGACGCGCTTGCACGACGACCCGACGGCGTCGGCGCGCGAGACGATCTACCACTTCACCAGGCGGCTGCTCGTCGGCATCGCGGGCAACATCGAGCGCGCGGCCGTGTACTTCCAGGAAGGCCCCTACCTCAGCGAGTCGAACACCGAGGACCAGGTCGCCTACATCCGCGAGAAGGAAACCCAGGTCTACGAGCACGTGCGCGACGTCATCGACCGTCGGTATCGCCAGCCCGCGAGTCTACTACTGCGACTCGACCGTTCTGGCGCTGGGCTACATCGGGACGACGCTCGGCTCGTACCGGTGGCTGCGGCCGAAGGCCGCGCACAGCACAGGAAATTGCCGAGGAATTCAGCACCGCGCTGCTGCGCGGCCTGATCCGCGACGAAACCGTGCGCGTCGAGTCGCCGCTCGGAATCGATGTAGCGCGGTCGACCTAGAACGCGAACCGGTTCACCACGTCGTAATCCGCATCGGCGTCGCGTACGTCAGCCGGTAAAGTAGCGTGCGGGCGGCACGGATCGATCAGCTCGCCAGCGCGAGGTAGTCGGTTCATCAAACCGTAACGATGTCGACCGCCTCCATGGCGGGCGTACTGGTGATTCCCCCACTTGACGATCTCGTCGGCCAAGATCCTCCAGCTCGCGGGCTGGCGGGCGACAGCGTGTCGAAAAGGAGTTCGCCGTTGCCGAATCGGTCGACCAGGCGGGCAAGCAGTTCCTGGCGATCACGCTCGCTGAGCACACGAACAGGCCTTTTGGCCATGACCAGGACGGTCAGCGGGTATCTGGTCCAGCCAGACGGCATTGGTCACCAGGTCCAGCCGATCACGCCGCCGGTACTGCGTCGGTCTCGTCGTATAGCTTGCGCCTTACTTCACCACCTGGCTGATCGAGGTCGGTCACCCCCGCATGGTCGGTGGTCTCGATCTGCGGAATGCGCGGGTATCCGTACCGCAACCGAGGTGTAAGGCGACGGCGTCTCGGTGGCGATGAAGTCGTTCTCGTCGAGATGTTCGAGTTTGGCGCGCATGATCAGCGTGATCCGTTCGCCCATGGTTGCGCTGCCCGGTGTATTCGTTTGAAGTCGTAGTCGATGGCGTCGATGCTCTCCTGAACCGCCGGTCTCCCAGTTGCTCGGCGGAAACCGGAGGCTCTCCGCATGCCCGCAGATAAGCGCGCACCAGGTCGTCGACACGCCCATCAGCGCGAGCCACGGAGCTGAAGTCAACTTTGGTCGTCGTCATCGCTTCCTCCTCTTGCCGCGGTAGTCGAGCCACACCGCTGCATCAACTCGTCGCGGTAATCTTGTGTGGATAATGAGAATTGCTGAAACCCTTCAGGCGCTGCGTTGTTCTCGGAGCGGTCGTCATCTAACAGTGAGAGACTCGAATTCGCCGCGTCGATCCCCAGCCGGATGGCGGGAAAGCTGGGTGTCGAGCACGCTTGCGAACCCGCCCGGGAGCGTCACCGTGTACAGGTGCTGACGGGTCGGGCTCGGCAGTCGTTCGACCATCCCGCCCTCCCGAAGCTGTCGGGCGACGGTGCTGACCGAAGCTCGCTGACCCGACAGTCTCTGCGCCAGCTTGGTCAGCGACTGCTGCGGCGGGTCGCAAATGAATAGTCGCCATAACCCGTCCCACGGTGCGAGGCCCGCCGAGCATCTCCATGAACAGCCCGAGCCGATCGACGAACTCGGCCTCCTCCGGCGACATGAAACCTCCGCACAGAACGGTAAGTACGAACTCAATGTACTATACGACGCTGGCGCCCGTCTCGAAACTGCGGCCAGATCGCCGGACTCCAACTCCTCTGGATCTGCCTGCAGGTCGGCCAAGACGGGAGTGGCGTGAAGTCCACCCTGCTGTCGCGGCGCGACCTCGATTTTCTGCTGTACGAATGGCTGCGGGTTGACGAGTTGACGAAGCGGGAGCGATTCGCCGAACACTCGCGCGAAACCTTCGACGGGGTCCTCGATCTGTGCGAGCAATTGGCCGTCCGATACTTCGCGCCGCACAACAAGAAGAGCGACGCGAACGAGCCGAGCTTCGACGGCGACAAGGTCACCGTCATCCCCGAGGTCAAGGAGGCATGGGACGCGTTCGCCCAGGCCGACCTGATGGGCATGTCGATGGACCAGGGCCTCGGTGGCGCGCAGTTGCCTGCCACCGTGGCCGAAGCCGGCTTCGCCTGGTTCTCCGCGGCCAACGTCAGCACCACGGGCTACCTCATGCTGACGATGGCCAACGCCAACCTGCTGGCCAAGTTCGGCACGCAGGAGCAGATCGACGCCTTCCTCAAGCCGATGCTGACCGGCCGGTTCTCCGGGCACGATGGCGCTGTCGGAGACCCAGGCGGGCTCGTCGCTGGCCGACATCCTCACCCGTGCCGAACCGCAGGACGACGGCACGTATCGGCTCTTCGGATCCAAGATGTGGATCTCCGGCGCCGAACACGAACTCACCGAGAACATCGTCAACCTCGTGCTCGCGAAGATCCCCGGCGGTCCGCCGGGCACGAAGGGCATCTCGCTGTTCATCGTGCCGAAGTTCATCGTCAACGCCGACGGTTCGGTCGGTGAGCGCAACGACGTGGTGCTGGCCGGGCTGAACCACAAGATGGGCCAGCGGGGCATCACCAACACCGTGCTGAACTTCGGCGAGGGCACGTTTTCGCCCGGCGGAAAGCCAGGCGCGGTGGGCTATCTGGTCGGCGAACCGCACCGCGGGCTGGCCTACATGTTCACCATGATGAACGAGGCGCGCCTCGGGGTCGGGATGGGTGCCGTGTCGCTGGGCTACACCGGCTACCTCAAGTCGCTGGAGTACGCGCGCGAACGGCCGCAGGGCCGTCCGGTTCTGGCCAAGGACCCGTCGGCGCCGCAGGTACCGATCATCGAACATGCCGACGTCAAGCGAATGCTGTTGGCGCAGAAGGCCTATGTCGAAGGCGGGATGGCACTGCTGCTGTACTGCGCCAAGCTCGTCGACCGGCACACAGCGCCGAGTCCGATGAGGAAAGGGATGCGACCGGCCTGCTGCTCGACATCCTGACGCCGGTCGGCAAGAGCTGGCCGTCGCAGTGGTGTCTGGAGGCCAACGACCTCGCCATCCAGGTGCACGGCGGAGTACGGCTACACCCGCGAGTACGACGTCGAACAGCATTACCGCGACAACCGGCTCAACCCCATCCACGAGGGCACCCACGGAATTCAGAGCCTGGATCTGCTGGGCCGCAAGGTAACCCAACGCGGCGGTGCCAGTCTGGCCGCGCTCGGCGATGCCGTGGCCGCGACGATCGCGACGGCCAATGCCGCAGGCGCAGGAGACCGCCGAGCTCGCCGCACGGCTCGACTCGACGTGGCAGCGCCTCGTCGGCGTGACCACCGCGATGTTCGGCTCCGGCGATATCGAGGCCGCGCTCGCGAACAGCGTGATCTACCTCGAAGCCTTCGGACACATCGTCGTCGCGTGGATGTGGCTGGAACAACTGCTCGCCGCCAACGGTCGGACCGGTGACTTCTACGACGGCAAGCGCCAGGCCGCGCGCTACTTCTTCCGCTACGAATTGCCGAAAACGGCGCCGCAGCTGGATCTTCTGGAAAGTGTGGACCGCACCACACTCGAAATGCGCGACGAGTGGTTTTGAACCGGCGCCAACCGGGAAGTCGTTGGCGCGTATGCATACGACGCTTGAGAACCTCGGCCACACTGGTACACTGACAAAAGGCCTACACATCGTATTGGTCGGTGATCTTCACGATCATCACCACGCGGCTCATCAGATGTGGGCGCAGCAAGGACTCACCGAGGGCGTGAGCCTGACGCGACCGTGCGATCGGAGGCCGTCAAGCACGGACAGGCCGTCGCGTCGTCGCCGGATTGGGCCCGCGCCGTCGTCGATATTCCGGTGCCGACATCGGCCGACCTCAACCGCGTAAACGACGTCTTGCGCAGTGTCTGAAGACCGCAACGAGCGAGGACGGTTTACCGGATCTGCTGCTCGACGAGCCCCAGGTGATGGGCGTGGAGAGCATTGAGAAAGACACCGTCAACCTGCGCATGGTGGCGCGCACGCTGCCGGGTAAGCAGTTCGAAGTCGGCCGCAGGCTGCGCGCGCTCGTGGTCGCGGCCTTGCGCCATGCAGGTATCGCGACGCCGAGCGGACAGGCACCCAAGGTCGATGCCGTCGATGCTAGTCAAAGCTGATGAGCTGGCGGACCGCATGGCCATCGGCGAGTTGATCCATGCCGTCGTTGATCTCGTCGAGGGTGATTGTCGACGACACGAGCGACTCGACCGGCAGCCGGCCCGCCCGCCACAGCCCGACGAAGTGCGGGATGTCGTTCGACGGCACGGCCGATCCGAGGTAGCTACCGATCAGGGATCGGCCCTCGGCGACAAAACCCAACGGCGACACGCTGATTCGCGCGTCGGCTGACGGCAGGCCGACGGTGACGGTCCGGCCGCCGGGTGCGGTGAGATCGATCGCGGTCTGCACGGCCAGCGGATGGCCCACTGCCTCGATCACGACCGCGGCCTTCAGTCCCCGTTCGCGCGCCTCGTCTGGCGTGTACGCCGCGTGCACGCCCATTGACCGCGCCAGGTCGAGCTTGTCAGCGAGCTGGTCGACGCCGATGACCGTCACATCGTGGTGCGCCAGTGCGGTGATCACGGCGGCCATGCCGACACCTCCGAGTCCTACGACCACGACGGTTTGGCCGGGTTGCGGCCGTCCGGCGTTGATGACGGCCCCGCCACCGGTGAGGACGGCGCATCCGAGCAGCGACGCGACCACGGGCGGCACGTCGGCGGGCACCGGTACCACGGAGCGACGGTCGACGACTGCATAGGTGGCGAAGCCGGAGACCCCGAGGTGGTGGTTGACGGGTTGGCCGTCGCGCGACAGCCGCCGTTCGCCGGCCATCAGCGTGCCTGCGCCGTTGGCGGCGCTGCCGGGTTCGCACGGTGTCAGCCCGTTGGTGGCGCACGCCGGGCAATGGCCACACCTGGGCAGAAACGTCATGACGATGCGCTGCCCGACGGGCAAGTCCACCACAGCGGACCCGGCTTGCTCGACGAGCCCCGCTGCCTCGTGCCCGAGCAGCATCGGCACCGGGCGCACCCGGCTGCCGTCGACCACTGACAGATCGGAATGGCAGAGGCCGGCGGCCTCGATGCGGACGAGAAGCTCGGAGTCGCCCGGGCCCGGCGAGGTCGAGCTCGCCGACTGAAAGCGGCCGTGATTCGGCGTAGGGCCTGGGCCTACCGATCTGTTCGAGCACAGCGCCGCGGATCCTCATGCCCACCAGCCTGCCGTGACTGGGAGACTGCTGCCATGACAAGCGAGCAATCGCTCACCAGCCGCGACTTCCCGGTGCACTGGCCGGTGCACACCCGGTGGACCGACAACGACATGTTCGGCCACCTCAACAATGCGGTGTACTACGCCCTGTTCGACACCGCGATCAACGCGTGGATCAACACGAGCTGCGGGATCGATCCGCTGGCGGTGTCGTGGCTGGGGGTGGTCGCGGAGTCGGGTTGCAAGTACTTGTCCGAGTTGAAGTTTCCCGACCCACTGGTCGTCGGATTGGCGGTGACCCGACTGGGCAACAGCAGTGTCACGTATCGTCTGGCGATCTTCGAGGAGCCCGCCGACGCGGTCGCCGCGGTCGGCCACTGGGTGCATGTGTACGTCGACCGCTCTACCCGCAGGCCCGTACCGATTCCCGACACCATCCGCGCGCTGCTGGAAAAGGCGCGCGTGGTGTAGTCGATATGCTCGGCCAATGCCGCTCGTGAGCAAGACTGTCGAGGTTGCGGCCTCCGCCGAATCGATCATGGCGATCGTCGCCGACTTCGAGTCGTATCCGTCGTGGAACGACGAGATCAAGGGCTGCTGGGTGCTGGCCCGATATGAGGACGGCAGGCCCAGCCAGCTGCGCCTCGACGTCGTCGTGCAGGGCCAGGCGGGCACGTTCATCACAGCGGTCTACTACCCCGGCGAGAACCAGATCTACACAGTGCTGCAGCAGGGTGAGTTCTTCGAGAAACAGGAACAGAAGTTCTCCGTAGTGCCGATCGGGGCGACCTCACTGTTGACCGTCGACCTGAACGTCGAGACCAAGCTGCCCATTCCCAAGCCAATGGTGAAGAAGGCGATCGGCGACACCCTGGAGTATCTGGCGGACAACCTCAAGGCCCGCGCCGAGCAGCTGGCCGCCACATAGCAGCCCGAGCGGCCAGTTATTGCACGCGAATGGGCGAAACGCGTGTCACAACTGGCCACCCGCCGTCAGGTCCACAACCCGATCTCGTCGAGCCGGGTGACCAACCGCTCCGCGGCGTCGCTCAACTCCCCGTTGGTGAGCCGGACGACGGTGTCGACGTCGTGGCCGCGCAGCGCCTCGATCAGCTCGCGGTGGCCGGCCAGCGCCGCGACGCCCCACGCCACATCGCTGGCATAAATCTGCCCCGGTAGATACCGCGCGACATGCAACAGGAACCAGGCCAGCTTGATCCGGCCGGCGGCACGGTTGAACGCCCGGTGGAACGCGAACTCCGCCGCGACGACCGCCTCGGGTTCGCCGTGATCGACGGCCGCGGCGAGGACATCGTTGAGCCGTTCCAGCTCCTCGATCTGCGCATTCGTGATCCGTTCGGCCGCCGTTGCGGCGAGCTCCTTGGCGATCGTGGCCTGCAGCCAGAAGATGTCCTCGATGTCGCCGCGCGTCAGCGGCACCACCACATGCCCGCGATGCGGCTCGAGCTGCACCATGCCCTCGCCGCGCAGGGTGCGTAGCGCCTCACGCACCGGCGTGATGCTGACGCCCAGCGCGGCGGCCGTCTCATCGAGCCGGATGAACGTCCCCGGCCGCAGCGTGCCGGTCATGATGTCGGACCGCAAACGGGCGGCGACCTCGTCGGAGAGCTGCTCGCGTCGTACCGCCTGCCGCCGCTGCGGGCGGGGCCTGGCCGGTGCGTTCATGCTTTCTCCGGTCTGTCTGGCGTGGGGTTGTCCCCGAGCCGCCGAGACCATAGTGTCACCGGGGCAAAACAATGTTTGATCAAATATCAACGTCGCGCAACCCACCCGATGGAGCAGTAGCCGTTGACCGAGCCGTCACCCACCGAGCAGCCGTATCTCGCCCACCGGCAGAACTGGACCAACCAGCTAGCACGGCACGCGTTGATGCGGCTCGACGCCACGGCGCTGCGGTTCCTCGGTCGCACGACGACCTGGGCTGATCTCGATCGACGGGTGACCGCATTGGCCGGCGCGCTCAGCAGGCGCGGCGTCGGCTTCGGCGACCGCATGCTGATCCTGATGCTCAACCGCACCGAGTTCATCGAATCGTTCCTCGCCGCGACCAAGCTCGGTGTCATCGCCGTCCCGGTCAGCTTCCGGATGACCCCGCACGAGATCGCCTATCTGGTCAGCGACTGCCAGGCTCGCGCGGTGATCACCGAAAACGTGCTGGCCAGGGTGGCCACCGCCGTGCGTGACATCGACCCGACGCTTCAGACCGTGATCGTCGCAGGCGGCGGCACCGATGATGAGGTCATCGGCTACGACGACCTGATCGCGGAGCCAGGCGACGCGCCGCATCCGGTGGACATCCCCGACGACTCGCCTGCGCTGATCATGTACACGTCCGGCACCACGGGCAGGCCCAAGGGCGCGGTGCTCACCCACACCAACATCGCCGGCCAGGCGATGACCAACCTGTTCACGATCGGCGCCGACATCAACCGAGACGTCGGGTTCATCGGGGTGCCGCTATTCCACATCGCGGGTGTCGGCAACACGATCACCCCACTTTTGCTCGGCCTGCCGACCGTCATCTATCCCCTTGGGGCGTTCGACCCGGGTGCGCTGCTCGACGTGCTCGAGGCCGAGCAGGTGACCTCTATGTTCCTGGTGCCCGCGCAATGGCAGGCGGTGTGCGCCGAGCAGCGCGCCAATCCGCGCAAGCTACAGCTGCGGGTGCTGTCGTGGGGTGCCGCACCGGCGTCGGACACGCTGCTGCGCGACATGTCCGAGACCTTCCCCGGCACCCAGATCTACGCCGCGTTCGGGCAGACTGAAATGTCGCCAGTCACCTGTATGTTGTTGGCGCAGGACGCAATTCGCAAACTCGGCTCGGTCGGCAAGGTGATCCCGACGGTGGCCGCCAGGGTTGTCGACGAGAATATGAACGATGTCTCCGTCGGCCAGGTCGGCGAGATCGTCTACCGGGCACCGACGCTGATGGCCGGCTATTGGAACAACCCGAAGGCCACCGCCGAGGCGTTCGCAGGCGGTTGGTTCCACTCCGGCGACCTGGTCCGCCAGGACGAGGAAGGCTACGTCTGGGTCGTCGACCGCAAGAAGGACATGATCATCTCCGGCGGCGAGAACATCTACTGCGCCGAGGTCGAGAACGCTCTGGCCAGCCACCCCGCCATCGTCGAGGTGGCGGTGATCGGGCGCCCCGATGAGAAGTGGGGCGAGGTTCCCGTCGCGGTGGCCGCCGTCCATGCCGATCTTGATCTCGGTGATCTCGACGAATTCCTCACCGAGCGGCTGGCGCGATACAAGCATCCGAAGGCGTTGGAGATCGTCGACGCGCTGCCGCGCAACCCGGCTGGCAAAGTCCTGAAAACGGAACTGCGGGCGCGTTTCGGCGCGCAAAAATTGATTGACGCTGGCGAAACTTCCACTCCGCCAACGGTTTCTGCTGCGGCACAAGACATCTAACGGACGGGGGCGGGTTTGCTAACGGTTACAGGCACAATCCTGCCGATGCGGCCCACTGTCGCATATCAATCGGGTACAGTCCTGTGGTCTGTCTTACTACCCGCAAGTAGGGAGACGGTGGTCACACACACCGGGTTGGGGCAAGGAGGGGGCGTGCGACAGGGCCTGCCGCTGCGCCACGACAGTCGCGGTTTCGTCGTGGGAGGCCACCGGTGACGGCGTCGACCGGCGTGGTCTCCTACGTCCGCGATCAGACCCGGCCGGCGCTGACGGCGGTCGGCGGCTTCGTCCGCATGTGTGTGCTTACCGCCAAGGCCCTGTTCAAGCCGCCGTTTCAATGGCGCGAGTTCATCCTGCAGGGCTGGTTTTTGATGCGGGTGGCATTCCTGCCCACCCTCGCCGTCTCCATCCCGCTGACCGTGCTGCTGATCTTCACGCTCAACATCCTGCTGGCCGAGTTCGGCGCCGCCGACGTCTCCGGCGCCGGTGCGGCGATCGGCGCCGTGACCCAGCTGGGCCCGTTGGTGACCGTGCTCGTGGTGGCGGGTGCCGGGTCGACGGCCATCTGCGCCGACCTCGGCGCCCGCACTATCCGTGAGGAGATCGACGCGCTCGAGGTGCTGGGCATCGACCCGATTCACCGCCTCGTCGTTCCGCGCGTGGTCGCCTCGACCTTCGTCGCCGTGCTGCTCAACGGCGCGGTGATCACCGTCGGTCTGGTCGGTGGCTTCATCTTTGGTGTCTATCTGCAGAACGTCTCCGCCGGCGCCTACGTCTCCACCCTGACGCTGATCACCGGGTTGCCCGAGGTGGTGATCTCCATCGTCAAGGCGGGCACCTTCGGTCTGATCGCCGGGTTGGTTGGCTGCTATCGCGGGCTGACAGTGGCGGGCGGCGCCAAGGGCGTTGGCACCGCGGTCAACGAGACGCTGGTGTTGTGCGTCATTGCGCTGTTCGCGGTCAACGTGGTGCTGACCACGATCGGTGTTCGGTTCGGAACGGGGCGTTGACGTGTCCACGACCGGGGTTCTGCGCGCTCGATTCCCGCGGGGAGTCGCCGGCGCCGAGCGGTTCGTCGGCGCACCCACTCGGTTCCTCGACAGCGTCGGGCATGTCGCCTGGTTCGTCGTCACCGCGGTCGGCTCGATCGGCCACGCGCTGCGCTACTACCGCAAGGAGATGCTGCGGCTGATCGCCGAGATCGGCATGGGCACCGGTGCGATGGCGGTGATCGGCGGCACAGTCGCGATCGTCGGCTTCGTGACGCTGTCCGGTTCGTCACTGGTGGCGATTCAGGGCTTCGCCTCACTTGGCAACATCGGTGTCGAGGCGTTCACGGGCTTCTTCGCGGCGCTGATCAACGTGCGCATCGCCGCGCCGGTGGTCGCGGGCCAAGCGCTGGCCGCCACCGTCGGCGCAGGCGCCACCGCCGAATTGGGCGCCATGCGGATCAGCGAGGAGATCGACGCACTGGAGGTGATGGGCATCAAGTCCATCTCCTATCTGGTGTCGACGCGGATCATGGCCGGCTTCGTCGTGATCATCCCGCTGTACGCGATGGCGATCATCATGTCGTTCCTGTCGGCACAGGTGACCACGACGCTGTTCTACGGCCAGTCGACCGGCACCTACGAGCATTACTTCCGGACGTTCCTGCGGCCCGATGACGTGTTCTGGTCGTTCGTGCAGGCGATCATCATCTCGGTCATCGTGATGCTCAACCACTGCTACTACGGCTATTACGCCAGCGGCGGCCCGGTCGGCGTCGGCGAGGCCGTCGGCCGGTCGATGCGCGCCTCACTGGTCGCGATCGTCTGTGTGGTGCTGTTCGCCTCGTTGGCGCTCTACGGCGTCGACCCGAACTTCAACCTGACGGTGTAGCGAATGACCGCACCGCTGAACACTCCTCGCACACCGCCATACAAGTTGGCCGGGTTGATCCTGTCGTTGCTGGCCATCGCCGCGGTCGTGCTGGTGTACTTCCAGTTCCGCGGCGAGTTCCTGGATCGCGAGAAGCTGACCATGATCTCGTCGCGTGCGGGCTTGTTGATGGACCCCGGCGCGAAGGTCACCTACAACGGGGTGGAGATCGGCCGGGTCGGCAAGGTCCAGGCGGTCACCGTCGGCGATGAGCCACGGGCCAAGATCATCCTGAACGTGGATCCCAAGTACTTCAAGTACATCCCGAAGAACGTCAACGCCGACATCAGCGCCACCACGGTGTTCGGCAACAAGTACATCTCCTTCTCGTCGCCGAAAAACCCGACCCCGCAACGCATCACACCTTCCGATGTGATCGACGTGACGTCGGTGAGCACCGAGTTCAACACGTTGTTCGAGACGGTGGTGGAGGTGGCCCAGCAGGTCGACCCGATCAAGCTGAACCAGACCTTGTCCGCCACCGCAGAAGCACTCGACGGGCTCGGCGATCGGTTCGGCCAGTCGATCGTGCACGGCAACGAGATTTTGGCCGACATCAACCCGCAGATGCCCCAGATTCGTTACGACAACCGACGTCTCGCGGACCTCGGTGACGTCTACGCCAACGCCGCGCCGGACCTGTTCGACGGCCTGGAGAACGCGGTGACGACCGCGCGCACGCTCAACGAACAGCAGGGCAACATCGATCAGGCGTTGATGGCCGCGGTCGGGTTCGGCAACACCGGCGGCGACATATTCGAACGCGGCGGGCCCTATCTGGTCCGCGGCACCCAAGACCTGATCCCCACCTCGGAACTGCTCGACGAGTACAGCCCCGCGCTCTTCTGCACGATCCGCAACTTCCACGATGTCGCCCCGAGGGCCGCCGCAGCGCTTGGCGGTAACGGATATTCCCTGCGAACCAACTCGGAAATCATGGGCGCCGGTAACCCATATGTGTATCCCGACAACCTGCCGCGGGTGAACGCCCGAGGCGGTCCCGAGGGCAGGCCCGGCTGCTGGCAGCCGATCACACGTGATCTGTGGCCGCAGCCCTACCTGGTCATGGACACCGGTGCATCCCTCGCCCCGTACAACCACTTCGGACTCGGCCAGCCGATCCTGATCGAGTACGTGTGGGGACGCCAGGTCGGGGAGAACACGATCAACCCATGAAAATCACCGGAACAGCCATCAAGCTCGGCATCTTCGCACTGGTGCTGCTGCTCTTCACCGCGATCATCATCGTGGTGTTCGGTCAGATGCGGTTCGACCGTACCACCGGGTACTCGGCGATCTTCTCCAACACCAGTGGCCTTCGCGCGGGCCAGTTCGTTCGAGCCTCCGGCGTCGAGGTCGGCAAGGTCTCCAAGATCGAACTCATCGACGGCGGATCCAAGGTGCGGGTCGACTTCAACGTCGATCGATCGCTGCCGCTGTTCGACGGGACGACCGCCGCCATCCGGTATCTGAACCTGATCGGCGACCGGTATATGGAGCTCAAGCGCGGCGACAGCGACAAGCGCCTGCCTGCCGGTGGCACCATCCCGATCGAACACACCCAACCCGCGCTCGACCTCGACGCGTTGATCGGCGGGTTCCGGCCCCTGTTCCGGGCACTCGACCCCGACAAGGTCAACAACATCGCCCAGTCGATCATCACGATCTTCCAGGGCCAGGGCGGCACCATCAACGACATCCTCGACCAGACGGCGTCGCTGACGTCGGCGCTGGCCGATCGTGACCAGGCCATCGGCGAGGTGATCAAGAACCTGAACACCGTGCTGGACACGACGGTCAAGCATCAGCAGCAGTTCGACGAGACCCTGCAGAACTTCGAGAAGCTGATCACCGGACTGAAGAACCGCAAGGATCCGATCGCCAGTTCGGTCGCCAACATCAGCGACGCGGCGGGCACGATCGCCGACCTGCTGGCCGACAACCGCCCGCTCCTGCAGAGCACCGTCGGCAATCTCGAGGTCCTCCAGCAGCCGCTGATCGACCAGCATGTCGAGGTCGATGACATACTGACTCGGCTGCCCACCGCGTTCAAGATCATCGGCCGCGCCGGTGGCATCTACGGCGACTTCTGCAACTTCTACGTCTGCGATATCTCGTTGAAGCTCAACGGCTTGCAGCCGGGCGGGCCTGTGCGAACAGTCAAGGTCATCGGCCAGCCTTCGGGTAGGTGCACGCCGCAATGAGGACACTCGAGGGTTCGGACCGTATCCGAAACGGGTTGATGGGCATCATCATCCTGGTCATCGTCATCGGCGTTGGGCAGAGCTTCGCCAGCGTGCCGATGCTGTTCGCGACGCCGACCTACTACGCCCAGTTCTCCGACACCGGCGGCCTCAACAATGGCGACAAGGTGCGCATCGCCGGCGTGGACGTCGGCCGCGTGCGCTCCATGAACATCGACGGAGACAAGGTCGTCATCGGCTATTCGCTCGGCGGGACCCAGATCGGTACTCAGAGTCGCGCGTCCATCCGCACCGACACCATCCTCGGCAGGCGCAACGTCGAGATCGAGCCGCGCGGAACAGAACCGTTGCGCGCCAACGGTATTCTGCCGTTGGGCCAGACCACCACGCCGTACCAGATCTACGACGCGTTCTTCGATCTGACCAAGGCGTCGTCCGGCTGGGACACCCAGACGGTGAAGCGGTCACTGAACGTGTTGTCGGAGACCATCGATCAGACCTCTCCGCATCTGTCTGCCGCGCTCGACGGTGTTGCCCGGTTCTCCGACACCATCGGCAAGCGCGATGACCAGATCAAACAACTGCTCGCCAACGCCAACAAGATCGCCGGCGTCCTCGGCGACCGCAGTGCGCAGGTCAACCAACTGCTCGTCAACGCGCAGTCGCTGCTCGCGGCGATCAACGAGCGCAACTACGCGGTCAGCATGCTGCTCGAGCGGGTGGGGCAGTTCTCCGACCAGGTGAAGGGCTTGATCGACGACAACCCGAACCTCTATCGCGTGCTCAAGCAGCTGGAAGCAGTCAGCGGCCTGCTGGTCAAGCATAAGTACGACCTTGTCGACACGTTGAGCACGGTGGCGAAATTCGCTGCGTCCCTGGGTGAGGTGGTGGCCTCCGGCCCATACTTCAAGACCTTGCTGGCGAACCTGCTACCGGGTCAGCTCATCCAGCCGTACATCGACTCCGCCTTCAAGGAGCGCGGCATCGATCCGGAGGAGTTCTGGCGCAACGCCGGTCTGCCGGCCTGGAGGTTCCCCGATCCCAACGGGCAGCGATTCCCGAACGGTGCTCCGGCGCCGGGGCCGACGCCCCTGGAGGGCACACCGGAACACCCAGGCCCCGCGGTGCGGGCGGGTACGCCGTGCTCGTACACTCCGCCGGCCGACGGCCTGCCGAGACCCGACAACCCGCTGCCGTGCGCCAACCTGAGCGTCGGCCCCTTCGGCGACAACCCCTACGGCCCCAATTACGGCCCGCCCGACGTGGCTACCTCAAACCCGAACCCGAACGGTCCCGGCTTCACGCCGGGTGTGCCCGCCGCGGCCATCCCTGGTCAGATGCCGCCGGACATGCCGGGCGCACCCGTGCCACTGCCGCCCGCGCTCCTCCCGGTGCCCGCACGGTTCCGCTGGGCCCGCTGCCCGGACCGCCGGACTTCACACCCGGCATCGCGCCGCTGCCGCCCGCGTTGACGGGTCCGCCACCGCCGCCCGGACCAGGCCCGGACGCGGGCCCGGCAGGCACGCCGCCGCTGCCAGGCAACCCGCCGTACCTCCCGCCGGGATCGCAGGAATGAGGGGGGGTAGCTGATGTCGACAATCTTCAACGTCCGAAACCTGAAGCTGCGGGGCGTGTCTCGGGCTTCGGTGATCATCGGCACGCTGGTCGTGATCCTGGCGCTGGTTGCCGCCGTCGTCGGCTGGAACCTGTACAAGAAGCTGACCACCAACACCGTGGTGGCCTACTTCCCCGACACGCTGGCGCTGTATGCCGGCGACAAGGTGCAGATCATGGGGGTCAAGGTCGGCACGATCGACAAGATCGAACCGGCGGGCGACAAGATGAGGGTGACGTTCCACTACGAGAACAAGTTCAAGGTTCCGGCCAACGCCACGGCGTCGATCCTCAACCCCAGCCTGGTGGCGTCGCGCAACATCCAACTGTCGCCCCCGTACACCGGAGGCCCCGTGATGGAGGACAACGCGGTCATTCCGATCGACCGCACGCAGGTGCCGGTCGAATACGACCAACTGCGCGACTCGATCAATCGGATCCTGACCGACCTCGGCCCGACGCCGGAGCAGCCCAAGGGTCCGTTCGGCGACATCATCGACTCCGCCGCCACCGGATTCGCAGGCAAGGGTGAACAGCTCAACAAGACCCTGAACGGACTGTCCGAAGCGCTCTACACCCTCAACGAGGGGCGTGGCGACTTCTTCGGAGTGATCAAGAGTTTGGCGTTGTTCGTCAATGCGCTCTACCAGAGCGATCAGCAGTTCGTCGCGCTCAACAACGACCTTGCCACGTTCACCAACTCGTTCACCAACACCAATCGAGAGGTGGCCAACGCGCTGCAGGACCTCAACCAGTTGTTGACGACCACCCGCCAGTTCATCAGCAAGAACGGTGAGGTGCTGACCCACGACATCAACAACCTGGCCGACGTCACCAACGCGATCCTGCAGCCCGATCCGTTGAACGGGTTGGAAACCGGGTTGCACGTGCTCCCCAACCTCGGCGCGAACGCGATAAACATCGTGTCGCCCAATACCGGCGGCGTCATGGGGCTGCTCACCATCTCCAACTTCGCGAACCCACTTCAGTTCGTGTGCAGCGCAGTTCAGGCCGCCAGCAGGCTCGGCTACCAGGAATCCGCGGAAATGTGCGCGCAGTATCTGGCGCCGATCCTCGATGCGATCAAGTTCAACTTCCCGCCGTTCGGCGTGAACCAGTTCACCAGCGCGATGACGCTGCCCAAGCAGATCGCGTACTCGGAGCCGCGGCTGCAGCCGCCGCCTGGGTACAAGGACACGACGGTGCCGGGCATCTGGTCGCGGGATACCTTGTTCTCGTACGGCAACCACGAGCCCGGCTGGGTCACCGCCCCCGGCATGCAGGGCGTCGACGTGCAGCCGTTCACCGCGAACATGCTGACACCGGAGTCGCTCGCCGAGCTGATGGGCGGCCCCGACGCACCGATACCGGGGGCGCCGCCAACGTTTGGTGGGCCGCACCAGGCGGGGCCGTCGAACGCCTACAGCGAGAACACCCCGCTGCCGCCACCGTGGTATCCGCAGCCGGGACCGCCGCCTGGTCCGGCACCGGGCGTGATACCGGGCGACCCGGGTGGTTCGCCGCTGTCCGGGCCTGCGCCGGCCGGACCCGCTCCCGCGGCACCGGCGCTACCCGCCGAGGCAGGTGGATGAGCATGCGTAAGTGGAGCCGAATCGCCAGCCGCGCGCTGGCGCTCGTGATGGTCGCGTTGGTGCTGAGCTCGTGCGGGTCGTGGAAGGGCATCGCGAACGTTCCGCTGCCCGGTGGCCCCGGCACGGGATCGAACAAGATGACGATCTACGTGCAGATGCCGGATACGTTGGCGCTCAACGTCAATAGCCGCGTGCGGGTCGCCGACGTGTATGTCGGCCGGGTGCGTGAGATCGCGCTGAAGAACTGGGTCGCGACGCTGACCCTGGATCTGCAGCCCGATATCAAGCTGCCGGTGAACACGCTGGCCAAGATCGGTCAGACCAGCCTGCTGGGCAGCCAGCACGTACAGCTGGACGCGCCGCCGGATCCGTCGCCACAGCTGTTGCGCAACGGCGACACCATTCCGCTGAAGAACAGCTCGGCGTTCCCGACGACCGAGCGGACGCTGGCGAGCATCGCCACCATCCTGAGCGGCGGCGGCATCCAGAACCTGGATACCATCCAGACCGAGATCAACAACCTGCTGACCGGCCGGGCCGATCAGATCAGGGAGTTCCTGAACAAGTTGGACACGTTCACCGACGAGTTGAACAAGCAGCGCCAGGACATCACCCGCGCCATCGATTCCACCAATCGACTGCTGGCGATCGTGGCTCAGCGCAACAACACCCTGGACCGGGTGCTGACCGAATTCCCGCCGCTGATCAAGCATTTCGCCGATACCCGCGATCTGTTCGCCGACGCGGTGGAGGCGCTGGGCCGGATCAGCGGGCCGCCGACAACGCGTTGGCACCGTCGAGCGCGAACCTGCACACCAACCTGCAGAATTTGCAGCGGCCACTCAAGCAGCTGGGCCGGGCGTCGCCGTACCTGGTCGGTGCGCTCAAGCTGATGCTCACCGTGCCGTTCTCGATCGAGAACGTGCCGAAGGTGGTTCGCGGCGACTACATGAACATATCGGCGACGATTGACCTGACGCTGTCCGGACTGGACAACGGCGTCCTGTCGGGCACCGGCGTCTCTGGCCTGGCGCGCGCACTCGAGCAGTCCTGGGGCCGCGACCCGGAGACGATGATCCCGGATGTGCGGTTTACGCCGAACCCGCACGACGCGCCGGGCGGACCGCTGGTGGAAAGGGGTGAGTGAGCAGTGCTGACCCGTTTAATCAAGATCCAGCTGGTGCTGTTCACGGTCCTGACGGCCATCGCGATCGTCGCGCTGGGCTGGTACTACCTGAGGGTGCCCAGCCTCGTCGGCATCGGGCAGTACAAGCTGTACGCTGACCTGCCCCGCTCCGGCGGACTGTACGCCACAGCGAACGTGACGTACCGCGGTACCCAGATCGGCAAGGTGACCGCGGTCGACCCCACGGAGAACGGCGCCCGCGCCGAGATGAGCATCGACAGCCAGTACAAGATCCCGGCCGACGCGACGGCGAACGTGCACTCCGTCTCGGCGATCGGTGAGCAGTTCCTGGACCTGGTGTCGACGGGCAACCCCGGCCAGTACCTCAGCGAAGGACAGAACGTCGGCGACAGATCGACGAACAAGGTGCCGAGCGAGGTCGGTCCGGCGCTGGACGCCGCGAACCGGGGTCTGGCCGTGCTGCCCAAGGAGAAGATCGACCAGCTGCTCACCGAGACCTCGCAGGCGGTGGGTGGATTGGGTCCGGCGCTGCAACGGCTGGTGGACTCGACGACGAACATCGCGCAGGGTTTCAAGGACAACCTGCCGCAGGTCAACGACATCATCGCCCACTCGGCGCCGATCCTGGACAGCCAGGTGAACTCCGGCGACAACATCGAGCGGTGGTCGCGCAACCTGAACATCATCGCGGCCCAGTCCGCCGAGCAGGACGCGGCGCTGCGCAGTGGGCTGCAGCAGGCGGCACCGACGCTGGATCAGGTGGCGACGGTGTTCAGCGACGTGCGTGACTCGCTGCCGCAAACGCTGGCGAACCTGGCCGTCGTCATCGACATGCTCAAGCGCTATCACAAGGGCCTGGAGCAGACGTTGGTGCTGCTGCCGCAGGGTGCCGCGGGGGCACAGGCCAGCACGCTGTTCGACAACGTGGCTCTGCTGCCGCTGGCGCTCTCGATCAACCAGCCGCCGCCGTGTCTGACCGGCTTCCTTCCGGCTTCGGAGTGGCGATCCTTCGCCGACACCAGCACGGCGCCGCTGCCCACGGGCACCTACTGCAAGATTCCGAAGGACTACCAGGGCAACGCGGTTCGCGGTGCGCGTAACTATCCCTGCGTGGACGTCCCCGGAAAGCGGGCGGCGACGCCGAGGGAGTGCCGCAGCAATGAGCCGTACGTGCCGCTGGGCACCAACCCCTGGTACGGCGACCCGAACCAGGTCCTGTCCTGCCCCGCGCCCGGGGCGCGCTGCGACCAGGGTGTCAACCCCGGGCGCGGCGTCATTCCGGCGCCGACGGTCAACAACGGGCTCAATCCGCTGCCCGCGGATCAACTGCCGCCGCCGGCGAGGGCGTCGGCGCCGACCAGCGATCCGCTGAGCCCCCCTGGCCAGGGCACGGTGCAGTGCAGTGGACAACAACCCAACCCGTGTACGTACACTCCGGCACCAGGGCCACCCGGCTCCACAGCGATCTACAGCCCGGCCAGCGGTGAGGTGGTCGGACCTGACGGCGTCAGGTACAACGTCAGCAATTCGACTAACCCAGGAGACGACGGATGGAAGGAGATGCTGGCACCCACCAGCTGAACCCCACCGATGCTGATGAAACGCCGGACGAGTCGTTAGCAGTATCTGCAGAAGACCAGACCGAAGCACGAATCCCCAGAGCCAGCCCTCGAGGACGGTCGACGGCTGTCGCGCCTCGGCGTCGGCTGGGTCGCAGGCAGTCTGCGCCGCGCTGCTGGTCCTGGCGGCGGGCGCGGTGGTGGGCGGATACCTCGCGTTGCGGTCCCACGACGACAGTGAGGCGATCGCGCGCGCCGACGCGGCGGCGCTGCAAGCGGCGACGGACTGCGTGGCGGCGACAAACGCGCCGGACACGCTCGGCGATGACGGCGGCGCAGTCGAAGATCATCGAGTGCTCGACGGGCGACTTCGGCGTCCAGGCCGGCCTGTACAGCAGCATGCTGGTCGACGCGTACCAGGCCGCCAACGTCAAGGTGCAGGTGTCCGAGATGCGGGCCGCGGTCGAGCGGCACAACGACGACGGATCCGTCGACGTGCTCGTGGCCGTGCGCGTCAAGGTGACGAACTCCGAGACAGCCGACCAGGAGCAGGGTTACCGGCTGCGGGTGAAGATGGCGCCCGACGAGGGCACCTACAAGATCGCCCGGCTGGATCAGGTCAGTTCGTGACGGCCGTGCTCGACGCAATGCCAGAATCGGCCGCGGACGACTCGGCGCCCGAACAGCCGACCGCCTCCTGGTTGGCGCGGGCGGGCGCGTTCTCGGTTGACGTGTTGTTGGGCATCGCGGTGATCGTGACGATGGCGCTGCTGACACAGACCGCGCCGCTGTGGGGCTGGCTGTGGTGGGTGTTCACCGCCGCGGCGGTGCTGGTTTTCCTGCTGATCGCTGTCAATCGGCTGTTGCTGCCGACGATCACGGGGTGGTCGTTAGGGCGCGCGCTGTTCGGCTATCGCGGTGACGAAGCGCGACGGCTCGCCCGTCGGTCTCGCGCGGCTGATGGTCGCGCGACGTTGCGCATCTGCTCGACACCGCCGCCTTGTTCGTCGGCTGGCTGTGGCCGCTGTGGGACCGCCGCCGTCGCACGTTCGCCGATCTGCTGCTGCGCACCGAGGTGCACAAGGTGGACCGCCCGAAGCGCGACGTGCGCCGGCCGGCCGCGGTCGCGCTTATTGCGGCGACGCTCTTGTGTGCAGCGGGTGTCGGTCTGAGCTATCTGGTGGTGTATCGGCACGACCGGGCAGTCGACGCGGCACACGCGCAGATCGCGGCGCAGGGGCCGCGCATCGTCGAACAGATGCTGAGCTATGACGTCGACACGTTGCAGCAGGACTTCTCCCACGCCCAGTCGCTGACGACGGACGCCTACCGGCCGCAGTTGATCGCCCAGCAGCAGGCGGTGCAGAAGGCGGGCGCCGCCAGGAACGAGTATTGGGCGGTGAGCAGTGCGGTGCTCTCGGCGACACAGCAGCACGCGTCGATGCTGCTGGCGATGCAGGGCCAGCGTGGCAGCGACGCCAAGGACTCTGAAGTTCATCACCGCGACTGTGCGGGTTGACTTCGACAAGTCACGCGACGGGCAGTGGCGCGTCGCGAACCTCACGGTGCTGAAAAAGCCGCAGATGAATCAGGCAGGCCAGTGAGCCCGCGGCGCAAGGTCGAGGCCGAGGAGCGGGACTTCTTCGACGTGGTACCCAAGGCGCCACGGCGCTGGGGTCTGCCGGTCATCGCCGCGCTGGCGACGCTGTTGATCGCGGCGGCGATCACCGGCAGCACGCTGATGCTGGTTCACCATCGGAAGGATGTCCGGGCCTCGGACAGGGAAGTCGAGGCGTTGGATTACGTGCGGGGGTTCATGACCGCTTACACGACGCTGGATCCGTTCCACGCCAACGACTATGGCGACCGGATCCTCGCGCAGGGCACCGGCGATTTCGCGAAGGTGTTCAAGGAGAAGGAGAACGAGATCCTGATCCAGGTCGCTCGCGCCGAGCCGACCACCGGGGCCGTGCTCGCGGCGGGCCTGCAGCGGTGGAACGACAACGGCAGCGCCGACGTGCTGGTCGCCACCAAGATCTCCACGAAGTCACCGGACGGGAAGTCGACGATCGAGAGTGGAAACCGTTGGGTTGCAACGGCCATCAAGGAAGGACAGCAGTGGAAGATCAGCCGGCTGATTCAGGTGATCTGACCACGGGTGCTGAATCGCCGGCTCAGCCGGCGGACACGGCCGGAGCCGAAGAAGCGACCGACGCCAAGACTGCCCGGCGCCGCCATCGGATGCCGCTGCGCAGGGAGCTTGCGGCGAGCAATGACGACGCCGACGAGACCGCCGCCGACGAGAAGACCGAGACGGACGAACAGCCCGGGCCCGAGGTAGCCGAAGCCCTACCCGCAGCCGCGGCACCGCGTCGGCGGTGGGGCTTGTTCCGTCGGCGCACGAAAATTCCTGAGCCCGAGGCTGTTTCAGCACCACCTGAGCAGGCGGCAGAACCGGAGGAGTCGGAGGAGCCCAAACCGGCACCGCGCACGCCCGTCGGCAAGGCCAGCCGCACCGCCAAGACGGTGACCGAGCCCGAACCGACGGTCGATGAGGAGCCGGCGGACGAGAGCGCGGAAGCCGAGAGCGCGGCCGCAGGAAGAACAGATCCTCGTGCCGCACCGGCCGGCGGGCAAGCGGCTGACCATCGCAGCGGCCGCCGCGGGCGTCGTCTTCGTCGGTGCGGCCGCGTTCGCAGGTGCGACGCTGCAGCCGTACCTGTCCGACCGCGCGTTGGTGCACACCAAGCTCGACATCGCCAGGACCGCGGCGAACGCGATCACCACGTTGTGGACGTACACCCCGGACAACATGGACAAGCTGCCGGACCGGACCGCCGGCTACCTGGGCGGCGACTTCGCCAACGAGTACCGCAAGTACATCGACGCGATCGTCGCTTCCAACAAGCAGGCGCAGGTCACCAACACCACCCAGGTGATGGGGGCGGCCGTCGAAACGGTGACGCCGACCGAGGCCACCGCGCTCGTGTACACCAATTCGGTGGCTACCAGCCCGGTGTCGAAGAACATCCCGTCGCTGCGGTACCTGTCCTACCGGTTGACGATGCAGCGCCACGACGCGAAATGGTTGATCACCCGTATGTCGACGGTCACGTCATTTGATCTGACCCCGCAGCTATAGGGCAAGACCCCAGGCCATGCCCGTCGAGTCTCCGGTCTCCGAGCGATTGACGGTCGTGTGCCTGCTGCTGCTGACGTTCTCGACGGGCGTCGTCGACGCCATCAGCGTGCTGGTGCTCGGCCACGTCTTCGTCGCGAACATGACCGGCAACGTCATCTTCCTCGGCTTCTGGTTCGTCCCGCACTCGGGTGTCGACCTGACCGCCGCCATCGTCGCGTTCGTCAGCTTTCTGGCAGGCACAGTGCTGGGGGGCCGGCTGGCGCGGCATATCGACAGCGAGGTCCGGCTCTGGCTCACCGTCGCCCTCGGCGTAGAAGTCGTTGTGCTGTTCGCACTTTCGATCCTCGCAGGCACGGGGGTGCTGAACTACCACGACAACACCAAACTGATTTTGATCGCGGGCCTGGCGGTCACGTTCGGCAGCCAGAACGCCACCGCCCGTCAGTTCGGCATCCAGGAACTTTCCACTACGGTGTTGACGTCGACGATCGTGGGACTGGGCTTCGACAGCAGACTGGCGGGCGGCACCGGACACCGCGAGAAGTTGCGCTACGGCGTCGTCGTGACAATGCTCGCCGGAGCGATGGTCGGCGCCACCATGACCCGGTGGGCCGTCGCACCGGTGATCGCACTTGCCGCTGTCGTGGTGGCGGTGGCCGCCGCGATCTTCCGGTTCGGCCCGCACAGGCAGGACGTGACCGCGGGCTAGTCTCGCCGTATGCCATCAGTACTCGTCACCGGTGCAGGCCGTGGAATCGGCAAGTCGATCGTCGAGCACCTGGCCACCCGTGGCTGGGACGTGATCGCCGGGGTCCGCAACGAAGGCGACGCCGCCGCCGTCACCGCGCTGGACCCGCAGCGCATCTCCTCGGTCATCCTCGACGTCACCGATGCCGGACACATCGCCGCGCTCAACGAGTCGCTGCCCGATCGGCTGGCCGCGATCGTCAACAACGCGGGCATTGTGGTGAGCGGGCCGATGGAGACCGTAACCCCTGATGAATGGCGAAAGCAGTTGGAGATCAACGTGATCGGCCAGCTCGCCGTCACCCAGGCGGTGCTGCCGCGGCTGCGCAGGTCAAGGGGCCGGGTCGTGTTCATCTCCAGCGTCAACGGACGCCTGTCGATGTCACTGATCGGCGCCTACTGCGCCAGCAAGTTCGCGCTGGAAGCGGCCGCCGACGCGCTCCGAATGGAGCTGCGGCCGTGGCGCATTGGCGTCGCGATCGTCGAGCCCGGGCAGACCGACACTGACATGTGGCGCACCGCCGACGACATGGTCGACCAGACCGCGGCCACGCTGACAGCCGAGCAGCGCGATTTGTACGCCAGACACATCGCGGGCATGAAGAAGATGATCCCGATGTCCCAGAAGCTGGCCGTCCCCGCCGAAAAGGTGTCCGCCGTCGTCGAGGAGGCGCTGACCGCCCGCAGGCCACGCGCCCGTTACGTCGTCGGCGTTGGCCCCAAACTGCAGGTGGCCTTGATGACGAACCTGCCGGCCTGGGTGCGTGACGGGGTGCTGCGACGCGTATCCGGCCAACCCTAGTGTTCGTCAAGCGCAGCGCGGGAGCGCCGCGAGACTTCTTCGCGTGCGAAGCCGCTGGGCTGCAATGGCTTTCGGCCGCTGACGGCGGCGTGCCGTGCGTCGGGGTGATCGCGTACGACGACACCAGCCTGACGCTGGAACGGTTGGACGCTGCGGCGCCGACCCGGGCCGCCGCGCACGAGTTCGGCCGCAGGCTGGCCCGCACCCACGACGCCGGCACCGACGCATTCGGCGCACCGCCCCACGGCTGGAGCGGCCCCGGCTATTTCGGGCCTCTACAGCAGCCGCTGCCGATGTCGTACGGCGCGAGCGACCGGTGGGGCAGTTTCTACGCCAACGAGCGACTGGCACCTATGACCGACCGTGCTGCGACGCGTCTGGATGCGCCGGCTCTCGACGCCATCGATGCCGTGATGGCGCGCTGTGATGCAGGCGATTTCGACGACGACGATCCGCCCGCCCGGCTGCACGGCGATCTGTGGAGTGGGAACGTGATGTGGACGCCAGGCGGCGCGGTGCTGATAGACCCGGCGGCGCACGGCGGCCACCGCGAGACGGACATCGCCATGCTGGCGCTGTTTGGGTGTCCGCACTTCGAGGCGGTGATCGAGGGCTATCACGCGCATCGGCCCCTGCGCGAGGGCTGGCGGGACCGTGTCGGGCTGCACCAGCTCTATCCGCTGCTGGCGCACGTCGTGCTCTTCGGCGGCGGGTACGCCAGGCAGACGATGGCCGCCGCATCGAGCGCGTTGCGCGCTGGCAAACAACGATATGCATAGTCGGCACTGTCTCGGGCGACGTCGGCGCCTCGACGGGCACGGGCTCCGACGCGGCGTGACTAGTTGAACGACGACGGCCGAGCCGTCAATTGAACGCAAGCCAGCTGGGCAGCGCGCGCTCGCGGGAGTCGCACAGCACCTGACGCGTGTCGCAGTTCCCGTCGGGCACTCCGGCACCGGCCCACATACCTCCGGTGTCTCGTCGCAATACGATCGCCGAGGAGCCCCCGCCGTCGAGCAGGATCGCGGTGTCACTGGCAAGGCCGCGGAACAGATCCTGGATCTGGTCCGGCGTGTAGCTGCCGCCTTGGAAGACGTACATCTCGTCCTTGTCCCTGGAGTAGGCGATCGCCGTGCGAGCGGCGCTGGGCCCGCCGTCGTTGAGCTGCCCGGTGTCGCCCGGTGCCAGCAGCCCGATGCCGCTCACCGCGACGAAGCGAGTGCCCTTGTCGAGCAAGTTCTGAATCGCGGGCGCGGCGGCGTCGTAGTCCTGCGGGCCGCTCGGCGACACCACGTACGGTGCGCCGCCAACGGGCAGGATCATCGTGGTCAGTGCGCTCCAGCTTTCGCTTCCCCCCGACAGGCCCTGCTTGCCGGCGTAGGCGACCGTGCCCGTCACCGCGGCGTTGGCGCGGCCCTGTCCGCGGGTGTTGTCGACATAGGCGCCCAGCGGAGAACTACATCCCGTCGACTTCCACGACCCGCCCTTCTGTCCCCGCACGTCGAAGAAGTTGGCATTGATCGCGATCGTCGGCTGTCCAAGCGCCTGCCACGCCTGCAGCGGGGTGTAGATCTCCGATGCCTGCCACAGTCCTTCGCCGGTGCGCGCCCGCGGATCACGTTCGCAGCGGGCCTGATAGCCGGAGTGTGTATCGACGAGCAGTCGCGGCGCGAGCCGTTGCGAGGCGGACTTGATGATCATCAGGTGTCCGCCGTTGCTCATCTCGTACCAGCCGCCGCCCGCGTTGAGCATCGGTGCCGGTGCGCCGCCGCCGAAGTTGTAGACGAGGTAGGAGCCGCGGGTGGTGGCGATGGCGTTGGCCAGCAATTCGCGGCCGTCGGCGGCCCGGGCGGTCGGGGTCGCCGTCGTCGCCACCGCAGCGCACAACACGAGCGCCGCGGCGCACGCCACGAATCGCCGGAAGTTTGCGGGTGGAACTGGCACGGTCGCCCCTTCGAGGAGACAGCTAGAACAAGACAACAATATTCACAGAAGACACACTGTCAACTTTGGTAACAGCTCCGCATCGGTTGGGCGCCGGGTGGGTCGCACACTTAGCCGAGTGGGTTCCGCCGGAACGGGTAACCCGCGTTGGTCGGGCTTCCAACGTGAGGAACAGCAATGATCCGGGACGATCATCGGTGCGATCGTCGTCGGATTGATCGTCGGAGCACTTGCGCGCCTGATCATGCCGGGCAAGCAGAACATCGGCGTCATCATGACGATCCTGTTGGGGGCCCTCGGGTCGTTCATCGGGACATGGGTCACCTACAAGGTCGGCTACACCAATTCGAACGGCGGGTTCGAGTTCATCCCGTTCGTGGTGGGCGTGGTCGTCGCGATCATCTTGATCGCGCTGTATGTAGGGATCACCGGCAGGCGCGGCACCGGCACCCCGGCGCGCTAGCGCGGCGCCAGCCGGTAGACGGCGCCCGCGTAGTCGTCGGTGATGTACACCGCCCCGTCCGGTCCCGCCACTGCGGCGACCGGGCGGCCCCACCGCGTGCCGTCGTCGGCCTGGAATCCGCCGACAAGAGTCTGCTGATTGCCCAGAGTGCCGTTCTGCCAGGGGAAGAACGCGACCTCGGGTGCGCGCGGGGGCTGGCGGTTCCACGATCCGTGCACGCCGATGAGCGCTCCGCTGGCGTATGGGGCGGGCAGCACGTTCTGGGTGAAGCTCATGCCGAGGGGAGCGGCGTGTGCTCCCAGGCTCTGTTCGACGGGAGCCAGTGACGCACAGTCGAGCTTGCTGCCGTCGGCGTTGGTCTGCGCGTCGCGGATGAATGGCAGGTTAGCCGGCCCGCCGTCGGGATTGCAGTACGGCCAACCCAATTCGCGCCCGGGCGTCAGCCGCGCGACGGCCTCGGGCGGATGGTCGTTGACGTAGTCCCCAGTGACCTCGCGAGTCTGCGGGTTGGCGACATTGTCGCGGTTGTTGACCGCCGTCCACACCGAGCCGTCGGGCGCGATCGCCAGACCGGTCCCGTTGCGCACGCCCGTTGCGAACGGCTGAGCGGGCCCGCCGCCGGGCGGGATTCGCATGATGGTGGCGCGCGGCGGATTCGCGCTGCGGTCGTTGGCGGTGATGTTGCCCGTCGAGCCGATGGAGAAGTACACCGCGCCGTCCCGTCCGACGGCGACGCTCTTCAGCGCGTGTGCGTAGGCGCCTCCCAGATCGGGGCTCCTGGCATCCGGCAGGCCCGCCGCGATGGTGCGGCGATTGGTCGCTGCGCCGTCGGCGTAGTCGTAGGTGTCGATCTGATCGCTCTCGGCGACATAGAGCGTGTTACCCGAGAAAGCCAGGCCGTGCGGCTGATCCAGCCCGTCGAGCGGCACCGACAACCGAGGGCCCGCACCGCTCGGCTCGAGGCGCACCACCTGCCCATTACTCGGTACGGAAACCAGCAGGCTTCCGTCCGGCGCCCATGCGGCCAGCCGGGCCTTTGGGACGCGGGCCCACACCGAGAGCGTCCAACCCGCAGGCACCAGCGCCTGACGCGCTTCGTCGAACGGTGGCTGCGCCAGGTCCGGATCGACCTGCACGGTGACCGGCACCAGGCCTGCGGCGGTGGGTGCGGGCGAGCTGCGTTGACGTCGTCGAGTTTGACGAGTTTGTTGAGCACGCCGCGACCAGCACAATGCTGATCAGGGTGGCCCCAATTCGGTTATGCCGCAGCCAAACCCGCATGCATCTCCCAAACCAAGATCTCGGCGGGTTCGGTGGCGGTGACGCGCTGACCGCCGGATGCGGTGAACCGCACGGCATCGCCTTCGTGGAGCGGTCCGGCACCCTCGAGCGTGACTTCACCGCGGGGGACGAACAGGTGCAGATAAGGAGCCTGCGGCAGTTCGACACTGTCGCCGGGCTCCAGACGCGCGCCGTGCAGCGCAGCGTAACGGTTGCGGATGGTGATGGCGGTGTCGTCGCTGTGTTCGGGCATGCCCGACGCGATCGTCACCAGGCCGCCGCGCAACAACTCGTCGTCGATCTCGAGCTGCTGGTAGCCGGGCGTGATACCGGACTCGTCGGGAACCACCCACATCTGAACGAAATGCACTGGCTCTTCGTGTGTTTGGGCGCCGGTCAAGGTCCACGAGTCGTTCTTCTCCGAGTGCAGGATGCCGCGGCCTGCCGACATGCGCTGGGCCAGGCCGGGGTAGATAACGCCGGAGTGCCCGGTGGAGTCCTGATGCACCAGCGAGCCACGCAGCACCCACGTCACGATCTCCATGTCGCGGTGGGGATGGGTTTCGAATCCCGTACCGGGCTTGACGATGTCGTCGTTGTTGACCAGCAGCAAGCCGTGGTTTGTGTTGTCGGGGTCGTAGTGGCTGCCGAACGAGAACGAATGCTTGGAGTCCAGCCAGGAGATCTTCGTCTTCGCGCGGTGGTCTGCACGCCGGATGTCGACGGAAGGTGTGGTCATGTCATCGTCCTCTCGTTGGGCCAGCCTAGGCGGACGGCGTTGACCAGGACAACATAGATGATGTGTCATGTATTCCATGTGGCTGACCGAGGAGCAACAGCAGATCTGGCGGGGATACCTCGAGATGGTGAGCCGGCTGCAGACAGCGATGCACCGCCAACTGCAGCAGGACTGTGAGCTCTCGCTGTCGGACTACGACGTGTTGGTGGCGTTGTCGGAACGGGGGCCACAGCGGATCAACGAACTCGGCGAGGGCCTGGCGTGGGAGCAGAGCAGGCTGTCACATCAGTTACGGCGGATGCGCGGCCGCGGTCTGGTGGAACGCCACGGCAGCGGCGACGACCGCCGTGGTGCGACCGTCGAGCTCACCGACGCGGGGCGTGCGGCGCTGGACACCGCCGCGCCGGGCCACGCCGAGCTCGTGCGCTCCGTCGTGTTCGACGGGCTGAGTGTCGCGCAGCTACACGCGTTCGGCTCGGTTGTCGAGTCGGTTCTGCGGCGGCTTACCGGTGCGCCTCGGTAGCCGAGCTACCAATCAGATTCGGTGAACTTGATGACGCCGCGGATGTTCTTGCCGTCCAGCATGTCCGCATAGCCGTCGTTGATGTTCTCCAACGAATACGTGGTGGTGACCATCTCGTCGATCTTCAAAAGGCCGGACTTGTACAGGCCGACCAGCTTCGGCGTCTCGACGTGTGAGCTGCCACCGCCGAAGATGTTGCCCTTCAACGTCTTCTGCAACATGGTGAACAAGAAGAGGTTGAGCTTGACGTCGACGTCCATCATCGAGCCCATGCCGGTGACCACGCAGGTGCCGGTCTTGGTGGTCAGCGTCAACGCCTCTTCGATGTACTCGCCCTTCATATCACCGACAGCGATGATGGTTTTGTCGGCCATCACGCCGTAGGTCAGGTCGATGATGGGCGCGATGGCCTCGGCCATCGACGGATAGGCGTGGGTGGCGCCGAACTTGATGGCCTGGTCGCGCTTCCACTCGTTCGGGTCGATCGCGATGACGTTGCGTGCGCCCGAGATGACGGCGCCCTGCAGCGCGCTCATGCCGATGCCGCCGACGCCGACGATCACCACCGTCTCACCGGGCTGCACCTGGGCGACGTTGGTGGCCGAGCCGTAACCGGTCGGCACCGCGCAGCCCATGATGGCGGCGGTCTCGAACGGGACGTCCCTGTCGATCTTGACGACAGAGTCCTTGTGCACGGTCATGTACGGGGCGAACGTGCCGAGCAGGTTCATCGGCGACACCTCGGTGGTGCCGGCGTGCACCCGGGTGGTGCCGTCGGCGATGGCCTTGCCGCCGAGCAGCACGGCGCCGCGGTCGCACAACGAGCGATAGCCCTTCAAGCACGGTTGACACTCACCGCAGGCGGGGATGAACGCGAGGATGACGTGGTCGCCTTCCTCGATGCCGGTGACGTTGCGGCCGACCTTGGTGACGACGCCTGCGCCCTCGTGGCCACCGAGTGCGGGCAGGCCGATCGGGGTGGCTCCGGTGGTCAGGTGGTAGTCCGAGTGGCACATGCCTGCGGCGTGCACCCGGATCTGCACCTCATCGTCGACGGGGTCGCCGATCTCGATCTCGTCGATCCGGAACGGTGAATTGAGCTCCCACAGCAGAGCCCCTTTGGTTTTCATGAGTCGCGATCATAGAACACGTTACAAAAAGCCTGTAAAGAAGGGCGTTGACCTGGAGTTACTGACAGCTAGACCACATCGTCCGGCGAGTGGCCACTTATTGCACACGGGGGCGCTTTTTGCGTGTCATAACTGGCCACTCACCGCGGCGTTGTGGATAAATGGCCGCTAACGGGCAGAAGCTGTCGCACCGGACCGAGACTGTTGGCGAATGAACTTCAGCCCATTCCTCGGCACGGAAGCGCTGGCTCGCGGCACAGTCACCAGACGAACGCTGCGCAGCCAGTACGAGCAGGTCTACCGCAATGTCTACGTGCCGAAGGGGCAAGAGGTCGCACCGGCGGCGCGAGCCGTCGCGGCATGGCTGTGGTCTGGTCGACAAGCGACCGTCGCGGGTTTTCGGCCGCGGCCCTGTACGGGACGCAGTGGATCGATCCCAGAACTGCCGGCGGAGTTGTACCGCCGCAACGGCAAGCCGGTGGACGGCATCGTGATTCATCGAGACGAACTGTCCGACGACGAGACTCGTCTTGTTCGCGGTATCCGCGCGACGACGCCCGCCCGCACGGTCTTCGATCTCGGCCGCCGCGACAAGCGCACGCGAGCGCTCATTGCGGTGGACGCATTGGCGAACGCGGCAATGCTGCAGTCGTCGGATGTTGTAGCGCTGATGGAGCGCCACCGGGGAGTGCGAGGCCTTGTTCAACTACGCGGTGTGCTCGACCTGATGGACGCTGGCGCCGAATCGCCGCAGGAAACCCGCACGAGGTTGCTGCTAATCGATTCGGGCCTGCCGAGGCCGCAGACACAAATCGTCGTCCGCGACGACTATGGCGTGCCGTTCGCCCGGCTCGACATGGGGTGGGAGGAGTACTTGGTCGGTGTCGAATATGACGGGCCTCAACACTGGACGGATCCATCGCGTCGCACTCGCGACATCGACAAGTACGCCGAGCTGGACCACCGCGGTTGGCGAATTGTGCGGGTGAACAACGAGCTACTGCGATATCGACCGGGTGTGATCGTGGCGCGAACATGTGCAGCACTGCACGCGGCCGGCGCCGACTGGCCAGTTATTGCACAGATTTTGGCCGATCGCGTGGCATAACTGGCCACTCGCGGCTACAGCGAGGCCGGCAGGCCGAACTTCTCGAACAGTGAGGTGTCGAGGAACGCCACGACGTGCGACACGCCTTCGGCCTGGATGTCCAGCACATGCAGCTGGAACGCCTCGTGCTTGCCGCTCTCCCGATTGAGCATGTACAGCGCTGCCGCCGGCTGTCCGTTGGCCGTCGTCCGGATGAATCGCATATCGCCTGGCCCTTCGGCCGGGCAGTGCACCCGGGTAAGCGTGACGATCGCTTCGGGGCCCTGGTACCACCCGTCGAACGGAGGCATCTCCCATATCGCCTCATCGGTGAAGAGCCTCACCAGTTCGTCGATGTCGTAGGCCTCGAACGCAGCGATGTAGCGGTCCAGCAGATCTTTGGTCTCCGGTGAATCAGGCTCGGCCAGTTCCTCGTCTTCACTGGGACCGACCGCCTCGAGCTGGGCCCGCGCCCGCTGCAGCAGGCTGTTGACCGCGGCGGTCGACGCGCCGATGGCGTCGCCCACCTCGGCCGCCTTCCATTGCAACACGTCGCGCAACACGAGCACCGCCCGCTGCCGCGGCGACAGATGCTGCAAGGCCGCCACGAACGCCAGCCGCACCGACTCCCGCGACCCGACGATGTTCGACGGATCGGAGGAATCGTCGGGCAGCGGCTCCAGCCATGGCACTTCATTGCGTTCGAAAAGCTCACCCGCCGGATCCGAACTCGGCGCGCCCAACCCCGTCGGCAACGGACGGCGCTGCCGCGAATCCAGCGCCGTCAGGCACGTGTTGGTGGCGATCCGGTACAGCCACGTTCGCAATGAGGACTGACCCTTGAACCCGCTGTAGGCCTTCCACGCCCGCAGGTAGGTTTCCTGAACAAGGTCTTCGGCGTCGTGCAGTGAACCGGTCATCCGGTAGCAGTGCGCCAGCAACTCGCGCCGGTGGGGTTCGGCCTTGAGCAGGAACTCGTCATCGGTTTCGTGGGCGAGGACGGTCACGTCGCCGAGCTTACGCAGACCGACCGACAAGCACTCGCTACTCTCCCCTGATGGCCACAACCCGCACCGAACGGACCTTCGACGGCGTCGGCGACGTGCGCATCGTCTACGACGTGTGGACGCCGGACACCGAGCCTCGCGGGGTCGTCGTGCTGGCGCACGGGTACGCCGAGCACGCCCGTCGCTATGACCATGTCGCGCAGCGGTTCGGCGAATCCGGGCTCGTCACGTACGCCCTGGATCATCGAGGTCACGGCCGTTCCGGCGGCAAGCGCGTCTTCCTGCGGGACATCTCCGAATACACCGACGACTTCCACACCCTGGTCGACCATCGCGGCCACCGACCACCCCGGCCTGAAGCGCGTCGTGCTGGGCCACAGCATGGGTGGCGGCATCGTGTTCGCCTACGGCGTCGAGCACCCCGACGACTACGCCGCGATGGTGTTGTCCGGCCCGGCCGTCGACGCCCAGGACGCGGTGTCGCCGGTGATGGTGTTCGCCGCCAAGCTGCTCGGCAAGATCGCGCCCGGACTGCCCGTCGAACAGCTCCCCACCGACGCGGTATCGCGTGACCCCGAGGTGGTGGCCGCCTACAACGCCGACCCGCTGGTCCACCACGGCAAGCTGCCCGCCGGTATCGCCCGCGCATTGATCGGCGTCGGCGAGACCATGCCGCAGCGCGCGGGCGCACTGACCGCGCCGCTGCTCGTCGTGCACGGCGAGCAGGACAAGCTGATACCAGTCGACGGCAGCAGGCACTTGGTCGAGTGTGTTGGCGCAACAGATGTACACCTGAAGGTCTACCCCGAGCTCTACCACGAGGTGTTCAATGAGCCCGAACGCGCCGTGGTGCTCGACGACGTCTCGTCATGGATCGAGGTTCGTCTTTGAAAGGTGTTGTTGTTCTTGCTGTTTCGGTGGTGCTGGCGCTGGCCGGCTGCTCGTCCGATGAGCAGCATCCCTGGGTCGACGACGACGTCAGCTTCGATGCCGACGGCCTGACCATCCACGGCACCTACCGGCACCAGCAAGATACCGGGCCCGGACCCGCGGCGCTGCTGATCTCCGAAAGCGGGCCGACCGACCGCAACGGCGACAACGCGGTCGTCGGTCCCATCGGCAACATGCGTCAACTGGCCGAACAGCTTTCGGACCACGGTGTGGCCAGCCTGCGCTATGACAAGGTCGGTACCGGCAAGACCGGCCTCGGTCCATACCAGCACAGGCCCAACGACGTCGTCAGCGCCGTCTACACCACGGGTGCCGACGCAGCGGTTCGTTACGTCGCCGATCAGCCCGACACCGACAAGGCGCGTATCGCGGTGTACGGCCTGGGTGAGGGCACCATCCATGCGATGACGCTGGCGGCCGACCCCACGCCCGGCGCGCCGAAGATCCACTCGCTTGGCCTGTTTCAGCCGCTGCCTGCGCGCTATCTCGACATCATCACCAACCGGGTGCGCGGCGACGCGAGCCCCCAGACGCTGGCGGCATGGCTGGCCGCCGTCGATGAAGTCCGTACCAAAGGCACCGTACCCGACAAGCTGCCAGAGGGGCTGGGCGCGATCATCAACCCGGGCAATGTGAAGGCCGTCGCCGAGACGGACAAGATCGACCCGGTGGCGCTCGCCGCGAAGGTGCCCGCAGGCACTCCGGTCTTGTTGACGTGCTCGGACACCGACAGCCAGGCCAAGTGTGACGCCGAGCGCCCCCTCATCGACGCGCTCAAACACACCGCGCTCAAGGTCGTCGAACTCCAGGGCGTCAACCATGTCCTGCATGACGATCCCAGCGACAGCATCGCCAACCTCACCAAGCCGGGGCCGCTTTCTCCACAGGTGGTCACCGCGCTCGACGTCTTTGTCGGCCAATAGCCCTAACCTGGCGGCATGACTGACGACAAGATGCTGGCGCGCATCGCCGCGCTGCTCCGCCAGGCGGAGGGTACCGACAACCAGCACGAGGCCGATGCGTTCATGGCCGCCGCACAACGGCTGGCCACGGCGACGTCGATCGATCTCGCGGTCGCCCGCGCACATTCAGACAGGCGCACGAAAGCGCAGACGCCCGTGCAGCGCACCATCACCATCGGCGACGCAGGCACCCGCGGGCTGCGCACCTACGTGCAGCTGTTCACGGTGATCGCGCACGCCAACGACGTGAAGTGCGATGTCGCGTCGAATTCGACGTTTGTCTACGCGTACGGCTTCGCCGAGGACATCGACGCCAGCCACGCGCTGTACGCCAGCCTGGTCCTGCAGATGGTGCGGGCGTCCGAGGCCTACATCTCGTCGGGAGCGCACCGGCCGACGCCGACGATCACCGCGCGGATCAACTTCCAGCTGGCGTTCGGCGCCCGCGTCGGTCAGCGACTGTCGGAGGCGCGTGACCAGGCGCAGCGCGAAGCCACCCAGGGCCGCGACAGCCGCGCGGGTACGGCTATCGCATTGCGCGACAAGGACATCGAGCTGAAGGACTTCTACCGCGAGACGTCGCAAGCGCGCGGCACGTGGCGGGCCACCAGTGCGACGGCGGGCTACTCGTCGGCCGCACGGCGCGCGGGTGACAAGGCCGGCAGGAGGGCCCGGCTGGGCAACAACCACGAGCTGGCAGGCGCCCGCTCCGCATTGGAGAAGTGACGCCGCGCGACACGCAGCGGGCAAAGGTCTATGCCGCTGAGGAATTCGTCCGGACACTGTTCGACCGCGCGGCCGAGCACGGCAATCACGTCGTCGAGTTCTTCGGCACGCAACTGACGCTGCCGCCGGAAGGGCGGTTCGCGTCGGTATCCTCGGCGCAGCGCTACGTCGACGACGTGCTGGCCCACCCCGCCGTACGGGCACGCTGGCCGGCCGCGGGCCTGCTGACAGTGCGGGCCCGACGAGGGGCCACCGCCGCCCACTATGAACGAACAGACGACGGCGCCACCATCGCCGTGCCCGACCGTCGCGCGACGTGGGCGTTGCGCGAACTGGTGTTGTTGCACGAGATAGCCCACCACCTGTGCGACGCCGAGCCACCGCACGGGCCGGAGTTCGTCGCGACGTTCTGCGAACTCGCCAAAGCTGTGATGGGCCCGGAGGTCGCCCACGTATTGCGGGTTGTGTACGCCAAAGAGGGTGTGCGGTAGCGTTTGTCGCGTGGCAGAGCCGGATCCGAAGGCGCTCGACGAGCTGTTCAACCGCGTGCTGCAGACGGAGGACGACGCGCTGACGTCGGCGCGCGAGGCGGGTACTGCCGCCGGGATGCCTGCGATCGAGGTATCCGCCCAACACGGAAAGCTGTTGTTCATACTCGCGACGGCGATGCGCGCCAGGCGTGTACTCGAGATCGGCACACTCGCGGGATATAGCACCATCCAATTGGCCCGCGCCGTCGGTCCCGACGGCCGAGTCGTCACGCTCGAGTACGAACCCAAGCATGCGGAGGTGGCCCGGGAGAACCTGGCGCGCGCCGGGGTCGACGACCGTGTCGAGGTGATCGTCGGCGCCGCGCTGGACACGCTGCCGACGCTCGCCGGCCGCGACGAGACTTTTGACCTGATCTTCATCGACGCCGACAAGGAGAACAACGTGGCTTACGTCGAGTGGGCGATCAAACTCGGCGCGCCGGGCTCAATCATCGTGGTGGACAACATCGCTCGTTTCGGACGCGTCCTCGACCCGGCACCTGATGACCTGCAGGCCCGCGCCGTGCGCGACATGCTGGAGATGATGGGCACAAACCCGAGGCTGGACGCGGCGGCGATACAGACGGTCGGCACCAAGGGCTGGGACGGCTTCGCGGTTGCGATCGTCAAGGAGACGGTCGACTAATCGGGTACTGACGGGACTCCCTCACGGTGCGGAGGGCCGACGTAGCTCCGGGGGGCATTGTCATTACCCTGATCAACAGGCCCTCCCGCGACGGCGACAACCCGGGTGCAATGGTGACCATGAAGTACATCAAGTTCAGGGATCTGGACGTTTCCCGCATCGGATTGGGCGCGATGGGAATGTCCTCCAGGTCCACCGGCGCCGGCAGCGACGACACCGAATCCATCCGCTGCGGGCCGACGTACGCCTGCTCAGTCGTAGTCGTTTTTCGGGCATGAGACATCGACATAGACGGTGGTGAAGGTGCCCGGGGCGGGGTTCCACCCGCAGTGAAGGTTTCAGTTGTCTGCGCCGCGCTTCGGCCAGGGCTAGCCGCAGACCGCGCCTCCGGCGGCCGACCCGACCAGCTTGATGTACTTGGCCAGCACGCCTGTGGTGTAGCGCGGCGGCAGCGGTTCGAAACCCGCCTTGCGGGCTTCGAATTCGGCCGGATCGACGAGCACGTCCAGCGTCCCCTTGGCCACGTCGAGCCGGATGGGGTCGCCGTCCTGGACGAACGCGATCGGTCCGCCGTCGACGGCCTCCGGCGCGATGTGACCCACGCATAGCCCTGTGGTGCCGCCGGAGAACCGGCCGTCGGTCATCAGTAGCACGTCTTTGCCGAGGCCGGCGCCCTTGATCGCGCCGGTGATGGCGAGCATCTCGCGCATACCGGGTCCGCCCTTGGGGCCTTCGTAGCGGATCACCACGACATCGCCCGCCTGGATCGTACCGTCCTCGAGGGCGTCCAAAGCGGCCCGCTCGCGTTCGAAAACCCTTGCGGTGCCATCGAACACGTCCGAATCGAAGCCGGCCGACTTCACCACGGCTCCCTCCGGCGCCAGCGTCCCGCCGAGGATGGTGATGCCGCCGGTCGGGTGGATCGGGTTGTTCAGCGCCCGCAGCACCTTGCCGTCCGGGTCCGGCGGCGCGATGTGCGCGAGGTTCTGCGCCATCGTCTGGCCCGTGACCGTCAGACAATCACCGTGCAGCAGACCGGCATCCAGCAGGGCCTTCATCACGACGGGCACACCGCCGATGCGGTCGACATCCGTCATCACATGCTGACCAAAGGGTTTGACGTTGGCCAGATGCGGCACCTTGGCGCCGACCCGGGAAAAGTCCTCCAGCGTCAGCTTCACGTTGGCCTCGTGCGCGATCGCCAGCAGGTGCAGCACCGCGTTGGTCGACCCGCCGAACGCCATCACCACCGCGATCGCGTTATCGAACGCCTCCTTGGTCAGGATGTCGCGGGCGGTGATGCCACGGCGCAGCAGTTCGACGACGGCCTGGCCACTGCGGCGCGCGAACCCGTCGCGCCTGCGGTCGGTGGCAGGCGGCGCCGCACTACCCGGCAGCGACATGCCGAGCGCCTCGGCCGCAGAAGCCATGGTGTTGGCGGTGTACATGCCGCCGCAGGCCCCCTCGCCGGGGCAGATCGCGCGCTCGATCGCGTCGACGTCCTCGCGCGGCATCAGTCCACGCGCGCAGGCGCCGACGGCCTCGAACGCGTCGATGATCGTGACCTCGCGCTCGGTACCGTCCGACAGCTTCGCCCTGCCGGGCAGGATCGAACCGGCATAGAGGAAGACGCTGGCCAGGTCCAGCCGGGCGGCGGCCATCAGCATGCCCGGCAGCGACTTGTCGCACCCCGCCAGCAGCACCGAACCGTCCAGGCGCTCGGCCTGCATGACCGTTTCGACACTGTCGGCGATCACCTCACGCGAGACGAGCGAGAAGTGCATGCCTTCGTGACCCATCGAGATGCCGTCCGACACCGAGATCGTGCCGAACTCCATCGGATAGCCACCTGCGGCGAACACCCCGTCCTTGACGGACTTGGCCAGCCGGTCCAGCGACAGGTTGCACGGGGTGATCTCGTTCCACGACGACCCGACACCGATCTGCGGTTTGGCGAAGTCGGCGTCCTCCATGCCTACCGCCCGCAGCATCCCGCGGGCGGCGGCCTTCTCCAGGCCGTCGGTGACGTCGCGACTGCGGGGCTTGATGTCTGGCTCGTGAGGGCATCGTCTAAGTATGCCGTCGGCGTTTCGACCGGCCAAACCGTTATAGATACCCCGTAGGGGTATACGGTACGCTGGTGGCATGTCGTCCGCTGTCGCCCGCGTTGGAGCGATCCTCGCAGCCGTGGCCGCCGCGCTGTTCTTTTCGTCGTGTGGCAACCCGGCTGGATCTTCGGGGGACGGACACACCGATAACCAGCGCAGCGACGAGCCCGTCATCACCGGGCGGCCGACAGGCTACAACGCCGACGATGTCACGTTCGCCACCAACATGATTCCGCACCACCAGCAGGCCGTCGCCCTGTCGGCACTGGCGCCGGACCGCTCCACCAACACCGAACTCGTCGCCCTGGCCAAGCAGATCTCGGCCGCGCAGCAACCGGAGATCGAGATCATGAAGGTGTTCCTGGTGCAGTGGAACGAGAACCCCGACACGAACTCCGGGCATGCCGGGCACGGCAGCACCATGGTGGGCATGGTCAACGCGGCGACCATGACGAAGCTGGAGTCGCTGAACGGCGCGGAGTTCGACAAACTGTGGCTGGAGTCGATGATCGGCCATCACCAGGGAGCGATCGAAATGGCCAAGGCCGAGATCGCCAACGGCGACAATGTGGATGCCAAAACGCTGGCCAAGAACATCGTCGCCACGCAGGAAGCCGAGATCGGCCAGATGAAGCAGATGCTGGGAGGCTGAAATGACTGCCGACAGTGCCAGTCGGCGCGACGTTGTCGCGCATGGTTATTCGCCGCAGAAAGAGAACTACGCCAAGCGGCTGCGCCGAATCGAGGGCCAGGTCCGCGGCATCGCGAAGATGATCGACGAGGACAAGTACTGCATCGACGTCCTCACCCAGATCAGCGCGGTCAACAGCGCTCTGCAGTCGGTGGCGCTCGGCCTGCTCGACGAGCACCTCGGCCATTGCGTCACGCAGGCCGTTGCCGAAGGTGGCGAGGAGGCCGACGCCAAGCTGGCCGAGGCGTCCGCGGCCATCGCCCGATTGGTCCGCTCCTAGTCGCCCAGCGCCTCTTCGATGCGTTGTACCTTGGCGGTCAGCTGGCCGGTGTAGCCAGGGCGGATGTCGGCCTTGAGCACCACGCTGACGCGGGGAGCGACGGCGGCCACAACATCAATGGCCTGCTTGACGACCGCCATCACCTCGTCCCATTCACCTTCGATGTTGGTGAACATCGCGTTGGTCTCGTTGGGCAGGCCCGACGCCCGCACCACCCGAATCGCCTCCGCCACCGCCGCGCCAACGCCGCCCGTATCGTCACCGCCGGATGGGCTGACGCTGAACGCCACGATCATTGCTTGCTATACCCCATCGGGCGCACGACGAGGATCACGCGGTCGGCCTTGTCCGGCGGCGGCTCTGTCAGCGGGCCGCTGTAGCGGTCGTTGAGCTGCAGGTAGAACGAGCCGGTGGGATCGGGCACGATCTCCTCCACCACGCCCCGCACCTCCAGGTAGCGGTACGGGTTATCGGGGTCGCTGATCGACATCGCCACGCGCGGGTTTGCCGCGACGTTGCGGTACTTCTGCCGTTTGGTGGTGTGGGTGAACCGCAGCAGCTCGCCGTCCCAGTCGAACCACATCGGATTCACCTGGGGGCTGCCATCGGGTCTCGTCGTGGCCAGGTGCCCGTACAGCGGCCGCTCCAACAACGTTTCGTAACCCTCCGGAATGTCGACCATCACAATCCTCTCTCGAATAGGCGGCGATCCACTACCAGCTCACAACCTGCTCTAGCGCAATTCCCATCCTGTGTCGATACGGTGGTGCTCCCGCTATGACTGTCGATACCCGCACCCGGGCAACTCACACGTGGACGCCGCGCGTCACCGTGCAGCTCACAGTGCTGGCGGCCGCCGCGTTCGTCTACGTGACGGCCGAGATCGTTCCGGTGGGCGCGCTGCCTGCGATCGCCGCCGATCTTCGGGTCAGTGAGGCGTTGGTGGGCACGCTGTTGGCGAGCTACGCGTGCGTCGCCGCCATCACCACCGTTCCGCTGGTGCGGCTCACCGCGCAATGGCCGCGACGCACCACGCTGCTGGTGACGCTGGCGTGTTTGACTGCGTCACAACTGATTTCGGCCCTTGCGCCCAACTTCAGTGTGCTGGCCGGTGGTCGGGTGCTTTGCGCGCTCACCCACGGGCTGATGTGGTCGGTGATCGCGCCCATCGGCGCTCGCTTGGTGCCAGCGACACATGCGGGCCGCGCCACGACTGCGGTGTATATCGGGACCAGCCTCGCGCTGGTCGCGGGCAACCCGTTGACCGCTGCGGTGAGCGAACTGTGGGGCTGGCGGCTGGCGGTCGTGCTGGTCACGGTGGTCGCCGCAGCCGTCACGGTGGCCGCATGGGCCGCGCTCCCGCCGATGGTGATGCCGCGTGGCGAGGCAGAGACCGTCCGCCGAAACGTGCGCCACCACCGCAACAGTCGGCTGGTCACGTTGAGTGTGCTGACCCTGATCGGGGTCACCGGGCACTTCATCTCCTACACGTTCATTGTCGTGATCATCCGCGACGTCGTCGGTGTGCACGGCCCGAAGCTGGCTTGGCTGCTGGCCGCGTTCGGCGTCGCCGGTCTGGTGTCGATGGCAGCGATGGCCCGACCACTGGATCGGCGGCCGCAAGCCTCGGTGGTGGGCTGTCTTGCGGCGCTGGCGACGGCGCTCGCGGTGTTGACGTCACTGGCGTTCGACCACGGCACCGGGCTGGTGGCCCTCGTCGTCGGCGTGGGCGCGATCGTGCTGTGGGGTGCGGCCTCGACGGCGCTGCCACCGATGCTGCAGGCGGCCGCCATGCGCACCGCGCCCGACGATCCGGACGGCGCGTCGGGCCTTTACGTCGCGGGGTTCCAGGTCGGCATCATGGCCGGTTCGCTGTCGGGCGGGCTGCTCTACGAGCACGCGGGACTGGCTCTCATGATCGGGGCGTCGACGGCTCTGGTGACGGTGGCTCTCACGTCTGTCACCGTCACGCGCGGCCTGTTCGAGGTTCCTCAGGCAACCAGCAGGAAGTAACATTGCTCGCCGCACGGCGATGAACACTGCAGCTCATCGGCGTGAGGCGTGCGGTCGCTCAGGCTTGGACCGTACCCTCGAGGCGGCAGCCGATGCTTTCGCTGTGCGAGACTGGACGAAGTTCTGTGACTGGAGGTGACGTATGCGTAAGCGGATGAAGGGGAGGCTGGTCACCGCGATCATCGCGGCCGGACTGGTCGGTGGACTGGTGCTGGGAAACCCATCTGCGCTGGCTGACCCCGAGGTTCCTCCGCCACCGCCGGCGCCTGTAGATCCCGCCGCAGCGCCCGTGCCGCCGGATCCGTTCGCCCCGCCGCCGGCCGATCCGCTCGCGGTGCCACCGCCGCCGCCTGGCGACCCGTTGGCGCCGCCGCCTCCGAACCCGTTCGGCCCGCCGCCACCGGCGGACCCATTCGGCGCGCCCCCGATGGTGATTCCCGCGGGCACACCCGCCGGTCAGGACCCGACGCCCTATACCGGGGAGCCGGTGTTCGCGCCGCCGACGTTCAATCCAACGAACGGCTCGATGGTCGGTGTCGCCAAGCCGATCTACATCAACTTCGCGCGGCCGATCGCAGACCGGGCGATGGCCGAGCAGGCGATCCACATCTCGTCGGTCCCGCCCGTGCCCGGCAGGTTCTACTGGACGAGCGACACCCAGGTGCGCTGGCGGCCTCAGGACTTCTGGCCGGCCAACACGGTCGTCAACATCGACGCGAGCGGCGCCAAATCGAGCTTCCGTACCGGTGACTCGCTGGTGGCCACCGTGGACGACAAGGCGCACCAGATGGAGATCGTGCGAAACGGGAAGCTGGAGAAGACGTTCCCAGTCTCGATGGGCATGCCCGACGGCAAGCATGAGACCAAGAACGGCACCTACTACGTGTTGGAGAAGTTCCCCGACATCATCATGGACTCGTCGACGTACGGCGTGCCGGTTAATTCACCCATGGGCTACAAGGTCCATGTTCAGCTTGCGGTCCGGATCGACAACAGCGGCAACTTCGTCCACAGCGCACCGTGGTCTGTTGGTGACCAAGGCAGGCGCGACGTCAGCCACGGCTGCATCAACCTCGGTCCCGCCAATGCCCAGTGGTTCTACGACAACTTCGGAAGCGGCGACCCTGTCGTGATCAAGAACTCCGCCGGGATCTACAACCAGCCCGACGGCGCGTCGGACTGGCAGATGTTCTGACGTCTAGGCCGGGCGCCGCATCTGCGGCGCGGTGGTGTGCCGCACGACGAGCCTCGGCTCGAGCAGGACGTCAAGCCGTTCGCTACGGTTCTCATCAAGCCGTTCGACGACCGCTCGCACGGCTCGTTCGGCTTGCTGGCGCGGTTCCTGGCTGACAGTGGTCAGGTCGATGTGGGCGAGCCGGGCCAGCATGCTGTCGTCGTATCCGGCTACCGCGATGTCGCCGGGGACGTCGATGCCCGCACGGAGCAACTGGTCGAGGAGTCCGATCGCGCTCTGATCGTTGGCGGCACAGACCGCGGTCGGGCGTCGTCGTCGACGCAACAGCTTCTGCGCGGCGAGCATGCCTGAGCGCTCGGTGAAGTCGCCGTCGATGATGTCGATGCCGTCCGACAGCCCGTGTCTCTTCATCGCCCGCACGTAACCCGCTTTGCGATCGGCTGGGATCGTTCCCGCCCCGCCGCTGAGATGGCAGATGCGCCGGTGCCCTAGCTCGACGAGGTGATCCACCACCTGTCCGATGCCGCGCCCGTCCGCTGTGCGCACGACGTCGACGGCGCTGCCGGACATGCGCCGGCCGACGACGACAACCGGCGCTCGCTGTGCCAACTCCGCCATCGTGTCGTCGCCGAGCTCGGGCCCGAGCAGGATCAGGGCTTCACATCGAAAGCTGAGCAGGGTCTCGACGACGGCAGGTTCGGCGTGAGTTGGTGTGACGGCGCCAAGCACGACCTCATACCCGTACCTGTCGGCCTCGGCGACGATGTCCTCGACCAGCTCGGCGTGAAATGTGCTGCGAATATTGGCCATAACGCCGATGAGGTGTGACCGGCGGGCAGTCATCAACGCCGCCGCCCGATTGACCCGGTAGCCCAGTTCGTCGGCGGCCGCCAGCACGCGCTTGCGGGTCTCGGCACTCGGGCCGGGCGCGTTGCGGAACACGAGTGAGACCAGGGCCTTGGACACGCCGACGTGATCGGCGATGTCCTGCATGGTCGGCCGGTCGCGGTTGTTGGGCACGGCCCTCCTTTGTGGCTCGATCAAGCATGGGGCTTGACAACGCACTGTGACGGCGCCCATAGTAGCGGAACTAGACCGGTCTAATAGATCGGTTTAACACAACAGACTTCATAGGAGGCCTTCGACGTGACGAGCTCAATAGGCGTGGCCGTCATCGGTGGCGGCATGGCCGGCCGGGCACATGCCGCGGGATACCGGATGGCGACCACATTGTTCGGGACGGAGAGGCCGGACGTGCGGCTCGTCGCCATCGCCGACACCAACGCCGCCGTCGCCGACGACACCGCCAAGCGCTACGGGTACGAGCGCGCCGAGTACGACTGGCGGGCCATCGCCGATGCGGCCGACGTCGACGCGGTGAGTGTCGTTGTCGCCAATCATCTGCATCGCGAGATCGTCGAGGGGTTGATCGCCGCGGGCAAGCACGTGCTGTGCGAAAAGCCGTTGGCCGGTTCGCTGGCCGATGCCGAGGCGATGGTCGACCGCGGCCGAGCGCAGTGACCGCGTCACCGCCGTCGGCTACACGTACCGCCGGGTGCCGGCCGTCGAACAGATCCGGCGCGAACTGGCCGCGGGCACGCTGGGCGAACTCGTGCATTTCGACGGCCGCTACTGGTGCGACTACGCGCTCGACCCGACGGCGCCGATCACCTGGCGATACCGCGGCGGGCCCGGCACCGGCGCACTGGCCGACGTCGGCAGTCACCTGATCGACATGTCGGAATTCGTGTGCGGGCCGATCACGGAAGTAAGCGGCGCGGTGTTCACCACTCTGGTTCGATCAGCGCCCCGTGCCGCTTGGTGTCACCTACGGCCACACCAAGGGCGCCGTCAGTGACGAGCTCGCGCCCGTCGAGAACGAAGACGTCGTCAGCTTCACCGCTAGGTTCGAGAACGGCGCGATCGGCACCTACTCGGCCTCTCGCGTAGCGCACAACCTGCCCGACGGCCTCGGTTTCGAACTGTTCGCGTCCAAGGGCTCGGCCGCCTTCGATCTGCAGCGTCCAGGCGAATTCCAGATCTCGACCGACGATGTCCGCAGCAATGTCGGTGGCCCGCGGCGGGTGCTGATCGGGCCCGAGCACCCGTACATCCGCGGCGGGTTGCCGATGGACGCCGGCGGGGTCGGGCACGGGGTGGCCGACATGTTCGGCTGGCAGCTCCGTGCCTTCCTCGACCAGATCGCGGGCATCGGCGAGCTCGGTCCGGTGCCGGGATTCGACGCGGGCCTGCACGGACTGCGTGTCGTCGCCGCGATCACCGAATCCGCGCAGTCCGGCGGCGCCGCCGTCAAAGTCGTCTAACCAGAACGGAGTTCACCCATGAAACTTGGTGTCTACACCGCCATCCTGCACGACAAGCCGCTGAAGGAGGCGCTTGAGATCATCGCCTCGCTGGGCCTGACCGGCGCAGAGATCAACGCAGGCGGCTTCCTGCCGACACCACACCTGCCGGTGGACGACCTGCTGTCCGGTGCCGTCTCACCGCGGGAGTATCTCGCCAACTTCGACGGTACGGGTGTCGAGATCGCAGGACTCAACTGCAATGGCAATCCTCTGCACCCCGATCCCGAGGTCGGTCCGGAAGACGCAGACGACCTGCGCAACGCCATTCGCGTCGCCGGCCTGCTCGGCGTTGATCGTGTAGTGACGATGTCGGGTCTGCCCGAGGCTCACCCCGGTGGGCAGTGGCCGGCCTGGCACGTAAATACCTGGGACTCGGGTTATCTCGACTCGCTTGACTACCAGTGGGATGAGGTTGCCCTGCCGTTCTGGGCCGAGATCGATGCCCTTGCCCGCCAGAACGGTGTCAAGGTGGCCATCGAGATGCACCCGCAGAACCTGGTGTTCAACCCGCCGACCCTGCGGCGTCTGGTGGAGCGCACGGGCGCCACCAACGTCGGCGCCGAGATGGATCCGTCGCATCTGTTCTGGCAGGGAATCGACCCGGTCGCCGCGATCGACTGGTTGGGGCCGCTGGTGGTGCACGCTGCCGCCAAGGACACCCGGATCAACGAGAACTGCAAGATCTACGGTGTGCTCGACGAGCGGTTCACCCGAATCCCGTTGAGCGAAAACCCGACCGGGCTCGGCGGCAGGCATGTGGTGAACAAGTGGCCGGAAGATTCGGCATGGGACTTCGTCGCCGTCGGCCGCGGCCATGACACGGAGTTCTGGTCGCGGTTCCTGCAGGCGCTGGAGCGCGTCGACCCGGGCATGGCGGTCAACATCGAACACGAAGACGTCGAGCTCGGTCAGCTCGAAGGGCTGCGAGTCGCAGCTGACACGCTCAAGGCCGCCAACTCCGCGGCCGTCGGTTGAAACCGCGAGTGAGAGAAGAATGCAATGAAGGGCTTACGAATCACCGTTGCGTGTGCGGCCATCCTCGTCGCGCTGACCGCATGTTCGAGCACCGGCGGCAAACCCCGCACTACCGGCGACGGTATGGGAAGTGGCCAAGCCGACACCCCGCGGTTCACCGTCGCCATGGTCACCCACGGACCGCCGGGCGATACGTTCTGGGATCTGATCCGCAAGGGCGCCGAGACCGCCGCGAAGAAGGACAACATCGAGCTGAAGTACTCGGCCGAACTCCAAGCACCTGACCAGGCCAACCTCGTGCAGAACGCGGTCGACAGCAAGGTCAACGCGATCGCGGTCACGCTGGCACGACCCGAGGCCCTCAAGGCATCCGTGCAATCGGCCACTGCCGCGGGCATTCCGGTGGTGGCATTCAACGCAGGCATCAACGACTGGCAGGCCGCGGGCGCGAAGGCGTATTTCGGCCAGGACGAGAAGATCTCGGGCGAGGCCGCAGGCAAGCGACTGGCAGGCGAGGGCGCCAAGAAGGTCGTCTGCGTCATCCAGGACCAGGGCAATGTGGCGCTCGAGTCACGGTGCGCGGGCGTCGCGGCCGGCTTCGGCGGGGCGGTGGAAAACCTCAACGTGAACGGCACAGACATGCCGTCCGTCCAGTCCACCATCATTGCCAAGTTGCAGCAGGACCCGGCAATCGACCACATCGTCACCCTGGGAGCGCCGATCGCCCTGACCGCGACGGAAGCCGCCGCGAACGCGGGTAGCACGGCCAAGATCGTCACCTTTGACACCAGCGCGGCCTTGGTGGACGCGATCAAGGCGGGCAAGGTGCAGTGGGCCATCGATCAGCAGCCCTTCCTGCAGGGCTATCTCGCGGTGGACTCGCTGTGGCTGTTCTTGAACAACGGCAACGTCATCGGCGGCGGGCAGCCCACATTGACGGGACCTGCGTTCATCGACAAGTCCAATATCGACGCCATCGCCGACTACGCAAAAAACGGAACCCGCTAATACGGGCAGACCCAATCTGGCGAGCAGACGCAAAATCGCCCATTTCGCCCTGAAATTGGGCGATTTTGCGTCTTTTCGACAGGTTAATTCCAGATCCGCACGCGCCGCTGCGGGTCCAGGTACAGCTCGTCGGACTCGCTCACCTCGAACGCGTCGTAGAACGCGTCCATGTTGCGGATGACGCCGTTGCACCGGAACTCCGGCGGTGAGTGCGGGTCGATCGCCAACCGCCGGATCGCCTCGGCGTCACGGGATTTCGTCCGCCACACCTGCGCCCAGCCGAAGAACACCCGCTGCGCGCCGGTCAACCCGTCGATCACCGGCGCGTCCGCGTCCTTCAGCGCAACCCGGTAGGCCAGCAACGCGATGGACAGCCCGCCGAGGTCGCCGATGTTCTCGCCGACCGTGAACGCTCCGTTCACGTGGTGGCCGTCGTCCAGCTGGCGGGGTGTGTACTCCTGGTACTGCTCAATCAAAGCCTTTGTCCGCGCTGCGAATTCGGTCCGGTCCTCGTCGGTCCACCAGTCCACCAAGTTGCCGTCGCCGTCGTACTTGGCACCCTGGTCGTCGAACCCGTGCCCGATCTCGTGTCCGATGACCGCGCCGATACCTCCGTAGTTGGCGGCGTCGTCGGCATCGGCGTCGAAGAACGGCGGCTGCAGAATCGCTGCGGGGAAGACGATTTCGTTCATGCCGGGGTTGTAGTAGGCGTTGACGGTCTGCGGTGTCATGAACCACTCGTCGCGGTCCACCGGGCCGCCGAGCTTGTCCAGTTCGCGGTCGTAGCCGACGGCGTAGCCGCGGCGGTAGTTCCCGTAGAGGTCGGCGCGCTCGATGACCAGCTTCGAGTAGTCACGCCATTTCGCCGGATAGCCGATCTTCGGGGTGAACTTGTCGAGCTTGGCCAGCGCCTTCTCGCGCGTCTGCGGCGTCATCCACTGCAGCTCGTTGATGCTGACGCGGTACGCCTCACGCAGATTTGCCACCAACTCGTCCATGCGCGCCTTGGCATCCGGCGGGAAGTGTCGTTCGACATACAGCTTGCCGACGGCATCGCCCATCAGACTCTCCACCACCGACACGGCGCGCTTCCAGCGGTCGCGGATCTCCTCGGTGCCGCTCAACCTGCGGCCGTAGAACGCGAAGTCCTCGGCCACCAGGTCGTCGGTGAGCAGGGACGCGCGAGCGCGGATGAGCCGCCAGCGGGCCCAGTTCTTCCAGTCCTCGAGGGCCTCGCCCGACCATGCCGCGGCAAATGCGGTGAGGTAATCCGGTTGGCGCACAACGACTTCCGCTACGGTCTCCGGCGTTGTGCCCAGCGCGGTCACCCAACCTGCCCAGTCGAAGCCTGGCGCCTCGGCCGGCAGGTCGGCGAACATGCGCAGGTTGTAGGTGAGGTCCGCGTCGCGGCGCTTGACGACATCCCAGTGCGCGGCCGCCAGCTTGGTTTCAAGCGCGACGATCCGCGCGGCCGTCTCTGTGTGATCGCCGCCGTACACGAGCGCGAACATCGCGGCGATGTGCTGTGGATAGGCGGCGAGAATCTCGGCGTGCTGCTCGTCGCGGTAGTAGGACTCGTCGGGCAGTCCGAGTCCGGACTGGTTGAGGTGCAGCAGGTAGCGGGTCGAGTCCTTGGAGTCGGTGTCGACGTAGACGCCCGTGCCGCCGCCGACCCCGCTGCGCTGCAGTGCGCCGACGACCGCCGCCAACGCCTCGGGCGTTTCGGCGGCGTCGATCGTGGCCAGCTCGTCGAGCAGCGGTTGCACACCGCGCTCGGCCACGGTCTGCTCGTCCATGAAGCTGGCGTACAGGTCGCCGATGCGCTGCTCGTCGGTGCCCTTCTGTGCGCCGGACTCGGCCGCCTCCGTGATCAGGTCGCGGACCTGTTCCTCGGCGCGGTCGTAGAGCGAGCGGAACGCGCCGTCGGTGGCGCGGTCGGCCGGGATCTTGTAGTCGGCCAGCCAGCGGCCGTTGACATGGCCGAACAGATCGTCTTGGGGGCGGGCATCGGAGTCGACGTAGGAGAGGTCGATACCCGAGCGAATGGCTTCTACCGTCACTCCAACATCCTTCCAGAAGTCCCGAGGCGCGCGGCGTACGGGTTGCGCGGGAGGCCTCGGTCAAACCGGACTGGGCCGCCCCGGCACCTAGGGCGGCGACGGTTCCGCCGGGTACCCTCTCGGCCATGCCCGACGACGAGCCAACGCCGAATCACGAAGGCGACGGCGGTCCCGTCTTCACCGGCTTCGGCATCGGCTCGGCGGTCCTGGGCGTCCTCGCGGTCGCGGCCATCGCCCTGGCCGGCCTGATCTTGGTGCAGCACCGCAGCGACGTCGACGAACTCCACTACCGCACCAGCGTCATGCAGGCCGCCGCGGACTGGACCAGCGTCCTGATCAACATGAACAAGGACAGCGTCGAGGCCAGTCTGAACCAGTTGCACGAGGGCACGGTCGGCCAGCTCAACGCCGACTTCGACTCGATCATCGAGCCGTACCGCAAGCTGGTGCAGACGCTGCAGGCGCGCACCACCGGCCAGGTCGACTCGGTGGCGGTGGAGTCGATCCACCACGCGCAGCCAGGTCCGAACGGCGCCCCGCCGCCCAAACAGCAGCCCGAGCTGGCGGCGTCCGCGTCGCGCACCGACACCGTGATGGTGGTGGCGACGTCGATCAGCGAGAACGCCGGCGGCGACAAGCCGCAGACCGTGCGCTGGACGCTTCGGCTCGACGTCTCCGACGTGGACGGCAAGCTGCTGATCTCGCGGCTGGAACCGATCCGATGAGAAACCGTTGGCGCGTCCTGGCTTTCGACATTCTCGCGCCCGTCGCTGCCATCGCCGCGCTGATCTACATCGGCATCGCGCTGGCCTGGCCGCTGTGGTGGGTGTCGGTGTGCTCGGTGCTGTGCCTGCTGATCGTCGAGGGCGTCGTCGTCAACTTCGCGCTCGCGCGCCGCGATTCGGTCACCGTCGGCACCGACGACGACGGTCCAGGACTGCGGCTGGCTGTCGTCGCGGTGGCGACCGTCGCGCTGGTCGCCGGCGTGCTCGTCGGATACATGCGGTGGACGGTGCCCGACCGCACCCTTCAAAGCGACAGCGCCGAGGTGGTCGGCATCGCCAGCAGCATCTCGGAGGCCTCAGCGACGTTCACGCCGCAAAGCCCCACCGCGTCCATCGACCGGGCCACGGCGATGATGTCACCCAAGAGCGCCGAGTCCTTCAAGAACGAATTCGCGAATGTGGCAAAGGATTTGACGAGCAAGAACATTTCGGCCCAGGCGAGCACGGTTTCGGCGGGCATCGAGGCGATCGGGCCGGATGCTGCCAGCGTCGCGGTGATCCTGCGTGCAACGCAGAGCGCACCCGGCAAGTCGTCCGACACCGCGGTACTTGCGCTTCGGGTCCAACTATCCAAGTCCGACGGGCGGTGGCTGGTCGACGACGTGTCGCCGATCCACTCCCGCTAACCGAGCAAGCGGGCGTGATCGACCTTCAGGCAGCGATCCATCACCACTTGCAATCCGGCCGCTTCGCCGTCGCGGGCCACCTGTTCATGCCACAAACCCAGCTGTAGCCACAGCACCTTCGCGCCTACTTCGATGGTGTCCTCGAGCACCGCAGGCAGGTACTCGTGGCGTCGGAACACGTCGACGAGATCGGGCACCACCGGCAGGTCCGCCAGCGACGGGTACACAGGCGTGCCCTCGACCTCGCTGATGGTCGGGTTGACCAGATACAGCTCGTAGTCGCTTGCGGACTTCAAGTAGCTCCACACGTCGTGGCTGGCTCGCGACGGGTTGGCCGATGCGCCGACGATAGCGACGGTGCGGGTTTCCCGCAGGATCTGCTCAATGTCCATCGATATCTCCTGTACCTGCACTCGCCGACCGAATGCGCGACGCCAACTCCACGGGCTGGCTCAGCGCCATCAGGTGGCCGCCGGGCATCACCTCGAGCTCCAGGCCGAGCCGCGAGCGCACCACCCGCCGCTGAAACTCCAGCGGAAACAGCCGGTCGTCGCTGCCCTGAATCACCCTGGTTGGCACGTCGGCCTGGGGGCACCTCCCGCTTGCGGGGGACGGTCCAACGGCCACGGCTGCCCGAACGGCGTGTCGGACTGCCGTGGCTCACCCTGTCGTAACGCCTCCTCCCGCACCGACCCCGGCACGTCGTGAAAGAAGTCCTCGACCGGATCGAGCTCAGTAGCACACTTGATCATGACCCGTTGCGGCCCACCATTGCCCCGGCGTTTCGCCGGCTACAGGCACCATCGGGTTGACCAACACGATCGAAGCAGTGGGCACCCGCGAGATCACGATCGCGCCGGGCAACAGCGATGTGACGCGATGCCAATACCAGGCGCTGCCACCGGCCCCCGGGATCAGCGCGTACGTCATACCTAGTGGCGCTGGTTCCGTATCTTGGCGAACCGGTCGGACAGCCGGCGCATCCGAATCATCAGCGATGCAGGCGGACTGCTCTCCCCGCTGAGGTACGCCGCGAAATCCTCGCGCGGAACGCCGATGCGTGACGCGAACTCGTCCTGGCCCAGACCCGATCGCTCCAGCAGCGCCTGCACATGGCGGCCCACCTCGGCGCGTTCGTTGGCCTCCAGGTGCTCGCGGGTGCGGATGAGCACCTCCGAGAGCGCCTTGGAAACCCCGTATGGCCGTGCCGTTTCCAGCACTTCCTCGACCTGGCGCGCGGTCCTGCCGTACGGATCACGTTTGATCGCGACGACAATGCGCTGCCAGACCGTCAGGTCGTCCGTCTCCAGCGCTGCCCGGATCGCGGAGGTCGGCCAGAACTCCACCGGCCGGTCGTCGATCGGTGGCCGGCGGCCATGCGTCGGCGCCGCGGCTCGCTTGGGTCCGGAGACTGCTTCGCGCCGCGCATCCCGAATATCGGGGGCCAACGTCACCTCGCCTCCTCAAGCATCGCTACCGCCACCGACAGGCAGCGCTCCCTGACCTTGGCCCAATCAGCCTCCGCCTCAGGGCCCGACATCCTGGCGTCGTGCTCGTCGGACGGTTGTGGATCGGCCAGGCGGCGTACCAACTGCGTGGCGACCCACTGTTTCCTCGAGCGGTCTCCACAGTAGTACCGGTCCATTGACGTCAGCACCAGTGCAGCAGTCTGAGTCTCCATCGAGTCGACCAATTCGGCAAACTCGGCGAAATCCCTAATGGTGTTTCGGCACATGACGAGGTAGCTCTTCAGGCGCAGCGTTTCCGCGCCCGTCGGGATCTGCAGCCGGTCGCCTGTCGGAAGCTGTACGTTGGTGATCTCCATCGGGCTTTGCCGCTCCACCGGCGCGCGCTCAGCGTCGGCCTGGGTCTCGAGTGCGTCCAGCGCGACGGAGAGCCGGCCCCGCCAGATTGTCACCGGATGCACCCCGGGCAGGCTGCGCGGTCCGGCCTTACCTGCCCCGTTCGTCGAGCCGTTCGATGCGCCGTTGCGGTGCCCATGACCGTTGGTGTGGCCGTTCGCGAGGGCGGCCACCGGCTCGCGAGACGGCAGGCAGCCGCGTAGGGCCAGCGGATCGGCGACGGAAATCGTATCGGGGGCAAGGTTTTTCAGCCTGGCCGCAGACTTGACCACCATGCGCAGATCGGAGCCCGATGGCCCAAGCGAGGAGATGTCGTCGGGGATGATGACCAGGTCGGGCATATCGACCTTGGGCAGCGGCTTCTCGAAGTCAACGGACGGCAGGATGCGGGCCAGCCAGCACGGCAGCCACCAGTTCCATTCGTCGAACATCGCCATCAGCGCGGGCACCAGCACCAGCCGCACCACGGTGGCGTCGACCGCGATCGCAACCGCGCATGCGACGCCCAGCTGGGCGACCAACGGCATGCCCGCGAACGCGAACCCGATGAACACCGCGATCATGATCAGCGCGGCGCTGGTGATCGTGCGTGCGCTGGTGCTCACCCCGTATGCGACGGCGTCGCGGGTGTTCTTGGTCTGCAGGAACCGCTCCCGGATACGGGTCAGCAGGAAGATCTCGTAGTCCATCGACAGGCCGAACGTCATCGCCAGCACCAGCGGCGGGATGGTGCTGTCCAGTGACGAGATCGGCTTGAAGCCCAGCTCTTCCAGCCAGCCCCACTGGAAGACGACGACAAGGCTGCCGTAGGCGGCGGCCACCGACAGGACCGTCATCAGGACGCCCTTGAACGCCAGGAACACCGACCGAATCGAGATCAGCAGCATCACGAACGCGATCAGCGCGACGAATCCGAACACCAGGGGCTGCGTCGACGACACCCGGTCGTCGAAGTCCTTGATCAGCGCCGTCGGCCCACCCACGTCGATGCGTGCGTTGACGCCGGCGGCAGGTGGCAGTTGGTCGCGCATCCAGTCGACGGTGTTGCGGGCGGCCATGTCCTCGGGGTCCACCGAAAGCACGGCCGACAGCAGCGCCCGCCGGTAGTCGTCGCCGAATACCGGCGGCGACACCGACACCACGTTGGGTGCTTGCGCCATTCGCTGTCGCACGACGTCGAGCGCCGGCTCCTTCGCTGGTGCCGAGGCGGCGTTGCCGTCGGGGAACGTCACCAGCACTCGCACCGGCCCGAGCGCCCCGGCGCCCAGCGCCTCTGCCGCGGCGTTGACGCCGCCGCGGATCTCGTGGGTCGGCTCGAACTGGCGCTGCATGCTGTTGCCCAGAACCATCGAGAATGCGGGCGTGGCCAGCGTCAACAGGAACGCCGACGCCACCAACGCCGACAGCCACGGCCGTCGCATCACCCAACCGGTCCACCGGCTCCAGAACCGCGACTGGGTGGTCTCGGCCCGGCGCGACCAGTGCAAGTACGACGACCGCTTGGCCGCCGCCCGGCCGAACGTCGCCAGCACAGCGGGTGTCAGCGTCGTCGACGTCAACACGGCGATCGCGACCGCGAGGATCGCGCCGGTGGCCATCGAGGCCAGCACCGGGGTGTCGATCAGGTAGATGCCGGTGACCGACGCGATCACCGTCAGGCCGGACAGCACTACCGCCAAACCGGAGGTGGCCATAGCCGCGTCCGCGGCCTGCTGGGGATCGCGGCCTGCGCGCAGTTCCTCGCGGAACCGCATAAGAATAAATAGTGAATAGTCGATGGCCAGTGCGATACCGAACATCGACACTGTCGACGTCACGAACACCGACATCGTGGTGTACATCGACAGCAGATAGACCAGACCCATGGTCACCACGACGGTGCAGATGCCCAGCACCAGCGGCATCGCGGCCGCGGCCAGCGAGCCAAACACCGCCAGCAAAACAATCAGGACGATCGGCAGGTTCCACTGTTCGGCCTGCGCGATGTCATGCTTGGTTGCCAAGGTCGCGGCCGCACCCAGGGCGCCCTGGCCGATGACGTAGAGCTTGACCTTGCCGTTCTCGATCTCGCCGGGCTGATCGCCGTTGATGCCGACCTTCTGGCGCAGCTGTTTGGCGACGTCGACCGCGCCGGTGTTGTTGAAATCCAGCTGCAGGGTGACGACGTACGGGCGGTCCGGCTGGGGCGGCGGCTGCAGCCGATTCGGCACCACCTTGACGCTTGGCACCTCGGCGGCGATGCGTTCGAGCTGATTGACCGCGGCGGTCATGTCGTCGAAGGATGCGTCCGCGCGCGGGGCCGCGACCAGGGCCAACGGGGACGCACCCTGGTCGGGGAAGTGCTGCTCGAGCTCGCGCTGCACGTGCAGCGACTGGGAACCCTCGACTTCGAACCCGCCGCCGGTGAGGTTGCCGGACTGGTTCATCGCCAGATAGATCGAGGGAACCAGGAGCAGCAGCCAAACCGCGAACACCGCCCAGCGATATCTGCGCAGGTTGCTGCTCAAGCGCATCATGAACTGCTGGATAGCGAACTCCCCGCTTTCTGCCCGGCGTTGCGAAGCTGAGCGTACAACAGCGGCCCCTGTAGAGTGACGGGCCCTGAGCAACGCCTTAAGCAGCTCTAATCCGAATCTCGTCATTCGCCCGCCAAGTGTTACGCGGCGCTGCGGACTTCCTGTTGTTCACCTGCAGGTTCATTCGCTGGATTGGCAGGCGCGGCGGCGTAGATGGCAATATGTGCCGAGGCCGTTTCGGGTCGGGGAGCCCAACCGTGCGATCGCAAGGCGTTTGCGGAAGCGTCAATAACGTTCGCAAGCCGTAAGGAGTTGTCCATGAAAACGACCACCAAGGCGCTGCGTCGCAGCCTCGCCGCTGTGTTCGCTGTCTCCGCTGTGGGCGGCGCCGGCGTGGCTGTCCTGGTGGCCAACACCGTCCCGTCAGCAACCGCCGCCACGGATCCCTGCGCGGCCAGTGAGCTTGCCAGGACCATCGGCTCGGTGGCCACGTCGACGGGCAACTACCTCGACTCGCACCCCGAAACCAACCAGGCACTGACGACCATCTCCCAGCAGCAGGCCGGACCGCAGTCGCTGGGCGCGCTCAAGACGTACTTTGACGCCAACCCACAAGTCGGCAAGGACGTGCAGCAGCTGCAGCAGCCGCTGGTCAACCTGTCCACCCGCTGCAAGCTGCCGATCAGCCTGCCTCAGCTGATGGGCCTCATGCAGGCCGCACAGCAGCAGGGAGGCGCGCTGCCCGGCGGTTTGCCAGGAGCACTGCAGACCGCGCAGACCGTCGGCGTTCCCGCTGCGGCGCTGCCCGCTTCGCCGTCGCCCTCATCGGCCGTCACGCAGGGCAGCGGACCGCTTCCCGGGCCCGCGACGACCACCACCCGCTAGCGCCTGGGCGATGCGCACAGCGCGCAGCCGACCTGCGCTTTCAGACTTTCTCACGATTGGTTAATCGCAAGGCAAGAAAGTCGGGACCCTTTCTGCTTAGCTTTTAAATTGTCGGAACCGCCAATGGTTACGGCCTGTTGACTTCTTATAGAGGAGCCTGTCCATGTTGCTCTCGGCCCGTACCGCGCGGCGTGCGGTAGCTGGCGCGGTCGGCACCGGCGCGATTGCCGGTGCGATGTTATTTGGTGCCCTGCCCTCGGCGATGGCCGACGACCCGGCGAAGAACCCGCCGAACTGCACCGCTGCCGACCTGGCCGGCGTGTCATCGGGTGTGTCGGCGTCGACGTCGGCATACCTCTTCACGCACCCGGACGTGAACTGGTTCTTCACCAGCCTTGAAGGGCTGCCGCGCGATCAAGTCCGCAGCCAGGTGCAGGACTACCTGAACACGAACCCGTCGGTCAAGGCTGACCTGACCGGCATCCGCCAGCCGTTGGTCGACCTGAAGAACCGCTGCGGTACGGCGCCCGCACCTATGACTCCGTAGCCCGCCGTGCGGGTTGGCGAATCGCGCGCGCGGGAGGGCGCGAGCCGCACGGTGCTGATGGTCGACGACGACCCGGACGTCAGAACCTCCGTCGCCCGCGGCCTGCGGCATTCGGGGTTCGACGTTCGGGTCGCGGCAACCGGTAAGGAGGCGCTGCGGCTGCTGTCCAATGAATCGCACGACGCGTTGGTTTTGGATGTCCAGATGCCGGAACTCGACGGGGTCGCTGTGGTCACTGCGCTGCGGGCGTTGGGTAACGACATCCCCATTTGCGTTCTGTCCGCGCGCGACACGGTCAATGACCGGATCGCGGGGCTCGAGGCGGGTGCCGACGATTACCTGACCAAGCCCTTCGATCTGGGCGAGTTGGTCGCGCGGCTGCACGCTCTGCTGCGGCGTGCGAGCCATTCGGACCAAACGTCCGACACGATGACGGTCGGGCCGTTGACTATCGACACCGCGCGCCGGCTGGTGTTCGTCGACGGCGAGCGGGTCGACCTGACCAAGCGCGAGTTCGATCTGTTGGCCGTGCTGGCCGAAAACGCCGGCGTTGTGTTGTCCCGGCAGCGGCTGCTCGAACTGGTGTGGGGCTACGACTTCGACGTCGACACCAACGTTGCCGACGTGTTCATCTCCTACCTGCGGCGCAAGCTCGAACGCGACGGCCTGCCCAGGGTGATCCATACCGTTCGCGGGATCGGGTACGTGTTGCGGGACGAGCCGTAAGTGCGCTTGCCGCGGTTCCTGCGGTCCGCCTCGTTGCGCACCCGGGTGGCGATCGCCTCGGCCGCCGCCGCGTCCGCGGTCGTCGCCGTGTTCACGATCCTCACTTCGGTCGTGCTCGCGAATAACGATGCCGCGCAACTGGATCGCCGCCTCGATGCCATCGTCGACGCCAGCATCAATCCCGAAGAACTGCAGGACCCCCGCCGAGGCGTGCTCACCACCGGGCGCTCCGAATCCACCGGGCAGGTGATGTTCCAGCGTGGCCTGCAGTTGCCGCCGCTGCCGCCGGGCACCGCGACAGTCGAAGTGAACGGCGTGGAGTACAGGGTGCGGACCATCACCGTCGACCAGCAGGGCGGTGTGGTGATGTCGGTCGGCATCCGCGCCGACAGTATCTTGTTGAACCGCGCCAGGATTCCGCTGTACACGACCGTCGGTGTGGTGACCGTGTTGATCGCCGCCGGCCTCGGCTGGCTCTTGGCCGGTCCCGCGATCCGGCCGCTGCGCAGACTGACCGAGCACACCAAACGGCTCGGCAAGGACACCGAGCGGATGCCCGAAGTGCGCGGCGTCCGCGAGGCCGAGGACCTGTCCGAGGCGATGACCGCGATGTTGAGCAGGCTGGCCGCCGCTCAGCAGGCCACCACTAATTCCCTGCAGGCCGCACAGGACTTCGCCGCCAACGCCGCACACGAGCTACGCACCCCACTCACGGCGATGCGTGCCGACCTCGACACGCTACGGATCCACGACCTGCCTGCCGAGGAGAGAGCTGAAGTGGTGCAGGACCTTTCGCGCGCACAGCGCCGCGTGGAGGCGATCATCACCGCGCTCGGGCAGCTCGCGTCGGGCCAACTGGCGCAGGCCGAGGACCGCGAACTCATCGATCTCACCGACATGCTCGACCGGGTAGCGCGGGAGAACATGCGCACCGCCGGTGGAGTCGAGGTCGTGGTCGAGGCCGCGGATGATCTCGGGGCGAGCTGGGGTTGGCCGGGCGGGCTTCGGCTCGCGGTCGACAACCTGGTGCGCAACGCAGTGACGCACGGGCAGGCGACGCGGATCGTGTTGGCGGCGCACCGTCATGACCACACTTTGACGATCGTCGTCGACGACAACGGCCGCGGCCTGCCGGACGAAGAACATCAAACGGTGTTGGGCCGATTCTCCCGTGGCAGCAATGCGGCGCCGGGTGGCTCGGGGCTGGGCCTGGCGCTGGTGGCGCAGCAGGCGGCTTTGCACGGCGGGCGCATCGAATTGTCCAACGGGCCGCTGGGCGGGTTGCGCGCGACATTAACGATCTCGACTTCGCCTGAGCCGCCGGCAAATTCAGACTAGACGTCAGTCGCGCCGGAAGAGCGCGGCCGCGCCGCGCCAGCCCAGCAGCAGCGCCGCGGTCGAGAACGACGCCACCACCACAAAGCTCGTCGAAACACCCGCAGATGTCACCTTGCGCAACACCATTCCCACCGCCACTGTGCACACCCACACGACCACCCCGGTGGGGATGACCGTGAAAGGCCTGCGCCACCCGCCTATCAGCAGCCAGCCGACGCCGGTGCCGGCCAGAAACGGCCATGCGGTCCGGGCGATCCCGGCCACGGTCAACCCCTCGGCGTGACTTCGGCGCCCGATCGTGCAGAACACGATCACGGAAACGATGTCGGCGAACAGGGCGATCAGCGCGCGCCGAACCCGCCGCTGCGTCTCATCGATTGGCATAGCTCATTACATCCAAAACCAGTGGGCTGACGGCTGATTCATCGCACGGGGTGAAGCCCGGCTGCATCGGCGCCGGGCGGCCCGCTTCGATTGTGTCTTCGGCGTCCATTGAGGCGATGCGTGCGTCGAGCGTGAAGGACGAGAGCACGAACGGCAGCCCGTTGGACCGCAGCGGATCGGGGTGCTCATGACCTGCCCCGAGCTCAGCCGCTCGCCCACATTGACTTTGACGCTGCCGGTCTTGGGTGGGCGTAGAGCACATAGTTGCCGTCGCCCATGGCCTGAACGATGTGATTGCCCGCGTATTGCTCGAGCGTCAGACCGCTCGGACTCTTCCGGGAACCTGCTCGGGCAGTCCGTCGACCACCCCGACGACGCGACCGTCGGCCACCGCGCCGCGGTCTAGCACGACGTCAAGCCACACCGCCGCGGATTGTGCCGACACGAGTCTCGTTGTGGGCGTGAGGTTTCCCATGCACGCATCCAGTAGGCGAGCCGGTCGCCAGCCAGGTTCAACAGGGTTTGATCGGCAGCGCGCACGTCGACCGACGTCAAGGTCAGCTCTTGGTTGAGCGCGTTGGTCAGTGGCAGTTCATAGGCAAGGTGGACCTTGCCGTCGGTGGCAGGCACGGGTATCGGCGCCGCAATGACACTGGCCAATGGCGGAGTGACCACTGAGAGGCGGGTGTCCGTCGCGGCGGGCATCGTCGTTGAAGTCGTTGGCGCCGAGGGGGTTTTGGTCGACGTTGTGCACGCCGCGGTCAGCGCGGCAATCGCCGAGAGCACCACGGAGGTCCGGCCGCGCATGACCGCTCCCTATTGTTCGGGCTCAGGTTCGTGTCGCACCTCGGGGTCGGGGCTGAACTGCGGTGGCTGCTCGACGTCATCGTCGTCGACGGTGGCGTCGGGGTCGATGTCCTTCTCGGTGCGGAACATGAAGAAGAACACCACCCAGCCGATCGCGGAGATGAAGATCCAGCTGACCAACCGGTAGATGAGCATCGCGGAGATCGCCGAGGCCAGGGTCATGCCGGACGACACCAGGCCGGGCACCAACACCGCCTCGACCACAAGAAGACCGCCCGGCATCAACGGGATCGACCCGACAGCGCGGGCCGCCGCGTACGCCACCGTCAAGCCCGCCAGTGACGGATGCCCGCCGGTGGCGAAGCAGGCGAACAACAGACACGCGACGTCGGCGATCCAGTTGAACAGCGACCAGCCGAACGCCTCGCCGAGTTCACGGCGGGACAGGCTGACCGATTCCAGTTGAGACAGCGTCTCGCGCCACTTGTTCAGGCCGGTGTCGGCCGGCTTGCCGCGAAGTGAGTTGAACCACGACAGCACACGCACCCCGATGCCGTCGATGAGTTCGGGGCGGGTCGCCACCGCCTGTGCGAGCAGTATCAGCGCGACAAAGCCGCCGAGCGAAAAGATAAGCGACAGTGGGTTTTTGCTGGCGCCGAGCATGAACGCGCCGCCCAAACCGAGCAGCGCAAGACCGACCACTTGCAGCGCGCCCGACATCACCAACTGCCACGACGCCACCACCGGCGACGCGCCCCAAATGCGCTGTTGGCGGTAGATGAACGTGGCCGACAGCACGGGGCCTCCGGGCAGGGTGGTGGACAGCGCGTTGCCTGCGTAGAACGCAGCCTCCGAACGCCACTGCTTGACCTTGACGCCGGCCGACCTCAGCAGCGTGCGCTGAATCTGCGCGAAACTGTGCATCGACGACATCGCCGCGACGGTTGCCGCCAGCACCCACCACCAGTTCGCCGAGTACACGCTCTTCCACGCCTTGGCCAACTGATCCCAGACCAGCGTGATCTCGACCGCGAGAACGACGGCCGCGACGCCGATGATCACCCAGCGCAGCCACCAGTATCTGCCCCTGGTAGGCCGCTCCTGGCTGCGGGTGTCGCTCGCCGGCGCGTCGTGAGACACGCCAATAGGGTAGCCGTGCAGGTAGCGCGGATATTGTCGCTACCCCAAGGCGCGCCGAGGCCGATTCGCGAGATTCGCAGCCATGCCGCGGCCTGCCGTTACGCTACCGGCATGCCAGCGGGCCCCTCCTTAGATTCCGTCGCCGACGTGTCGGTGACTCCGTTGGTCCGCAAGACGGCCGCATGGGCGTGGCGACTGCTGGCGATCTTCGCCTTGATCATCGCGCTGCTGTGGACGATCCAGAAGCTCGAGATCATCGTGGTGCCGGTCGCCCTGGCAACTCTGCTGGCCGCGCTGCTGTTGCCCGTCGTCGACTTCCTGGACCGGCGAGGCGCCCCACGTGGCGGTGCGGTGGCCCTGGTATTGCTCGGCGGCATCGCCATCGTCGGCGGGATCCTCACGTTCGTGATCACCCAGTTCATCGAGGGCGCACCGGCACTCGTCGAGCAGGTGAGCACGAGCATCAAAGGCGTGGGGGACTGGCTGACGCGGGGGCCGCTGCACCTCAACCAGGACCAGATCGACCACGCCCGCAAGTCGGCCGTCGAAGCGCTGCAGAACAACCAGGAGAAGCTGACCAGCGGGGCGGTGTCGACGGCCACGACACTGACCGAGATCGTCACCGGCGCGCTGCTGGTGCTCTTCACGCTGATCTTCGTGCTGCACGGCGGGCGCCACATCTACGGGTTCGTCACCAAGATCTTTCCGGAGAACGTGCGGGAGCGGGTGCGCGACGCGGGCCGCGCCGGCTTCCGTTCGTTGATCGGCTATGTGCGCGCGACGTTCTTGGTCGCGCTCGTCGACGCTACTGGCATCGGTACCGGCCTGGCGATCATGGGCGTGCCGCTGGCGTTGCCGTTGGCGTCGCTGGTGTTCCTCGGTGCGTTCATCCCGCTCGTCGGTGCCGTGGTCGCCGGTTTCTTCGCGGTGATCGTCGCGCTGATCGCCAAGGGATGGATCTACGCCCTGATCACCCTCGGCCTGATCATCGCCGTGCAACAACTGGAAGGCCATGTCCTGCAGCCGCTTGTGATGGGCCGCGCGGTGTCGATCCACCCACTGGCGGTGGTGCTTGCGATCGCGGGCGGCGGCGTGCTGGCAGGCATCCTCGGCGCCCTGCTCGCCGTGCCGACGGTTGCGTTCCTCAACAGCGCAGTCCGCGTGCTAGTGGCGAGAGATCCCGCGGCCGAGGAGGCCGCTCAGGAAGCCGAAGGCGGCCCGATCGTCAGCGGCGAGGCTGACGACGTCGACGCAGACAGCTAGCGCCCGTCGCTCGTAACGCAGTGGCGCGATTTGAGGCAATTTCTCGCCATGGCGTTACATACGACGCGCACGGGCTGATGCAACGCGGCGGATGATGTCGCCGTCGGTGTCTCGCGCCGTCACTCGTATGTCGATCCAGCCGAGTTCCGTCACATCGTCGTATCGCCGGATGTCCTTCGTAAACACGGTTGGGTTTGTCCTGTGATGATCACCCTCGTACTCGGCGGCGACTTTGATTTCTTCCCAGCCCATATCGAGTTCGGCGACCAGCACACCGAACTCGTTGTAGACCGGGATCTGGGTTTGCGGCCGGGGAAACCCGGCCCGAATGAGAAGCAGTCGCAGCCTCGTCTCCTGGGGCGACTCCGCCCCGGCGTCGACGAGATCCAACGCAACGCGGGCATTCCGGATTCCGTGTCGGCCGCGGTACCTGTCGACGAGAAGTTCGACGTCGGACATCTTGAGGTGCGTCGCACGAGCCAGAGCGTCGACAGCAGCAACGGCCGTATCAACCGGATACCGGCACGCCAGGTCGAGCGCTGTGCGTGCGGGAGTCGTCACTGGCATGCTCTCGATGACGCAGATTTCGTCGTCTTCGATCCGGTCCGCCCAGACCCTGATCCCACGCGTTCGTCGGCGATTGGAGTCGATTATCGTGGCCGGTCGCGCGGCGTCTATCCAGCGGGCGCCGTGTAGCGCCGAGGCCGAAAACCCCGCCAGAATTCCGCGACGCTTGGATCTCAGCCAGCTGGCCTTCGCCCGCACAATGGGTGAGATCGCTGTGTCCTTCGCGACGTACACATCCTGGTGCAGTGCGACAAAGTCGCGTCTCAACGCGTGTCGCGTCAACGCTCGCGCTGCGACCGCTTCGCTGCCGATGAAGGGCTGGTCCATGACGGGAGTGTGCTGTCACCCACCGACATCGCCCACGCATGTAACGCCATGGCGAGAAATCGGCGGATTTCGCGCCGCTGCGTTACAACTGGCGAGAGGATTAAAGTCGGCCCTCTCGCCGCAGCAGATCCTGCGCGCTCAACCCGCCCCCGCGCCGTTTGGGCTCTTCTTCTTCGCGGGTGTTGATCTTCTCGGTCGCTTCCGGATCCTGTTTCCGCGGCGTCGGGATGGCCGTCGTGGCGTCGGGGTTCTGCGGCCGCGGACGTCCCCTGCCATCGGGCGGGGTCCCCAGCGCGGGAATCGCGGTCGTCGGCTCATTGCTCGGTTGCGGGCGGGGTTGTTGCCCCGGGCGTTGGTCGGGCATCGCCCGAGTGGCGTCCGCCGACGGTCGCGCAGGAGGCGGCGCCGGTTGCCCGCCCGCGGGCGCGGTGCCGCGCAATTCGCCCAGCCATGACTCGATTTCGCGTTCCTCCCGCGACGCGGCAGGCGGAGGTGGCGTGGGCCGGTAGGTCCGCTGCGTGGCCGCGGTCGCGTTGTTAACGACATTGCGAACCGCGTTCTTGGCCATCGACAGCCGCGTGGTCTGCGGCTCGTCGGACTGCGGGCGCGCGGTCGGGATCCGCGTCGTGCCCGCGCCGGACGGGGCGTTGGCCCGCGGCGGGGTCGCGATACGCGTCGTCGCACCGGGCCGTGACGAACCCTCGGCGGCCGGGTGGGTCGGGTCGTGTGGCGGCCTCGGCCGTGGCGCCGGTGCGCCCGCACCGACCAACGCTTCCTCCGGCCCGCGCACCGCGGGACGCTTGCGCTCGTCGGGCAGCTCGGTCTCGCCGAGGCCCAGGCGTTCCTGAATCCGCTTCATCCAGCGCGGCGCCCACCAGCAGTCGTCGCCCAGCAGCTTCATCACGGCGGGCACGAGGAACATCCGGACCACGGTGGCGTCCAGCAGCAGCGCGATGAGCAGGCCGAACGCCAGGTACTTCATCATCACCAGATCGGAGAACACGAACGCGCCTGCGACGACGGCCAGGACCAGAGCGGCGCCGGTGATCAGCCGGCCGGTGGTGGCGGTGCCGATCCTGATGGCCTCGGCGGTGGACATGCCGCGCTCACGGGCCTCCACCATGCGGGACACCAAGAACACTTCGTAGTCGGTCGACAGACCCCAGATCACCGCGATGATCAGACCGATCATCGGCGCCATCAGCGGCTGCGGGGTGTAGTTCATCAGGCCGGAGCCGTGACCGTCTACGAACATCCACGTGAGCACGCCCATGGTCGAGCCCAGCGTGAGCGCGCTCATCACCGCGGCCTTGATCGGCAGCACCACCGAGCCGAACGCCAGGAACATCAACACCGTGGTCGTGGTGATCAGCAGGAGCACCATCAACGGCAGCTTGTCGAAGAGGCTGTGGATACTGTCCTGCTCCAGCGCAGGAGTGCCGCCGATCGACACGGTGATGCCGCGCGGCGGCGTCAGCGCCCGCAGCTCGCTGATCTTCTTGCCGGCGTCGTTGCGGTTCACCAATCCGTTCTGGATCACCCGGACCGACGGATCCTTTGACGCGCCATCGAGATACGGACGTTCCTGCCACATCTTGGACGGGTCGTTGTCGGGATCGATGAACCCGGACACGCCCATCGCCTTGTTCCGGACCTCAACGATCTGCTGATCGCTGATGGGTTGCCCGTTGTCGCTCTCCATCACAATCGTCAGCGGCTCGGTGCGGAAGCCGGGGAAGATCTTGTCGAACTCCTCCTGCGCCAGGCGTACCGAGTTGTCCGGCGGCAGGTATTTCTCGCTGATGCCGCCGAGGGAGAGCTGCCCCAGCGGGATGATCAGCAGGATCATCACGGTCACGATGGGCACGGCGAACGCGGCAGGCCGCTTCATCACGCGGTTGACCAGCTTGCCCCAGAAGCCCTTCTCGACCTCTTCGCGTGTCTTGGTCTTCTGAGTCTTCTCGGCCAGCCAGGTCAGGTACACGCGCATCGGCTTCCAGTTACGGAAGAACGGCACCCGCAGCAGCGTGCGCACGCCCAGCGCGTCGACGTTGGGCCCCAGGATGCCCAGCGCGGCGGCCAGCACCGTGATCGACAGGATCGCTGCAAGCATGACCGAGGCGATGATCGCGTAGGTGATGGACTTCAGGAACCCCTGCGGGAACAGCAGCAGCGGCACCGACGATGCCACCAGGATCACTGCGGAGAACATGATCGTGCGGCCCGAGGTCATCATCGTTCTTCGGACGGCGGCCTCGGTGTCGTAGCCCTCGGCGATCTCCTCACGGAACCGGCTGACCATGAACAGGCCGTAGTCGACCGCGATGCCGAGCCCCATCAGGGTCACCACCGGCTGGGCGAAGAAGTGCACGGGCATGAATTCGGCGAGAAGCCGCATGATGCCGAGCGCGCCTGCGATGGTCAGCCCACCGATGATCCCCGGGAGGGCGGCCGCGACGACGCCGCCGAACACGAAGAACAACACCACGCACACCAGCGGGATGGCCGCGACCTCGGCGCGCCGCTGATCGTCGCCGATGGTTCCGGTCAGCTCGGCCGCCAACGGCTGCAGGCCGGCCAGCTTGAGGTCGACGCCCTGGTCCTTGATCTTGAGCAGGTCGTCCTTGACCTTCTTGTAGTTGTTCAGGATCAGGTCGTCGTTGTCGCCCTTGAGCTGGATCGACATGAACGCGTGCTGTTTGTCCGCGTCGGCCATGTTCGTTCAGCACATCGGGGCTCTTGAAGTAGCCGATCGAGCGCAGGATCTCGTTGGGGTGGTCCTTCTCGACCTGCGCGAGGTTGTCGAGGATCTTCTTCTTGAAGTTCGGGTCGTCGACGGTCTTGCCCTCGGGCGCCGTGTAGATCCCGATGATGTGGCCTGACGTGTCGCGGCCGTAGGTCTTGTCGGCGAGCAGCGAGGCGTGCACGGATTGGCTGCCGTCGTCGTAGAAGCCGCTCTGGGTGACGTGGTTGCCGAGGCTGATGCCGAACACGCCGCCACCCAGGCACAGTGCGACCATGACACCGATCACTATGTATCGGTACTGGTACACCGTTCGACCCCACCAGGCGAACACCTAAGCTCCTTCTAAGTCTGTGGCGACCCGCGCTTTTCCAGTTGTCTAAACGCGCGAGGTCAGTAGCGAGGACAGCGGCCGGAACGGCTGCAGCCAAGCCCCCTGCTCGGGCAGCGAATCAAGGCCGATTCGGGGTAGCGGTTCCCGGAAGACACCAGGAATGTCTTCCAGGTCGACGAACTCCAAGGTATCCGACGCTAACGCCCAACTGGCATGTTCGCGAAATCCAAGCACCTGGACGGGCACGCCCTCGCGGGCAATTTCCTCCAGCGGATGTTTGAACGCCTGCCCGTCGGCGGAGGCCACCAGCACGCTGGCCAGTCCCTCGCTGCGTCGAAGAGCGATGTGGTTGAGCATGTCGCTGTCGACGTCGCTGTCTTCGTCGATCTTCGGTTTGGCGAAGACTGCGAAGCCTACGTTGCGCAATGCCTCTACCCATGGTCGAACGACGTCGGCGTTGCCTGGGGCGATGTTGGTGAAGACGGTCGCCTCGGGCTCCAGTGTGATGCCGGGGCGCGCGGCGGACAACTCGGCGGTGAGTGACAGGAGCCACCGGCCAAGGGCGTCGAATCGGGGCCGGTGCGCGGCGGTGGGCCTGCCGCCGAGGATCGAGCCGAGGCCCATGTCGAGGTTGGGTGCGTCCCACACCAGCAGCACACGGGCCGTCGTCTCGGCAGGCACCACCGCAGGCGGGGCTACCTCATCTTCTACGCGCTGGATGTCTTCAGTGAGGCTCATGGCTGTTTCTCCCAGAGCAGTTCGGCGACGGCGCTGCCCGCGTGCTGGGCTTTGCCTTCGTACTTCGTGACGGGCCGCTGCACCGAGATTGGCAGTCCCCCGCAAGCGGGAGGTGCCCCCAGGTCCGAGGCGGTGACGCGGCGCAGCCGCGGTTCGGCATCGCCGACCTCGGCGATCTGTTCGGCGTAGCCGGCGTGGTCGGTGGCGACGTGCAGTACACCGCCCGGGCGGAGGCGGTCGGCGATCAGCGCGACGGTGGTGGGCTGTAGCAACCGGCGCTTGTGGTGGCGCGCCTTGGGCCAAGGGTCGGGGAAGAAAACCCGCACGCCGGTCAGTGAATCCGGCCCGAACATGTGCTCTAGTACGTCAACACCGTCGCCGCGGATCAGCCGGATGTTCGTGACGCCTTCGCGGTCGATGGCGCTGAGCAGCTGGGCCAGCCCGCGCCGGTACACCTCGACCGCGACGACATCCAGGTGCGGCTCGGCCTTCGCCATCGCGACTGTCGACGTGCCGCCCCCGCAGCCGATCTCCAGTACCACCGGAGCCGACCGGCCGAACCAGGACTCGGTGTCCAGCCGTGGCGCGGCTCCGTCGGCGTCGCGTGCGTGCATGCCGATCTCGGGCCAGAGCCGCTCCCATGTGGCCCGTTGGCCCCCGGAGAGCGTCGAGCGCCGGGTGCGAAAGCTGGTGACCCGGGGATGCAAATGCGGCTCGGCAACATCGGGCCCCGGAGCCGGACGGCCGGCGACATCCGGCCTGGGCGTTTGCATCCGTCCATGGTCGCTTATCAAGGGTCGAGTACCCGCATCGTGGTGCAGATTGATACCCAACAGTTGCCTTCGACTGGTATTGGGGACAACCGTTCGCGATGTGCCCGGCGAGGTGCCAACATTTGCGGTTGGGACCGGGTTTCACTCGGATGGGGTTAACGGAAGGCCACCAGATTTTCGTCGATGCGCTGACGCGATTCGCTGAGCAGAGCCACAATCCGCGGTTGACGCCGATGATTGGACGTATTGCAGCTCCGCTGCGCATTGCTGTGATGGGCCGCGAAGGGGTGGGGCGTCGCGCGGTCGCCGCGGCGCTGGCCGCGTCAGGTGTGACGGTGACACCCGACGCGACGGCCGCGGACGTAGATGTCCTCGTGATCGCCGAGGCACTCAAGCCGGAAGACCATGCGCGGGTGGCGGCGGCCGACAGGCCGATCGTGACGGTGTTGAACAAGGCCGACCTGATGGGTCTCGGCGACGGCGGCCCGTTGACGCGGGCCCATCGCCGCGCCGCCGACTGCCGGGCGCTGACCGGGGTGCCGACGGTCCCAATGGTTGCCTTGCTGGCCATCGCGGACCTCGACGACGAGCTGATGTCGGCCCTGCGCGTGCTGGTTATGGAGCCCGCGGACCTGACGTCGACGGACGCGTTCGTGTTCACCGGGCATTCGCTGCGACCGGAGCTTCGGCGACGACTGCTCGCTACGTTGGACCGGTTCGGCATCGCCCGCGCCGTCCTGGCGCTCGGCGAGGGCGCCGACGACGCGACTGTGTCGACTGTGCTGCGGCGGGCCAGCCAGGTCGACCGGGTCGTCGAGCACATCGAGGCGGCCGGCGCGCCGGCGCGCTATCGGCGGGTTCGGTCAGCGATCACCGAATTGCATTCTCTCGCAGTGCAATCCGATGACGAGCGGCTCGCGCAGTTTCTGTCGACCGACGAAACCGTCCTCGCCGTGATGGCCGCCGCGGTCGACGTGGTCGAAGCGGCAGGAGTTGAGGTGGACCGGGGCGACGACGCGGCAGCGCATCTGCGTCGGGCCGTGCACTGGCGCCGCTACAGCCGTGGTCCGGTTGGCGCCCTGCACCGCAGCTGCGGCGCCGACATCGCCAGGGGTTCACTGCGTCTGCTCGGGCGGGTCCGATGACCGATCCGGTAGCCGCGGCGGACGCCGTGGTGGCGGCCATCGATCCGGGGCTGAGTTCACCGGGTGTGGAGAGCCGCGACGTGGTGCTCGTGACGGGCCCGTGGCTGGCAGGCACCACCAGTCTTATCGATGCACTGCGGGAGTCGATGCCCGAGCACACCTTTGTGGAGGCCGACGAACTCGAACCCGCCCACGCTCCGACCGCAGTGGTGTTCGTGGTGTCCGCGATCGCCCCGTTGACCGAATCCGATTGTGCGCTGGTCGATCTCGCGGTCAACTACACCGATCTGATCATCGGCGTGGTGGCGAAGATCGACGCGCACCGCAACTGGCGCGACGTGCTGGCCGCCGACCGGGCTCAGCTCGCGGCACACGCGCCGCGCTACCGGCGCGTGCACTGGGTAGGTGCGGCGGCCGCACCGGATCTGGGTGAGCCGAGGCTCGACGAACTGATCGGCGTGTTACGGCAGCGGACGGCCGATCCCGATGTGCAGCGCCGAAACCGGTTGCGCGCGTGGGAAGTTCGGCTGCACAACGCGATAGACCTCTATCAGGCCGACGCCGCTGGATCGGACCGTCAGGCGCGGGTGACCGCACTGCGCAAGAACCGCGACGACATCCTGCGTGGGCGGCGGCTGTCGAAGTCCGAACGCACCATCGCGCTGCGCAGCCAGATCCAGCAGGCGCGAGTACAGCTGACGTATTTCGCCCGCAACCGCTGCACGTCGGTGCGTGCCGAACTGCAGGAGGATGCATCGGGTATGAGCCGGCGCAAGCGCGGCGAATTCGAGCCCTATGTGCGCAGGCGCGCGGGAGAAGTCGTCGACGAGGTCGACGAGGGCATCACCAAACATCTCGGCGATGTCGCGACCGAACTCGACTTGTCGGCGCCGGCATCGCCACCGCCGCCGCCCCGGCCCGAGGTGTCGCAGCCGCCGCTGAAGTCGCGACGCCTGGAGGCGCAGCTGACGATGATCCTCGGCGCCGGTTTCGGCTTTGGCGTCGCGCTTGCGGTGACCCGCCTGTTCGCGGGTCTCGCGCCGGGCCTGACCATCGCGGGACTGGTGGCCGGTGGTTTGGTGGGTTTGCTGCTCACGGTCTGGGTGGTGGGCATCCGGGGGCTGCTTCACGACCGCGCGGTGCTGGACCGCTGGGTCACCGACGTCACCGCCACGCTGCGCTCCACGGTCGAGGAGCGGGTGGCCACCCGGGTGCTGGCTGCAGAAACGGCGCTCACCTCCGACTTGGCCGCCCGCGACGAGGTCGAGAGCGCGACGACCGCCGATCGCGTCGCCGAGATCGACGCCGAACTGCGTGAGCATGCGGGGGCTACCGCCAAGGCCGCAGTGGTTCGGGACCGCCAACTGCCGCCGCTGCAGCAGGCGCTCGACGCTGTGCGCGCCGAGCTGTACGGCACGGGGTCCGTCGAAGCCCAAAGTGGAGCGGATGCGGAGTTGTCGTCAGACCTTCGCTCCGAATAGCTGTCGATATGTGTCGGCGGGCGGCCTTAGCCGAGCGGCTATCCGGCAGATGTGGGTTTCAGGGACCAACATCGGAGCAACGGAGGGCAAACTGAATCGGTAAATCGGCAGGGAACGTTTATCTGAATCGTTCCTGTGAGTGATCGGACATACTCCCGATTTACCGCGGGTATGTCACCCACGTTAACCTCTGTACAGGGACGACCGAATGCGCTGCCGTTCAGAGTTGGGTTGGCGCGATCGGGGCCTGCGTCCTGGCAGGAACCTACGCAGGAGAGTTTTCATGACAGCAGCGACCATTCCAGGTCTGGACACCGCACCGACTAAGCACAAGGGGCTGCTCGCCTGGGTTTCGGAGGTCGCGGAACTGACGCAACCCGATCGAGTGGTGTTTGCCGACGGCTCCGAGGAGGAGTACGAACGGCTGGCCGCGCAGCTCGTCGAGGCGGGTACCTTCCAGAAACTGAACCCGAAGAAGCAACCGAACTCGTACCTCGCGCTGTCGGATCCATCCGACGTGGCGCGGGTGGAGTCACGGACCTTCATCTGCTCGGAGCGCGAGATCGACGCCGGCCCGACCAACAACTGGATGGATCCCGCCGAGATGCGGGGCATCATGACCGACCTGTACCGCGGCTCGATGCGGGGCCGCACGATGTGGGTGGTCCCGTTCTGCATGGGCCCGCTGGGAGCGGAGGATCCCAAGCTCGGCGTGGAGATCACCGACTCCGAGTACGTCGTCGTCTCGATGCGCACCATGACCCGGATGGGCAAGGCCGCGTTGGACAAGATCGGCGAGGACGGCTTCTTCGTCAAGGCCTTGCACTCGATCGGCGCCCCACTCGAGCCCGGTCAAGCCGACGTCCCGTGGCCATGCAACGACACGAAGTACATCACCCACTTCCCGGAGACCCGCGAGATCTGGAGCTACGGGTCCGGGTACGGCGGTAACGCGCTGCTCGGCAAGAAGTGCTATTCGCTGCGGATCGCGTCGGCGATGGCTCACGACGAGGGCTGGCTCGCCGAGCACATGCTGATCCTCAAGCTGATCTCGCCGGAGAACAAGGCGTATTTCATCGCCGCCGCGTTCCCGTCGGCGTGCGGCAAGACCAACCTCGCGATGCTGCAGCCGACGATCCCGGGCTGGCGCGCCGAGACCGTCGGTGACGACATCGCCTGGATGCGGTTCGGCAAGGACGGCAGGCTGTACGCCGTCAATCCCGAGTTTGGCTTCTTCGGCGTCGCGCCCGGCACCAACTGGGACTCCAACCCGAATGCGATGAAGACCATCGCCGCGGGCAACACCGTCTTCACCAACGTCGCCAAGACGGACGACGGCAACGTGTGGTGGGAAGGCCTGGAGGGCGAACCCGACCACCTGATCGACTGGAAAGGCAACGACTGGATTCTGCGCGAGACGGATACCAAGGCGGCGCACCCGAATTCGCGCTACTGCACCCCGATCTCGCAGTGCCCGACGCTGGCTCCCGAGTGGGACGACCCGCAGGGCGTGCCGATCTCGGCGATCCTCTTTGGCGGCCGGCGCAAGACGACGGTGCCGCTGATCACCGAGGCCCGCGACTGGCAGCACGGCGTGTTCATCGGCGCCACACTCGGCTCCGAGCAGACCGCGGCCGCCGAGGGCAAGGTTGGCACGGTGCGCCGCGACCCGATGGCCATGCTGCCGTTCCTCGGCTACAACGTCGGCGACTACTTCCAGCACTGGATCAACATCGGCAAGAACGCCGACGAGTCAAAGATGCCGAAGGTGTTCTTCGTCAACTGGTTCCGCCGTGGCGACGACGGCCGCTTCCTGTGGCCGGGCTTCGGCGAGAACAGCCGAGTGCTGAAGTGGGCGATCGAGCGCATCGAGCACAGGGCCGACGGAAAGACCACGCCGATCGGCATCGTTCCCGATGCTGCGGACCTGGACCTCGAGGGTCTCGACGTGGACGCCGCGGACGTCGACGAGGCGCTGGCGGTCAACGTCTCGGAGTGGCGCGAGGAGCTGCCGCAGATCGAGGAGTGGTTCGAGTTCGTCGGCGACAAGCTGCCCACCGGTATCAAGGACGAGTTCGACGCGCTGAAGCATCGCCTGGCGGAAGCCGACTAGCCCGAGCAGATACGAAAGCACCCGAATCTTTACGATTCCGGGGGCTTTTGCGTCTCCTCGCGCAGTAAGGCCGTGCGCGCCCGGTCGATCTGCTCGAGGGCGTAGGTTGCCATGCCGGCGTTCGACTTCTCCTTTGCGGATTGAGCCAGTGACTCATATCTCTTTTCGCCGAGGACCGTCTGCAGGTGCGTAATCGTCGCCCGCAATTCCGGGAGAGTACGCGTCAGGTGGGTATCGGCGAAACCACTTACGGCAGCGGCCGTTTCAAAGTCGCCGATCTGGTCGAATACCGCGGCGAGAGTGGCGAGCGGATTCGCCATGAGTGAGAAGCTACCGCTGTCGTAGTAATTGCTGATCGTCAACGCCAGGTAGTTAAGCGATTCGACCGGTGCACCACGTGCGAATGCAAGCCGCGCCAACGCGAGCGCGAGGTGTGACTCGAACGTGCTGTTACCGCTCTCCCGCGCGATGCTGAGCCCCCGGCGAACAGCGTCGTGCGGGTTGTCGGTGTCGACGTCCGGATGGGCGACTCCGAACGCGAGAATGGAAACGCAAGCAAAGGCCGGATTGTTGGTTTGATCGGCCGCCTCGAGCAGGTCTCGTGCCGCTGTCCGCGCACCGTCAAGGTCACCGGCGAGAAATCGCGAAATCGTCAGACAACCTCGGGCCAGCGCATGGGTTCCTGGTTCTCGCGCGATGACGCTTTGGCACAAATCCCCCCACAGCTCGGGCTGGCCCAGCACCGCATATATGCCGCCCAATGCCCAGGTCTCGAACTCCCACTCGACCCCATCGAACTGAGGGCTTCTCATTGCCCGCAGTCCTTTGTCGGTGTAGTCGACAGCCTGCTCGATCCGCCCGGCGAAGTGACACTGGGCGGCTGTCACGTACAGCTGTGCCAGCCGCCGGTGTTGGATGGCTTCTGCGCGCCCGATGAGTTCTTCGGCCCACCCAACGGGTTCGAACTGTTCGACCCAGGCGCCGAGGAACGCCCCCTGCACCGCTATGGCCGTGGCCGCGTCGACGTCGCCGTGGTCGGTCGCCCAGCGGAATGCGGCGCGTAGATTGGCCAACTCAGTGGTGTACCATTCGTAGGCTTCGCGTTGGCGCGGACTGTCCCAGACGGCGATGACATCGGCCTCGCGTCCGGCGAAGTAACGCGCGTGCGCGTTGCGAACGATATCGGCTCGGCCCGAAGCCACCA
>CAVYPI010000013.1:0-25902 GCA_963770125.1 uncultured Actinomycetota bacterium | reverse complement strand
AGGTGGAGGAACACGTGGAGGGGCTGGGATGGAATCACGACGGTGTGCGAATCACCGTAGCGCCCACCGATCATCGCCCGGTGGAGCCGACCATCGCCTTTCGCGTCACATACGAGGGATCGTCAGTTGTGCTGGCAGGTGACACGGTGCCGTGCGCCAGCCTTGATGGGTTGGCGGAAGGCGCCGGAGCGTTGGTTCACACGGTCATCCGAAAGGACCTGATCGAGACGATGCCGATGCAACGCATCCGCGATATCTGCGACTACCACTCGTCGGTCGAACAGGCCGCTGCCACCGCGGCGCGCGCCGGCATCGGAATCCTGATCCTCACCCACTACGTGCCGGGCATCGAACCGGGCCAGGAAGACGACTGGCGTGCGCTGGCGGCCACGGAGTTCGACCAGCAGATCGAGCTGGGCGATGACCTCCACCGGGTGGAGGTTCACCCTGGCGTATGCGCCAAACCGGCCAGCTGATCCGCCGCGCCCGCAACACAATTGAGGTCCGCGTCGGCCAGCGGCCGCCCGCGCGCGATCACCACGACGTGGTGCTTTCATCGTCGCGCCCCAGTCGCCCCGGCCGCCTGCCGTTTCCGTCGGCGCAGTGGCAGCAGCGCGCCGGCCGCGATCAGCCAGACCAGTCCGGTGAACCGGGCGACCGGCAAGAGTGGCGATAGTCCCGGCCAGATCAGTACCAGCGTGGTCAGTTCGGCGAGACCCGCAATGACGAGGCCGGTCCACGCGACCGATCGTGGCAGCAACCCGACGATGAGGCCGGGCACCGCGATGCCGGCGATCAACAGGCCGAGCGTGACCACATGCCAGGGTCCTCCGGTCAGGTACGTGAGGTAGTACAGCGCGCGGACCAGCGCGGCGTCCGAGGTGACCTCCGGCCGTGACAGGGTCCACGCCGTCAAGCTCGATAACGCGAGCCCTGCCGACGCGAGGAGGCCTCCCGCCAAGGCGATCGTCGCCCCCGGCGCCGTGATGCCGAGTTGACGCAGACGTGCGCTTGCGGTGGCCGCGTAGATGGCCAGCGGTATCGACGAGCCGAACGTCCCGACCGCGATGGCCACGGCCGCGGCATGATGACCGGCGACATAGTCCTGTATCGCCGTCGCGGAGCCATACGGAAGCGGCATGACACCGGCCATCGCGACCCCGACGACGAGTCCGGCGAGCAGCAGGGACAGGGAAATCGCCGCAAGCAGCGCCAACGGAGGGCCGCCCTGCGGTGGTCGTCCAACCACGCCATTCGTGTCGACTGATGAATCGTTCATATGATGAACGATATGCCTGATCGAGAACGTAGACAAGGAGATTCACTAATTCGCGGGAAAAATCGTTCATGACTGATACGATTTATGCGTGTCAGCAGCCTCAACCGACGGTGACAACGTGGCATTCTTGCTGTCCCAACTCGGCCACCGTTCCGCCTCGGTATTCGCCGACTTGATCGCGTCGATCGACCTCACGCCGCCGCACGCCGGGATCCTGCGCGCGATCGCGGCCGAGCCCGGGCGCAGCCAGCAGGCGCTCAGCGGCCAACTGGGTTTGTTGCCGAGCCGGGTCGTCGCCTACGTCGACGAGCTGCAGGACCGTGGCTACGTCGAACGTCGCCGCAATCCCGACGACCGCCGGCTGCACGCGCTCTATCTGACCGCGTCGGGCAAGAAGGTGATGAGCAAGATCGGCGAGCTGGGGCGTCAGCACGAAAGACTGATGACCGCGGGCCTCGACACCGAGCAACGAGACATGTTGCGACAACTGCTGTCGGTCGTGGCCGAGCGCCAGGGCCTGACGCCACATGTTCACCCGGGCTACCGCACCCTGGGCCGTGCCAACTCGCGCTAAGCCAGCCGGGTAATCTCCACGACCACGTCCAGGTCCGTTGAGCCCTCGCCGGAGTAAATGCCCTTCAGCGGTGTGACATCCGAGTAGTCCCGCCCCACCCCGACGCTGACATACTGCTCATTGATGTCGGCGTCGTTGGTGGGGTCGTAATTCCACCAGCCTCCGGTCCAGGCCTGCACCCACGCGTGGCTCTGCCCGTCGATGGTGTCACCGACCTTCGCCTTGCCCTTGGGATGCAGATAGCCCGACACGTATCGCGCAGGAATACCCATGCTACGCAACAGGATCAGCGTTAGATGGGCGAAGTCCTGGCAGACGCCCTTGCCTTCGCGGTGCGCATCGAGCCCCGACGAGTGCACACCGGTAGTGCCCGGCACGTATTCCAGCTCGCTGTGCACCCAGTTGGCCGCGGCGGTGACCGCCTCCTGCGGATCGTGGTACTTCGCGATTCGCTCCCCCACCCGCCGAAACCTCTTGCTCACCGGCGTGTAGTGCGTCCCGCTGAGCACCTCGTCGAACCGGTCGATCACCGCCTCCGAGCGCAGGTCGTCCCAGCTGACCTTGTCCTTGGGCATCTCGCCGCGGTCGGTCTCCACCACGGAACTCGACGTAACCTCGAGTTCGGTGTGCGGGGCGTGCAGGTCGAACGCGGTCACCGCGGTGCCCCAGTAATCGACATAACGGTATGACCTTGTGGCGGGCACGGTTTCGACGCGGTTGAGGATGACGTTCTGCCGGCTGTCGGAGCGTGGGGTCAACCTTGCCTCGTTGAACGACGCGGTCACCGGCGACTTGTAGGCGTAGCCGGTCGAATGCACCACCCTCAGCCGCCACATCTAGACCTCCCCCTCCTCGATCACCAGCGAACCGTTCTGCCCGGCGTCATGCCATGCCACCCACGGCGCGGAATGGAAGTACTGCACCGCCAGCGCCTCTCCGACGTCGTGGCAGGTCTTCTGCAGACCCGCCAACCGCTTCTCCAGCGATTCCAGAAGCACACCCGGCTGGAGGAACTCCAATTCGCTGCGGGCCCGTCCGAGCAGCCGCTGCGCCTCCGCGGTGGCGCCGAGCCGGTTGTGCGGCCGGTTGAGCAGTTCGTCGAGACTGTGTTCGGCGAGCCCCAGCGAGTAGAAGATAGACCGCGGGAAAAGCCGGTCCAGAAGCATGAATTCAACGACCCTGCCTGCGTCCAGCACACCGCGGTAGGTGCGCAGGTAGGTGTCGTGCGCGCCCGCCGACCGCAGCAGCGTCACCCAGGCCGGTGAGGAGCCGCTGTCGCCGACGCGGGACAACAAAAGCCGCACCGTCATGTCGACGCGTTCGATAGCGCGACCCAGCACCATGAAGCGGTAGCCGTCGTCTCGGCTCAGCGTCGAGTCGGCCAGGCCGGCGAACATGGCGGCGCGACCCTCGACGAACGACAGGAACTCATGCGGCCCAAGGCGTTTGGCGGCGCGCTCGCGCTCGGCCAGTGCGTTGTAGGTGGTGTTTAAACACTCCCAGATCTCGGTGGAAGTGACTTCCCGTGCGCCGCGGGCGTTTTCCCGCGCCGCTGAGATGGATTCGACGATCGAGCAGCCGCCCGCGGTGTCGCGGCTGAAGGCAACGAGGTCCGTCAACGACCACACGTCCAGTTGGTCTTTGGGCGCCTCGATGCCCAGCACCCGCAGCAGGGTCCGCGACGCCTGGTCCGGGTCGACGCTGGAATCCTCGAGCAGTTGGTGCACCGTCACGTCGAGAATGCGGGCGGTGTCGTCGGCTCGCTCCACGTAGCGGCCGATCCAGTACAGCGATTCGGCGTTGCGCGCCAACATCAGATCACCACCGCCTACTGCTGCTGTTGTTGTTGCTGCTGCTGTTGGCTCGAGCCGTCCATCGGCCGCAGCACCTGCGATTGCTGCTGTTGCTGCTGCTGTGAGGACCCGTCGGAACCGTTCTCGGCCTTCGGGCCCTTGGACGTCTTCGGCAGCGATCGCACCACCTCGGCCGCGGCGAGCTCACGGTCGGCCACCGACGTGCGCGTCGCGAGCACCCAGGTGTCCTTGGACCCGCCGCCCTGACTGGAGTTGACCACCAGTGAGCCCTCGGGCAGCGCGACGCGGGTCAGCCCGCCGGGCAGCACCCACACTTGGTCGCCGTCGTTGACGGCGAACGGACGCAGATCGACGTGGCGGGGTGCGAGCTCGTCGTCGATCTGCGTTGGCACCGTTGACAGCTGCACGACAGGCTGCGCGATCCAGCCGCGCGGGTCGCTGCGGATCTTCTTGCTGATCGCGGCGAGCTCCTTTTCGGAGGCGTCCGGGCCGAACACGATGCCGTAGCCGCCTGAGCCCTCCACCGGCTTGATCACGAGTTCGTCGATCCGGTCGAGTACCTCCTCGCGCTCCTTGCCGAGCCAGCAGCGGTAGGTGTCGACATTGGCCAGCAGCGGCTTCTCGCCCAAGTAGTACTCGATGATCGTCGGCACGTAGGTGTACACCAGCTTGTCGTCGCCGACGCCATTGCCGACCGCACTGGAGATGACGACGTTGCCGGCGCGTGCAGCGTTGAGCAGGCCCGCGACGCCGAGCACCGAATCGGGCCGGAACTGCATGGGGTCGAGGAACGCGTCGTCGATGCGGCGGTAGATGACGTCGACCTGGCGTTCACCCTCGGTGGTGCGCATGTAGACGGCGTTGTCGCGGCAGAACAGGTCGCGGCCCTCGACCAGCTCGACACCCATCTGCCGGGCCAGCAGCGAGTGCTCGAAGTAGGCGGAGTTGTAGACGCCCGGCGTCAGCACCACCACCATCGGATCGGCGACGTTGTTGGCGGCCGCATTGCGCAGGGACCGCAGCAGGTGTGAGGCATAGTCGCCGACCGCGCGCACCCGGTGCGTAGCGAACAGGTTCGGGAAGACCCGCGCCATCGTGCGGCGGTTCTCCATCACATACGAGACGCCCGACGGCGAGCGCAGGTTGTCCTCGAGCACCCGGAAGTCACCCTTGGCGTCGCGGATCAGGTCGATGCCGGCGACGTGGATGCGCACACCGTTGGGTGGGACGATGCCCGCGGCCTCGCGGTGGAAATGCTCGCAGGAGGTGACGAGCCGGCGCGGGATGACGCCGTCACGCAGGATCTCCTGCTCGCCGTAGATGTCGTCGAGGTAGTGCTCCAGGGCCTTGACCCGCTGCGTGATGCCGCGCTCGAGCCGCGTCCACTCGGCCGCCGAAATCACTCGCGGGACGAGGTCCAGCGGAAATGGGCGCTCCTGGCCGGACAGCGAGAACGTGATGCCCTGGTCGATGAACGCGCGGCCGAGCGCGTCGGCGCGGGCTTCCAGCTCCGAGGCGTCGGACGGGGCAAGCTCGGCGAAGATGCCCTTGTACGGGCCGCGGACGTTGCCCTGGGCGTCGAACATCTCATCGAACGCCTTCGAATAGCCGCCCAGGCTGTTGTAGCCGTCGAAGATGCCTTCGTATCGTTTGGACGACTGCGAGTTGGTGCGTGACGTCCGTGCGGTCTCGGTGGGCAAGGTTCGAAGGCTCACCCATCACATGCTGCACCACCTCCCGCCTTTTCGCTGCTCAACGGCGGTGCCGTTTCGGCAGGCCAGAAGGCCTCGCTTTGGGAGATTCGGGGGCGCGCTGGTAGCCTGAACAATCGCTGCCCGCCGTCGGGCGCGGCGCGAAGAGACTTACGCAACCCAACTCAGATTTCGAAGGAACTACCGCGTGGCCAACATCAAGTCGCAGGAAAAGCGCAATCTCACCAACGAGCGCCGCAGACTGCGCAACAAGTCGGTGAAGTCGTCGCTTCACACGGCGGTCCGTGGATTCCGGGAGGCCGTCGAGTCCGGCGACAAGGACAAGGCCGCTGAGTTGCTGGTGTCGACCAGCCGCAAGCTGGACAAGGCCGCCAGCAAGGGCGTCATCCACAAGAATCAGGCGGCCAACCGCAAGTCGGCGCTCTCGCGCGCTTTCAACAGGATCTGATCAGTCTGCCGCTAGTTCGGCTACTTTTCTGACCGCCGCCTCGAGCGCGTAGTCTGCGTCGGCCGCGGCGCCCTTGACGTCGGCGTTCAGCGCCGCGACCAACCGCACGGCCTCGGCGACCGATGCCCGCGACCACCGTCGCGCCTGCTTCTGCGCCTTCTGCACCCGCCAGGGCGGCATGCCCAATTCGGCCGCGAGCCGGTACGGATCGCCCGACAGCGGGCCGACTCTGGCGATGGTGTGCACGGCCTCGGCCAGTGCGTCGGCCAACACCACCTGCGGTTCGCCGCTCATCATCGCCCAGCGCAGCGCCTCGGCTGCTCCGGCGACATCGCCAACGACCGCTTTGTCGGCGATATCGAAGCCCTTCACCTCGGCCTTGCCGGAGTGATAGCGACGGACCGCGATCGCATCGACCTGGCCGTCGGTGTCGGCGACCAACTGCGAACAGACAGAGGCCAGTTCCCGAATGTCGGAGCCGACCGCATCCAGCACGGCGGTGACGGTGTCGTCGCTGACCTTGACCTTCAACGCGCGGAATTCTCTCCGGACGAAGTCAGCCCGCTCGCTGGCCTTCGTGATGCGAGCGCATGGATGAACTTGCGCACCAAGCTTTTTCAGTTGATCGGCCAAGGCCTTGGCGCGGCCACCGCCGGAGTGAACAACGATCAGCATGGTGCCTGTCGGCAGGTCGGCGGCGACCGTCGCGATGAGCGCGACCGCCTCCTTGCCCGCTTCCCCGGCGGCCTCGAGGACCACGACACGCTCGTCGGCGAACAGCGACGGGCTGAGCAGTTCGGCCAGCTCGCTGGTGCTGACCTCGCCGGCCCGCAGCCGGTCCACCGGTACGTCGTCGGTGCCGGCCTGCTTGCGCGCGTGACGAAGGACGGCGGCGACCGCACGCTCGACGAGCAGCTCTTCGTCACCCAATACCAGGTGCAGGCCTGCGACCTCTTCGCTCATCCCACGATCGTGTCATGGCCGCGCGACAGCCCCCGACACCGTCCACGCCAGCAGGCACACAGCCGCTGCGGCCGCCGCGATCCGAACCCACCGCCACCGCCAAGCCAACACCGCGGCGACGCCGGCGGCGGCGACACACACCACGCCGAGCAGACCCGACGGAACGCCAACCGAAGCACCCGGAACGCCCGCGGCCAACCTGGCCACGCGCAGCAGCCACCACAACTCCGGGCCGGTGAACCGGATCAGCAGTTGCGCGCCCGACGGCCACAGCGGACACAGCGCGGCGGCCGCCGTGCCGACGACCGTGATCGACGGGATCACAGCGGCCACCGCAAGATTGGCGACAACCGATACCAAGCTGAAGGTGCCTGATATCCCTGCGACCAGCGGGGCGGTGACGAGCTGCGCTGCGACCGCGACACTCACCGCATCGGCAAGCGGCTTGGGCCAGCGGCGCCCAACCAGGCGCCGCGACCACACCGGTGCGATCACGACAAGGGCCGCGGTCGCCGAGACCGACAGCGCGAATCCGACGTCGACAGCCAGTTCGGGTGCGGCGATCATCAGCATGATCACGCTGGCCGACAACACCGGGATGGCCTGTCTGCGCCGATGCGAGACCACAGCGAGCAGCGTGATGGCCCCCATGACTGCCGCCCGCAGCACGCTGGCCGACGGCTGCACGACAATGACGAACGCCACGAGCGCGAGTGCAGCGAGCGCAACAGCCATCCTGGGCCCAAGCAGTGCGGCGGTCATCAACACCGCCCCGCAGACGATGGTCACGTTGGCCCCCGACACCGCGGTCAGGTGGGTCAACCCTGCCGTGCGGAACTCCTCGGTGGTCTGCGCGGTCACCGTTGACGTGTCACCCAGCACCAGCGCGGGCAACATCGCCGCTTGATCCGCAGGCAGCGCGATGCGTGCGACATCGGCGAAGCCAGCGCGGATGTCATGCGCGACCCTGTCGATCGGCGCGGCCTGTCCCAGCTTCGGCTCACCCGTTGCCGACAACACCGCAACGGTCAGGTCTCGTCGGGTTGGCCGTCCGATGCGGGCACGGAAGCTGGCCGGCCGGCCCGCAGTCAGTTCTGCAAACTCACCAGCGCGCGTGAAAACGACTACCCGTCCCGATATTTCGCTCGCGCCGATCCGGTGCAGCGACCCGCGGAACATCATCCGGCCGCCGCCCAGTGACTGAGGGTTCTCGGTGGGCGTGACGACAACGGCGGCGACCGTACCGTAGCGCTCCACGATCGGATGATGGCGCAGTTCGCCAACGCGCAGCCCGACCGCGACGGCGAAGCCCGCGCCGACCACCGCGACGGCGACGACCCCGGTAGCAACCGCCGCGACATCGCCACCGGACTCGCGGCGGCCACTACCCCACCGCCCGACTACCGCCGTCGCGACGATCGCCACGGTAACGGCCACCACCGAACCGCCTACCTGCCAGAGGATTCCGGCCGCCGTCACTGCCCAGCTGGTGAGCGCCGCCGGGGCCAGCCGCAGATCCAGCCGTGCGCCGACGATCGACGTTGTCATACATGGACGAGATCGCGCAGCTTCTCCAGCCGCGCCGGTCCGATGCCGTCCACGTCACCGAGCTGGTCCACGCTGGTGAATCGCCCGTTCGCGTCGCGCCAGGCGATGATCGCGGCCGCGGTCACCGGACCGACACCCGGCAGCGTGTCCAGCTCCTCCACTGTGGCCGCGTTCAGATCCACCAAACCGCCTGGTGTCGGCGTCTTTCCGGCAGTCGACGGTGCATCCGTTGGCGCGGCGGTGGCTGGCCCGGCACTGATCGAACTGCCCATTGCAGACGGCTGGCCGGGTGCCGCGACGATCCCGACGATGATCTGTTCACCGTCGGTGACTCGACGGGCCATGTTCAGCCCGATCAGATCGGCACCATCCAAAGCACCACCGGCCGCGGTGAGCGCGTCGGCGATCCGTGCGCCCGGCGCCAGCGTGACGAGCCCCGGCTTGTGCACGAGGCCCGCCACGCTGACGACCACCGGTCCGTCGGCGTTGGGCGGCGCCGGCCCCGGAGTCGGGCTGGCCGACGAAACCATCTCCACCGGCGGCAGTTTCGCCGATGCCACCGGCGGCGGCTTGTCGCGCACGAGGGTGAAAACGGTCACCAGAATCGCGATGACACCGACGACCGCCAACGCGACGACACCGGCCCGGCCCGGGTCTGCACGGACGGCCGCGATCCAGTTGGCCGTGCGATCGGACTTGGTCGTCTCGGGCAGCCACCGCGACAGCGAGGTGTCGGGCTCGCCATCGTCGTCGGCATCGGACTCACTGTCGGCACCAAGACGGCGCTGCAGTCGCTCGGCGGGCAGTTCGGTTCGCATGCGGTCAAAGTAGGCGCGCGGTCAGACTGCCCGGCCGCGAGCGGCCTTCCGGCAACGCGCCCTGTGGATGAAATCCCGTATGTGGATAGCCGCGTTGTCTACAGTGATGCGATATGGATCGTCGCATTCCGATGATCGCTGGTATCGCGTTTGCGGTGCTGTTCGCCGCTGCGCTGCTCATCGTTCCGACGCTTCCCGGCATCGACAAGCCGGGCTACGACATCGTCTCGCATGTCAACGAGCATTCCGGCGCGATGCGAGCGCAGGCGCTGTTGGTGACGTTCGGGTCATTGGCGTTGGTCGTGGTGCTCGGGTATGCGCGTGATCGCCTCACAGGCCCGTCGGGCTACGTGTTCACCATCGGCTCGGCCGTCGTGCTCGTCGAGGTGTTCATCGCGATGTGGTTCACGGCGGGACTCGCCCTGCATCCCGACCAGCTCGGCTCGGCAACGGCGCGCACCATCAGCGACATCGCCATGATGTGGGGTCCGATCCTGACCGTTGCCGACATCATGGTGGCTGTGCCAATCCTGTTGGCGGCCAATGATGATCGCTTCCCGCGGTGGCTCGGGATACTCGCTGCGGTGTTCGCCGTCGAGCAGCTGATCGAAACCATCACGATCATCGGCCCGCCGGCCAGCTTCATATCGCCGGGCGGGACGATGAACTTCTACCTCGGCGGGCCGCTTTTCATCATCTTCTTCCTCGCCCTCGGCGTCGCGCTGTCCCTGGAACAGACGGCGGACGATCAGCCCGCGACCGTCGACGAACCAGCTGACTGATCCACAACCTCGAAGAGCTGGCCCGCCGAATCATGTACCGGCACAACGGCGACCGCACCGATCTCCGCTACGACCCGCTGAGTTTGGCGGCTTAGCCCGACGCGCCGGCGCCAGCCTTCTTGCCGCTGTGTCGGTCGTGATCACTGACTAATCGTGTGCTGTCGGGCTTGCGCTTATTCGGTGGCTTCGGGTTGACCTTGTGCGACGACTCCTCACTGTTCGCTCCGCCGGCATCCTTTGTATCGCTCGAAATTTCGGCTGACTTCTTCGTGTTCCGCGTGTCCGGCCTCTTCGGTTCGTCCGTCTTGACCGTCAGCGCTTGGACGGACGGGGCCGTAGTCGTCTTCGCCGCCGACGGGAACGGATCGGCCAACGAATCGCGAATGTTCGTCACCGCGGTTTTCACCGCCGAGATCACGGGCGCGCTCGCCGTGGCGATCACCTGGCGCGTCTGGGCAGCTCCGGCCGCGAGCGCGGCCGCGGGATCGCCCGATTGCGCCAGTTCCTGCGCCGCGGTGTCGGCGATTTGCACCACGCCCGCCAGCAGGAGTTCACCGGCCTGGAACGCCACAGCCGTCGTGACATTGACCGCCTCGACCGCCACGACCTGCAGGATGTTCGTGGCGCCCGTCGGAGTCGTCGGCGGGCCCACCGGCTGGTTGAGGGCATTGAGAATGTTCGTACGCCCGTTCTGGACCGCCTGTATGAAGTCACCCGGCGTGAATACCGCCGCACCGACGTTAATTGCCTCGACGATGGCGACGTCAAGCGCGTGAAATGCCTTCGGCACCACCAGAAACACGTCGTTGTTGATGAGCGGTGTTATTGCGGCGTTCGCTGGGCCGGTCACCGACGCGGCGGCGGCCCCGATCGCCTTGAGCGGCGACCCTGTCGACGCGAGCGAGCCCAGGAACGCCACCGGAGCCTGCGCCGCGCCAATCGGCACGGTGATCACGCCTTGCACGGCGAACGGGCAGATCAGGCTGCAGTACTGGAACTGATTGCGGACGAAGGCCAGCGGTATCGCCCCAAGCGCCGGCGCGGCCGTCAGCTGCACCTCCCGGACAACGGTCGGCGGTGCGTGAGGCTCCGGCGGTGGCGCCATCGGCGCAATCGCGACTGCGCCGACCCCGATCATGGCTACGCCGGCAATGACAGACGAACGTATATGCGCGCGAATATCGCCCCCTATTCGATTGGTTGCACCCCTGACACGCATGGCGCCGTCGAAAAGTTCGATTCTCCACAATACGGTCGCCGTAGGATTCCCGGCGTGGACGGCGTGCACGACCTCGGCGGCCTCGACGGGTTCGGCCCAGTCGAGCAAGAGATCACCGAGCCGCTCTTCGCGCAGGACTGGGAGCGGCGCGTCTTCCGCCTGATGATCGGTTCGATCGGTGCGCTGGGCGGAGCGGGCGGAAGATTCCGCCACTCGATCGAGCGCATGGCGCCGAGCACTACCTATCGTCGCCGTACTACGAGCACTGGCTGACCGGTGTCACGACGATGGCTGTCGAATCGCGGTTCACGACGCGCCCTCGACCAGATCGTCCAACACTTCGAGGACACCCTCGGCCTTATGAACGGCGCGAAGGTCGTCGCCAGGGCGTGGTCGGACTCGGCCTACAAAGAGCGCCTCCTCGCGGATGGCACAGCGGCGATCGCCGAAGGGCGGCTTCCAAGGACCCGAAGGCGAGCTCATGGTCGTCGTCGAAAACACACCGGAAGTGCACAACCTGGTGGTGTGCACGCTGTGCTCGTGCTACCCGTGGCCGACTCTCGGGCTGCCATCCTCCCGCGCGACAACGGCGAGCTCGTCTTCGAAGCGCCGTGGCAGGCGCGCGCACTGGTGATCGCGGTCGCGCTCACCGAAAAGCTAGGCCTGCCGTGGGATGCGTTTCGCCGCCGATTGAAGCTATTGCCCGTGAGTGGCGAGCACGACGATTCGTAAGCCCGCGACGTCGTCGGTAACGAGATAAGTGATTGTCGGGCAGTCTATTTCCCCGCCACCGCGGTTACGGCGGGACAAGGTGGCACGGTACAGCGCCGAGACGGAGTTGAGCACGGATACTTCGGAATGCAATACATCGGTGTGGTGATAGCCATTGGCGCGCAGGCCGTCGACAAGGCTCTGCATCACCGCGGCCGCTTCATCGTCGGTCATGAGCACGATTGGGCCGTCGTCACTGGTGAGGATCACCGGGACGCCGTAATGGCTCAGAAGCGTGGACAGGTCCTGATCGCCTCGGGCGCACGCCGCGAAGGTGTCGAAATATTCGTCGAACCAGCGAGTGACGGCGGCAACGTCCAGGGCCATGACGTGATCATGCCCCAAACGTTTGCCGACGCTAGGCGTTCTGGCCGGAACGGCGGCCGGCCACCGGTCCGTCGAGCGCGATGCCGCGGGCATCGTCGGGAACCTTGGGCGCGGTCAGTTCCGGCGTGTCGCCGTTGGCGGACGCCGTTGCCTTCTCGTCGGGTTCCGGTGTCGAGCGTTCCAGGAACCGCAGCAGCTCGACCGGGAAGGGCAGGATGAGCGTGGAGTTCTTCTCGGCGGCGACCTCGACCACGGTCTGCAGCAAGCGCAGCTGCAGCGCCGCCGGCTCTTGGGACATCACCGCGGCGGCCTGGGCGAGCTTCTCGGACGCCTGCAGTTCGCCGTCGGCGGTGATCACGCGGGCCCGTCGCTCACGCTCGGCCTCGGCCTGCCGGGCGATCGACCGCTTCATCGAGTCGGGCAGCACGACGTCCTTGATCTCCACTCGGTCGATGTGGATGCCCCAGCCCAGCGCGGGGCTGTCGATCAGCAGCTCGAGGCCCTGGTTGAGCCGCTCCCGGTTGGACAGCAGATCGTCCAGGTTGCTCTTGCCGATGATCGAGCGCAGCGAGGTCTGCGCCACCTGCCCGATGGCGGACATGTAGTCCTGCACGTCGACCGCCGCGCGCACCGGATCCTCCACCTTGAAGTAGATGACCGCGTCGACGCGCACGGTCACGTTGTCACGGGTGATGCCGTCCTGGCCGGGCACCGGCAACGTGATGATCTGCATGTTCACCTTCTGCAGGCGATCGGCGAGTGGGACCAGCATCGTGAGCCCGGGTTGGCGAACGCCGCTCTGGACGCGCCCGAACCGGAACACGACGCCCCGTTCGAACTGCTTGACGACCCGGATGTTCTGCAGCGCTAGCCAGATCACGCCAATCCCGGCGACGCCGGCCGCGGTGAGGGTGGAGAGGATAGTCATGGTGTCCTCCTCGACGGACCAACCCGCGGCGGTGCTTTGGCCCCGCGGACCTCATGACCCGATTGTGGCCCCCCAGCCGCCGCTTCGCCAGCACACCCAATCGATCTCGACGAGGGCGCCCACCGCGAGGCCAGTGACACCGACACACGTGCGCGACGGCAGCCGGTCGGGAAACCAGGCCGCGTAGGCGGCGTTGAAGGCGCCGTAGTCGTCCCAGTTCAGCAGGTAGGCACGGACCGAGACGACGTCGGCCAGTCCCCCGCCGCACAACTCGGTGACTCGCAGCAGGTTGCGCATCACCTGATCGGTCTGGATCGCGACATAATCGCCGACGATCGCGCCGGTGACGTCGGTGGGCATCTGGCCCGTCACATACAACGTGGGCCCGGCGGCGGTGGCATGGGCGAACGGCGCAACGGCCGGCGGCACGCCGTCTGCAGGAGTGAAGGTGAACGAGCGAATTGCGTTGTCGTTCATGCCGGTATCCCTGTCCAGCGGGGAAAGCAGCGTTTGTCGATGCGTCCGTGCACGCCCTGACGCTGGTCGACGACCTGCGTGACGGTGAAGTCGGCAGCGACGGACATGAACGAGTAGGCGTCCGCACGCGAAAGCCCAGGGTAGCTCTGCAGAATGCCGTGTGTGCGCAGCGCCGCGGCCTTCATCGCCTCGTCAAGCGTGTCGCCGAAACCATGCACCAGCAGTTCGGTGGCGGTCTCCAGCACCGGTACGGTGAACGGAAGATCGCGGCGAATTGTCAAGCGCAGCAGACCATTCAGTGATGACTCAAGCGCGGTGCCGCTTACTTCGCCGTCGCCTTGCGACACGTGGGGCTCACCCACAGAGAGCAGCGCGCCGGGCACCTGCACCGGGTAGTACATCGTCCCGCCCGCGCCGATGCGCCAGTTGTCGACATTGCCGCCGTGGTCGCCAGGCGGCACCGACGACACCCGCTCAGGCGCGGCCGGAGCAACACCCATGGTGCCGAAGTGCGGCCGCAAGGGCACGACGACGCCGGGCAGCGCGGGCTGACGGGCGTCCATGTCGGGGCCGACGATCGTGCCGGGCTGGTTGGCCAGCGGCGTCGCGGTCCAGTCGTACGCGAACAGGGCCCGGCCGAGGCTGGCTCCGGTGTCGAGTTCGTAGATGGTGACACGTTCGACGGGGATCTCGCCGTACAGAAAGCCCCAATGCGCCGCGAGGTTGGAGCCGTACGGCAGCCGCGGTGTGGCCTCGAGAATGTCGACCTGCAGCACGTCTCCCGGACGGGCACCGTCGACGGCGATCAGGCCGGTCAGCAGATGCGGGCCGGGACCTCGGTCGGTGACGCGGTCGAAGACGTCGGTGATGTCCTCGTCCATGAGGAGGTCGGGTGCGTCGCCGGCGTGGTGTGTCAGGGCCTCGATCGCCACCAGGTCCGCCGAGGCGACGATCAGTACCGGCTCCAGTCGCGGGTCGAAGTAGCCCCAGTGCACGGTCGACGGGGTTGCCGGCAGCCGGTGGACGGTCAGCGATTCAGTAGGGCTGAGCACCATCGGACGATCATGCCAGTCAGTCGCGGTGGCGTCGCCCCGGGCACGCACTCGCGTCAACAGATTTGATACTGCCAACCGACGATCAAATTCTGCCAATGGAATTAAAGCGGTGATCTTGTCGGTTTCAACAGGCAGCTGCAGCGTCCGAACCGCGACACCTACGCCACGGCTCGAAACCAAGAGAAGACGAAGACAAAAAGGCACCAACATGAAGAAGTTCGGATTCGCAACTGTACTTGCCGGCGGACTAACGGCCGCGGTCCTTGGCCTGGCCGCACCGGCGAGCGCCGCGCCTACCGGTCCGGGTTATGCCCAGGAGACCATCAACCAGCTGCAGGCCGACGGCTACAACGTGATCGTCAACCGCATCGGTTCGACCCCGTTGGATCAGGCCGCCGTGGTCGCCGTGCGACCCGGCCAAACCTACAGCCGGACCGATTCCGGTACCCCCGGTGACAGCTTTGAAACGACCGTCACCGACAAAACGATCTACGTCGACGTCAAGTAGATCGCCCAAAACGCAAGGGGCACCCCCACAAGGGGTGCCCCTTCGTCGTGGAAGCCCAAATACGCCAGCAAGACTCGCCCACTGATCGGAACTGCGGCTGTAATCCGTGTGCCACGATGCCAATCTGAAGTATGACCCACTTGTTAGCGACGGGATCGGTGATGGCAGAGGAATTGGCCTGCGACGGCACGCTTCGCGAGGTTTCTACCGACGCGGGTGTCCTGCGCTATCACGAGGCAGGCGAGGGTCCTCCCCCTGCTGCTCTTGCACGGCTCGGGTCCCGGCGTCACGGGCTGGCGGAACTTCCGCGGCATCCTCGGCACATTCGCCGAGCATTTCCGTTGCCTGATTTTGGAATTCCCTGGTTTCGGCGTGAGCGACGACTTCGGTGGTCACCCGATGGTGACCGCGCAGGGTGCCGTGCTCACCTTTGTCGAGGCGCTGGGCCTCGACTCCGTTGACATCATCGGCAATTCGATGGGTGGCGGTGTCGGCATCAACTATGCGATCCGCCACCCGGCCAAGGTTCGACGCCTAGTCACCATCGGCGGAGTCGGTACGAACGTCTTCACGCCCGGCCCGAGTGAAGGCATCAGGCTCCTGCAGGAATTCACAGCAACCCGACTCGTCAGCGGCTGGTCGACTGGCTGCATTCGATGGTGTACGACCCGGCGCTGGTGACCGATGAGCTGATCGACGAGCGTTGGGCACTCGCCACCGACCCGGCCACGCTGGAGAGCGCCCGGCGAATGTACGGCAAGGCGGCGTTCGGACAGACGATGGCAGCGATGCGCGCATCGGATGCCCCGATGCCGTGGGCGATGATGCACAAGGTGAAGGTGCCGACGCTCTTGACCTGGGGGCGCGATGACAGGGTCAGCCCGCTCGACATGGCGTTGATCCCGATGCGCACCATTCCCAACGCCGAGTTGCACGTGTTCCCCAACTGCGGGCACTGGGCGATGATCGAAGCCAAGAAAGCGTTCGAAGACACCGTGCTGGGCTTCCTGCTGCGACGCGGCTAGCGGCAGCGGTTCCGGTTCCACTGATCGCGACGGCGCGCCATGATGGCATCGGGCGTGGCCCATCATCTCCTCGCGCCGACAGACAGGGACACATCATGGCCGAACGGGTTCTCGACAGGGTGACGGCGATCGCCGACCGCTTTCGCGAGCAGGCGGCCGACGCGGAGCGGCTCGGTCGGCTGCCCGACGAGACAGTCAAGGACCTCAAGTCCGTCGGCGCAATCAGGCTGCTACAGCCCAAGCAGTACAACGGGTTCGAGGTACACCCGCGGGAGTTCGCGGAAACCGTTATGGCGGTGGCATCGCTGGATCCCGCGTCAGGCTGGATCTGCGGGGTCGTCGGCGTGCACCCCTACCAGCTCGCGTATGCCGACCCGCGGGTGCCGGAAGAGATCTGGGGCGCCGACACCGACACCTGGGTGGCCTCCCCCTACGCTCCACAAGGTGTGGCCAAGCCGGTTGACGGCGGCTACATCTTCAACGGCCGATGGCAGTTCAGCTCCGGGACCGACGCATGCGAGTGGATTTTCTTGGGGGCCATGGTCGGTGACGCGGACGGCAAACCTCTGATGCCACCGCAGATGCTCCACATGATCCTGCCTCGCAAGGATTACCAGATCGTCGAGGATTCCTGGAATGTGGTCGGCCTGAAGGGAACCGGCTCGAAGGACATCATCGTTCGCGATGCGTTCGTGCCCGACTACCGGACGATGAATGCCACCGAGGTGATGGACGGCACGGCCCAGCGCGAGGCCGGGATGACCGAGACGCTGTACCTGATGCCGTGGTCGACGATGTTCCCACTGGGCATCACGTCGGCGGTCATCGGGATCGCCGAGGGCGCACTGGCTGCCTACCTTGACTATCAGCGGGACCGCGTCGGCGCCGCAGGAACGGCAATCAAGGACGACCCGTACGTGATGTATGCCATCGGCGAGGCCGCCGCCGACATCAACGCCGCCCGGCAGGAACTGCTCGCCAACGTCGACCGGATCTACGACATCGTGGATACCGGCAACGAGGTGTCATTCGCCGACCGGGCTGCCGGCCGCCGCACGCAGGTGCGTTCGGCGTGGCGCGCAGTGATGGCGGTCGACCAGATCTTCTCGCGCTCAGGGGGCAATGCACTAAGGATGGATAAACCGTTGCAGCGGTACTGGCGTGACGCGCACGCCGGACTGGCCCACGCGATCCATGTGCCCGGCACGACCTTCCACGCCTCCGCGCTCAGCTCGCTCGGCATCGAACCCCAGGGTCCGCTGCGGGCGATGATCTGATTTGAACCGAGGAACGTCCACAGTGAGCGATATCAAGAGCCTCGGCTACATCACGGTCCAGACCAACGACGTCGACCGATGGCGCACCTTCGCGTTCGACGTCCTCGGCTTCGCCAAGGGGACCGGGCCGGACGCGTCAGCCCTTCCCTCCATGCGCGAAGGTGCTCCCGGGCTCATCCACGTGATGGTGGAAGTCGACACTCTCGACGCGGTCGGCCTGGCACTGGACCGGGTGAACGCGGAGGGCTTCCAGCTGTCGTCGACGCTGGGCAGGCACACCAACGACAAGATGGTGTCGTTCTACGTACGCGCACCCGGCGGCTGGGACATCGAGTTTGGCACCGACGGAATGCGAGTTGACGAAAAGCATTACACCGCAGAAGAAATCACGGCCGATAGCTACTGGGGCCACCAGTGGACCGGTGAGCTGCCGGTGGCGATGCGACCGTGACGATGAACGCAGACGTGCATCCCACGCCAGCTGATCAGATCCCGGACTGGGCTTACGAAGCCGACGTCGTGATCGCCGGGTACGGTATCGCGGGCGCTGCCGCCGCGATTGAGGCCGCCTCGACCGGTGCCACGTCCTGGTCCTCGAGCCACCGGCGGCTGGGGTGGCGCGGGGGCGCTGGCGGGCGGCTTCATCTATCTCGGCGGCGGCACCGGGCTCCAACGTGCCTGCGGCTTCGATGATTCCGTCGACAACATGGCGGCCTTCCTGAACGCGGCGATGGGACCGGGCACCGACGAGGGCCTGATGTTCACCGGCGCGGAGGACACGTAGCCGTTCAACACGATTGCGACGCCGGCCCCGCGTGGACACATTCCCCAGATGAGCAACAAGCGAGCAGGCGAGGCAAGCGCCGGTTACATGCTCTTGAAACCGTTGGTCGACACAGCCACTCCCTGGGCGTACAGCCGATCTACGATGTGCACGCACTCTCGCTCATCGTGCAGTTCGAGGGCTGGTGACCACGCTGGATGCCGAGGTGATGCACGTCAGCGGGGCCGATCCCTGGGCTGTTCGCGGCAGGCCGCACGATTTCGGGTCTCGCTGCGTGGGGGTATGCCAGCGGAATCTCCCTCGGCGACGGCAGCTTCTACGGCCGCCGCGCCGGACGGTCGGCGGCTAGGACTGAATCCCTGTTCGTCCAGCACGGGTAACGCTTCGATCCGCGGAATCGTCACCTCCGCCGGCGGCGGGTTGTGCTCGGGGTCATTCCACACGAACAGCATTCCGTCCTGCTCCAGGGTGAGCCAGGTGAGCCGTGCGCGCGAACTTGGGTACTCGCTTGCTGTACGGAACGCTCTTGCACCGACCGTCACCGCCCCACCGCCAATCGTGGAATGGACAGGCGATCTGCGCTACTCCGATCATCGGAGGGTGGAATTCGGACAGATCTCCAATAGTGTCTACTTCACACCGCAGATTCGCCGAGGAGACGCCATGACCAAACCGCCCCCTGACCGTCCACTTCGCGTCATCCAGTGGACTACGGGCAACATCGGACGGCGGTCGCTGCACGCCATCATCGGGCGCGGCGACATGGAACTCGTCGGTGTCTACGCCCACGGCGACGACAAGGTCGGCGTCGACGCCGCGGAGCTGTCCGGGTGGCCTGCGCCCACCGGGGTGACGGCCACCAACGACATCGATGCATTGCTCGCGCTGAAGCCGGATGCGTGTTGCTACAACCCGCTCTGGCCGAACATCGACGAGCTGACCCGGCTGCTCGAATCCGGCGTCAACGTGTGCTCGAGCGCGGCGTGGATCACCGGCGGCAAACAGTCACCGGAAGACCTGGAACGCATCCGGAAGGCTTGCGAGAAGGGCGATTCCACGATCTTCGGCAGCGGCGCCCATCCCGGCATGACCAATTTGGTCGGTATGGTGCTGAGCGGATCGTGCGAGCGGGTTGACGAGATCCGCATCACCGAGTCGGTGGACTGCTCGACCTACGAATCGGCGGGCACCCAAACCGCGATGGGCTTCTCGCAGGATCCCGGCACCCCGGGGCTCGCCGAGAGCGTGCGCCGCGAGAGCGAGGTCTTCGCCGAATCGGCCGCGATGATGGCCGACGCGATCGGCGCCAAGCTCGACAAGATCACGTTCGACGTCACCTTCACCCCCGCGACCGGCGACTCCGACCTTGGCTTCATGCAGATCCCGGAGGGCACGGTGGCAGGCGTGTACGGCTACCACCGCGGCTGGGTGGGCGACCGCAATGTCGTCAGCGTCGGCTTCAACTGGATCATGGGCTACCACGTCACCCCGCCCAAACCGCTGGAGCACGGCCACGTCATCCAGGTCTTCGGCCTGCCCAATATGCGCACCGTGCTGCACTGCCTGCCGCCGAAGGACTGGACCGAGCCGGGGTTCATGGGGCTGGGCATGATCTACACCGCGATGCCGGTGACCAACGCCGTGCCGGCGGTCGTCGCCGCCCCGCCAGGCATCGTGACGCTGGCCGACCTGCCGCCGATCACCGGCCGCGCGGCTATGTAAGTCCGCTAGATGTGTTGAGCGAGTTTGGCTTTACCCGGACCGTCGAGGTCGTCGAGTGCGGCGCGGCGGCCGGCCATCGCCATCAACAACGCCTCACCGCTCCCCCGAACCTCGGGACCCTTCCCGTACGCCCAATCCATGTCCGTGGCGACAAGGCGTACGCCGCGCGCCCGCCAGGCACCGCGAATGGTCGGGGCAAAGCGCGCGAAATCCAGCACCGTGCGCAGCCTCTCGAGGTCAATGGTGCGCGGGATGCCGATCGACCGGCGGATGTCCTGCTGGTGGATCATGCCGTCGGTGAGCGCGATCTTGCCCCCGAAACCTCCGGTCAGCCCATGGGGTTGGGAGTGCGCCCGAATCAGCACGGTGATCTGCTCGGGAGACCGGTCGGCGTAGTCGGCGACTCCAATTGCGTTGATGCGGTCCGTGTTCAGCCGACCCTTCAGGATACGGCCGACCAGACCGGCAGTGCTGAGCTCGTCATAGCTGACCGTGTGAATCGCGACTTCTCGGACCGTCCACAGCTCGCACAGTGTCGGGCTGTTCCACTGTACTTGCGTCAACCCGTCAAGGAACGAAGCGAACCCCTCGCGCTCGTCGCGCGCCATCTCCATCGTGGAAGCCAACGTCACTCCGAATCTGCCGGGCGGGCACAACGATCGAGAGTATCGGTCCAACCGTTGGGTGAGTCGAAGATTGCACGCATCTGCTCGGCTTGCGCGCCGTAGCGCTGCAAGTTCCGCTGCCGCAGGGCGACAGTCGCAGTGTCATCAGTCCGCGACCTGCACGGCGACGCCGACCGCCCCGCTGCCGACGTGGATCGACAGCACAGGGCCCATGTCGGTCACGGTGAGCGATTCGATCTGCGGTAGCCGTGACGTCAATGCCGCGCCGATCTCGTCCGCGGCGTCATGGTTGTCGACGTGGTGCACGACGACGTTCGCCCAGCGATCGCCGATGACTTCGGCCACCCGATCGACCATCGCGGCGTGCGCCTTCGTGACCGTGCGGATCCGCTGGTCGAGCACCAGGCGGCCATCCACGTCGAGACACAGCAGCGGCTTGAGCGACAGCGCGGTGCCGAGCCACGACGCCGCAGTGCGGATCCGGCCGCTGCGCCGCAGATTGTCCAGCCGGTGCACCACGACGAACACATGCCCGCGCGACTGCGCCGAGCGGGCCGCGACCTCGACGGCATCGAGATCAGCACCCGAGGCCGCCGAACGCGCCGCCGCCAGCGCGACGAACCCGACACCCATCGCAGCCGAGCGCGAGTTGACCACCCGCACCGCCGAGCCGAACTCGCGAGCCGCCTCCACGGCGGAGCTGTACGTGCTGGACAGTGCCGCCGAAAGATGCACAGCCACCACCCCGTCACCATCGCTGTCGCTCAGTGTCTGCCGGTACGTCTCGGCGAGCTCCGCCGGCGTGGCACCGGCGGTCGTGACGCGCGGCCGGTCGTGAACGTCGTAGGGCACGTCGTCCACACCGTCACGCAGGTCGACACCGTCGACGAGAACATGAAGCGGAACCTGGCGGATGTCCCACTGCTTCAACTCATCTGGCTGCAGGCGACAGGACGAGTCGGTCACCACTGCTACGGACACGGCACACCCGCTTCAGCGAGCGCCTTCAGCATCAGGTCCGCGACGGCCTGATGGGCCTCGAAGTTCCAGTGGATGCCGTCGGGATTGCCCCGACCGCTCATGACATGTTCGCCCACCGCGGCCTTGAGGTCGACCAGTGGGACGTCGTGCTGTTCGGCCCATTCGGTGATGGCCTTCGCCGTGCCGGCGCGGCCGTGGTGCGCCTTGCCGTACGTCTCCGCGATGTGCACCGACGGCAGCGACGCGACGATCGGGATTCCCGGTCGATTGAAGTCGATTGCCCCACGCGTCATTTCGAGGTACTCGGCGGACAGGTGCGGCGGCAGCGCGGCGCGCGACATCGGCGACAACCGCGGCTGTACCCAGCCGTAGCCGTCGCGCACCCAGCGCCGAAGCCACGCCGGACGGACGTACCGGATCAGTTCCCGCAACGCGGTCGGCAGCGGCGACGGCAGCGAATCCATGCCGCCCGTCGCGAAGATCACCGCGCCGGCCCGGGGCAACGCCGCCCACGCCCGCGGATCCTGGGTGGCGGCCCACCAGACGTCGCGGCAGGTCCAGCCGATCCGCCCGATCAGCTCGACGTCCCAACCCAGTTGGTTGGCAACGATATTCGGCCATATCCGCGGATCGTCGGCGGGCAGCCCGCCGGTGGGCCCGTAGTAGGACAGCGAGTCGCAGAAGACGAGAAGCGTTGGCCTGTCAAAGGACATCGTTGGCGACCTGTGCCGAGGCGTTCCACACGTCGAGTCGCCAGCGGATGTCGCCCAGCGAAGCACCGGGCTGCGAGTACCCGGACAGCTGCACCCAGCTGGCGTTGCCCATGCCGCCCAGCACCGGCCAGTTGTCGACCGGCAGCGACAGCAGCGCCGCGGTCAGCGCCGCGATCAGCCCGCCGTGTGCCACCAGGACCACCGGCCGCTCGGGTTCGTCGACGCCCCACTCGGTCTGGTCGGCGACCAGCTCTGCCACCAGCGGCATGCTGCGTGCCGCGACGTCGACCCGGCTCTCGCCACCGTGCGGCGCCCACCGGGCGTCGTCCCGCCACGCCAGCCGCGCGCCTGGGGCCGCGGCGTCCACCTCGAGATGGGTCATCCCCTGCCAGTCGCCGAGGTGCGTTTCGCGCAGCCGCGTGTCGACGAGCACCGGCAGCCCGGACCGCTCACCGAGCGCGACCGCGGTGTCCAGCGCGCGTCGCAGGTCCGACGACACGATGACCAGTGGTTGCCGTTTCGCCAGCACCTCGGCGGCGGCGGCGGCCTGGTCGCGGCCCAGGTCGGTCAGGTCGGTGTCGAGCTGGCCCTGCATCCGGTTGCCGGCGTTGTACTCGGTCTGCCCGTGACGCAGCATCACCAGTCGGCGCACCCTCATGGCGTCTCGTCCAGATCCACCGGCACCACGGGGCAGTCGCGCCACAACCGGTCCAGGGCGTAGAAGTCGCGCTCGTCCTGGTGCTGGATGTGCACCACGATGTCGACGTAGTCGAGCAGCGTCCACCGACCCTCGCGGGCGCCTTCGCGGCGGGCAGGCTTGTACCCGGCGAGGCGCATCTTCTCCTCGACCTCGTCGACGATCGCGTTGACCTGGCGCTCGTTGGACGCCGACGCGATGACGAAGCAGTCGGTGATCACGAGCTGTCCGGACACGTCGATGACGACGACGTCCTCGGCGAGCTTGGACGCGGCCGCGCGCGCCGCGACGGTGGCCATCTGGACGGCTTCGTCGGTCGCGGTCATCCTGATGATCTTCGCGCAAGCGGCTCATCGCCGGTCCCGTCCTTCGGCACGATCGGCTGGGCGGCGTAGAGCTGGCGCTTGGTCACGTATTGCACGACACCGTCGGGCACCAGGTACCAGATCGGCCGGTTTTCTTCGGCACGCTTGCGGCAGTCGGTCGACGAGATCGCCAGCGCGGGCACCTCGACGAGGCTCAGCGCGTCGGCAGGCAGCTCCCGCAGGGCCGCGGCGATGTGCTTGCCGTCGAGTTCGTAGCCGGGGCGGCTGACGCCGACGAACTTGGCGATCGAGAACATCTCCTCCCAGTTCTGCCACGACAGGATCGAGGCCAGCGCGTCGGCGCCGGTGATGAAGTACAGGTCGGCGTCGGGATTGAGCGCCGCGCAGATCGCGCAGCGTGTCCTTGGTGTAGGTGGGGCCGCCGCGGTCGATGTCGACCCGGCTGACCGAGAACCGCGGGTTGGAGGCGGTGGCGATGACCGTCATCAGGTAGCGGTCCTCGGCGGCGGTGACCTCGCGGTGAGCTTCTGCCAGGGCTGGCCGGTCGGGACGAACACCACCTCGTCGAGCTCGAACAGGTCGGCAACCTCGCTGGCGGCGACCAGGTGGCCGTTGTGGATGGGGTCGAACGTCCCACCCATCACGCCCAGCCGCCGTCGAGAAGTCACAAACAGCCAGCTTACGGGAGCGCTTCAGCCGCTCTTCGCGCGCCGAGATCGACGTTCTGGCGGATTCTTCCGCACTTCTACGCCCAAACGTCCGTTGGGCGCCGTAGACCGGCAGCAGCTTGTCGATGACCGCGGCCAGCTGCTTCGCCGACCGGCATTCATGCATGGTGATGACGTCTTGGTAGCGGGGTACCGCCAGTCGCCCCTGCCCCACGGTGCTTGGGCTCGGGATTGAGCCAGTGTGCGTGACTACTCGCGTTGACCATGTCGGCGAGCAGCTCGATCTCCGGGTTGCGGTAGTTGTTGCGCCCGTCGCCGAGTATCAGCGGACTGCGCGGCGAGAGCACGTTCGGCCACTTGTCGATGAACGACACGAATGCGTTGCCGTAGTCGGAGTGGCCGTCGCGGGTGTAGACGCCCGCTTCCCGGTGATGCGCTGCACTGCGACCGCCAGGTCGGCATCGGGTCCGAACAGCTCGGTCGACCTCGTCGGTGGTGTCAATGAAGGCAAAGACGCGCACCCGGGAGAACTGCTGGCGCAGTGCGTGCACCAGCGTCAGCGTGAAATGGCTGAAGCCAGCCACCGAACCGGATACGTCGCACAACACCACCAGCTCGGGACGGGCGGATACGGCTTCTTCAGGACCACGTCGATCGGCACGCCGCCGGTCGACATCGACTTGCGCAGCGTTTTGCGCATATCGATCGCACCGGCACGGGACCGCCGCCGCCGTGCGGCGAGTCGCGTCGCCAGCGTGCGGGCGAGCGGCACGGCTACGCGCCGCATCTGGCCAGCTGTTCGCCTGAGGCGCGCAGGAATTCGACGTTTTCGGCGGCTGCGGAACGCCGTACGTCTGGACGTGCTCTCGGCCAAACTGCTCGCGGTGCGACGCTTCGTCTCCGCCTCGACCATCTTCGTCACTGCGCGATACGTTCGGCGGCAAGCGCTTTGGTGATCTCCTCCTGCGTCGGCGTTCGCTCGTCGCCATACGGCGCGAGCAGGCCGGCGAGCGGCCTGCCTCGAGATCGTCAGGCTCATCGCCTTGAGCGCCTGATACGACGAGAACGACGGCCCGCGGCTGGATCGTAGCGGCCGTAGGCCTCGACGATCTGTGCGATCATCGCCGCCGCCGCTCGTCCATGTCGGCCAGATCGGCGTTGTCGGTGAGCAGTCGACCATGCGGCGCGCAGCGCCTCGATGTCCTCGGGCGGCAGACCCGGTCGTCGTCGGCTTCATCCTCGTCGAGCAGGACCGTCTTGGCGCCCAGCGCCGCCGGGAAGAACAGGTCGAACGTCGCGTCATAGACGTCGCGATGATCGGGGCCGCGGGGCACGCGCACGCGAACCCTCCCGCAGTGCCTCACGGTCACCGACGCCGACGCGGACATCACCCGCCCGGCGTCGATGACGCCGACGATCCACCAACATCCCCTGCCGGTGTAGCGCTTCGACGAACTGGCCAGGTGACCGGCGAATCCGTCGCGGCCAGCAGCTGCGGCGGGCGAGTCGCCACCGCCATCAGTGGCGGCTCAGCGCCGCCGGCGCCTGAGTTGAAGGACTGATGCTCGACCTCCTGCCGAAGTAGCCGCGATCAGCTCGTCGTCGATAGTCCGACCGAGCACCAGCACCGTGCGGCCCCAGTCGATGGTCTCGGCCACCAACGGCAACTCTTGAGCTGCATACCGCGCAGCACCCCGATGATCTTGACGAGCCTGGGCCAGATGTTCAGGCAACTACGGAACGCGAGACAGCCGGATGCGGCGCTCGAGGTCGGGATCGGGAAAGTCGATGTCGAGGAACAGGCGCCGGCGCTTGAGCGCCTCGGACAACTCCCGGGTGGCATTCGAGGTCAGCAGCACG